>CAZHST010000058.1:0-11838 GCA_964535215.1 uncultured bacterium
GTCAGGACCTCTCGGTAAGGGGCCCGTCCCCTGGTCCCGACGGCGACCAGCAAGGAGCTGTGGAACCACCCCCGGTGCTGGTCGCTCCCCTCCAGGTACATCTCGGCCGGCCAGTGCTGATCGGCCCTCCGCTCCAGGACGGCGGCGTGGCTCGATCCCGAATCGAACCAGACGTCCAGGATGTCCTTCTCCTTCCGAAAATCCGTCCCGCCGCATCTCTTGCACCGCTCCGCCGGTGGGAGGAGGGCTGAGGGTTCTTTCAGGAACCAGATGTCGGCCCCCTCCCGCTCGACCAGCGAGGCGACGTGCTCGACGACCCGCTGGTCGAGGAGGACCTCACCGCAGGATCGGCAGTAGAAAGCGGGGATCGGGACCCCCCAGACCCGCTGACGGGAGATGCACCAGTCGGGGCGGTGGAGGACCATATCGTAGATCCGGTTCTGGCCCCAGGCCGGGATCCACTTCACCCGTTTAATCTCCTCCAACGATCTTCGCCGGAGGTCGTGCTTCTCCAAGGCGATGAACCACTGCTCCGTGGCTCGGAAGATGGTCGGCCCTTTGCAGCGCCAGCAATGGGGGTAGGCATGTTCGATGATCCCCTCCGAGAGGAGCATTCCATTCTGCCGGAGCCGTTCAATGATCCTCGGGTTCGCCTCGAAGACGTTTAATCCGGCAAACTCGGGGACCTCGGGGGAGAAGCGGCCGTCATCCTCCACGGGACTGTAGATGGGAAGGCCGTACGTTTTTCCCGTCTCGTAGTCCGCATCCCCATGACCCGGAGCGGTGTGGACTAAGCCGGTCCCCTGATCGAGGGTGACGTAGTCGGCCAGGAGGATGGGGGATTCTTGCGCCAGGAAAGGATGGCGGCAGACAACCCTGATCGCGTGGCGATCAGCCCCCCCCAGGTCCCGACCGCGTAGTTCGGCCACGACCCTGGGACTCGGAAGGTGACAGGCTTCAACCGTTGCCGGCATCCGATCCTTGGCCGTGATGTAGTACTCACCCCCTGACTCGAAGACGACGTAGGGGTAGTCGGGGTGGACGACAATGGCCTTGTTGGCCGGGAGGGTCCAGGGGGTGGTCGTCCAGATAAGGGCGGAGAGGGGCCGATCAGGCCCCTTCGGCAGAAGGGAGCTTAGGTCGGCGTGCACGGGGAACTTGACGTAGATCGAGGGATCGTGCCGGTCCTCGTACTCGACCTCGGCCTCGGCCAGGGCTGTCCGGCAGGAGGGGCACCAGTGGACCGGCTTTAAATCCTTATAGACGTACCCCCCTCCGATGAACCTCCCCAGCTCCCGGATGATTGCGGCCTGATAGCCAGGGTCCATGGTCAGATAGGGATGCTCCCAGTCCCCGAAGACCCCCAGGCGCTTGAACTCCTCCCGCTGGATGTTGATGAACTTGGCGGCGTATTCCCGGCAGAGGCGCCGCTTCTCCAGAGCGCTCACCTGCTCCTTCCTCTCGCCCAGCTCCTTGTCCACCTGGTGCTCGATGGGGAGGCCGTGGCAGTCCCAGCCCGGGACGAAGGCCGCATCGTCGCCGGACATCGTCCGGGACTTGACGACGAAGTCCTTCAGGATCTTGTTCAGGGCGTGGCCGATATGGATGTGGCCGTTCGCGTAAGGGGGGCCGTCGTGGAGGATCCAGAGGGGCCTTCCCTTTCGAAGCTCCCTAAGTTTCTGGTAGAGACGCCTCTCCTCCCACTCCCGGAGGATCAAGGGCTCCCGCCTAGGGAGGTCGGCCTTCATGGGGAAGTCCGTCTTGGGAAGGTTCAATGTTGTCTTATAGTCCAAGGAGTCGCCTCCGGTCTTCTTCGAGACTTTCACGGTAGCAACTTAGCGCCCATTTGTCAAGCCGCAGAGATCGTGAGCCGGGCGGGACGGGACGCCTGCGGGTTGGGGGCAGCGGGGGAGGGTGAACGGTCAGCCGACGGCATCGGAAGGGCTTCAGGATCAGTACATGAAGCGGCGCATGTGGATCCCTTGGAGGAGGCCGATGGCGAGCATGGTGGTGAGCATGGAGGAGCCGCCATAGCTTAAAAGGGGGAGGGGGATGCCGACGACGGGAAGGAGCCCGATCACCATCCCGATGTTGATCAGGACCTGGAACGCCACCATGGCCGTCAGGCCGAAGCTCAAAAGGCAGGCGAAGGGATCCTCGGCATTCCGGGCGATCTGGAGGCCCCTGGAGAGCAGATAGGCGTAGAGCAGGAGAAGGATCAGGGAGCCGATAAACCCCCACTGTTCGGCCAGGACGGCGAAGATGAAGTCGGTGTGGGATTCGGGGAGGAACCGGAGCTGGCTTTGGGGGGCGCTTAAGAAGCCTTTCCCGAAAAGCCGGCCTGAGCCGACAGCGATCTTGGACTGGGCGACGTGGTAGCCGACGCCTAAAGGATCCAGGGTGGGGTTGAAGAAGACCAGGATCCGTTGCCGCTGGTATTCTTTCAACATGCCCCAGAGAAAGGGGGACGCCAGAAGCCCGATTCCCCCGATGGGGAGGAGGTAGAGGGGTTTCAGACCGGTCAGGAGCATCATCGAGACGCCTAGCAAGAAGAGGAGGATGGTCGTCCCCAGATCGGGCTGTTTCAAGACCAGAAGCATCGGGAGGAGGATCAAGGAGGCTGGGATGAGGAAGGCCTTGGTGTCCTTTAACTCCTCCCTGTGATCGGAGAAGTAGCGGGCCAGGAAGAGGATGAGGCTGAGCTTCATGAGCTCCGACGGCTGAAAGGTGAAGAAGCCGAGCCTGATCCAGCGCTGCGCCCCCATTCCGGTCCGTCCGATGACGAGGACCAGGACCAGGAAGAGGAGAGAGATCCCGTAGAGAAGGTAGGCGAAGCGTCCGACGGTACGGGGGTGGAACCCCAGGACGGTGAACATCCCCAACAGGCCGATCGCCAGCCAAAGGAGCTGTCGCAGGTAGTAGGGTTGCTTGAAGACGGCGGCCCCGGTAGCGCTGTAAATGGCGAAGATCCCCAGCAGGGACAGGCAGAGGGCGGTAAGGAAGAGCTGCCAGTCGAAGTGTCCGATGAGACGCCGATCGATGAGCATCACGTATGCGTTCAGCTTTCAGCCGTCAGTTCTCAGCGAGATTCAAGGTTTAATGTTGAACTTTGAACGGTTTTGGCTGACCGCTGATGGCTAATGGCTGATCACCCTCAGTCGCCCAGTTCCTGCTCCATCGCCGTCTTGGTGGGAGGCTTTTCCTGGGGGCCCTGGGCCTTAAAGGCTGCCTCCAGGATGGCCCGCCCGATGGGCGCCGCGACCTGTCCTCCCATCCCGCCGTGTTCCACGTTCACGACGAGGGCAATGGTGGGATCATCATAAGGGGCGAAGGCCACAAACCAGGCATGATCTCTGAGATCCTTGGGCGCCCCCTTCATTTTGCGGGCGACCTGGGCCGTCCCCGTTTTCCCTGCAACCTCAATCCCTGGCAGCCTCGCCAGGCCCCCTGTCCCTCCATCGTTCACCACGCCCCACATCCCCCGTCGGACGATGGCCAGGATCTCCGGATCAATATTCACCTTCCGGAGAACTTGAGGCCTGAACTCCTCGACGACCCTCCCCTCCAGGGAGATGACCCGCTTCACGAAAGCGGGGCGGTAGATCGTGCCATCGTTGGCGATCCCTGAGACCAGGCTCAGCAGTTGGAAGGGGGTTGTGGTCACCATCCCCTGGCCGATCCCGAGCATCACCGTATTCCCCGGATACCAGGATTGCCCCCTTTCCAGGGTTGGGAGAAACCCTGTCGCCTCATCCTCCAGCCCGAGCCCGAGGGGCTGGCCCAGGCCGAATTCCCGGGCAACCTTGATGATCGCTTCAGGTCCGGTCCGGAGGGCCACGTTGTAGAAGTAGACGTTGCAGGATTTGGCAATGGCCTGGTAGAGGTTCAGGGTGCCGTGCCCTCCCTTCTTCCAGCAATCGAAGCGATGGTTCCCGAGGATGAAGTAACCGGGGCAGGTAAACTTCGTCTCAGGGGTGATGACCCCTTTCTCCAAGGCCGCGATGGCCGTGACCAGTTTAAAGACAGAGCCTGGGGGGTAGGAGGCCTGGAGCGGCCGGTTCTGGAACGGATGCTTCGGGTCCGTGATAAGCTGCTGCCACTCCATGAGGCTTAGGCGCTGGGCAAAGATATTCGGATCAAAGCTCGGGCGGCTGACCAAGGCCAGGACCTCCCCCGTCTTGGGGTTCATGGCGACAACGGAGCCAGCCTTTCCCTCGAGGGCCCTCTCCGCCGCTTCCTGGATCCGCTTGTCAATGGTCAGGTAGATACTGTACCCGGAACGAGGCTCCAGACGCCCCAGGAACCTGACAGCCCTCCCCAAGGCATCTACCTCCACCTGTTCCCCTCCATCCACCCCCCGGATGAAGGTGTCGTAGAGGCGCTCGATCCCCGCCTGGCCGATGGAGGCCCCGGGACGAAGATCTTGGAACTCCTCCCGGGCGAGCTGGGCCCGGCTCACTTCCCGGACGTATCCCAGGAGGTTCGCCGCCACCCCGCCTGTGGGGTAGGATCGGACGGGACGGATCCGGATGCTCACCCCAGCAAGCTCCAGCTTCCGCTCCTCGATGGCCACCAGCGTCCGCTCCTCGATGGCCTTCCGGAGGATGAAAGGCTGATAGGGGGAGGTCTTGGCCGCCTCCTGGATCCGCTGCTGGACCTCCTCAGGGTCCATCCCCAGGATTTCGCCGATGACGGCCGAGGCCCGCTCGACGTCGGGGATGTCCTCAGGGGTGACCAGGACATCGAAAGCGGCCTTGTTTTCCACCAGGACCTCCCCGTTTCGATCCAGGATGAGCCCCCGGGGGGCCTCCACTGGCCGGATCCGCAGGCGGTTCTGGGTCGAGAGCTGGTAGTACCGGTCCCCCTCGAGCACCTGGAGCTGCCAGAGGCGGAGGGTGACGATCAGAAAAGCTAACGAGAAGAGACGGGCGGCCCACCGGATCTTCGGCCAGAGGGGTGATGTGAGCGGCTCCGGTTTCCTCATGGTTTCACCTCCAGGGTCCCCCGTATCTTCAGGGAGGCCAGGACCAGGAGGCCCAAGACGCTGGTCAGGAGGGCTTCAGGGAGGGCGATCCGGAGGAAGGTGGGGAGAAGCGGCTGGAAACCCAGAAAGAAACGGAGCAGGAGCAGGGTGGTGGTTCCGGAGAGGATGGCGATCAGGGAAAGGAGGGCGAGCCGGGGAAGGATGGCAGTGGTGTAGAGCTTCTCGCTCAACCGGGCGGTGAGAAACCCCATCAGGCTGAAAGAGAAGGCCTTTAAGCCCAGGGGGCCTCCGGAGAGGGCATCCTGATAGAGGCCCAAGAGAAATCCTAAGAAGGCGGCCAGATCCGCCTGAAGGGAGAGGCTGAAGAAGAAGAGGAGGAGGAGGAAAAGGTCAGGCTTCACCCCCCCGATGCTGAAAGCATCCAGGAAGGTGGACTGGGAGATGGCGGCACCCAGGGCGAGCAACAGGCGGATCATAGGCCCTTGCTCCCCTCAGAGGGGTTCCAGGCGGTCTCCTGGGTGGGGAGTTCAGCCAGGATCAGGACCTCCTCCAGGGTAGAGAAGTTTACCCATGGCGTCACCTCAGCCTCCAGGAACAGGGCCCCCGTCGGTCGCCGAACCCAAGTCACCTTGCCGATCGGGATCCCTTTGGGGAAGATCCCGCCCATCCCGGACGTGACCACCTCATCGCCCATGGCCACGTCGGCTAAGAGCGGCAGGTACTTGAGGCGGGTGGCCAGCCCTTGGTACCCAGCCACCACCCCGGTGGTCCGGCTCCGCTGGACCAGGGCCCCTGCAGCACTGGTGGGGTCCGTGATGAGCTGGACCCGTGAGGAGAACGGGACCACCTCCAGGACCCGACCAACGAGCCCTCCGGGGGCGATGACGACCATGTTCCGGCGGATCCCTGACTCGGAGCCTCGATCGATGACGATGGTCTTGAACCAGCTGGTGGCATCTTTGCCGATGACCCGGGCGGCAATGACCTTGGTGGGGGTTTGATCTTTCAGGTCCAGGAGGGCCCTCAGACGCCGGTTCTCCAGTTCGACTTCGCGGAGGGCCTTGACCTCCCCCTTGAGCCGTTCCAGTTCGGCTTTCAGCCGGCGGTTCTCCTGGCGGAGGTTCCGGAGGTCAATATACTCCTCCCAGAAGGAAGTGACCGCCGAGATGGCGAAGGTGGTGGCCTTTAGGAAAGGAGAGATGGCAATCAGGAGGGCCTTCCTGGTGAAGTCAATGGCCGGGATGACCTGGCGGACCTGGACGGTGAGGAGAAGGAAGGAGAACAGGAGGACGGTCGAGAGGACCACCCCTTGGCGGTGTCGGAGAATGAATCGGAGGAACATCGCGCCTTAACAACGCATCCGCAATAAAATATAGTGAGGAACAGGGGCTTTCTGCAAGGGGAAGGGGGCTGTCTTGGGACTAGGTTTCCATGCAGACCGTTCGGAGGAGGTTCAACTCGTCCAAGACCTTCCCCGTCCCCATCACGACACAGGTCAAGGGGTCATCCGCCACCCGCACCTTCAGGTGGGTCTCCAGGGCCAGTAGGGTATCCAGGCCGTGGAGGAGGGCCCCACCGCCGGCCATGACAATCCCCTTCTCCGCGATATCGGCCGCCAGCTCCGGGGGGGTCCGCTCCAAGGCGGTTTTCACGGCTTCCACGATGGCCGAGATCGGGTCGTGGAGGGCTTCCCGGATGTCCGAGTCGTTGATGGTGATGGTCTTGGGGATGCCGTCCACGAGATCGCGGCCTTTGATCTCCATCCGGCGGGGCTCGTCAAAGGGATAGGCCGAGCCGATCTGGATCTTAATGTTCTCGGCTGTTCGCTCCCCGATCAACAGGTTGTATTTCCGCTTCAGGTACTGGATAATGGCCTCGTCCATCTCATCGCCGGCGATCCGGACCGATTGGGAGTACACGATCCCGGAGAGGGAGATCACGGCCACTTCAGTGGTTCCCCCGCCGATGTCCACAACCATGTTCCCCGAGGGCTCCTGCACGGGGAGTCCTGCCCCGATGGCGGCGGCCATGGGCTCCTCGATCAGGTAGACCTCCCGGGCCCCCGCCTGCTCCGCCGCATCCCGGATGGCCCGCCGTTCCACCTGGGTGATCCCTGAAGGGACGCCGATCACCACCCTCGGCCGGACGAGGGTCGTCCGGTTGTGGATCTTGGCGATGAAATGTTTGATCATCTGCTCGGTGATGTCGAAGTCGGCAATGACCCCGTCCTTCATGGGGCGGATGGCCACGATGTTGCCAGGGGTCCGACCCAGCATCTCCTTGGCCTCCTTCCCCACCTTGAGGACCTGGTTGGTACCCTTCTTCACGGCTACTACCGAGGGTTCTGAGAGAACGATCCCCTTCCCCTTGACATAGATCAGGGTCGCGGCGGTCCCCAGGTCGATGGCCAGGTCGCTTGAAAACATCCCGTAGAGCCAGTCAAAGATCATCGGGTGCACTCCTTTCCCCCAAGAGGTTCTCTTCTCCTGCCCCGTTCTCTTTCCGCAGGGTACCCCTCCAGGTCTTTAGCACACCAGCTTCGGAAAGACAAGGGGTTTTTTCAGCGAAGCTCCAAAAAGGGGTTGCCAGACCTCCAAGGATGGGGTATCCTAAACCTCGGTTTTCCGTGCACGGACGCAGGGGAGAGGGGCCTAACGATGCTGAAGAAGATTCGACAGAGCCTGAAATACACCTTGAAGGTTACCCTTTGGATCGTCATCCTGTCCTTTGTCGTCACCATCTTCTACGCCTGGGGGGTCCGTTCGACGCCCTTTGGAGGGGGTGGTCCGGGGGTTGTGGCCAGGGTGGCCGGGGAGCCGATCTCCTTCGACGAGTACCAGCGGGCGCTCAGGCAGCAGTATGAGTTTTACCGGCGGATGCTTGGAGAGAAGTTCGACGACAAGGTGGCCGACCGTCTCAAAGCCCAGACGCTGGAGGGGCTCATCCTGAATCGCCTGGTGCTCCAGGAGGCCAGACGGTTGGGCCTTTCCGTCAGCCCCGAGGAGCTAAAGGCCGAAATTAAAGCGTACCCGGCCTTCCTGGACAAAGGAGAGTTCAGCAAGGAGCGGTACCTTCAGACCCTGGAGGCGAACCGCCTGACACCCGAGAGGTTCGAGCAGGACTTCCGAGACTATCTCCTGCAGCGCAAGATGGAGGAACTCATCAAGGCCAGCGTCAAGGCTTCCCCCTTGGAGGTCAAGGAGGCCTACTGGATGGTGCGGACAAAGGTTACGGTCGAGTATGTCGTGATCGCTTCACCCCAGGACTCGAAGGAGGTGTCCGAGAAGCTCCTTCAGGCGGTGAGACAAGGGCGCCCCTTCAGGGCGGCGGCTCAAGCCCTCGGCCTGAAGGTCTCTAGGCTCGGACCGTTTAGCCGCGAGGATCCCCTTCAGCCTGTTCCTGACGAGGCGGCGTTCAAAGACGCGGCCTTCGGTTTGAAGGAGGGGGAGGTCAGCCCCTTGATCCAGGGGGAGCGCCAGGCGTACCTTCTCAGGCTCCTGGATCGGCAGGAGCCAAACCCTGCCCAGTTTGCCAAGGAGAAGGATTCGTTCAGGCAGGGATACCTCTTGGACAAGCGGGAGCGCCTCTTCGGTGAGTGGCTGAAGGAGCTTAGGAGGAAGGCGAAGGTTCGGGTGGACCGGGAAAACCTCTAGCCAGCGATCCTGGCGGCTTTTCTCCATGAACAGAGAGCGGTGGATGACGATGGACCTTGCACGCGAGATACCGGCGGAGGTTTCGGAAACGATCCGGATCCCTGATGAGCTCTTAGACTATTACGGTGACCTCTTCATGAAATCGAACCTGAGGCGGCAAGGGATCATCTTCGAGCGGTTCCTGGCCTGCCCCGATTACTACTTCAAGAAGCTGGCCATGCCCCTCGAGCCTGACGAACTCCCGCCTGAAGAGGGAGAGCCCCTGGCGAGGCCTAGGCGATGGCTCAAGATCGTCTCGTTCGGACGGGCCGTGCGATCCCCTTAAGACCCTTCTCTTACGCCCTCATCGCCTTCCTGGTCCTCCCCCCGGCCTGTGGGAGGGGGCAAGGTGCTTTGGCGGTGGCCGAGCAGTTCATGGAGCACTACTATGTCTTGGCCGATCTCCAGGGGGCGAAACGGTTCACCACGGGCTTGGCTGATGAGAAGATCCAGGAGCAGGTGAAGCTCACCGCCGGTGCGGTCGCCGATGCCGAGGCGAGGAGCCGGGAGGTCTCCTTTAAGCTTTTGGAGAAACAGGAGCGGGAGGGGAAGGTCTTCCTCGTCTACGAGGTGACCGTCGTGCCCAGGGGAGGGACCCCTTTTAAGAAGCGGTCCTTCCTCTCGGTGGGTTTGGTCGGAGGGGCCTGGAAGGTGACCAACTTCCGCGACCTCGACGTGTGAGGGCCGGTCCTTCACAGGGATCTAGAGGATGGGGGTGGAGAAGGCTCAAGCGTTCCTCCACAAGCTCTTGCAGATCGTGGTCCAGAGCGGGGCGTCGGACGTCCACTTCAAGGTGGGCTCGCCCCCTCTTTTCCGAATCAACGGGGCCTTGACCGAGATGAAGGCCTCGAAGCTTAGCCCTGAGTTCATGAGGGCCCTGGCCATGCTCCTGATCACGGACAAGGGGATGCGGGAACAGTTGGACAGGCTCCAGGAGTATGATGTGGCGTACAGCATCCCGGATCTGGCCCGGTTCCGGGTCAACTTCTTCCGCCAGCGGGGGACCTTGGCCGCCATCCTCCGGGTCATCCCCTGGAAGATCCCGACCATGCCCGAGCTGGGGCTCCCCCCGGTCCTGGAGCGGCTGGCCATGCAGGATCGGGGGCTCATCCTGGTCACCGGCCCGACGGGGAGTGGCAAGTCCACCACCTTGGCCGCCATGATTGATTACATCAACCAGCACAAGAAAGTCCACATCGTGACCATCGAGGACCCCATCGAGTTCCTCCATGTGGACGTGAAGAGCTCCATCTGCCAGCGGGAGATTCGAACGGACACGGCAGATTTTGCCTCGGCCCTCCGGGCCGTCCTCAGGCAGGATCCTAACGTGATCCTGGTGGGGGAGATGCGGGACGCCGAGACCATTGACATTGCCCTGAAGGCGGCGGAGACGGGTCACCTGGTCATGAGCACGCTCCACACCATTGACGCCATGCGGAGCGTCAACCGTCTGATCGGGATCTTCGAACCGGATGCCCAGGCCACCGTCCGGATCCGGCTGGCCGATAGCCTGGTGGGGGTGATCTCCCAGCGCCTCCTGCCCCGGGCGGACGGCCGGGGACGCATCGTGGCCGTGGAGGTGATGCTCAACACCCCCTCCATCCAGGGTTGCATCCGGGAGCCGGACAAGACCTACATGATCCCCCACTATATCGAGGAGGGGCGGACCCAGTACGGCATGCAGTCCTTTGACCAGCATCTGATGGACCTCTACCGGGCCGGCAAGATCACCTTTGAGGTCGCCAAGGCCGCGGCCACCCGGCCCTCGGACTTCGAGCGGGCCGTCATGCTGGAGAGCCGCTAAGGTCTGCCTTTCCGGGATCAGCCCACGGTCACGATGAAGAGCCTGGTGGGGAGGTCGCCCAGGATGATCTCCCGTTCATGGAGGAGAGGGAGGTCACGGGCGGCCAGGACCTCGGCGAACACCCGGTACTCCCCGGTGATAAACAGCACCTTCGTGGCTTCCTTGGCCCACCGTCTCAGGTTGTCCACGAAGTCCCCGTAGAGCTTTCCCATCAGCCGTCGCTTCCCGACCCGGACCCCGTAGGGCGGGTTCGTGATGACGATCCTCGCAGGGGGAAGGGGATCCTTGGTGCAATCCCCCTGGTGGACATGGATCACCTCACCGACCCCGGCCCGTTCAGCGTTGACCATCGCTCCCCTCACATGCTTTAAGCCTCGGTCGATCCCGAAGAGCTGAAGGGGCTTTTGTCTTACCAGCACCTCCGCCTCCTCCTGAACCTGTCTCCAGAGTTTCTCCTCGAAGAAGGCCAACCTTTGAAAGGCGAAGGTCGTCCGCCACCGCCCCGGCGGGATGTTCCAGCCTTTCAGGGCTGCCTCGATCAGGATGGTTCCGCCCCCACACATCGGATCCAGGAGGGGACAGGAGGGATCCCAGCCGGAGAGGCTGATCAAGCCCGAAGCCACAGCCGGGTTCAGCGAGGCAGGGTGCTGGTAGACCCGGTAGCCCCGTTTCGAGAGGGCCATGTCCCCCGTGGTGTCGATCCCCAGCAGGAGATCCTTGTCCAGCAGTTCGGCATTGAGGACCACATCCGGGTCATCCAGGTTCACCTTGAGCCGCTGGCCAGAGGCCTGGAGGGCAGTCTCGATGACCGCCTGCCCCACCACCCGACCGATGTCCTGGGAGGTGAAAGGGTGCTGGCCGAGTCTTCTCGACCGGACGGCGAAGGTTTGCTCCGGCCTGATGAAGCTCGTGTCGAGCGACCGGGCTGTCTCGTAGATCTCCTCTAAGCCTTGGGCCTTGGTCCGCTTCAGCAGGATGACAATCCGGTGGAGGGAGCGGGCCAGGTAGTTCGCCCGGTAGAAGAACGGGAAGGGGGCTCTGAAGTAGACCCTTCCTGTTTTCCAGGCCTCGATGCGGGCTCCAAGCCTGGCAAGCTCCTCGGCCGCCATGTCCTCGATCCCGTGGGTCGTGGTCGCGTAGAAAGCCGTTTCCTCCCCGATCATCTCTCCCTTCACCCCTCCCACTATAGAGGGAATCGTTCCCGGCTTCAAGGATCAAGCTTCCAGCCATGGGAGCAAAATCGTTGACAGTAAATGGGAGAAGTGGTAAGGGTGAAAGAAACGCCACTGGTGGAGGGGGAGGGTGGCAAGGACGGCGGACGTCATCATCATCGGCGGGGGGGTGATCGGTTGCTCCAT
>CAZHST010000058.1:11849-16216 GCA_964535215.1 uncultured bacterium
CTGGCCAGGGCAGGCACCACCCGTATCGTCGTCCTGGAGAAAGGGAGGGTCGGGAACGAGGCCTCCTGGGCCTCGGCCGGGATGCTGGCCCCGCAGGCCGAAGGTCCCGGCCCCGGTCCGTTCCTGGACCTCTGCCTGAAGGGGAAGGCGCTGTTCAGACCCCTCTCGGAGGAGCTGAAGGAGTGTACGGGAATTGACATCGAATACTTGACGTGGGGGGTCCTCTCCCTGATCGAGGAAGGGGGGGAGGAGGAGGCCGAGGCGAGGCGGGCCTGGCAGGCCAAGCTGGGCCTTCGGGTGGAGCGCCTCTCGCCCGAGGAGGTGAAGGGGCTCGAGCCGGGGATCAAACAGGGGATCGCCGGTGCCCTCTTCTTCCCTGATGACCACCATGTGGACAACCGGGAGCTGGTCCGGGCCCTCTCCGAAGCCTGCCGTTCGTCCGGGGTGACCTTTTTGGAGGGCACGCCGGCTGTGGGTTTCATCTTGGACAATGAGGCCATCCAGGGGGTCATGACGCCGAAGGGGGTCATCCGAGGGAAGGTGGTGGTCTTAGCCGCCGGGTGCTGGTCGGCCGAGCTCCTCGCCCCCCTGGGGAGGCGCCTCCCGGTGAAGCCGGCCAGGGGTCAGATTGTGTACACGGAGCTTCCCACCCTTCCCCTCCGCCATGTGGTCTGGGGGAGGGAGGGCTACATCGTCCCCCGCTTAAACGGGGGGCTGTTGATCGGAAGTACCGTGGAGTTTGTCGGTTTTGACAAGGGGGTGACGCTGGAGGGGGTGAGGAGGTTGACGGCCATGGCCGTGGACCTGGTGCCGGGCTTGTCTGACCGGCCCTTCATCACGGCTTGGGCGGGCCTTCGGCCTCACAGCCCGGATGCCCTCCCTCTGATCGGCCCCCTTCCCGGGATCGAAGGGCTCCTGGTAGCCACCGGCCATTTTCGGAACGGCATCCTCCTCGGACCCCTCACCGGGAAGCTCATGGCCGAGCTGATCGTGGAGGGAAAACCTTCCTTCCCCCTGGAGGCCTTCAGCCCCGCTCGCTTCGACCGCTTGTAAGGGTAGAAAACCGTTGCGATTTTACTCCCCCTTTAGTAAGTTATTACCGGGGTCTTCTTAAGGAGGTGAGGCCGGTGAAGCTGGATCCGTCTCAGGATGCGCTGATGGTTGTAGACGTCCAGAACGACTTCTGTCCTGGAGGCTCCCTTGCCGTCCCCGAGGGGGATCAGGTGGTTCCTGTCCTGAACAAGGTCATCGCCCGGTTCGTCGAATCGGGTGCCCCGATCTTTGCGTCGCGGGACTGGCATCCCGCAGAGACCAAGCACTTCCAGGCCTGGGGAGGCCCCTGGCCGCCCCACTGCATCCAGGGGACTAAAGGGGCCGAGTTCCACCCGGCCTTGAGGCTCCCGGCGGAGACGACGATCATCTCCAAGGGGATGGATCCGGAAAAGGACAGCTACTCCGCCTTCCACGGCATCGATCCAACCGGGGCGGATCTGGCGACGGCGTTACGCCGGCGCGGGGTGAAGCGGCTTTTCGTGGGGGGCCTGGCCACCGATTACTGTGTGAAGTTTACCGCCCTGGATGCCAGGAGGGAGGGGTTTGCGGTCGTCCTCTTAGAGGACGCCTCCCGGGGGGTTGAGGTGAACCCCGGGGATACAGCGAAGGCCATCGAGGAGATGAAGGCGGCCGGTGTGACCATCCTGTCCAGTGAGAATCTGGGGTAGGGTGGCGTGGGATGGCCGCCCCTTCACGGACAGGTGGGAAAGGAGGGGGAGATGGCAAAGGTGAAAGCAGGGAAGGTGGCGAAGAAGGTCGCAAAGCCCACAGCCGGGGCGGGGGAAGCGGCGAAGAAGGTCAAGGAGCTTCAGGCCAACCTGAAGAAGGCTAAGACCCAGGCTGCGGCGGCTGAGACCAGGGCAAAGCAAGCGGTGGCGGCCCAGAACAAGCTCAAGCAGCAACTGGCCGCTGCCAAGAAGGCTCTGGCAGAGAAGGTGGCCAGCTTCCAGAAGAGGCTCAAGGACCAGCAGGCCCAAATTGCCACCCTCAAGGCCGAGCTGAAGGCCAAAGAGACGGCCCTCCGGGAGAAAGAGCGGGAGGTTTCCGAGCTCAAGCAGGCGGCCCAGGCCCCTGCGCCAGCGCCTGAGATGGCCGAGGTGGGGCAGACCCTCTCCCCGGTCGGTTAGCCCGAGCGGCTTGCTGACGGAACGGTTGGAGACCTGAGATCCTCCTCTACCCTTGCCGGGGAGGGAAAGGGGGGGTGTCCTTACTGACGAAACTCCCTGACTTCGGCCTTTGTCAGGCCTTCTGCGACCAGCTTCTCGATGTCGAGCCGCTCCTCGGCCTCCCGAATCGTTGAGAGCCTGATCCGGGTGGCTGGGTGCTTGGGGGTGAAGAGCTGGCAGCAGTCCTGGTCCGGGAGGATGGAGATCTCGTAGGTCCCGATGGCCTTCGCCTGATCCGTGATCTCTTCTTTGTCCATCCCGATTAAGGGCCGGAAGATGGGAAGGGGGGAGGCTTCCTCGATCACGACCAGATTGTCCAGGGTCTGGGAGGCGACCTGCCCCAGGCTCTCGCCGGTGACCAGGGCCTTTGCCCCCTCGCTCCCAGCGATCCGGGTGGCAATCCGCATCATGAGGCGTCGGTAGAGTACGATCCGGTAAGGGGCCGGGACGTTTAGCACGATCTCCCGTTGGAGTTCGCCGAAGGGAACAAGGTAGAGGCGGGAGAAGTTTTGGTAGTTGTTCAGGAGCTGGACCAACTCCACGGCCTTCTCCTGGGAGGCACGGCTTAGGTACGGGTGGCTGTGGAAGTGGACAAAGATGACCCGGCAGCCCCGCTTCAGCATCCGCCAAGCCGCCACAGGAGAATCGATCCCGCCTGACAGGAGCGAGACGACCTTCCCGCTGATCCCTACCGGCAGGCCCCCAGGTCCCTGGATCTTCTCAAAGGAGAAGAGGATCTCCCGAGGAAGGACCTCAACGAAGAGGGTGAGTTCAGGGCTCGTCAGGTCTACCCTGGCATGGGTCAGCTCCTTGACAAAGGCCCCCAGGTCCTGGTTGATCTGGTCCGAGGTCAAGGGGAAGGTCTTCTCCGCCCTTCGGGCCGTGATCCGGAAGCTTTGGAAGGAACGCTTCACCACCTCCTCCCCGACCCGCCGCTTCAAGGCCTCCATGTCCCATGGGGTCTGAAAGGCTGGAGAGAAGTTGGCCACGCCGAAGACCTTCTGGAGCCGTTCCTTCGCTTTATCCCAAGGGATCTCGTCCTTTAAGGGGATGAGGAGTCGTCCACTTAAGGCCACGACCTTTCTCACCCCCAGGTCGGCAAGGGATGTGCGGAGGTTTTCGGCCAGCCGCTCGACGAACAGCGGCCGGTTCCTTCCCTTCAAGCTGATCTCGTGGTAGTGGACCAGGATGGCATCCATTGGCTGAACGCTTCTACAGGTTATGTCAGGTTCACCATAGCATGTTTCGGAGGGTAAAGCAACTTCCCACCGCCCTCTTCCCGAGGGACGCGATGGGGCCCAAACAGGGCATCTTCCTCCATTTTTATTGCCCTTGACGCAGGGACCCGAGTGACCTATAAAGAACCCCGCTGGTGTGGTTCTGAGCCATAGGAGATGACTGGTGGGGATGGGGTGATGGTGTGAAAGGAGGTCGACTATGGTGATGTGTCGGGATTTGGAGGGAAGCGTCAGGGGTGTAGCTCTCGTCCTCTTGCTGGTTCCGCCGCTGCTCGGGGGCCCAGCCGTTGCCCAGGCCCGCCCGTTGCGAGAGAGCCTCTGTATGGTCCTGGTAGATCGAGGGGTGGAGGAGCGTGTCCCACGCGTGCTGATCGAGGGCCGCGTGTTTCGCCGTGACACGCAGACCCCAATCCCTGGAGCCGTGGTTTCAACCTCTTTAGACTCGGAAACCGCCACAACCGATGCGTCTGGTCGCTTTTGCCTTGTCACAAGAACTTTCCCCCATTTTTGTTGTACGCCTTATACCATTACCATTTCGGCCAGCGGCTTTGAGACCTTCAGCGGCTGGGCGATCTGGGGTGACCGCCCCACGGGTCAGATGTTCTTTTTAACCCCGGTCCCCTAAGCCTCTCACCTTTGACGAAAAAGGCAAAGCCCCTCCCAAGGGGTGGGATTTTAGACGCCCAGGGGAGGCCGTAAAGCCTCCTGGGCGTTTTTCTTTGGAGGGTCTGCCTCTCTGGAAGCTGTCTCCTGCCCGTTCGTTTTTTCACTCCCATCTCCTTGAGGATGATGCTATACTATTGGCTGCTTTTAGCGGCATAAGCCTTTCCGCTCTTCCAGGCGTAAAGTTGAAGGCTAGTCTTCTTCCTGATGACTGAAAGCGGAAGGCTTTTTCTCTCAGGAGGGATGG
>CAZHST010000059.1:0-16176 GCA_964535215.1 uncultured bacterium
GCTTCGCACCCCATGTCCTGCGCTTCATTCGGGCAAGGTGGAGACTCCTTTGCCACTGGACAAATCCATTTACAGCAGTCCGACCCGCCTGCCGGATACGAACGGGCACAATCCTACGAGCAATGGGTTTCAACATGGACCTAAAGGTATTTACGGACAATGTCCACCAACTCCTGCATGCGGTGGTAATAAGTGTGCTCCCTCAGCGTACGCTCCTGCCCAGCCTTTGCGATAGCCTCCCGCTCCTCATCATGCTCCAGGTAGTATTGGATAAGTTCCGCACACTCCTCAGGCGTGCGATAAGCCACGACCTCTTTTCCTACTTCAAACATCTCGTGCAGGTTCACCTTCCAGTCAGTGATGAGGAGAGTACCAACACCTGTGGCTTCGTAGAGGCGACAGTTGTTGGCGTATTCCCCTGCCCATCTACCGTGATGGTTTAGGGTGATTTTGGACTCGCACAAAATTTGATACATCCCTCTGCCCCACGCTTGCCCGCTGTAATGTTGAAGAATAGGTGAATCTTTACATAAACTTTCCGCACCTTTCCCCCAAATGCTGATGTTTTCAAATCGTTGGCACAAATACTCGAGTAGGCGAACCCGCTCCTCATGGGCATAGGACACGTTGCCAACAAAGGAAACAGGTATGCTTTTATCCGCTTTAGAATTTATCGCTTCTAACACCTTTTCCCCGAAGCCCAATCGATGCAGTTCGCTACGAATGCCTCGTTTTCGGAAATACTCAACAAAGTTGGGGAGAGAAGAGATAACGAGATCATGGCAAGAATACTCCTCGTTTTTGGGTAAGGGCGAGGCAATTTGTCCCACCAACAATCTCACAAATGGCTTGATTTCCCGGAGAAACTCACTGCTGATTCCGTCCATCGCCTGGTTGAGCAAAACATCAGCCTTGTAATGCTTAATTTGCGCCGCTAGCACTTCGTAAAACCATTTTCGGCTGTGAACCCGGCTCACCCAAGGCACAATACCCCGCCTCAGACGAAAACGCCATTCGTAGCGGTCCGAGAGCCTGACCCCATGCTCCCTTGCCCATGCTCTCTGCATGGGTTCATTATTGGCGTGGATGTCCCACGCCTCATGTCCCAACTTGCGCAGGTTGCTCGAGTAAAAGTCCGCCATGCCAAACAGGCTCTCCATCCGCACCTGCATCTGTTCCTCATAGGGCTGGTGCTCCAGCCCGGGGTGCCGGGCATAAAGCCAACGCAGGAAGTCAGGGTAGTCGGTGTTGATGATGAGAAAGCGCATTGTCTAATGCCTTCCCAACTTGCCCGACCAAAAGGCCTTTTCCAAAGAGATACAGTCCCTGAACTCGCACATCCGGAAGCTGGCTCCATAGCTGAGCGACTTTAAGTTCTCCATCTCTTAAAGCATCATCGAGGAAGAACAATGCCCCGGGGTTTAAAAAGGGCCGCACCAACGGCAAGGTACCAAATCGGGCTCCTGGCTCTGCTGCTGGACCATCAATCACAACGAAGTCAGGATGGTTCCCTTCCAAAAATTCCTCAAGGAAATCACCAGAAAGGTCATAACAGGTTGTTTGGATACCTTCAATCAGTTGCTCACGAAGTGGGGAGTGAACGATCCGAGCATATTTCTCAAGTTGTAAAGCTTCTAAGAGTTGCACAGAGTTTTTGACAAACCTTAATTCCTGTTCTATGGAGAACACATACACGCGATTCGAATTGCCATGCAACTCTTGCATATAACGAGTAAGGCAAGCGGTGCTGACACCACTACCAAATTCTAACACCACCTGGGGCTTGAGGATCTGAATCTGACGTTCCAAGAAGTTTAACGTGGAAGTCGAGAGGCTCCATGTGCCAAATTCCATATTCGCTAACTGGCTTGCTAAGAAAGGGTTACGAAGGGTATTCCCGGTCGTTTTTACGGCCTGGAGTTTTGGAAAAAGTACATCTTCACCATGTGCAAGGTTTCGAAGAAAAAGCACTCGGCTAATAGGAACAGGCCTATTGCGATATATAAGCCGCAGCGACCATTTCCCGAAATGGATCAGAAACCTTCTCTCTAAAATGTTGTTCTGTACTGATGCGGCACCTTTTCTTGCCTGGCAGAGGATGGGCCGCAACCAGGTATCAAGGTTGGATAACATCCCACTCATGAGGCACCACAACCGCCCCATATCCTTTTGGTGGAAGCTTGCCCGAACCAAAATAGTCCCCTTCTGCAACATGAATGCGGGCTGCATCAATTACCCAATCTGCAAGGATGCCGTTTACAGTGCAGTATAGATTTACACTGTAGATGCCGGGTAACAGCGGAAACTTTTCAAAGCGACAGACAAAAGCCCCGTTTGATGGTAGGGTGTCAAACCATTTACCAACAAGGTCATTACTAAGATAAAGAACGCCTTCGCCTATAGGAGCATAAAAAGCCATAGATATGTGAACATTTCGAAGAGGGGGAGTGCCTTGATACCTAATGACAAACGATGCCGGTGCTCCGCACACGACTGTATTGTTTGTCTGTACTGTTCCTAAGATAGAAAAATCAACAAATGTTAGCTTGCCACTGCCTTGTCTGTCCGTTCTACTACAAAGTGCATTTGGCTTGGAGTCACTTGCTACCTGCAGATATCGACTTATAACGTCGCCCACATTACCCGAGGCAAGGATCCTCCCTTGGTCGAGCAAGTGGGCAACGCCACACAGGTTCTGCACAGCCCCCATATTGTGACTCACAAATAACACCGTCCGTCCCTCTTTCGCTACATCGCCTATCTTGCCCAGGCACTTCCTCTGGAAGGCGGAGTCGCCGACAGCCAACACCTCATCCACCAGCAGGATTTCGGGCTCCAGGTGGGCGGCCACGGCGAAGGCCAGGCGCACATACATCCCGCTGGAGTAATACTTCACCGGTGTATCAATGAACTTTTCAACCTCGGCGAAGGCTACGATCTCGTCAAACTTGCGCTCGATCTCGGCCTTCTTCATGCCCAGGATAGCGCCGTTCAGATAGATGTTCTCCCGGCCGGTGAGTTCAGGGTGGAAGCCGGTGCCCACCTCTAGGAGGGACCCCACCCGCCCGTGAATCTCGGCGTAGCCCTCCGTCGGCTTGGTGATCCGGGAGAGGATCTTAAGCAGCGTCGTCTTGCCCGCGCCGTTGCGCCCGATGATGCCCACCACCTCGCCGCGCTTGACCTCGAAGGAGACGTCCTTGAGGGCCCAAATGTATTCGGATTGCGGATTTCGGATTGCGGATTTCGGATTGGCCAATTTCGAATTTCGAAATTCGAATTTCGAAATTTGCTTCAGGAGGCGGAAGGGGGCGGTGAAAGCGCGGGCGAGGACATCGCGCAGGGCGTAATACTGCTCTCGCTGCCCGATGCGGTAGCGCTTGCTCAGGTGTTCGACGCGGATGGCGAGGTTACTCATGGTGCTTCTGTAACAGATGAGGGATGCGGTGGTGACCAAGGATGCGATCTTATTCTCCAGATGGCGATCAGGACCCTTGAGGCCGAGCGAGATAGGCCGATAGCCGATTGATCAAGTTCCTGGCAAGGTTTATAACGGCCCGGGCCTCCTCATCGGAGAGACGCGCCTCGTACCGGTAGCGTGCCCAGTTCCGCCACTCGAGGGCCCGGTTCAGCTCTCTTCCAACCTCCCTCTCCACCAGCCCCGGCTTCACCCAGCGCTCCCCGAAAAGCTGAAGGAGGCCCCCGTGGCTTCCTGGAAGCTCTTCGACCCCGATCAAGAGCAGGAGCCCTTTCACAGCCAGCTCCGCAGCGTTATAGGCCCCATCCAGCGCCAGGCGCAGGTGGCCTCGCCCAAGGGTGTCCTCGGCCGCCTCCAGATACTGGACGGCTAAATCCCTGAGACGCCATGCGCCCTCTCGCCTGATCTCCTCCTCCGGCATGGAATAGATCTCCTTCCCTCGGCGGGTCACGGCGTAGAGAAAATAGTCCTTCGGGGCGATGAGATCTTCCACCGAGCAAGTGAGAGGCTCCAGGGGCCCACACCCTTCCATTTGAAGCGACAGGAGGACATCGGCGACCTGCTCTGCTGCCTCTCTTCCGTTCCTTAAGACGATCAGGACATCAATGTCGCTCTGTTCAGTCACAGCGCCCCTGGCCACGCCGCCAAACAGATAGATCTTCGCCACCCGCTCCCCGACCGGGCTGGCCAGGAGGGCCTCCTTCAACCGCTCAACGTCCTTTAGATACCTGGCGACCAGATCCACCGTCAGTTCTTCCTACTTACCCCTGAGCGACCCGCTCGGCCTCGGGGGAGTCCCCTTCCCTGGAGCCGAAGCTTTGACGGCGTTAGCAGGGGCATCGCGCAGGGCGTAATACTGCTCTCGCTGCCCGATGCGGTAGCGCTTGCTCAGGTGTTCGACGCGGATGGCGAGGTTACTCATGGTGCTTCGCTGACCGGGGACCGGAGACGGGGGACCGGGGACCGGAGACGGGGAGCCGGAGAGGCTGGGGCATTTGGCTGAACCTCTTTCCCTCGGTTGCCCGTTCCCCTGCCTCCATCGAGTGAACGACGGAAGGCCTGCAACTTTATGAACAGCTTGTGTCCAAGTTCCCGGACCGGGGCGAGTTTCTCGGGCGGAAGAAACCCTCTCCGTTCAATCATGTCCCAGCAGGCCACCGTCTCGATGTAGGACCGCAGAGCAAGACCCAAGAACCGATGTTGTTCCGTGTCGCTTTGCCCGGTGGACCCTTCAGCAATGTTGAGTACAATTGACGCCCCAGCTCGCTCTAACTGGGAGCGAAGGTTAAATCGCTCCGAATCAGGCAATTGAGCGCTCACCTCGTACACTCGATCGATATACTCCAAAGCAAGCCGGTAGACAGCCAGCTCCTGGAACTTGTACATGTAACAACCGGCTGGTTCCCCCGTCATAGAGCCTCCTTCGGTCTGCGGTCACCGGTCTTCGGTCTGTTACACCACATCCGCGATGGTACCTTCCATCCTCTGGAAGTAGACCAGCCCGCCCAGGAAGACGAGGAGGACGGCGGCGACGGAGGCGAACATCAAGGGGCCGGGGGGCTGGCCCTGGCCTGTCAGGGCCCACCGAAAGCCCTCGATAACGCCGGCCATCGGGTTCAGGCCATAGAGCCATCGCCACCGCTCCGGGACCAGGCTGCTCGGATACGCCACCGGGGAGGCGAACATCCAGAACTGGATCAGGAAGGGGACGGCATACCGGACATCCCGGTAAAGGGCGTTCAAAGCCGAAAGCCACAAACCCGCTCCTAAAGCGGTTGCCACCGCCAAGAGGAGAAAGAGGGGAAGGAGCAAAAGAGCCGGCGTGGGCAGGATGCCGTAGAAGCCCATCATCCCGATCAGGATCGTGAAGGCGATGCCGAAGTCCAGAAGCCCCGACAGTACCGCTGCCACCGGCAGGATCAGACGAGGGAAATACACTTTGGTAATCACCCGCTGGTGCTCGACCATGGTGTTGGTGGCGCTATTCAGCGCATTGGCAAAGTACATCCACGGTAGCAAAGCGCTGTAGTAGAAAATGGGATAGGGCAGGCCCTCTGAGGGAATTTTGGCCAAGAGGCCGAAGAAGAGGCTGAAGACAACCATGGTGAAGAAGGGCTGGATGACGGCCCAGGCCGCCCCGATGACCGTCTGCTTGTAGCGGACCTTGATGTCCCGCCACACGAAAAAGTAGAGGAGTTCCCGGTACTCCCACAGCTCCCGCCAGCCGAGGTCCCACCCCCCCTGCGGTGGGTGGATCACGGTGATGGACGGTTGAATTGGAGACTTTTCGACCAGATCCACTTTCAGCTCTCCCTAACGAGGGCCGTCACCGCCCCTGCGATCTCCTTCACCTGCTCCTTTGAAAGCTCCGGATAGATGGGGAGCGACAGGACCTCAAATTCTGCAAGATCTGTGCCGTCTATGGACACAGGGCTAAACAGTTTCCCATCGCCTCACCCCCGGGTTGTTCCAGCCCCTCTCCTGGCTCAGACCAGCTTCCCGTCCGAGAAGACCAACCGGATGCCCGCCTCACGGACCCCAACGATCCAGATCACCTCCCCCTTGAGTTCGGCCAGGAGCGCCTCCCATTCCCTCCTTCCCGGTTGATCCCTCATCGCTTGCTATCTCGTCCCTTCCACCGCCCAGGGCTGAAGGAGGGCCTTCAGCGCCCCGGCCACCTCTTCCACCTGGTTCTCCGAAAGCTCGGGGTAGAGGGGGAGGGAGAGGACCTCCCGGGCGGCCCGTTCGGCCTCGGGGAAGTCTCCCTTTCGATACCCCAGGTCCTGGAAGGCCGGCTGGAGGTGTAACGGGAGCGGGTAGTAGACCCTCGTCTCGATCCCTGCAGCCTTGAGCTGCTCCTTGAGCCTGTCGCGATGGGCAACTCTCACAGTGTACTGGTGGAAGACGTGCCGGACCCCATCCACCTCGTGGGGGATGACGACAGCCCCCCCCTTGAGCAGCTCACCGTAGCGGGTGGCAATGGTCCTCCGTCGCTCGTTCCACTCCGGGAGATGGCGGAGCTTGACCCGTAAGACGGCCGCCTGAAGCTCGTCCAAGCGGCTGTTGAAGCCTAGCTCCTGATAGCTTTGCCAGTCGACCGATCCGTGGTGGCGAAGACGCCGGACCCGTTCGGCCACGGCCGGATCCCCGGTCACCACCATCCCCCCATCGCCGTAGGCCGCCAGGTTCTTCGTGGGGTAGAAGCTGAAGCAGCCGACATCCCCCAGGGAACCCACCTTCCTTTTCCGGTATTCGGCCCCGAAGGCCTGGGCGCAGTCCTCAAGCACCTTGAGGTTGTAGAGCCGGGCCAGTTCAAGGAGCGGGTCCATGTCGGCCGGTTGGCCGTAGAGGTGGACGACGAGGAGCGCCTTCGGCCGGGTTGCCGGTCGCCGGTCACCAGCCACCGGTCTTTCCTTGAGGTAGTCCTCAACCTGGTTAGGATCCAGGTTCAAGGTGAGGGGGTCAATATCCACAAAGACCGGCCTCGCCCCGACGTGGGCGATGGCCGAGGCTGTGGCGATGAAGGTGAAGGGGGTTGTGAGGACCTCATCGCCTGGCCCGATCCCAAGCGCCCGGAGGGCCAGATGGAGGGCGTCACTCCCGGAGGCAACCCCGATCCCGAAGGGAACCCCCAAAAAGGCGGCCACTTCTCGCTCCAGGGCCTCCACGTTAGGGCCCAGGATGAACTGGCCGCTGGCCAGGACCTCCCGGAGGGCGGTTTCGACCTCCTCCTGGATGGTCCGGTACTGGGTTTGCAAGTCGAGGAAAGGAACTGGCATCATCAGGATCCTCCTGCCGAAAGTGCTTCACAATCGCCTTAACAAGAGCGGGGATGGTATAGGCCTCCGGCATGATGTGGGTCTCCAGGCCGAACCGGGCCACCGCCTCTGCCGTGATGGGGCCGATGCAGGCCACCGCCACGCCGTCGAAAAGATCCTTCAGGTCCTCCCCTTGAAGCATCTCCATCAGGTTCGTCACGGTGGAGGAGCTGGTAAAGGTGACGACCTGGATCTTCTTCTCTTTCATGAGCCGTTTGACCTGCCCTGCCACTTCCGGGGCCTTGCCCGTCCGATAGGCAGTCACCACATCAACCCTGGCCCCCCGCTTTCGAAGCTCTTCGGGGAGGACATCCCGCGCCACCTCCGCCCTGGGGAGGAGGATGGAGGCCCCAACCAGATCCTCTCCCTTTAAGGCCTCGACCAACCCTTCGGCCCGGAACTCGGCGGCCACGATGTCCGGCTTGATCCCCGCCTCCTCTAACCGGGCAGCCGTCCCAGGACCGATGGCCGAGATCTTGAGTCCCTTCAGCTCCCGGAGGTCCTTCCCCCGGGCCCGGAGCCTCTCGAGGAAGAAGTGAACGCCGTTTCTGCTTGTGAAGAGGAGCCAGTGGTACTGGTCAAGCCGATCAATCGCCTGATCCAGCGGGGCCCAGTCCTCGGGGGGGATGATCCGGATGGCGGGCGCCTGGATCACGTCAGCCCCATACGCCTCAAGGAGTTCGGTCAAGGTCTGAGCCTGTTCCCTGGCCCTTGTGACCAGCACCCGTTTTCCGAAGAGGGGCTTTTCCTCGAACCAACGGAGCTTCGACCGGAGACCCACCACACGGCCGATGATGGTGATGGCCGGAGGCTTCAGGCCCTTAGCCTTCTCCACGATGGTCTCAAGCGTTCCCTCAACGGTCTCCTGTTCCGCCGTCGTCCCGCACCGGATGATAGCAACGGGGGTCCTGGGATCCCGGCCCCCCTCTACGAGTTTTCTCACGATCTCCGGGAGGTTTGTGACCCCCATCAGGATGACCAGGGTGTCGATCCCCGTCGCGATCCGGTCCCAGGCGATCCGGGAGGTTTCCTTGGTCGGGTCCTCATGGCCGGTCAAGAAGGCGACGCTCGAGGCAAAGTCCCGGTGGGTCAGGGGGATGCCGGCGTAGGCCGGGACGGCGATGCTTGAGGTCACCCCGGGGACCATCTCAAAGGGGATCCCCGCTTCAGCGAGCGCCTCGGCCTCTTCCCCCCCACGGCCGAAGATGAAGGGATCGCCCCCTTTCAAGCGGACGACCCTCTTCCCGGGCCTTGCCCGCTCAATTAAGAGCTGGTTGATCTCCTCCTGGGGAAGCCGGTGCTCGTGCTTTCCCACGGAGAGGAGTTCGGCGTCGGGCTTCCCGTAAGCGAGGAGCCGTTCGTCCACCAGGTGGTCATAGACGATGACATCAGCCTCCTGCAGGAGCTTCAACCCCTTCACCGTGATCAGACCCGGATCGCCGGGACCCGCCCCCACGAGGTAGACCTTGCCGGTACCGGCTGATGGCATCCCGCAAAAGGCGGGAATGCCCCTATAGGTCCGTGTGGGGGCCAGCTCGCCTGTGACAGGGTCGATGGTCACCCCCAGCCCTTCGAGGGCGGTGATGCCGAGGAGGGGTTCAGGGGTGGGGAGGATGGCGGCCACGACGACCACCTGCCGGTCAGGGAGGGAAGGCAGGGTCACCTGGATCATGGCTAAAGGCGTTCGCACCCGCCGACCATCGGCCACCCCCAGGTCCTGCTCCGCCGCCGCCACCAGGCCAAGTCGCTCGGCGAACGACGGGGGCACAATGACGTAGAAGGAACCGGTGTCCACCAAGCACGGCACCTCTTCCCAGGGTTCCCCCCTTGGATGGGCCAATCGGGCTGTTATGCGGACGAATCCCATTTCCCCTGGATGATCTCCTCCAAGAGCTTATCGGCGCCTTGGGCCAGGAGCGTCTCGGCCAGGGCCGCCCCGAGCGCTTCCGCGTCCTGAGGGCTGCCCTCGAGGGTGTCGCGGAGGAGCTTTTGGCCGTCTAGGCTGGCCACCATCCCTGTGATGACCAAACGGCCCTGCTGGAGCCTGGCATGGGCGGCCATCGGGACCTGGCAGCTCCCGAAGAGCCTCTTTAAAAAGGCCCGCTCGGCCAAGACCGCGAAACGGCTCTCCGGATGGTCGAGGGCTGCGACCAGATCGCCCACGGCATCCCCCTCCCGGACCTCGATCGCCAGCGCCCCCTGGCCGATGGCGGGGATGGAGATCTCCTCCGGGAGGTATTCGGTCACCCGCTCCTCCAGGCCTAACCGTTTGATCCCTGCGGCGGCCACGACGATGGCATCTAACCCCTCGCCCTCGAGCTTCCGAAGCCTCGTGTCCAGGTTGCCGCGGAGGGGGACGATCTCCAAATCGGGCCTGATGTGGAGCAGTTGGACCGCCCGCCGGAGGCTACTGGTTCCAACCCTTGCCCCCTCGGGAAGCCGGGAAAAGGGGTGACCGGCCCTGGAGATCAGGGCATCCCTGGGGTCTTCGCGCAACGGGATGGCCCCCAGCACGAGGCCCTTTGGGAGGTGGGCGGGAAGGTCCTTCAAGCTGTGGACGGCCAGATCAATCCGACCGGTGAGAAGGGCTTCCTCAATCTCCTTGACGAAGAGGCCCTTCCCCCCAAGCTTGGCCAAAGGGGCATCGGTCAGCTTGTCGCCCGAGGTCTTGATCTTGGTCAATGTGATGGAGAGCTTAGGGAACCGGTGCTGGAGGGCCTCCGCCACCCATCCCGCCTGGGCCAGGGCCAGTTGACTTCCGCGGGTCCCGATCTTGAGCTGCAAGCCATCAGCCATCCTGATGCCCCCCTTGAACACCCCTGTGAACCCTCCTAAAGCTGCAAGCTGATGGCTTACCGTCCTTGTTCGTCGTCCAGGCTAAAGAGTTTCCGGAGCACCGTGGTGTAGAGGTAGCCGTCCCGGGAAGCGGCCTGCCGCTTCAGCTCCGTCATCGGTTCATGGAGGATCTTGTTGATGAGGGAGACCGTTAAGGCGGCGATGACCTCCCGCTCCTTTGGGGTGAGGTGGGGGAGGCGGTTGAGCGTCTTCTCGAGCTCTGCCTCCCGGATGGCCTCGAGCTTCCTCCGTAAGCTCACGATGGTCGGGACGACCTCTAAGCTCTTCAGCCATGAGAGGAAATGGGCCACCTCCTTCTCCACGATGGCCTCGGCCCGTTCCGCCTCCTTCTTCCGCTCCCGGAGGTTAGCCTGGACTACCCCTTCGAGGTCGTCAATGTCGTACAGGTAGACATTGTCGAGGTCGTTGACGGAGGGGTCGATGTCCCGGGGGACGGCGATGTCGATCAGGAAGATCGGCCGGTTCTTCCGTAAGCGGATGACCGTTTCCATTTCAGGGCGCCAGAGGACGTAGTGGGGGGCTCCCGTGGAGCTGATGACGACGTCGGCATGGGTCAGTTCGTCTTTGATCTCGGCAAAGGGGATGGCCTTCCCCTGCAGCCTCTCGGCCAGCTCTTTTGCCCGCTCATAGCTCCGGTTCGAGACGATGATGCTCTTGACCCCCTCGTCGAGGAGGTGGCGGGCCGCCAGCTCCGCCATCTCCCCGGCGCCGAGGATCATCGCCGTCCGGCCTGAGAGGTCCCCGAAGATCTTCTTGGCCAGCTCCACCGCCGCGGAAGGCACCGAGACGGCCGCCTGGGCGACACCCGTCTCGGTCCTCACGCGCTTCGCCACGTAAAGGGCCCTCTCGCAGAGGTGGTTCAGGATCGCCCCCGTGGCCTCCTGCTCTAACGCCACCTGGTAGGCGGCCTTGAACTGACCCACGATCTGGGGCTCGCCGATCACCATCGCATCCAGGCTCGAGGCCACGCGGAAGACGTGCCGGACCGCCTCCGCCTGGGTGTACAGGTAGAGGGTCCCCTCGAAGAGGGCCCTGTCGATTCCATGGTACTCCGAGAGGAAGCGGACGATGGCGGCCCTTCCCTCCTCCACGTCCTCGACCGTGGCGTAGACCTCGACCCGGTTGCACGTGGAGAGGATCATCTGCTCCAGGATGGCCGGGGCCCGGCCCAGCAGCTCCAGGGCCTTGGGCAGCTCCTGCTCGGGGACCGAGAGC
Source organism: uncultured bacterium (assembly GCA_964535215.1). Taxonomy (GTDB): domain Bacteria; phylum Methylomirabilota; class Methylomirabilia; order Methylomirabilales; family JACQHM01; genus JACQHM01. Next base: position 11,365 of record CAZHST010000059.1, read on the forward strand.
TGCTCCCGCAGCTCCACCGGCGCCGTCTTGTGGCTTAAGCCTAAGGCGATGATCTCCATCATGGCTCTAGCCCTGTTCGGAGAGACTCACGCCCAAGAAGGCGAAGACGATGGCCCCAAAGCCGATCAGGGAAAGGACGGCGGCCTTCCGCCCGCGCCAGCCGAAGGAGAGGCGGGCGTGGAGGAGGGCGGCGTAGATCACCCAGGTCATCAGGCCGCTGGTCTCCTTCGGATCCCATGCCCAGTACGTGCCCCACGCGTACCCGGCCCAGATGGTCCCGGTGATGAGACCGAGCGTAAAGAGGGGAAAGCCGATGGACAGGGAGCGGAAGCCAAGCCGGTCCAGGAGGTCCAGGGAGGGGAGGCGTCGGGAGAAGGCCCCAGGGGTCTTGGACTTCAACTGGCGCTCCTGGAGGAGGTACATGAAGGCTGCGAGGGAAGCGAAGACCAGGGCGGCGTTTCCGATGAGGACGAGGCCGACGTGGAGGTAGAGCCAGAAGCCCTGGAGCCGTGGCATCAGCTCCTGGAAGGTCTTGGGGAGGGCGGCCGCCGTCCCCAGGGCCAGGAGGACAATCGGCATGATGAAGGAGCCGATCCCTTTGTTCCTGTACCGGAACTCGATGAAAAGGTAGATCAGGACGAAGGCCCAGGCGAAGACCGAGAGGGATTCGTAGAGGTTACTGAGCGGGGGATGACCGGCGTGGTAGATTCGGGTCAGGAGGGCCAGGGAGTGGGTGCCGAAGCCGGCAAGGGTGGAGGCGCTGGCCAGACGGGAGATGAAACCCTCTTTGATGACCAGGGGGCAGAGGTAGGCCAGGGTTGCCACCAGGTAAAAGCCCAACGCCAGATAGATGAGGGTGCTCTCCATCCCAGAACCCGTGTCGCATGCGGGGGTCCGTTACGGTGAGGGGAGGGGGATCGGCCGGAGTTGCCGGAAGAGGGCCTCGGCCTGCTCCTCCCAGGCCAGGCGATCGCGGCGGAACAGCTCCAGGGAATCGAGGCGGACCAGGGCCGTCAGGAGTTCTTTCCGCCGCTTGAAATCGGCGATCTCGCGCTGGGCCCGCTCCCGGAGCTTCTTCAGGGCCTCCAGCAGGTCGCCGTACTCCTCCCCGTACCGGGCCTCCAGCTCCTCCCGGATCCGCTTCGCCAGCGCAGGGCTCACGCCGCCGGTGGAGGTGGCGATGACCAGATCCCCCCGCCGGACGATGGAGGGGGCCAGATACGTCGAAAGCTCGGGATCGTCCGCGACGTTCACAGGGACCTTCTCCACCTGCGCCTCTTTCGCGAGCCGGGCGTTGGTCTCCCGATCATCGGTGGCTCCGATGGCGAGGAACGCCCCCTTGACATCCCCTTCCTGGTAGGTCCGGCGGTAGACGACGATCCGGCCCTGGACGGCCAGTTCCTCCAGGCGAGGGGTCAGGGAGGGGCTCACCACCACGACCTCGGCGCCGAAGCCGAGGAGCCCCTCCACCTTCCGCTGGGCCACCTCGCCCCCTCCCACCACCAGACACCGCCGCCCCCGGAGATCCACCATTAACGGATAGTACGCCATCTTTTGATCAACCGGTTGAACTGACAGGAGCCCCCGGGGTCCCGGGCTCGGGGTCCCGCTTGGCTTGTTCTTCTCGGGCCCTCCTGGCGTTGGCCTCCAGGAGGCTTCGGATCTCCTCCACGAAGTCGCCCACGTCCTTAAAGGAACGGTAGACCGAGGCGAAGCGGACATAGGCCACCTCGTCCAACGCGTGGAGGCGCTGCATGAGGTACTCGCCGATCTCTTTCGAGGTGATCTCCCGGTCCGGCTTCTCCAGGAGCCTGGCCTCCACCTCCTCAACGATCTTTTCCAGCTCAGCCACAGGGATCGGTCGCTTCTGGGTGGCCTTCAGAAGGCCGGTGAGCAGCTTGTTCCGGTCGAAGGGCTCCCGGCGTCCATCCTTCTTCACCACCATGAGGTGGATCTCCTCGATCCGCTCGTAGGTGGTGAAGCGCCGTCCGCATTGCTGGCACTGACGCCTCCGACGGATGAACTCCCCATCCTTCCCTTCCCGGGAGTCAATGACCTTCTCGTCCGAGCTGCCGCAGTACGGGCACTTCACCGGTGGCCTTCTTTTTCAGGTCCAACGGGGCGTGGCCGGAGCCGTTCGGGGTAAAGGGGAAATTGGGAACACAGTTCCTTGACCTGGGCGGCGACCCGTTCCTGGATGGAGGTGTCCTCGACATCCTTCAGGACCGTGGCGATCAGACGGCCGATCACCTGCATCTCCCCCTCCTTCATCCCCCGGGTGGTGACGGCCGGGGTGCCGATCCGGATCCCGGAGGCTGTGGCCGGGGGCTTCTGGTCAAAGGGGATGGCGTTCTTGTTGACGGTGATCCCCGCCCGATCCAGCGCCGTTTCAGCGGCCTTGCCGGTCAGGCCGTTCTGGGAGACATCCACCAGCATGAGGTGGGTATCGGTCCCGCCCGAGACCAGCCGGAAGCCCTGACGCTGGAGCTCCTCGGCCAGGGCCTTGGCATTGGCGACGATCTGGCGCTGGTACTCCTTAAAATCGGGCTGGAGGGCCTCCTTGAAGGCGACGGCCTTGGCCGCGATGATATGCATCAGGGGCCCCCCCTGGAACCCGGGGAAGACGGTTTTGTTCAAGACCGGGGCGTACTCGGCCTTGCACATGATCATCCCTCCCCGGGGGCCCCGCAGGGTCTTGTGGGTGGTTGTCGTCACGAACTCGCAGAAGGGGATCGGGGAAGGATGGAGGCCCGCCACGATCAGGCCGGCGATGTGGGCGATGTCGGCCATCAGCAGGCAACCGGCCTCATCGGCGATCTCCCGGAACTTCGCGTAATCCAGGATCCTGGGGTAGGCACTCGCCCCCACCACGATCAGCTTCGGCCGGTGCTCCAGCGCCAGGCGGCGGACCTGATCGAAGTCCACCTGCTCCGTCTTGGGATCAACGCCGTAGGGGATGACCTTGAACAGGCGGCCGGAGAAGTTCACCGGGCTCCCCATGCTCAGGTGGCCCCCGTGGGCCAGGTTTAAGCCCATGAAGGCGTCCCCCGGTTCCATGATGGAGAAGTAGACGGCCATGTTGGCCTGGGTGCCGGAATGGGGCTGGACGTTCACATGGTCAGCCCCGAAGAGCTGTTTGGCCCGCTCAATAGCCAACGTCTCAGCCTGATCCACGAACTCGCAGCCCCCGTAGTAGCGCCTTCCGGGATACCCCTCCGCGTATTTGTTGGTCAGGGGGGAACCGGCGGCCTCCATGACCGCTTCACTCACGAAGTTTTCTGAGGCGATCAGCTCCAGCTTGGTGGCCTGCCGCTCCGTCTCCAAACGGAGGACCTCGGCGATCTCGGGATCCACCTCGATTAACCGTTTCACGATGGCCCTCCTTCCGGGAAAAGGTCCAAGGCCTTGCAAAATCTCAGATTATGGTACCGTTGCCTCGCTTCCCCTGTCAAGGAATTCCTCCACCCAGAGGAGGCTCCGAGCCAACGGGGAGGGGGGATCGAGGGCCCTGGCAGCCTACCGCCTCCCCCTGCTTGGAGGGGGACAGGAGGGGGGATGTTCCCCTCCAGCTCTCTTCACGCCCTAGCGGCCGTCAGGGGGGCCTGCTACCCGCTGGAGGAACAAGGGGGGAACGTTGGTGTAGCGGACAGCGCCGGTCTCGTCGACATACCGGTACACCTTGAGGGGTGGGGGCGAGGGGCTTCCCTTCGGGGCCGGCCTGCCGTTCAAGGGGAGAGTCTTCCCCTGACCCCGGTAGAGGGAGAGGACCTTCGTCACGTACTCCTTCGTCTCCTGGTAGGGAGGGATCCCGCCATAGCGGAGGACCGCATTCTCCCCGGCGTTGTAGGCGGCCAGGGCAAGGCTTACGTTCCCCTCGAAGCGATCCAGGAGCCGTCTCAGGTATCGAACCCCCCCGGTGATGTTGGCCTTGGGATCGAAGGCGTCTCGAACGGAAAGCTCCCAAGCGGTCTGGGGCATCAGCTGCATCAACCCCATCGCCCCCTTGCGCGAGACGGCGGAGGGGTTGAAGTTGGATTCGGCCCGGATGATGGCATGGATCAGGGCAGGGTCAACTTTATGCTCATCGGCGGCGGTCCGGATCAGGGAGGCGTACTGGTCGGAGAAGGACCAGAAAGGGCCGGCGGGAGGGGAGACGGGACGAAACTCCCGATGGGTCGGGGCGTTGGTGAAGTGGACAACGCCTTCTTCGTCTACCCGGACGTAGACCTCCTCCCCGGCGGCGACGTGGAGGCCCATCAGCCATCCCAGGCCGATGAGGGTAACAATCCCCCGCTTAAGCATAGCTGCCTTATACCAGACCTTGGGAGAAAAGACAAGACCTTCTCTACCTCTGATCGGGGAAGTTTATGCAAGAAAAAGGCCAAGGGTTGCCAACAGCTGCGCTTTTTCATAGGTATTCATAAGCATCCTGAAATTCCAACATAAGCTCAGGCCCTAGCTAACCCATTGAAAACATTGAGGACACTCCTGACAAAGCCTCGAAAGGGGGAAGAGGACCCTTGTTCAGGAACCTCATAGGGTTATCGCTGTTTCCTGGTGCCCGGCAGCACCGGATAATCCAGCTAACTCATGGATTTTCTTAGGCCCTTCGCCGCACGGTGCCGAGCCGGCATCATCGCTGGCAGCTTGCGACTGATCGCCAATCTTCAAGGAGGAGCCGGACATCAGGCGACGTTTCGGTTCTTATGTTGGAGTTTCAGCATAAGCATCCATTCTGATTGACTGGAAAACTCATGTTCGCTAAGCTGGAATTATGGACCAGCTCTACGGGATCGAACGGGCAGCCGCCCT
>CAZHST010000060.1:0-15692 GCA_964535215.1 uncultured bacterium
CACGGCCACGGTAGGGCTCAAGGCCGCCGAAGGCGGCTCCGGCGCGGCGAGCCCCCTGCCGCCCGAAGGGCGCCATGCAGGGGGCATGACGCGCCGATCAAGGGTGGGGCAACGGAATCACGTCAAGGTCCCGGCGGCTAGACAAGGCTGAGGTGGTCCAGCAATGCCTCGGTTGCACTGATGGAGGGGGAGCCCCCCACTGGGGAGCAGTGGTGGGAGGGCGGGGGAATCTTCTGATGAGAAGACGGGGCGGCGCTCCCGCCTCGATCCGATCGTGCTCCGCCCGAATTACCGACCAGCGCCCGCCGATCTCCCCGGCGCCCCAGCGCCGTATATGGTTCGGTAGATAACCTATGCAAGCCTGCACGGCTAGTGATGCAAGGCGTGCCCATTTCGCAAAGCCTGCGTCCAGGAAGGATCAAAGCCACAGGATTGACCCGCTTCTGAGAAACGCAAACGCGAAGGAGGCTAGGGACTACCTCCTAAAATGTCCTTCCCCTCCTCAATTTTCACTTTCCCGGCAAGCCCTAAGTCTTGCAAAGCCTGTCTTACCTCAGCTTCGAAGGCTGAGGCGGTCTGGGCGTCTACGGTGACTGTAAAATTGACGTTCAGTTGGAGGTCAGAGCCAGACCGAAGCTTGGGAAGGAGCTTTGTTCCGAGACGGTTCCAGACTTCTGGAGGGATTACGCCAGTGATACGGAGAATTCGCTTACCGACTGCTTCGGTTAGAGTAACCTCGATAGTTGGTGGCTGTGTAACAGTGGGCTGAGCTTCTGCTGTGGTCGTTTCCACCTCGGTTGGTCGAGGAGCCAGGGCTGCTTCCTTCAGGGCTTTCGCCCGTCCTTTCGTGAGGAGAAAGACATCGGGGTCGAAGACAACTTCCTCCGGAGCCACGGACTCTTGAAACCAAACCCGCTCGAAGGTGCCATCGGGATGGGCGCCCGAGGCGAGGCCAAAGTCGCCACGATCTACGAACTCGATAATCTTCGTGCGGAGCACGGCATCTGGATCGAGGAGCCGGGTAAGAGTCCCATTGAGGAAACTCTGACGGAGGCTTGCCAGGGGCCAGACCCCTGAGTCCTTAAGGGCCGGTGGCCAGTTTCGTTCGAGGTAGCCGGCTCCGATTGATTCACTGAGGAGGCCGTTTGCCTTCAGGGCAGCGATGATCCGGCCGACGAGGGTTTCGGCGGCACTCGCATGACCGGCGCCAAGATCGATCACCTTCAGTCCATCCGGCTCCGCCCGGTCGGCCAGGACCACAAACCGGTAACTCGCCCACACTTCATCCCGGGCTGCTTCCTCGGCATCCCGAACCTTCGCCGTCACTTCCGTTCGCTCCGCCCGGTCGAATTCCGCCCCGAGTGTTCCTTCGTCGATCTCACGGGCTACTCGCTTCCAGGCCAACCAGAGTTCGACCTTCTCCTGGAGATCCCGTCCTGGCTTGCGGAGGGCAAAGAGGGGGGCAGCCGGGTAGAGTCGAGGGGAGCCTCCCCGCTCTCGAATCCAGGTAGCGAGCCGCTCCCGAAGGGCTTGGGAACCGTTCCACTCTTGCCCAGGATCCATCACGACAACCGTGAGCCTGGGCGTGTCAGCGATGGCACTTGCGTCTTCAGGAAAGGAGAGGAGGGGAACGCTCGATCCCCGCTCGAACTCTTTCCGGATCAGCTCCCGCGTCGCGCGGGCGACCTCCCCCTCGTCGAGCGAAGCCCGCCGGTCATTCACCACTTTCTTCAGGGTGGGCTTTGAGCCGAAGCGGAAGCCTAGGGTGCCGACCTTCCGGAGGTAGAAGGCCTTCCGCTCCAAGGCATCCACGGCGGTATCGATGGAGGTCGTGTCGAGCCCCGGTTCTCCAAGCGCGAAGCGGAGTTCTGGGAGATGCGCCACCTTGTCCACCATGCCGCCGGAGGATTCGAAGAGGATGGCCGATCCCACGCGGCGGTGGATGTCTTTCAGGGGACCTGTCGTGTCGGCATCGAGGGCGCGGGCGTGGCTATGGGCTCCGGCAATGTCGGCTTCGATGGCGGCATCCAGCCGGGGTTCTCCGAGCTGGCCCAGAATCACAGCCCGGAACTCCGGCACCTCCAGCGGCGCGGAGCCAAGAGTGATCAATGGTTCCCGACGGGCGCGCTGGTAGCCCTCCCGGTAGGCCAAGGAGATCCACTGGGCGAGCATCGCGAGCGTCCCCCGGGTCTGCTGATACTGGGGGAGTGTCTGCCACTTCCGCTGGAAGACGGTGAGGGTTGCCGGATGGAACGGATAGCAGGTCTCGAAGCGACGCTGGAGGAACTCTCGGGCTCTAGCCTCGGTGATTGCTGTATCCACCGCTGTCCATTCAGGAGGAAGTTGTGCTCGTCGCTCAAAGCACCAGTCCGCGTAGGCTTTCGCCACGTTCTTCCGCACCCGGTCGCTCCCGAGATCCTCAAAGAGTCGCCTGCGGACGACCTCACTGATCTCCGATTCGTCATTGGCAATGAGATCCTTCGCCACTCGCTTGAAGACCTTCGTGATCCGCTCCTGCCACCGAAGATCCCAGTCCGTCATCTCGATCTGACTCCGGGGGAGGCTGATCAGGGCCGCCCCATGGGTGATCCCCGTGAGGGCCCTCACCAGGTTATCGAAGAAGGCGTAGCAGGGCTCGGCCAGGCTCCGGTGGCGGTTAAAGAAATTGAGGACCTCGTCCATCAGGATGAGAACAGGAGCCTCAGCCGCCGCAAAGACATTCCAGAGTTTCTCTGTTCCGGGTGGTGCCGTTCGTGCGGCTGGACCCAGGGCGGCGACGCCCGCGTCACCGGCCAGTTGCCGCGCGATGTCGATCCAGGGCGTCTCATGGCCCCCTTCGGGATCCCAGGCATTTCCTACAAAGACCGCCACGCGAGCAGGTGGGATCTCTGAAAGACCGGTGTCCCGGAGGAGGGATTGCACCCCCCCATGTTTCGCGACGTTCTTCCTGTTGTGGACCAAGTGATACAGGGCCGTCAGAGTATGGGTCTTCCCACCCCCAAACTGGGTGATGAGCGTGAGCACCGGCGCCGTGCTTTCGGTTCTCCCCGCGAGTCGCCAGAGGATCATCCCGGCGTGCTCCTTGAGCGCCCGCGTGAAGCAGGTGCGATCAAAGAACCGCATCGGGTCCCGGTAGTCCTCGGGCGCGGTGCCCGCCACCACCTGTTCCAAGGCGATGGCAAACTCGTCCGGGTTGAAGGATCGTCCCTCCCGGACCTCCTTACGCGGTGTAGCGATTTTGTACCATGGTTCCATCCGTTCAGCCCCCTGGGCTTCGGCCGATCCGAACCCGACCAGGCTGCACCACAATGAAGCGCCCGATAAGCTGCTCTCCCCGTCGTCTCACAAGCTCGAGCACGGTGTTGGAAAGCTTCGCCCGCGCCGTTGCAGGGAACCGAAGGAAGAGGACACCGCCTGTCGCTTGGAGATTCGCATAGACCAACTGGCCGAAGTCTTTGTCTTCCGTGAGCAAGATCCGTCCCTCACGGAGGGCAAGATCGATGACGGCCTCATCTTCGGCCCGCGGGGAAACCTCCGCAACAGCCACCACATCATAGCCGGCAGCTCGCAGCGCGCGGACCACCGCGAAGTCACAGCTTTCATCGGCGAGGAACCGCATCCCTCAGCGCTTGGCTCGCTTGCGGGGTGACTCGACCAGTACCGTTTCCTCATGGGCCACAAGATCTGCGGCATAGCCGATGGCCGCCCGGATGTCCTCCGGTGTGAGGCGTGGGTAGGCATCGAGTAAATCAGCCTCGCTGGCGCCCTGGCTCAGCTTCCTCAAGATCAGCTCGACCGGAATCCGTGTCCCCCGGATAACCGGCTTCCCCAGCATGACATTCGGATTGATCTCGATTCGATCCGTGATCCCCATTCTTACGACCTCCTTTTACCGTTTACCGTGGCACGGCCAGGAGCATCGCGTCCAAAAGCCGTTTCTCCTCGCTTTCCTTAGGATACAACGCGGAGAGGGCGTTGGCTAGCCTCAGGAAATCGGGGCCGCGTTCAAGCTCGGCGGCGAGCAGCGCGCGGAGGGCCTGGGTCCGGCCGCTGGCCTGAAGGAGCATAGCGGCATGGACCCGGTCCAGTGTCGTGGCTTCCTTCCGAGCCCCGACAGTAAGGGAGGGGACTTCTCTCTCCGCTCCCTCACGGTCACGGCTCCGATGCGGTCGTCGTCCCCGGCCGCGGCTCTTGATCTCTGGTGCCGCTCCCCTGTCCGCTTCGAGGAAGAGACTCAGTTGGGGTGTGCGTCCCCGGCTTCTCTCAAGCTGGTCTGCAACGGCTGAGGCGCCTTCTTTGCCGAAAAGCTGCGTGGCTCGCTCACGCACCGGCAAAAGGCGCACCACCCCTTTCTTGGTCTCGATGATCCGCCCCTCCCAGTCGTCGAGGTGGATGCCTAGAGGCTGGGCAAATCGGCGCACGACATCGAAGATGAGCGTGTAGCCGCCCTTCTTCTGACCGCTCCCTGACGGTTGCGGCTCGGATTCTTCTTCATCATCCTCCACTTCTTCGCCGTTTTCACTGGTGGCTTCTGCTTCCGTATTGGTGGATTGGAGGGTCCACAGAAAGAGGGCTGTCAGCCGGGCATCCTCTTCAAGGGCTCCTGCTGCGCTGTTCCGGGCTCTGGCCTCTGCCGTGCCAAGGACCTGCTCCAACGCTGTCCGGCCCACGATCTCCCAGACCTTTTCCAAAAACTCGGGTAACTGGACTTCTTGACCTTCTGCTGTCTCGACTTTGGAGTAGCGGCTGAAGATTTCGAGCGCCGGCCCGATGCAGGCAAAGACGAGGTCGGCGCCCCGGATACCTTCAGCCTGAAGGCGCTCCATCCAGTCGCCCACACGCTTGGGCAGCTCGCGCAGCACCTCAGCCCAGTCACCCACGGGAGCGTCTTCAGACCGAGGGCGGCAGACGAGGTGGACGCTCGTGGCAAGCGCCGCCGATTCACGGGCGCGCAGGCGCGAAGCCATTTCAGTAGCGATGGGCCAGGAGCCGGTGATCGTCCAGCCGCCGCGAATCAGGCCGGAAAGCAACGCCTCCCAGCCTTCGGTGGTCTTGTGGGCGAAGACGACCGCGCCGACGCCATCCTCGCGCAGGATGCGACGGCCTTCGGCAAAAGCACGCGCCATCGCCTCTTCGTAAAACGCCTTGTCCTTGGGCTTGCCATCGTCGGTTTCGGAGCGTTCGTTCTGGACCGCCTCCCGCGTCTTGGGTGTGAGCGGATTCTTGGGATCGAAGGGATCGCGCAAGAGCGGATGGCCCGGCAGCGCCCGCTTGAGCCAGACGAAGAAGAAGTCGGAAAGATCTGCATAAGGCACGGCATCGTAGTAAGGTGGGTCGGTGAACCAGACCTGCGCCGTCTCATCCGGCAGCGGGTGCGCGGCAGCGTCGGCGAGGTGGACTTGGGCACAAGGAGAGCTGGGCCATGCTTCGACGACTTTGGCGACCCAATCGAGGGCACCGTCATAACCTCGGGTAGCATCGGATAGCAGGAATACTTCACAGAAATCCCAGACCATTGGCAACGCTTGGCGCGCAAAGACGTGCTTTGCTTCTTCACGGGAAGAAAGCCAGCTAGATAGTGCCGAGTTGCCATCTGCCAGCCTGTTAATAACGATCGCCATCGCCGTCCGCACCGCCTCGCTCAGGGCTTTGTTCTCTGTGCTCTCTGCGCCTCTGTGGTGAGCATTGAGCAGCCTGACCAGCGTTACCAGCGCCAGCTTCTGCCTGGCCGTGAAGAGGTCGCCCCATTTGAGCATGCCGTACTTCTGCACGCTGAACGCTCGACCAGCCCCAGAGCCGCCACCTTCAGGCGTTGGCTCATCCGGCACCGGACTCAAATCTGAGCCGCGAGTGTCAGCGAGCGGTGGGATATTCGCTCCCTCACGGTCGCGGCTCGGATTCGTGATCGCCTCCAGCCGCTTCATCGCCTTCCACACAGCTTGGTAGTCCTGCTCCATTGGCAACCGGTAGTGGCGCCCCTGCTCGCCGGGCTTCAAGGTCACCACAGCTAGGAGTTTCGCACCGCCGATGCGGCGGGGGCTACCGCTCCCTTGCGGTCGCGGCTCGGAGAACACCACATCGGCCCCGCCGCGCTGGGCAGAAAGTTGCGCCCGGACCCGCTCCGGTGGCAGAACGGCCCCACAGCACAGGCACGTCGCTCTGGCCCGCGTGACCGTACCGGGTGGCACATCGTTGTCCGACTTTGGCTCGAAGACCTCGAACTCCACCTGTGGCGTCTCACCTTTCGGACGGACAACCTTGTACTGGAGTGCCCGCTTGCGATTCTCCTTCTTGCACAGCCAGAACGAGCGGGCAAGCGGAATCTCAGCGCCGCAGTTCGGCGCTTCGCAGCGCACCGTTCGAGCCCAGAGATAGGCGATGGGTCTTGAACCATCAGGATCAAGTGGATAGAACTCAGCAAGCTCCTTTTCCGCGGCCTCTTTGACTTCTTTCCCGACCAGCCGAAGCTCCTCGGCCAGTTGTGGTCCGTATCGCGGAATATCTTCCAGCATCACTTTCAAGATGAGGCAGGCGACCGGGTTGAGGTCGCTCGCAAAGGCTTCACAGCCGAGCCGGAGCGCCTCAAGGGGGATGGAGCCACCCCCGGCGAAGGGATCAACCACAAGCGGGGGTTCGTCAGGATGAGCTGTTTTGACGAGGCCTCGGGCGACTTCCAGGAACGTGGGATGTGCCGAAAATTCCCAAGCTGAGAAGTCGCCGATGAACGTGAGGAGGGCCCTTCGTAAGTCTTCGTCATTCGGACCGACAACGCCTTGCACTTTCGGAAGAAGCTCCCGGACTTTCGTTTTGAACGCCTCCGGACAATGAGGATCGCATGGATCAGGAAGCAGCAATCCTAAAAGCACGGCCCGGCAGGCTGCCAAGGGTCGCCTCGCCCACCAAAGATGCAGCGTCGAAGGATGTCCATGCCGGATCGACTTCTCTCGCGCCGCGTGCTTTGAGACGACCGCAATCGGAAAGTCCACTTCAATCAGCCGTTTGCAGTCCTTAGGGATCATGGCATATCCCCGACCCGCTTCTCTGCCCACTGGACCACCGCTTCGGCGATCGCAACCGCTTCAGCATACTCCTGCTCGGAAACAGGCCTCGCGATTCCGGGATAGCGGGTGACCAAGGCGTATCGGGTGAGCTCTTCAGCCTTTCGGACCACCTCCGGGAGTTCCTCTCCTTGCTCTTCAAGCAGCGACAAAAGACGAGCAAGGTCGTGCACGTATGGAAACTCGATGTGGCGCCTGATCAGCACGGCCTTAATGGCCTTCTCGGCTGCCTGCTGGGCCTCAAAGCAAAGGTCCTCCAGATACGCTTCAGGAATGCTGCTCTTCGCCAAAGCTAGATTGCTCCTGGCACGGTTCACCCATTCCCGAGGGTCATCGGGCGGGAAGCGCTCAGGAGGCCTCATAGACCACCTTCCCCTCCCTCAGCGCAGGCTTGATGACGAGCGCGTGGCTCTCTTTGAAGCGCTCCACATCCTCGGGTGTGACCACGATCGCATCAACCGCCTCGCCAACCCCGTGCAGGTTCCTGTAGATCTGACCCATCAGATCGAGAGCATCTGCCCCACGCTTGATGATGAGCAGGTCCACATCGCTGTTGGGTCCCATCTCGCCCCGGGCGGCGGACCCAAACAAGATGATCTTCTCCGGCTTTGCCACCTCCACAATACGCCGGATGATTTCGTCTAACGTCTTTTGATCAACGATCCTTTTCCCACCCATTTCTTTACCTTCCGTAAGGCGGCGAGTCCTCCCGGACCTGCATGGGCTGGGTCAGGGCGTCCACTTCCAGCCAGTAGTGCTCAACTTTCGTGACCGCGTGCCAGGGGAACCTGGCCGGGTCCCTGATGGGTTCCTGGAGTTTCGGCTCTGTGTGGCAGTGCGTGACCACGTAGAGCCAGTAGCAGTCCCGCCGGTCTTCCGCCACGCGCCGCTCGTTCGGGGTGAGGAGCACTCTCCCGGTCGGCCCGCCCAGGCCTTTCACCTCGATCAACCGGAGTTCACCGGAGCCCAAGTCCACACTGGTCAAATCATACCCTAGATTCTTCTCATGGACATCGTAGACCTGGCGACCCTGGGATCGCTCATAGTCCATCGCCACCTGCATGGCGATGGTTTCGACCTCCGGAGAAGGCTTCAGCCGCTTCACCTCGGGACTCTCCCGCTCAGGATGGGGAAGGATGAGGACGCTGGTCATCCGCTCCACTCCTTGGAGGGTCAAGGCTTTTTGCTGCTCCAGCTCCTCGCGCCGGCGTTCACGCCGCTCCAACAGCTTCTGGTGTTTCTCCTCCGCCTGGGCGAGAAGCCCCTTAGCCCCCTCATCACCCCTGGCAGCAGCTTCGGCGAAGCGGCCGATCTGCTCGTCGGCTTTCTGGATCAGCTCCGTCAAGGAAATCTCCACATGCAAGGACACCCGCTCGAGTTCTTGAAGCCGCTCCTTTTTGACTTCCTCGAGGAACGGCTGGAAGGCATGGGTGTGGAGCCAGGCCTGGGCCTCGGGTGCCAACGCGACGGGAGGGAGGGTTTCTGGAGCTGGGGCAGGAAGGCAATTCCCCAGGATCTCCGGGGATCGGAGGACCGGTTCGCCGGCTTCTCGAACCTCCACCGCAAAGAGGCGTTCGTGGACGACCTGCCCCAGACCGTCTACCACCCGCGCTCGGTAGAAATCGAGTCGAAGCGGTCGGTCGTGGTCCAGGGAATAGAAGCACGCGCCTTTCTGAAACGGCTCCTGGGCCTGGCTCAGGGTGTGGCGACGAATCGCCTCGAAGAGGGGGTGGCCGGGGGTCACCCACTCCAGGTTGTGCGTTTCAGCCGTGTCGCGGTCGGTCGAGCATCGGGGGTACCGGTTCGCGAGAGGGGGAAGCTTCCAGTCCGGCTGCCGTTCGTATCGCCTGAGGATCGGCGGGGTTGGCCCGACCGGGTCGAAGGTGTGAGGCAGGGTGGGCACCGGTTTGAGGGAGAACGGAATGGGGGCGGCGGCCTCCCTGAGGAACCGGGCCACGGTCTCTGGGACCACGCGACGCTCCTGGGCCTTCGCCTTCCGTTCAATCAGCATCGCCAAATTCAGCGTTTTCGTGGCAAGCCCTTCAAGGGCATTCTGGCAAATGGCCCGGAACTTCTCTTCATCCACGTTCCGAAGGAGGCGTTCCTCAAGGTCGACATCACTGAGCTGACCGGCGTAGTAGTCCCGGAGAACCCGCTCGATCTGGGCGGCGGGGAGCACTTCCCCGACGACATTAAAGACCGCGTCGTCGTCGAGGGCATCGCGGATCGCCTGGAGTTTCTCGAGGAGCTTCCTGAGGATTCGCCCTTCGATGGTGTTGCCGGCTACGAAGTTGAAAATGAGACAGTCTTTGGTCTGGCCGTAGCGGTGGATCCGCCCCATCCGCTGCTCGAGGCGGTTCGGGTTCCAGGGGATGTCGTAGTTGAACAGGATATGGCAGAACTGGAGGTTGATCCCTTCACCGGCTGCCTCGGTCGCTACGAGGACCTGGATCTGCCCTTCCTTGAACTGCTGCTCAGCGTAAAGACGAGTGTCGGGTTCATCGCGAGAGCCCGGCTTCATCCCGCCGTGGATAAAGCTGACCCTAAAGCCCCACTCCTTGAGCTTCTTCACGAGGTAGTCGAGGGTGTCCCGGAACTCGGTGAAGATGAGGAGGCGTTTTTGAGGATCGTCGAAGAACCCTTCCTCGTGAAGGAGGTTTCGGAGGCGGGAGAGCTTTGTTTCCACCCCGGCCTCCTCGACCTCCTTGGCCCGTTCGGCTAACGCCTTCAATTGAGCCATCTCATCAGACACTTGCTGGGGATTCTTGGCGATGGTGATCACTTGTAAGGCGTTTTCGAGCCATTCCCGCTCTGCCTCCTCCATCTCCTCAAGCTCTTCTGGATCCGGAAGCTCAGGGGGAGCGAACCGCAGAAGCTTCTCTGCTTTTCGGAGCAGCTCCTCAAGGCGGCTCGCCCGGTTTTCCAACGACCGTCGGAGGGCATAGGTGCTGGAGGCGAGCCGCCGCTGGTAGAGGGCCATGAGAAAGCCCACGGCCCGGGACCGGGGATCATCCCCTTCGGCGGCCGCTTTGGCACTCTGCTCTTTGACAAAGCGGGTCACCGCCCGGTAGAGGTCGAACTCTGGGCCATCGAGGAGGAACTCGACCGTGTGCGGGATGCGCTTCGTGAAGATCTTTTTGGCCACCCAACTCCCATCAGGCTGGTGTTCTGGGAAGTACACCATGGCCTCTTTGGTCCGCCGGAGATAGAACGGGGCCCGCCGCCGCTCCATCGCCTCCCGGATGGAGCGGACATCGGCGTAGGCGTCCTGATCGAGGAGCTGGAGGAAAAAGCTGAAATGGGCCGGATCCCCTTTGTGCGGGGTGGCGGTGAGGAAGAGGAAATGGTCGCTCGTGTCGCGGAGAAGTTCCCCCAGCCGGTACCGGAGCGTCTTATGCTCGGGGTCCGACGCCGACATCCGATGAGCTTCGTCCACGATCACGAGGTCCCAGTGGACCTGCCGGAGCCCAGGCAGGATCTCTTTCCGTTTCGCGAGATCCAGTGAGGTGATGATCTGAGCGTTTTCGAGCCACTGGTTGATGCCGAATTGCTCTCGAATGTCGTCACCCTTCAGGACCAGGAACTTCTCGTCGAATTTCTCCCTGAGCTCCCTCTGCCATTGAAACGTGAGGTTGGCCGGGCAGACGATCAGAATCCGCTCCACCAGCCCCCGGAGCTTCAGCTCCCGGAGGAGGAGGCCCGCCATGATCGTCTTTCCCGCTCCTGCATCGTCGGCCAGAAGGAAACGCACCCTCGGGAGTTTGAGGAGGTACTCGTAGACGGCCTCAAGCTGATGGGGCAGCGGATCCACACGGGAGACTGAGAGTCCGAAGTAGGGATCGAACTCGTAGGCGATCCCCAGGGTATAGGCTTGGAGTCCCAGGCGGAGGAGCTGGCCGTCGCCATCGTAGGTGGGGCCGACAATCTGGATGCGAATGGTTTTGAGGTCTTGGATGGTGAGGGTTACCCTGCGGAACCACTCCGTTCGCATCCCAACGAGACCAACGGTCCAGATTCCCGGTCCGTTGGCTACGACGGTCTCAACCCGCATAGGCTCGTCGAACTGCGGGCCTTCGAGGATGGAGCCTGGGAGAATTTCCGGTGGCATGTGACCTCGAAATCGGGTCTCTGCCCTTTAGCATTTCTATTGTGTCGTCAACTATGCCACAGTATTAGGGCAAATTCAAGGGTTATCAAGGCAGGCAGGGAAGGGGGACTGACGCCATCTGAGGTGGAGAAAAATCGCCTCCTATAGTAAGGGGGATAGTCCTCAGGGACTGATATCTGAAGCGTAGCTCTGTTATGACGGGTCAGAATACCCGGAACCGGTGCTCCAGGTACTCCCGCTTGTCGATCACCCCCTCCTCATAGAGCCGCCCCCAGGGCCTCTTCAAGAAGCCTCCCCCGCCGCCAGGCTGAACGACGAGGCTGAGGAGCAAGATCCCGGCGGCCAGGGCCAGCTCCATCGGCGAGCCCACCCGGAGCCGCCTTCCGATTGCTCCCCCCACCCAAAAGCCCTCCCCCCAAGCTGACCTTCCTGTCTGCGTGCGACGCACAGGCAGGCCGATTCTTTGCCATGCGCTGACACCCGTCCTCGACAGCCTTCCCTCGTTCCGGCATGCTCAAGGGCATGGAGCTGGAGCTTCTGAAACTGTTCGCCAATGCCGGAGTCCCGGCGCTCCTCCTCTTCTACCTCGTCTGGCAGCATGTGGCTTTCTCGAAGCAACTGCTGGAGGCGATCACCCGGCTGACGGAGAAGATCGACAGCCTGGCCCAGGAGTTCCACCGGGCGCAGGAAGAGGCGACCAATAAGCTCCTCCGGGCCCAAAGTGACCTGGAGAAGGTCCTGCTCCAGCTCATCGCCAAGCGCTAACGAAAGGGGGTGATTTGATGGCGCTCCATCGGTCCAGGCCTAAGAGACCAGCCAAGCAGAAGAAGACGAAACCAGCCAGGAGCCAGCCGGTGAAGTCCATCGCAGCCCTGCGACCGGGCCGTGCGGTGGATTGGCTTCCGGTGGCCCAGGCCCTGATTCCCCTGCTCCAGGGGCTCCTGAGTGCGCTGAAACGCTAGGGCAAAGGGTTCAAGGGGAAGGGAGGAAACGATGGCAGAGAAAGCGTTGACGCGACCACCGATTCGACCGCCCAAGCGGAAGGCCCGGGTGCTGCATGAGGCGGACGTTCTGAACACCGTTTCCCAGGCCGTCCAGGGCACCACCAAGAAACAGATCCGGGCTGTGCTCAAAGCGACCTTTCAGGCCCTTGCCGAGGCCCTGGCCCGGGGGGAGTCGGTGGCCTACACCGGCTTCGGGAAGTTCTACCCCACGACCCTGAAGGCTCGAACGGGGCGGGATCCCCGAACGGGAGAGGCGATCCGCCTCCCGGCCCGGACGGTGCCCCGGTTCCGGCCCGGGAAGGTGCTCAAGGACCTCGTGGCTGGAACGTAACGATGCCCCGGTGTGTCTTTGCTCGCGGGGCACGGGGGTGGCTGATCCGGAAGCTCCAGGCCCGGCTTCGTCCCTTCTATGCCGGGGTGCTCGATGGCCTCTTTGGCCCGAAGACGGAAGCCGGGGTGCGGGGCTACCAGGAAGCCCATGCCCTGCCTGCCACCGGCCAGGTGGATGGCGCCACCTGGGAGGCCGTGATGGGGACTCCGATCCCCGCCCTCTTTGACCGGTGCCTCCAGCTCATCGCCGCCTTCGAGGGGCATGGCTTCTCCACGCTCCGGGGGAACTGGGATGGGGCCTGGCTCACGTGGGGGATCATCGGCTTCACCCTGAAATCTGGCAGCCTCCGCCGGATCGTCCTGGAGGCGTTTCAAGAAGATCCCACCCTCGTCCAGGCGGCCTTTGGGGAGCGGACCGAGGAGCTGCTCCAATGGCTCCAGGCTCCCCGAGCGGAGCAAGAGGCCTGGGCGAACCGGATCAGCCTTGGAGCCTCGAAGATTCAGGTGGCCGAGCCCTGGCGCTCGGCCTTCGCCGCCTTCGGGGAGCAAGAGCCCGTCCAGGCCCTCCAGCGTCGGGAGGCCTATGAGGGCTATTTTCGCCCTGCCCTGAAGACCGCCCGCCGCTACGGGCTCAAGACCGAGCTCGGCATCGCCTTGTGCTTCAACATCCAGGTGCAGCATGGGGGAATCCCCCCTCAGGCCAAGGCGAAACTGGCAAAGGCGATGAAGGCCGGCCCGGTGGAAGACGAACAGGGGCTCCGGCTCCTCCTGGCCCAGGCGGTGGCTGAGGAGGCCACCCCCCGGGTTCAGGCGGATGTCCTGGCCCGGACCCGGTGCCTCGCGACAGGCACTGGAGTGGTCCACAACGAACGGTTTGATCTCACCGCCTGGGGCCTGGCCGACCTGCCCGCCGAAATTGGGTAGGCCCCCTCAACCAAAGGAAAGGAGGACCCCATGACGGACTGGAAGACGACGGTGACGGGGTTGCTGGCGGCGCTCCTTCCCTGGCTCAAGACCCTCGTCCCCGACCTGGCCCCGATCCTGGATGCCGCGGGATCGCTCGCCCTGGCCCTGTTCGCCTATTTTGCGAAGGACAAAGAGCCAGCCAAACCGAGGAGGATGCCATGAAGAAAGCCCTGCTGGTGGGGATCAACCGATACCGCATCCCGGGAGCGAATCTCCGGGGGTGTGTGAACGATGTCAAGCTGATGAGCCGGGTCCTCCGGCGCTTCGGCTTCAAGCGGCAGGACCTCACGGTGCTCACCGATGCTGCCGCGACGAAGGGGGCCATCCTCCAGGCGCTGAAGACCCTGGTCCAGGGTGCCCAGCCGGGGGATGTGCTGGTCTACTACCACTCCGGCCACGGGACGAATGTCCCGGACCAGGACGGGGACGAGGCCGATCAGCGGGATGAGGTCCTGGTCACGCATGACCATAGCTGGAGAGCGCCGCTTCGGGATGATGAGCTGTCGGCCCTCCTGAAGCGGGTGCCGGAGGGGGTCTCGCTGACCGTCATCATCGACACCTGCTTCTCCGGCACGATCACCCGCGCCCTCCCCATCCAAGGCTTCAGGACGCCCCGCTTCCTTCCCAGCCCCCGGGACCTCCTGGCGGTGGAATCGGGATGCGCCTGCACCGGGAGGATGAGGACGCCCATCAAGGAGTTGGTCAATGTCAAGCTGGGCCACCTGCTTCTTTCAGCCTGCCGGGAGGATGAAGTGTCGGAGGAGGATCGCTTCGGGAAGCGGATCCAGGGGGCCTTCACCGCTGCCCTGGCCCAGGTCCTCCTTGACGCGAAGACGCCCCTGAGCTATCGAGCCGTTCACGAGGAAGTCACTCGCCTCCTCCGCCGCTGGCGCTTTGCCCAGACCCCCCAACTGGAAGGGGAGGAGGCCCGCTGGAACCAGCCCTTTAGTGAATAGTGATCGGATCACTACCCACTACCCACTATTCACCACCCACTATGAGTGAGGTCTACTTCTCCCCCGGGGGAAAAGCCCTCCATCCCTCTCCGCACCCTGACCCCTGGAGCCGGGAAGAAGCGACCCGGCCTGATGCATCACAAGTTCATGCTGGTCGATGGACGATGGCTCCTCACCGGCGGCATGAACTTTTCGACGGATGGGGAGTACAGGAACTACGACGCACTCCTCGTGCTGGAGGATCCGGCCCTTTACTCCCGCTTCCAGGCTGAGTTTGACCGGCTGTGGAGCCTGGCTACTCCACCCGGGCCTCCTGTTCAAACTGCTGGAGGTCCACGATCTTCACCCGGAGGCACCCCCCCACCTTGTAGGCGGGTAAAAGCCCCTGCTCGATCCAGCGGTAGAGGGTCCGGGTGGAGACCCCAAAGTAGGCGGCCACCTCAGTGAGCCGGAGGAACTGGCGCCCACCCCAGTCAGCTCCGTTCGCGTTCTCCTGCTCCCACCCCACCCTATTGTTCCTCTCCCCTTCTTGCCGATCCACCCCGTACAAACTTTTGTAGCGGCCCCTCAGGGGTATTTCGAGGGCCGTCCCAGCCGGAGGAGGGCCCCCCACGGACACTGGAACTGGTGGACATGCCCCTGCTTCCGCCGAGCCCGCACCGCCTCCGCCAGCGCCCGCTTGCGACAGGCCGCAGAGCAGAACTTCTCCTGCTTCCCCTGGAGCCCCCGTTGACAGACGAGGCATTGGGCTGACGCTCGACGTTGTCGTCTCACCTCGTCCCCCTGACCGCCTGCTGGACCTTCCGATGGCGGAGGTGGCAGAGGCCCACGGCGATGGCGTCGCTGATGTTGTCGTTGGCCACGGAGATCCCCGTCAAACGTTTCACCATCCGCCGGACCTGCTCCTTGTCCGCTGTCTTGTTTCCGGACACCGCCTGCTTCACCTCGAAGGTGGTGTACTCGTAGACCCGCAGATGGTGGAGGTTGGCCAGGGTGAGGATCATCCCCCGGACGCCGCCCAGCTTCAAGGCGGTATCCGGGTTCACCCCGACAAACGGCAACTCGATGGCCAGGTCCACCGGCTTCAGCTTCTTGATCAGACGCACCAGGCCCTCCTGGAGGACCCGGAGCCGATCCTGCTCCGGGTGGGCGGGGTTCGTCTTGATGGCCAACGTGGTGATGACCTGTTCCGTCCTCTGATCCAGGATGGCCACCCCCGTCTCCGCCAGGCTGGGATCTAACGCCAAGGTCAACATTTCCGTTCTCCTTC
>CAZHST010000061.1:0-15562 GCA_964535215.1 uncultured bacterium
CCCACGGTGACCTGGATCCGGTGCTTGCCGATGGGGATCGAGGGGAAGCTGAAGTTCCCGTTGGCATCCGTCGTGGCGGTGGTGTCCGTCGGGTTCCCCGGGCTGGCCGGGTCCGGATGCCGGATGGTCACGGTCACCCCCCGGACCGGATTCCCCACCTGGTCCAGCACCCGCCCGTTCACGCTCCCCGTCGTCGTCTGGGCCGTCTCCGGGACGGTGATGTCCGCGGCAAAGCCGCTTCCCCCGGCAGCCCCGTCGGAGCCGTAGGAGGTCACCTGCCCGGTGGCGGCGTTGTACACATAGGCGTTTCCCCACCCGTCGAGGGTTGCCAGATAGGTGCCGCTGTCATCCTGCTTGGTCTCCATGTAGGGTCCCCGCCAGCCGGTCCCTGTCCCCAGCTCCGGATCGTAGACGGTCCAGGCCGGCAGGGTCCCCCGGGTGAGGAGCTGGGAGAGCGAGGTCGGGAGTCCCCCCATGTCGCCGACAAAACCAAAGTCGGAACGGACGCCGGCGTTCACGAGCTCGGGGTTTCCCACCATGGCCTTCGCCAGATCGTTCATCTCCTTGAAGGTGTCATCGAAGCGGGCCTGATCCAGGGAGTTCGCGAGGAGGTTCGCCGTCAAGGCGGCCAGGATGCCGAGCAGGACGATGACCAGGATCAGCTCGATCAGGGTGTAGCCCCCCGCCGCCCGGTGTCTCCCACCTGTCTGTCTGCCTGCCTCCGGCAGGCCTGCCGGCCCGGGCAGGTCGGACATGAGGATGTGGCCCGTCTGGCTCATCAGAAGCTGACACTCAATGTCAGGTCATCGCTGTTACAGAGGATGCCGTCAGGTCCGGCGCTCTGGAGGGTGAAGGACCGGCTGCTTGTCACCACCGCCGGGCAGGGGGAGGCGCAGGATGCGGTCCGCAAGCAGATGGCGTTCCCCCAGGCATCGGTGAATTGACTCGACTCGATGTACGGACCGTTCCAGCCCTTTTTGGTGTATTTGTTCCAGGCCGGTTGTCCCCCTTGGGTGGAGAGCTCGCTCAAGGTGCTGGGGAGCCTCCCCATATCACCCCAGTAGCCGGGGGCGCTGAACGCTCCGCCGCTCACCGCCGAAGGGTCTCCCAGGATGGCCCGCTTGATGTGTTCAAGCCGTTCTTTCGTCACATTGATCCTGGCCTGACCCCCGAGGTCAAAAAAGCGCGGAACGGCCACCGCGGCCAGGAGGCCCAGGAGGACGAGGAGGATGATCAGCTCGATCAGGGTAAAGCCGCTGGTCCTTGTCTTTTCCATCGCTTAGCATGAGTATGCAATAACCATGCCCATGTTAAGGGGAGGCCGCTTCAGGCCCTGGACCTTCATCCTCCGCTAGTACCAGGGGAAACTAACACGGAAGGCGTTTAAAAATCAATGAAAACTTTACCGGGGCCTCCTTTGGAAGGAGCCTTCCTGCCCGGCTTTCCGCCACTCCGCCTCCGCCTCCTCTCGCTTTCCCGCCAGAAGGAGGGCCAGGGCCAGTTTCTGCCGGAGGGTGGGAGACTCCCGGCCCCTCCGGAGGGCTTCCCGGTAGGCTTCAATCGCTTTTTCATAACGTCCCTGAAGAAAATAGGCGTAGCCCAGGTTCTCCCAGGCTCCCAGGAGGGTGGAGTCGAGGGTCAGGGCCTTCAAAAGCTCCTCGACCGCCTCCTGGTAGAGGCCCATCTCCCCGTAGATCGTCCCCAGCTCCGCATGGGGCCTGGCCTCCTGAGGATGTTCCTGCAGCTCCTTCCGGAGCTGTTCCGCCGCCAGGGGGAGCATCCTTCGATCGTCAAAGGCCTTGGCCTTCGCCTGATGGGTGAAGAAGACGGGGAAGTAGAGGGAGACGGCTTGGAGGTATTCCTGCCTCGCCTCCTCCTCCCTCCCCTGGACCAGGAAGACCTTCATCCGCTTTAAGTGCAGATCGGCGAAGAAGCGGCCGAAAACCAGGACGGCGGCGAGGGTCAGGAGGACCAGGGTGAGGGCCCAGGAGATCCCTCCGGGGATCCTCACGAGCTTCAACGGACGGTTCAAGGCGGCCGCCTCCACCGCCACGAGGAGTCCGGCAAAGAGCCAGAAGTGGAGGGAGGAGGTCGGGTTCCGCAGGGGAAAGGCGAAGAAGGCGTAGACAAGGAGGGCAACCAGGCTCCCTGTCAGGGCGAGGCCCGCTCTCCTCCACCCCTCATCCCCGGTCTTCACCAGGCGGAAGGTTGTCCGAAAGAGCCGGGCCAGGAGCCAGAGGAAACAGGCCAGGCCGATGAGGCCCGTCTCGGCGGCGATCTGGAGGTAGTCGTTGTGGGCCTCCCCGACGACGAAGCGGGTGGAGAGGCGCCACTCCTCCACCGTCCGGTACAAGGGATAGACCAGCTCATAGTTCCCGATCCCGACCCCCAGGAAGGGCGCATCCCTGATCATCTTCAGGGTGCTTTCCCAGATCAGGATCCGGACCCGGTTCGAGGGGTAGGAAGGGTCGAAGATGGACAGGATCCGCTCCATCGTTGTCCGCCACAGCCCCGGGAAGAGGAAGGCAAGGCCGAGGGCAAGCCCGGTGACCACCGCCCCAACGACCGCCCCTTTCAGGATGCGAGCTGTCAGCGGGGGGTTGGGGGTCTGAGGGCAGGCTTTTGCCCTTTGCTTTCCTAGAAGCACCATGACGATCAGCGCCGTGGCAAAGGCTGTCCACCCGCCCCGGCTTTTTGTCAGGAGGAGGTGGATCAGGGCGAGGACGGCCGCCCCCCCGAACAGGAGACCCTTCTTTCCGGCGGAGGTGGCCATGAGGAGGATGGGAAGGGAGGCGATCAGGTATTCGGCGGCAAACCCGGTGTTGCCCAGGGTCGAGACCGGGACGAAGCGCCACTGGAGCTTCAGAAAGTCGATCCCCTTGGCCTGGAGGAGGCCGTAAGCGGCGACAAGGGTTGTGGCCAGGGCGACGGCCGCAAAGAGTCGGGAAAGTTCCTCCCGGGTCTTCAGGTGAAGGGCGGCCAGGTGGAGGAGCAGGAGAAGCGAGAAAAGGGAGAAGGCCTGCTCCATCCCCTGAAAGGGGTTCAGGGCCTTTGTCAGGGAGAGGAGGGTTGTTCCCAGCAGGGCAAGGGCCGGTCCGGTCAAGGGGGTCCAGGGGAGCCAAAAACCCCCCAGGAGGGTCCCCCGGAGAAGGGAGAGGACGGCGAGGAGGAGGATCAGGGCCTGGACGAGGAAGGTCTTGGGGATGGTGTACATATCGGTGGAGATCGGGGAAATCGTCAGCGGGACGAGGAGCAGGAGGAGGAAGAAGATCCTTTCCATCCAGGTCGCCATGGCCTGGACCGTTTTCCCCTCTCGAGGCGGCTTCACGGTCTCCTCCCCCCTTATGGCTTTCGGGGACGATGATACCACAACGGCTTCCCCGTTTCCCCGGGATCTTCCAGGTCGGGGCCTCCTCCATTTTTTTCTTGCAATCTCCGGTGGAAAGAGGGTATAGTTTTTGCTGATTTCAAGGGGAACGGGGGTCTCGACCCCCCGGGCCGTCTCTCTGAGAGGAGCGTGGGACCATTTCCTAAAAACCTTTAAGCCGTGCTGAAAGGGGGTCGAAAATTGCGGGCATTGGGAACACACCTGTTGGT
The DNA here is from genome assembly GCA_964535215.1 of uncultured bacterium. Lineage (GTDB taxonomy): Bacteria > Methylomirabilota > Methylomirabilia > Methylomirabilales > JACQHM01 > JACQHM01. Next base: position 3,598 of record CAZHST010000061.1, read on the forward strand.
TGAACTCCACGGTTGTCACCCAGAGGTGCTCAAGAAGCTCGACTTCGTCCGAGAGACCATGATCTCAGCCGCCCAGATGGCGAAAACCACCGTTGTTGATGATGTCTTTCACGAGTTCACCCCCTACGGGGTGAGCGGCGTGGTGGTCATCGCCGAATCCCATCTTTCCATCCATACCTGGCCTGAGTACGGTTACGCTGCGGTAGACATCTTCACCTGCGGCGAGAACCTTGAACCCGAGACAGCCGCTGAGTATATCGCCGGTCGGCTGAAATCTACCAAAGTGTCCCTGATGGAGGTCAAACGGGGTGTGCTCCCCAAAGGCCCCGGGAAGCTGAATCGGAACCTCACAAAGCCGGGAGGCAAAGCCGCCGATGCCCGTCGCGAACTATCGATGGTTTATTGAAGCCTTGAGCCCTCAGGAAGGCCATCTGCATGGGATCAACCGGGTCCTCTTTTCGGCGAAGACCCCTTACCAGTCCCTCGACATCTTCGAGTTGGGGAGTTACGGGAAGGCCCTGGCCCTGGATGGAAAAATCCAGTCCAGCCTGGTGGACGAGTTCATCTATCATGAGATCCTGGTCCACCCGGCCATGCTGACCCACCCTGACCCGAAGCAGGTCTTCATCGTCGGGGGAGGGGAAGGGGCCACCCTCCGGGAGGTGCTGAAGCACCGCTCGGTGGAGCGGGCCCTGATGGTGGACATTGACGAAGAGGTGGTCCGGCAGTGTCAGAAGCACCTCCCCGAATGGCATCAGGGGGCCTTTGACGATCCCCGGGCTGAGGTCCGGTTCCTGGATGCGCGCCGGTACCTGGAGGAGACGTCCGAGTGCTTCGACGTCATCATCATTGATATCTCCGAGCCTGTTGAGGAGGGGCCGTCGTACCTCTTGTTCACGAAGGAATTCTATGAGATCGTGAAGGCGCGCCTCGGCCCCCAGGGGGTGATCTCCCTCCAGGCGGGCCCCATCAGCATCCAGCACTTAAACTTCTTCTCGGCCCTCCACAAGACCCTTACCCTCGTCTTCCCTATCGTCCGCCCCTACTGGGCGTCCGTCCCCTCCTTCGCCCTGCCCTGGGGCTTCTCCCTGGCGTCGAAGGAGTTCGATCCTCAAAGCCTCTCGCCTTCGACGGTGGACCGGCTGATCGCCGAGCAGATCAAGGGGGATCTCCGCTACTACGACGGCATCACCCATGAGCTGAGCTTCCTCCTCCCGAAGCACATCAGGAAGCGGCTCGCCGAGGAAGAGCGGATCATCGAGGATAACCATCCCTTGTTCATCTGGGTCTAGCGTAAGGTGGTCCCCGAGCGGCAGCATCGGACACCCCTCTTCGACGCCCTTGTTCACCTCGCCGAAAGCCGGAAGCTCTCCTTCCACACCCCGGGCCACAAAAGCGGGAAAGGGATCTCCACCCGCTTCCGGAAGTTCGTGGGGCCCAAGATCTTTGAGATTGATCTGACCACCCTGGATGAGGTGGACTCCCTCCACAAGCCGGTGGGGGTCATCAAGGAGGCCCAGGAGCTGGCCGCCTTGGCTTACGGGGCGGACCGCTCCTTTTTCCTGGTGAACGGGACCACCGTCGGAAACCATGCCATGATCATGGCCACGACCCGCCCGGGGGACGAGGTCCTGGTCGCCCGGAATGCCCACAAATCCATCCTGGCCGGCCTCATCTTAAGCGGTGCCCATCCCCGCTTCTTCCTCCCCGCGTTCGACCCCTCCTGGGGGATCATCCTGAACGTCGTCCCGGAGGTGGTGAAGGAGGCGATGGACCGGCACCCGGCTGCCAAGGTCCTGACCTTGACCAGCCCCAACTACTACGGCATCGCCGCCGACCTGGCCGGGATCATCCCTGACGCCAAGGCGAGGGGTCTGGTGATCCTGGTGGATGAGGCCCATGGCCCCCACCTGGCCTTCCATCCCCGGCTTCCCCTCTCGGCCCTCCAGGCGGGGGCAGACCTGTGTGTGCAGAGTACCCACAAGATCCTGGGCGGGATGACCCAGAGCTCCATGCTCCACGTGAAGGGAAGCACCGTGGATCCTGTCCGGGTGGCAAGTGTCCTCCAGCTCCTCCAGTCAACCAGTCCCTCCTACATCCTCATGGCCTCCCTGGATCTCGCAAGGATGCAGATGGCGACGGAGGGGGAGAAGCTTCTCAGCAAGGCCATCGAGCTGGCGGAGGAGGCCAGGGAGAGGATCAACCGGATCGAGGGCCTCCGGTGCCTGACGGAGGAAGAGGTCAAGGCGATGGGGGACTTCCGGTTGGACGTCACCAAGCTCACCATCTCGGTGAAGGACCTGGGCCTGACCGGTTTCCAGGCCTCCTCCTTCCTGAACGCCGAGTTTGACATCCAGGTGGAGATGGCCGACCTTCAGAACATTTTGGTCCTTGTCTCCATCGGCGACCGACGGGATGATCTCCACCGCCTGGTCCTGGCCCTGGAGCGGTTGGCCGGTCGGTATGCGGGGAAACGGGGGTCCTCGATTCCCCTCCTCCTTCCCTCCTTTGAGGGGAGGCTCCTCCTCCCTCCCCGGGAGGCCTACTTTGCCTCCTCTGAACCTGTCCCTTTGCGGAAGGCCGAAGGGAGGGTGTCGGCCGACATCGTCACCGTCTACCCGCCGGGCATCCCCCTCCTGGTCCCGGGGGAGGAGATTACCGCCCCCGCCATCGAATACCTGCTCCATCTTGAAGGGTGTGGGGCCCGTATTGACGGGCTCCTTGATCAGGAGGAGTCCAAGATTCGTGTGGTGGATTGACAGGCATTTTTCCGTTGCATTTTCCATCCCGATCTCATACACTTTGTTCTCTGGTACCCCACGCCGATTCCTCACCGGGCGACGGGGCTCTTGAAGTTTCCCCCCCTTGTAAAGGAGCATCGGGTGAAGAAAGGCATCCAATGGCGTGTCCTCCTTCTCCTGGCCACGACGGCGATCTCCGTCTATTACCTTCTGCCGACCATTTCCGGCATCCCGTCCCTCCCCCCCCTCCTCCCCGCTTTCCTCCCCAGGGCCGAGCGGTTGAACCTGGGCCTGGATCTTCGGGGGGGGATGCACCTCGTCCTGGAGGTCCAAGCGGAAAAGGCCGTTGAGAACACCGTGGAGCGACTTGTCGCGGAGCTTCGGAGGGCGGCGGAGAAGGAACAGATCCCTCTGGAGGAGATCCGGCGGGAGGGGTGGGACCGGATCCGGATCCGGCTGACCGACACCTCCGCCCAGGAGAAGCTCTCCAAGCTCCTCGCCGATTATCCGAACCTGAAGCGGGAGGGGATCGGTCCTGATCAGATCCTCCTTACGCTGGATGAACGGGAGGCCAACAGGATCCAGGAGATGGCTGTCCGGCAGAGCCTGGAGACGATCCGGAACCGGGTGGATCAGTTCGGGGTGACGGAGCCCTACATCGCTCCCGAAGGGGAGAGGAGGATCGTCATCCAGCTCCCTGGCATCAAGGAGCCGGAGCGGGCCATCAACCTGGTGGGGAAGACGGCCCAGCTCGAGTTTAGGCTGCTGGACGAGCAGGCCAATGTGGAGGAGGCCTTGAAGGGAAACGTCCCCGAGGGGGATGAGGTCCTCTACCAGCACGTGAAGGACGAGAAGGGGGTCATCGTCCGGAGGATCCCGTATGTCGTCCAGAAGAAGGCCCTCCTGACCGGGGACCTGATCACCTCGGCCCGGGCGGCCATCAGCCCCGACACGGGGGAGTTCGAGGTGAACCTGGAGTTCGATCGGGAAGGGGCGAGAATCTTCGGCGAGGTGACGGCTCAGAATGTGGGGAGGCATCTGGCCATCGTCTTAGACGGGGTCATCCAGTCGGCCCCCAGGATCAACGAACCGATCCCCGGCGGCCGGGCCAGGATCACGGGTCGCTTCACCGAGCAGGAGGCCACAGACCTGGCCATCGTCCTCCGGGCCGGGGCCCTCCCGGCGCCGGCAAAGATCATCCAGAACCTGACCGTGGGTCCGTCCCTCGGCCAGGACTCCATCAGGAAGGGGATCAGGGCCTCCATCCTGGGCGGGCTCCTCGTCATCCTCCTCATGGCTGTCTACTATAAAGCCTCAGGGTTGATTGCCGATGGGGCCCTCCTCTTGAACCTGATCATGATGGTCGGGGCCCTGGCGATCCTCCGGGCCACCCTGACGCTTCCCGGCATCGCCGGGATCGCCCTGACCATCGGGATGGCCGTGGATTCCAACGTCCTGATCTTCGAGCGGATCCGGGAGGAGCTTCGGCTGGGCAAGACGGTCCGTTCGGCGATTGATGCCGGGTATCAACGGGCCTGGGTGACCATCGTGGACTCTCACGTCACGACCCTGATCACCGCCCTGGCCCTTTTCCTCTTTGGCACCGGGCCGATCCGGGGTTTCGCCGTCACCCTCTCGATCGGGGTCATCCTGAACCTCTACACGGCCACCGTCGGGACCAAGGTGGTTTTTGATTGGCTCACGAGCCGGTGGCAGCTCAAACACTTAAGCATCTAAATGGAACTCATCAAGAAGACCCACATTGACTTCATCGGCAAACGACGGATCGCCTACCTCCTCTCCACCGCCCTGGTTCTCCTCGGGTTGCTGGCCTTCTTCCGGATCCTCCTCGGGGCGGCAAACCTGGGGATCGAGTTCGCCGGCGGGACCTCGGTCCAGCTTTCGTTTCAACGGCCCATCTCGCTGACCACCATCCGGGAGGCCTTGAATCGGGGCGGCCTGCCAGAGGCCCAGCCCCAACTGGTTGCCGGGGGGAATCAGCTCCTCATCCGGATCAAGGGGTCCGAGGTGGGCCCCGGCGGGACGGCCGATCGGATCCAGCGGATCCTGAAGGAGACCTTCCCGGACAACCCGTTCACCATCGAGGCGTCCGAGGAAGTGGGGCCGGCCATCGGGAAGGACCTCCGTCGGGCGGCCCTTATCGCCATCGCCATCTCCCTGGTGGGGATCATCACCTATATTGCGTGGCGCTTCGACTTCCGGTTTGGCATCGCCGCCACCATCGCGACCTTCCACGATGTCCTGGCCGTCCTGGGGATCGTCACCCTGCTGGGGAAGGAGCTCAACCTCCTCATCGTCACGGCCCTCCTCACCATCGCCGGGTACTCCTTAACGGACACGGTGGTGGTCTACGACCGGATCCGGGAGAACCTCCGGGGGATGCGCCGGGAGTCCTTATCCGAGATCATCAACCAGAGCATTAACCAGGTGCTCTCCCGGACGGCCATGACCTCCCTGACCACCCTCTTAGCCGTCCTCGCCATCTTCATCCTGGGAGGGGAGGTCCTTCGGAACTTTTCCTTTGCCCTCATCCTGGGGATCATCGTGGGCACCTATTCCTCCTGGTTCGTGGCATCCCCTATCTATTTCGAGTGGCGGACCCGGGTGAGGGCCAGGGGAACGAAGGTGGCGAAGGTGAGGGGGTAAGGAAGCCCTTTTTCTCTTGACAACCCGGTCCCTATTTGTGTATTAGCCCAGACAGACAGGGAGGGTACAGGGTGCGGGCTTCCCTCGACGCCATCTTTCAGGAGAGTGCCGAGCTCAAGCTCCGGTTCCTCGAAGGCCACCGGGGGATTGTTGAGAAGGCCGTCCTGGTCCTCGTGGAGGCCTTTCAGAAAGGGAACAAGGTGCTGCTCTTCGGCAATGGGGGATCAGCCGCCGATGCTCAGCATATCGCGGCCGAGTTCGTGAACCGATTCGCCTTCGAGCGGCCGGCCCTTCCGGCCATTGCCCTGACAACGGATACCTCGGTCCTGACCTCCATCGCCAACGATCGGGACTACTCGGAGATCTTCGCCCGGCAGATCGAGGCCCTGGGGAGGGTCGGCGATGTGGCCATCGGTATCAGCACGAGCGGCCGTTCGCCAAGCGTGCTCAAGGGGATCCAGGCGGCGAGGCGTCTTCAGCTTCGGACCCTGGGCCTGACGGGGGCAGGGGGAAAAAAATTGGCCTCATTGGTTGAGTTTCCTTTCATCGTCCCATCCCGTTCTACCCCCAGGATCCAGGAGGTCCACATCACCCTGGCCCATGCCATCTGTGAACTGGTGGATGAGAAGCTCTTTGGATCAAAAGGAGGAGGGACGGGGAAAGGGCGATGAGGGGGAAGAGGATCATCCTTCTTGCAGGCTTGGCGGTCCTGAGCGGGCTCCTGTGGGGGGAGGAGGTTGCCTCCCGGCAGGCCGAGCGTTCCCGCTCCCGGAGGGCCCAGACGGTTGTTCAGGGCGTCCTCCCCGAGCGGGTGAGCGCGCATTCAGCCCTCCTGGTTGATGGGAAGACGGGCGAGATCCTCTTTGAACGGGAGGCCCATGAAAGGCGGGCCCCGGCCAGCATCACGAAGATCATGACCGCCGTCCTCCTGCTGGAGAAGGGGAGGTTGAAGGATACCGTCGTGGTGAGCCGTCCGGTGACGGTAGGAGGCTACACCCTCGGGCTGAAGGTGGGACAGCGCATCTCCCTGGAGGATCTCCTCAAGGCGATCTTGGTCGGTTCGGCCAACGATGCCGCCGTGGTCGCCGCCCGGCACGTGGCCGGGTCCGAGGAGCGGTTTGTGGCCATGATGAACGCCAAAGCGGCGGCCCTGGGGATGCGGGATACCTTGTTTCAGAATCCCCATGGTCTGGATGCTTTTGGGCACTACTCCACCGCCTATGACCTGGCCATCCTCACCCGTTACGCCCTTGCCCATCCCCTCTTTGCCCAGGTGGTGCGGAGTCAGAAGGTCTGGGTGACGATCCAGGATGGCCGGGGAAGGGCAAGGCGGGTGCTCTTACGGACGCACAACCGGCTCCTGGGATGGTACGAGGGGGCGGATGGTGTGAAGACCGGGTATACGAGCGAGGCCGGACCGTCCTTGATCGCCTCGGCCACCCGGGGTGATCGGCGTCTCATCGCGATCTTGCTGAATGATCATCGTCGTTGGCTCGATGCGGCCTCCCTGTTTGAGTACGGGTTTGGAACCTCGGCCGCTCTGAAACGGGGGAAGGTCGTCTCCATGCCGAGGCCCGGCCGGTGGGAAAGCGATGAGGGCGGCTGATGAGCCTTCAGCCGAAGGAGATGAACCCATGATGCATGCGCTGTTCGTGACCCTCGCCACCCTCCTCCTGGGGGCCTTTCCGGCCTTGAGCCAGGAGGTGGAGCAGGCGCCGCCTCCGCCGGGACCTCCCACGGCCGAGTCCCCCCCCTCTCCCCCGACCCCTGTGATCAGCCGCGAGGGCCTCTTCTGCACCCCTTTCATTGCCGATGAGGACCGTCCAGCCCGGGTGGGGTCTGTCCTGACACCCCTGGTCCCAAAAGAACAGATCTCCCTTGAGGATCTCATCTTCCTCGGCTTCCAGGGGACGGAGAGGCCTGCCCCGGGCGATCGGTACACGATCGTCAGGGATGACAAGCTCATCGTTCATCCCCGAACCAGGGCCCCCCTTGGTCGAAGGATCAAGGTCCTGGGTCTCGTAGAGGTCACCTCCCTTGAAGGGACGCTGGCCCAGGGGAAAGTCATCCTCTCCTGCGAGCCGATTTCCCCCGGTGATGCCGTCATTGCCTACCGCATCCCGGAACCCCCTTCCCTCCCGGCCGTTCCCACCGACCTCAAGATGGATGGGTCCATCGTTGAGGCCGCCGGCGATCAGGAGATCCTCGGGATCGGGCAGGTCGCCTTCATTGACCTGGGGGCTGCCCGCGGGATCGTCCCAGGGGATGTCTTTTCCATCCTCCAGGAGGTCGATCGGGTCCTCTCCCCAGAGACGGGAAAGGTCGTTCAGCTTCCCCCGGCCCTGGCCGGGGAACTCGTCGTCCTCAAGACCTCCGCCCGGTCGGCGACGGCCCTCATCACCCAAAGTGCTCGCGGGATCCGCATCGGGGATCGGATCTCGCTCCGCCGCAAGGTCCCCTAAAAGAACAGGGTGTAGGGGTTTAGCATTTTCTCCCTAACCCCCAGCCCCCATACCCTAAACCCTGGCTGTTATGACCGAGCGGGAAGCGGTGTTGGCCCTTTCCCTGATTCCCGGGATCGGCCCCGTCCACCTGAGCAAGCTGGTAGGGTCCCTCGGCTCGGCCCAGGCTGTCCTTTCGGCTCCCTTGGAGCAACTCGCCCAGGTCGAAGGCATTGGACGAGCCCTCGCCTCGACCATCCGCTCCTTTCCCTGGCGAGAGGCCCTGGAAGAGGAATCCCGCCTGATCGAGGCGGCGGGGGTCTCCTGGGTGGGGTGGGACGATCCTGGTTATCCGGCCCCGCTCAAGACCATCCCCTCACCGCCTCCGGTCCTCTACCTGAAAGGCACCTGGGAGGAACGGGATCTGAAGGCCATCGCCATCGTCGGCTCCCGGCGGGCAACCTTCTACGGCCGGACGGTTGCCGAACAGTTGGCGTACGAGCTGGCGTCAAGGGGCCTGACCATCATCAGCGGGATGGCGAGGGGGATTGATTCCGCCGCCCATCGGGGGGCCCTGGCGGCCGGCGGGAGGACCATCGGGGTCTTGGGGAGCGGCCTGGGAGTGATCTACCCTCCCGAGAATAAGGCCCTGGCCACGAAGATCGCGACCTCCGGGGCTGTGATGAGCGAGTTCCCGTTCAAGATGCCGCCGCACCGGGAAAACTTCCCCAGGCGGAACCGCTTGATCAGCGGCTTGAGTTTGGGCGTCGTGATCGTCGAGGCGGATCTCCAGAGTGGGGCCTTGATCACGGCCGATCATGCGCTGGAGCAGGGACGGGAGGTGTTTGCCGTCCCCGGGAACATCACCGCAAAGACCAGCCGGGGCTGCCACAAGCTGATCAAGCAAGGGGCGAAGCTGGTCGAGACGTGGACGGACGTGTGGGAGGAGCTGAAACCCTCCCTGGGCCCCTCCCCCGCTCAGGGCCCCCAGGAGGCCCTTCCCCTGTTAGCCGGGGAAGAGGGGAGGCTCTATCGGCTCCTTGAGGAGGGGCCTCTCCATATTGACGAGCTGATCGGCCGCTCAGGGTTGACCCCCTCCCAGGTCGCCTCGCTGATGCTTTCGTTGGTGATGAAGGGGCTGGTGGAGGAGCTCCCCGGCAAGGTGTTCGGCCGGAGGCTTCCCGCTGGCTGACCGGTGATGGCGATGAACCCGTTTAGGGCCCAGCTCGAGAGGCTTTTGTTCATCAGGAGCCTCCAGGCCAAGGCAACCCTCCTCGTCATTGCCATTGTCGCCGGTGTCCTGGCCCTCTCGACCTTCCTGGACATCCAGGCCTCGGAGCGGGCCCTGGAACGGGACCTCCAGGAGAACGCCGTCGCCCTGGCCCGGCAGTTCGCGGCCGGGATCAGCTCGTGGCAGGAGCTCAACAATCCCGAGGGGCTGAAGGCCGAGATCCGCCAGGTCATGGAGGCCCGCGCCAGCATCGTGGGGATCGAGGTGTATGCGATGACCGGGGGGAGCCCCACCTTCATCGCCTCCAGCGGCAATCAGGTCCGGACCGGCCCAGGGCCGGAGGTCTACCAGGCCGCCTGGGAGGACAGGCCGGTGGCCGTCCTCCGAAACAGGAGGGGGGGCCGCCAGTGGGAGATTACGGCGCCGGTCCACATCCGTGACACGGTAGCCGGGGTGGTGTACCTCCAGGTCTCGCTGGCGGAGGCCGATCAGCTAGCCGCCCGCCAGCGCCGGCAGGCCGTGCTCATCATGGGGGCCTCGACGGTCGCCATCGTCTTCCTGATGAGCATCTTCCTCCGGCGGACCCTGCACCGGCCGATCCAGCAGTTGGTCACCACCATGGCCAGGGCTGAGGCAGGGGATCTGGCCGCCGAGGCCCATGTCCACACCCAGGATGAGCTGGGGCGACTGGCCCAGAGCTTCAACCGGATGCTCCTCCAGATCCGGAACTTTCACATCGAGCTTCAGGAAAAGGTGGACCTGGCCACGGCCGAGCTTCGGGCAGCGAACGAGAAGCTTTTTGAGGCCCAGCGGGAGATGAGCCGCCTGGAGCGTCTAGCCGCCGTCGGGGAGGTGGCAGCGATGCTGGCTCACGAGGTCGGGACCCCCTTGACCTCCATTTCAGGGCACCTCCAGCTCCTGGCCGAGGAGGTGCAGGATCCGCGGGCCAGGGATCGGCTGGACGTGATCCAGGCCCACCTCCATCGGGCTGTCACGATCCTTCGGGGGTTCCTGGACGCCTCCCGCTTCCCTTCGCCGGTCCGCCGCCCGGTCCAGGTGAATGCCCTGATCCAGGAGGTGTTGACCCTTGTCTCGCCGGGGATCAACCGGCAGAGGATCCAGGTGGTGACGGCGTTGGACCCGGAGCTCCCGGAGATCCTGGCCGACGCGGACCAGCTCCGTCAGGTTTTCTTAAACCTCATCACCAACGCCCTCGACGCCATGCCGGCGGGAGGGCAGCTCTCCCTCCTCACCCGACCCGTCGCCACGGGCGATGGCCTAGAGGCCGTTGAGGTCGAGATGGGGGATACGGGAGTGGGCATCCCGACCGAGGACCTCCGGCGGATCTTCGACCCCTTCTTCACGACCAAGGGTCCCGGGCAGGGGACCGGTCTGGGGCTGGCCGTCTGTCAGCGGATCGTGAAGGCCCATAAGGGGGCCATCGAGGTGAACAGCGAGCAGGGGAAAGGGACCACCTTCAGGATGACCCTGCCGGTGCGAGGTTGACCGTGGCTTCCAGAGGGAACGTCCTCTTGATTGACGACGACGAAGGGGTCCTGGGCCTCCTCAGGGAGGTCCTGGAGAAGGAGGGGTACGCTGCTGTCCAGGCCAAGACCGGGCAGGAGGCCCTGGCCCAGGCCCAGCGCCTTCCCTTTGAGGTTGTCCTGGCCGACCTCCGGCTGCCGGATCTGGACGGGATTGAGGTCCTCCGGATCCTCCACACCGTTGATCCCGACCTCCCGGTGATTGTCATGACGGCCTTCGGCAGCATGGAGACGGCCGTCGAGGCCATCAGGGAGGGGGCCTATGATTACATCAGCAAGCCGTTCAACCTGGAGGAGGTGCGCTTAACCGTCCGCCGGGCCTGCGAGCGGCGTCGGCTCCTTCAGGATAACCGGATGTACCGGGAGGCCCTCCGGGAGAAGTACCGCTTCGAGAATATTGTCGGGACGAGTCCGAGGATGGTCGAGGTGTACCGGACCGCGGCCCGGGTCGCCTCGACCCGGAGCACTATCTTGTTGGTGGGCGAGAGCGGGACCGGGAAGGAGCTGATCGCCCGGGCGATCCACTACAACAGCCCCAGGGGGGAGGCGCCCTTTGTCGCCGTGGATTGCGGGGCCCTCCCCGAAAGCCTCCTGGAGAGCGAGCTCTTCGGCCACGAGAAAGGGGCCTTTACAGGAGCCCACCTCTTGAAGAAGGGCCTTTTTGAGGTCGCCCATGGGGGAACGGCGTTTCTGGACGAGGTGGGGGATATCGGTCCAAGCCTCCAGGCCAAACTCCTCCGGGTCCTGCAGGAGCGGGAGATCCGACGGGTTGGGGGGGTCGAGCCGATCAAGGTGGACATCCGGGTCATCGCCGCCACCCGCCGGGACCTGGAGGCCCTCGTCAAGAGCGGGAAGTTCCGGGAGGACCTCTTCTACCGGTTGAGCGTGGTCACGATCGTCCTCCCCCCGCTTCGGGAGCGGGAGGAGGATATCCCGCTCCTGGCCATGCATTTCCTGAGAAAGTATGCTTCCGAGGCTGGGAAGAACATTACGCATATCGCCCCGGAGGCCATGGCGCTCCTCTGCCACTACGACTGGCCAGGGAACGTTCGGGAGCTGGAGCATGTCATCGAGCGGGCGGTGGCTTTGACGGCCAATCCGGTCCTCCTCCCCGAGGATCTTCCCGCCAAGCTTCAACAGCCGGCCTCGGGCCCTGATGTCTTCCCCTCCCTCCAGGAGATGGAGAGACGGCACCTCCAACGGGCCCTGGAGAAGGCGAAAGGGAACAGGAAGCGGGCCGCCGAGCTCCTGGGCGTCAGCCGGCGGACCCTGTACCGGATGGCCAAGCGGCACGGCATCCCCCTCGGGGAGGCCGACGGATGAGCCGACCCTTCTCCCGTT
>CAZHST010000062.1:0-14975 GCA_964535215.1 uncultured bacterium
GCGGCACGGCATCCCCCTCGGGGAGGCCGACGGATGAGCCGACCCTTCTCCCGTTTGTGTTGATGGTTCCCCGCTTCCCGCCTCCCCCGTCACTGCGGAAGCCGATCCCACCACTTCTTGAGCCGGGCGCCACCGGCCTTCGCCTGCTGCCTGAACTGCTGCTGCTGCTCAGGGGTCAGGGCCTCCCAGCGGGCCTGGGCCTCCTGGCCGGACTGCTGGGCCAGCTCCCTGAACTTCTCCTGCTCCTCCGGGGAGAGGGAATCCCACTTGAGCTTGGACACCCGTCCGGACTTTTTGATCCCGGCTCTGACCTTCGATTTGGTCATCTGGGCGTCCACCAGGAGGGGCGTGCTCAACCCGGTGGTCACCAGCAGGCCCGTCAAGGCGATCAGGGAGAAGAGCTTCTTCATAGGATCCTCCTCCTTTTAGCGTTTGTTGCTAATTCTGACAGCCGGCGAACCTTTTGTAAAGAAGAAAAAGCATCGGGCGTGCCAGGTTCAGGAAAAGAGGACCTCACCGGGCATCTTTGCCTAACTGGGCATGAGGGAAGGGTTGTTGAGGGGATGGGGGGAGAACGCCCCGGACCGGTCCAGCCCCGGGGTGAAGGGCAGATGGTCACATCGTCGGGGCTCCAGCCCTCAGGCAATCCCAAAGGTTTCAAGACGTTAGCCCCATGTGTCCTTCCTTAAGGGGATGAGGCGATCTGCTCCACCGTGGTTCTCCCCGGGACTGGGACAGATCGGCTCAGGCGTTCCAATGAGGCACATCCAGGCCAATCCCTCGAAACTTTTTGGATCCCCTGAAGCAAAGGGAAAAAAGGTGTGACCCTTTGACTTGCGTCGGCCCCTGGGAGGGCCTTCCCCCTCTTCTGACAAAAGCTTGTCCCACAGCCATTTAGGAGGAGACCCCTGATGAGGGTCCGGTTTTCAGGGATCTGGCATGCCCGTTGCTCTTTCCCACGAGAGACGCGGGGAGGGGGCTGTCGAGTCGAGGCTGGCCGGACTTTTGGATGGGGCTAGCCCAGCCCAAGCCGGCTGAGAAGTCAGTTCCCGCCCAGGTGATGCTGTCGGAGGGGCCAGGTCAGGAGAAGGCCACTTTTGCGGAAGAAGGAGCGAAAAGCGATGAAGAAGAAGCGTGGAGCAGAAGGGAAGCCGAAGAAGGGCCAGCCGACGGAAACCCCTAAACCTCAGGCTCCCACCGGAACGGGCTCAACGGTCAAGCCGTAGATGGAGGTGATCCTCATAAGTCTCTGCGGAGGCCTCAGAAGGCTCTTTTAAAGGGCCGTCAAGGGAGGAGGGAGGCCATGCCAGCCGCGTGGACGTTGAAGGATATTCTCATCCTTTCCGGTGTGGGTCTTGCTTCGGTCGTGCTCTTCGTCTGGCTGGTTCTGAAGCGTTAAGGGACGATCGGGGGAGGAGAAAGGAAGGGTTCCAACGGGCCTCCCGGGGTCCGATTTCTCCCGACGGGTTCGGGGGCAGGGTCGAGAGATGTTAGAAAGCCGACAGGGTTGGCCGGGACGGGAGGAGCCCTCCCCCAGGATCCTCATCGTTGAGGACGATCCCGGCATCCGCCAGGTCCTGGAGGAGGCCTTGCAGGATCGCGGGTACCAGGTCCGGGGGGTCCCTGATGGGCTCTGGGTGTCCAGAGCGCTCCGGGAGGGCAGTTTCCCCTTCGATCTGGTGATTCTCGACTGGCAGATGCCTGGCCTGGATGGGCTGGCGGTCCTCCGGGAGCTGAAGACCTTCACCCCGGAAACACCGGCCATTTTGATCTCCCTCTTCAGCGACGATGCCCTCTGGGTCGAGGCCCTGAGCCTGGGCGTCTTCGAGGTTCTCGCGAAGCCCCTCGATTTCGGCGAGCTGTTTTTCACGGTTGAGAGGGCCCTTCAGCAGAGCCGGGGGAGGGAGGGGAGCGGAGGAGAGGTGCTGTGAAGACAATCGTGACCTATTCTTCTTCCCAGAGGCCGGTCAACGCCTATCCGGAGCGGATCATCTCGCCTCTCAGACCGGGGATCTGCTGTTTGACCCACATGGAGCGGATCGGGGATCTGGAGGAAGAGGATGGGGTGCCTTTCGCCTACAAGCGCTGCCGATCCTGCGGTTTCACCGTCCGGTGGTTCCCAGAGGAGGCCCAACGGGCCGGCTTGAGGAAGGCGGCGGGCAAGCTCCTGGTAGGGATAACGGGCCAGGATGGAACGGGGCGTCGGCGCGTCCCGGTCACCCTTTTCCCCCGGCGTCAGGGACGGGCTGGTCTCTTGAAGCTCCCCGTCCGTCAGCAAGGGCGTCAAGAGGAGGAGAGGCTGCCGGTGGCCCGGAGGCGGGCCAGGTCGGGTAGCCGCTAGGCGGGACGTTGGCCCTTTGGAGGGGATCGTTCATGGGAGCCGTGCCGGGCTCTAAGAAGCCGAGGGGGATTTCGGCTCGCCCTCCGGAAGGTTCTTTTCCTTCTTCTCTCCTTCCATCGCCTCCTTGAACCCCCGGATCGCCTGACCGAGGCCCTTTCCCACCTCCGGGAGCCGCTTGGCGCCAAAGATCAGGAAGACGATGAACAGGATGACAAGGAGCTCAGGCATCCCGAGGTTGAACATGATCCGTTTCCTCCACCGATGGGGGTTGATCAAGGGGATTCACCAGCCGTCTGTTCGGCGTCGCTATCTTTTGCAGCTTTTGTACCAACAGCCCTGGGCGGCATCCTGCTCCGCTCCACCCTTGAAATCCCTGGATCTTAAAGGGGTGTTCTTTTGAGCCCGGTCCCTTCTCCTCCCGGGATCCTTCCAGATTCCGCGAAAGGTGCGTCAGGGTGATCCAGGAAATGGAAAAAGCGTCTCACCCGACGAACCTCCTGACTTCTCAGGGGTTTGAGGGAGTCGGCCTGGGGGGGGTGTGACAGGATCGGTCTTTAGAAGGAGATCCCGCTCCAAGGAGGGAGGCTGTGGATGTCACGGCACATCTGATCACCGGGGCATTCGTCGCGGCAGGGGTGGCGAAGGGGAGTGCCAATGGGGTGAGTATTGCAACGGCGGTGTTCGTGGGAGCGGTGGCCCCAGATTTCGACGCGGTGCTGTATCCGATGGGGCCAGGTCTCTACTGGCGGTATCACCGGGTCTATACCCATACTCTGCTAGGTATCGTGATCCTGTCGGGGGCAACGGCCTCGGTCATGCAGTCCCTGGGGGCTCCTCTGGCCTTCTGGGTGCTGTTCAGCTCGGCTTTCCTAGGCTCCTTGGTCCACCTCTTCCTGGACACGCTGACAAGCTACCCCCTTCGCCCCCTGGCCCCCTTTTCAAATCGGGATTACGCGCTAGGCCTCTTACCCTTTGACGATCCGTTCACCAAAGGGACCGGTCTCGTGGGATTGGGGCTCATCAGTTGGTGGCCCTCCCGTTATGCGCCTTTCATCACCATTTTGGGGATCTTCACCCTTCTGGGGAGGGCCTTGTATCAGCTTTCCTTGCTGAAAGAGGCTTCCTGGGGAGAAAACCGTGAGGAGGAGGGATGAGGAGATGGGGGGAGATCTGTTGGGGGTAGGGACCGGGGCTGATGTCCCTGAGCAGGAGGTCCGCGGGATGACACGGCGGGAGTTTGCCAAGGCCGGCTTGGCCAGCCTCGCCACCATCGGCCTGGCGAACCTGGGTCTGGAGCCTCTCCTCCAGGAGACCTCCGCCCACCATCCCCCGGCCTCCTACCGGCCGAACCTTCAACCCCCTCCCATCGTCCCCGAGAAGAATGCCCAGCTCCGCCTTCTCCGGTGGGCCGTCTTCGTCAAGAGCGACCAGGAGCTGTGGGAGGAGAATACCAGGAAGTGGGAAAGGCAAACGGGGGGGAGAGTCCTCATCGAGTATGTCTCCTTTGAGGACGTTCGGCCGAAGGCAGCCATGACGGCCTCGGTGGGGGCCGGGCCGGACATCGTCCTCGGCTGGTACGATGACCCGCACCTCTACCCCGACAAGCTCCTGGACGTGACCGACATCGCTGAGTATCTGGGGAGGAAATACGGCGGGTGGTACGACATCTGTCGAACGTATGGATATGACCGGCGGCTGAAACGCTGGGTTGCCATTCCCATGGGTGCCCCGAGCGCGTGCATCAACTACCGGGAGAGCTGGGTGAAGGAGGCCGGGTGGGAAAAGCCCCCGGCCAAGATGGATGAATTCTTGAAGCTCTGCAAGAAGCTAAAGCAGATGGGCCACCCGACCGGGTTTGCTTTGGGCCATGCCGTCGGGGATGCCAACACCTGGACCCACTGGTGTCTCTGGGCCTTTGGGGGGAAGGCCGTTGAGAAGGACGGCAAGACGATTGCCATCAACCGACCGGAAACCTGGCAGGCCCTGGAGTACGCCAGGGAGCTTTACGACACCATGATCCCTGGGGTGACCTCCTGGTTGGACCCGAACAACAACAAGGCCTTCCTCACCGGAGAGATCTCCTTGACACCCAACGGGATCAGCATCTACTATGTCGCCAAGGAAAAATTCCCCGAGATCGCCAACGACATGAACCATGTCAACATGCCGGTTGGCCCGGTGGGACACCCGACAGAGCTGCACGCCATCACCCAGGCCATGATCTTCAGGCACACCAGGTTCCCGAACGCCGCCAGGCATTACCTGATGTTCATGGGCGAGGAAGGGCAATATGCCCCCTGGATCGAGGCCATGCGAGGGTATTTCACCCAGAACCTGCGGTACTACTCCCACCTGGCGGTCTGGACGCGGGACCCCAAGCACACCCCCTTCCGCGAGACGATCCTCCGGATGCTCCCGAACGGGTATGCCGGGCCGTTGGGGCCGGCGTCGGCGGCGGCCATGGCGGAGTACGTGATCGTTGATATGTTCGCGTCGGCCTGCACGGGGCAGCAGACCCCGAAGGAGGCGGCCCGGGTCGCCGAGGAGCGGCTCGCGAAGCTCTATAAGCGGTAGGGGGGTTCGCCCAGCCTTTTGGAGCCGTGGAGGGGTCCTGCCTCACCGGCGGGGAGAGAGATGGCGAGAAGGGTTGACGTGGATGTCGGCATGGCCGTTGAAGAGAGGACCCATCATCCGGGTCTCTCCCAGCTCCTCGAGAACCGCCACGTCCTGGGGGTCTTGTTCGTCCTCCCGGCTGTCTTCCTCCTGGGGGTGTTCCTCGCCTACCCTTTCCTTTTGGGGCTCTGGCTGAGCTTCACCGATACCCTCATCGGCGCAAAGGGCCATTTTGTCGGCCTCCGGAACTATCTGAACGTCCTCGACGATCCGATGTTCCGGCTCGTCACCTTCAACACCTTCCTCTACACCACGGCCGCCGTGGTGTTCAAGCTGGTCCTGGGCCTCATCCTGGCCCTCGTCTTGAACCGGGAGTTCCGCTTCAAGGGGCTCATCCGGGCCATCGCCCTCCTCCCGTGGATCGTCCCCACGGTTTTGAGCGCCATCTCCTTCTGGTGGATGTACGACAGCTCCTTCAGCGTGATCACCTGGGTTTTGAAGGGAGCCGGGCTTGTCTCCCGGCCTATTGATTTTCTCGGCGAGCCGAACCTGGCGCGGGCGTCGGTGATCATCGCCAACATCTGGCGGGGTGTCCCCTTCTTCGCCATCGGCCTCCTGGCGGGGCTTCAGACCATCTCGCCCAGCCTCTACGAAGCCGCTCAGATTGACGGGGCCGGGGGATGGAAGAGGTTTCGCTACATCACCCTGCCCTTGCTCACGCCCTTGATGATCGTGGTCACCGTCTTCTCCACGATCTGGACCTTTGCGGACTTCCAGCTGGTGTGGGTCATCACGAAGGGGGGGCCGGTCAACGCCACCCACCTGTACGGGACGTGGGCCTACCAGCGGGCCATCCAGGGGGGGATGTTCGGCGAGGGGGCGGCGATCTCGAACTTCATCTTTCCCGTCTTGCTGGTCTGCGTCATCATCAGCTTCCGCTACCTGCGGAAGGAGGAGTAGGGGATGGCTGGGCGAAGATTCTTGTCGAGGACGGCTGGGTTTTACGGGCCCCTGGGGTTCTACCTTGTCTTCCTCCTGTTCCCCTTCTACTGGATGCTGGTCACCGCGCTAAAGCCGGATGCCGAACTCTACAACCTCCACCTGAACCCCCTCTGGGTGAGGCACCCCACCCTCGAGCACCTCCGCTACCTCCTTGTCCACACCTCCTACCTCCGCTGGTTGCTGAACACCATGGTGATTGCCATCGGCTCGACCTCCCTCTCCTTAATCGTCAGCCTCCTGGCCGCCTATGCCATCCAGCGTCTCAGGTTCTACGGCTCGGGCCCCTTGGGCATCGGCATCTTCTTAAGCTACCTGGTCCCTCCGACCATCCTCTTCATCCCCCTGGCGGCCATCCTCTTCCATTTGAAACTCTGGGATACCCCTTGGGCCCTGATCCTGACCTACCCCACGTTCCTCATCCCCTTCTGCACCTGGCTCCTCATGGGGTATTTCAAGTCGGTCCCGAAGGAGCTGGAGGAGTGTGCGATGATTGATGGGGCCACCCGGCTCCAGGTCCTTCTCCGGATCGTGCTCCCCGTCTGCCTGCCCGGCATCTTCTCCGCCGGGATCTTCGCCTTCACCCTCTCCTGGAACGAGTTCCTTTACGCCCTGGCCTTCACCTCCGACACCCTTAAAAAGACGGTCCCTGTGGGGGTCGTGACGGAGCTTGTCCGAGGGGACGTCTACCACTGGGGACCCTTGATGGCCGGGGCCCTTCTGGGGTCCGTGCCGGTAGCCCTGATCTACTCGTTCTTCGTGGAGCACTATGTGGCGGGGATGGTCGGAGCGATCAAGGAGTGATGGTTTGAGGTCCATCATGGTTCCTGGCTGAAGAGGGGGAAGGGATGGCTCGCGTGGCGTTGGTCAACCTGACGAAGCGGTTCGACGAGGTGGTGGCCGTCAGGGACATGACCCTGACCATCGAGGATCGGGAGTTCGTCGTGCTCCTCGGCCCCTCGGGGTGTGGGAAGACGACCACCTTACGGATGATCGCGGGGCTGGAGGAGATCACAGAGGGGGAGCTCTACATCGGGGATCGCCTGGTGAACCATGTGCCCCCCAAGGACCGGGACATCGCCATGGTCTTCCAGAATTATGCCCTCTACCCCCACATGACGGTGTACGACAACATGGCCTTTGGCTTGAAGCTCCGGCGGCTCCCCAAGGAGGAGATCCGCCGGAGGGTCCTGGAGGCGGCGGAGCTCCTCGGGCTCCAGGACCTCCTCCACCGGAAGCCCAAGGCCCTGTCGGGGGGGCAGCGGCAGCGGGTGGCCGTGGGACGGGCGATCGTCCGGCATCCCCAGGTCTTCCTCTTCGACGAGCCCCTCTCGAACCTGGATGCGAAGCTCCGGGTGCAGATGCGGGTCGAGCTGAAGAAGCTGCACGAGCGCCTCCAGGCGACAAGCGTGTATGTGACCCACGATCAGATTGAGGCGATGACCATGGGGGATCGGATCGTGGTGATGCGGGACGGGATGGTGCAGCAGGTGGGGACGCCGCTGGAAGTGTATGATCACCCCCGAACCCTTTTCGTGGCCGGGTTCATCGGCAACCCTCCCATGAACTTCGTGGAGGGGGTGATCCTCCGTCAAGGGGAGGCGTTTCTCCTGAAGACCGGAGGCTTCCAGGTCCCGATCCCCCCCGAACGGACAGGGGAGATCAGGGCCCTGGTGGATCGAAAGGTCATCTTCGGGATCAGGCCTGAGGATATCCGGGAGGCCCTTCCGGGCGATCCACCGGAGCAGATGGTGGAGGCGGTCGTGGAGGTGGTGGAGCCGATTGGGGCGGAGATCCTCCTGGATGTCAAGGTGGGACCCGATCCGCTGACAGCCAGCGTGGATGCCCATACGAGGGTCCGGCCCCATCAGAAGATCAAGCTCTTCCTCCGTTTGGAGAAGATGCACCTCTTCGACCCCGAGACCGAGACGGCCTTGCTCTGACCCTATGCGTTCAATGCGGGATACGGTGGAGAAGCCGATCGCGGCGAGGGAAGTTTCCCCTCCTCTCGTGAGCCGGCTTCAGGAACGGCTGTCGCGCGAGCAGGCCCTGGGGTATCTCCTGATCTCCCCGGCCCTTCTCCTGCTCCTCCTGCTGGTGGCTTATCCGTTCCTGATCGCGCTCTATTTGAGCGTGAGCGATGCCACCTTCGGCGAGCTGGGCTCTTTCGTGGGCCTGGCGAACTTCCAGGCCCTCTGGGGAAGCGACCTCTTCCGGCGGACCCTCCAGAACTCCTTCATCTTCACCTCCGTTTCGGTCCTGCTCAAGACGGTCCTGGGGCTGACCCTGGCCCTGCTCCTGAACCGAAGCTTACGGCTCAAGCGGGTGATCCGGGGAGCGGTCCTCCTCCCCTGGGTGATCCCCACGGCCTTAAGCACGTTGGGCTGGTGGTGGATGTTCGATTCCCTGTACAGCGTTATCAACTGGACGCTGGTCCATCTGGGCCTGGTCAAAACCGGGTTCCAGTGGCTGGGGGTGCCCCACCTGGCCATGATGGCCGTCATCGCCGTGAACGTCTGGCGGGGCCTCCCCTTCTTTGCCATCTCGATCCTGGCCGGTCTTGTCTCCATCCCCCGGGAGCTCTACGAGGCCGCCGAGGTGGACGGGGCCCGGGCGACCGCTCGCTTCTTCTCCATCACCCTTCCTCTCCTCAAGCCGGTCCTGATCATCGTGATCCTCTTCTCCACCATCTTCACCTTCAGCGACTTCAACATCGTCTACGTCCTGACCAGGGGAGGCCCCATGAATAGCACCCACCTGTTTGCCACCCTGGCCCACCAGCTCGGGCTGGTCTCGGGGCAGCTAGGGCAGGGGGCCGCCGTCTCCCTCTTCATGTTCCCCTTCCTGGCCCTGGTCGTCTATCTCCAACTGAGGCTCCTGAGGAAGGAGACAGGATCGTGAAAGGACGAGGGACCTTCACCCGCTTCCTGGGAACCTATCCCCCGTTGGTTCCCTTCCTCCTCTTCGCCCTCTTCCCGTTTTACTGGATGGTCGTGACCTCCCTTAAGTCCAACCGGGAGCTCTACGACCTGAACGCGATCCCCTTCTGGGTGACGGAGGGCGCCACCTTAGCTCACTACCACCTGCTGTTCAGGCAGACCTCCTTCCTGACCTGGATGAAAAATAGCCTGCTGGTCTCCCTGGCCGCAACAGGCGTCTCCCTTCTGATCAGCGTTGGGGCGGCCTACGCCCTTGCCCGGCTCCGCTTTCGGGGGGCCCAGACCTTCGGCGTCGCCATCTTCATCACGTATCTGATCCCCCCCACCCTTCTCTTCCTTCCCCTGGCCCAGGTTGTCCACAGCCTGGGCCTCGCCGATTCCATCGGGGCGTTGGTGGTCACCTACCCGACCTTCCTGGTACCGTTCTGCACCTGGTTGCTCCTGGGCTATTTCAAGACGATCCCCTGGGAGGTCGAGGAGTGTGCGATGGTGGACGGGTGCAACAGGCTGCAGGCGTTGATCCGGGTCGTCCTGCCGATGGCGGCACCGGGGGTAATCTGTGCCGCCCTTTTTGCCTTCACCCTGTCCTGGAATGAATTTATCTACGCCCTCACGTTCATCTCCTCCACGGCCCAGAAGACCGTCACGGTTGGGACCGTGGCGGAGCTGATACGGGGGGATGTGTTTTACTGGGGACCGCTGATGGCGGGGGCGGTTGTGGGGTCTGTGCCCATCGTCCTGGTCTATGTCTTCTTCCTCGACTACTACGTCGCGGGCCTCACGGCAGGGGCGATCAAGTAGGGATGGCCGTTCAAGGCCGCAGGGGGTCGCGAGAGATCGAAGGTCGAATCAGAGGAGGGAAAGATGAACCAGCAGCTCACCCGTCGGGAGTTTCTGATCGGGGCGGCCGGGACACTGGCGGGCCTAAGCGGCATCCTGGCCTTCAAACAGCCCCCGGCCATTGCCGCCAAGCCTGAGATCAGCCTGTTGACCTGGAATCACTTCGTCCCGGCCTCGGATGAGAAGCTCCGTCAACTGGCAGCGCAGTTCAGCAAAGAGCGGGGGATCCGGGTCAGGATTGATGGCATCGCTCACCGGGATCTTCCCAACAAACTGGCGGCGGAGACCCAAACCAAGGCCGGCCATGACCTGGTCCTCCTCCTGAACCACTCCCCAGCCCTTTTCCGGGATCAGCTTCTCCCGGTAGATGATCTCTGTGAGGAGCTGGGCAAGAAGGGTGGGGGATGGTGGGAGTTCGGCCGGGAAGGCTGCCGCCATGGCGGCCACTGGCAGGCCGTGCCCTGGTACTACAACACCTTCCCCGGCACGTACCGGGAGGATTACTTCCGGCAGGTGGGGGAGGGGGCACCGGACACGTGGCAGGATCTCCTCCGGGTCGGCAAGAAGTTGAAGGGAATCGGTCATCCCATCGGCTTTGCCATCAGCCAGACCAATGACGCCAACGACACCCTCTTCTCCATCCTCTGGGCGTACGGGGCCAGGGCCGTGGAGGCCGACGGGAGGACCATCGCCATCAACTCCCCGAAGACGGCCGAGGCGATTGAGTATGTGAAGGCTTTGTACAGCGAATGCATGGAGCCGGAGGTCCTCTCCTGGGACGATGCCAGCAACAACCGGTTCATCCTGTCAGGGAAGGGTTCCTGGACGTTGAACCCGATCAGCATCTATCTTGCAGCCCAGAAGGATCTCCCGGAAATCGCCAAGGCCCTGAACCACCATCTCCCCCCGGCCGGGCCGGCAGGCCGCTTCGGCACCGGGGTCCTCTTCAGTGTCGGGATCTGGCGGTTCTCCAAGAACCAGGAGGCGGCCAAGGAGTTCCTCCGCTTCCTCTTTGAGGAGCAGCCCTACAATGCGTGGCTGGAGGCGGGAGGAGGTTTCAATCATCCGCTCCTAAAGCGCTTTGACCAGAACCCGGTCTGGCGGCGGGATCCCAAACTGAAGGCCCTGATCGGCTATGCCCGGTGGATGCACCTCCATGTCTGGCCGGCCCCGTCCAGCGACAAGACCCAGCTCGTGGATCAACTGTTCATCATCCCCAACATGTTTGCAAAGGCGGTGACCGGGACACCGACCAAGGTGGCTATGGAGTGGTGCGAAAAGGAACTGCGCCGGATCTATGGAGGATGAGCCTCAGAGATCAGGTGACACCGGGCATCCTTGGACCTTCACCCCTTGACAGCCTCCCTCTCCCGATCCTACCACTGCTTCGCTGATCCCGGTAGGCCTGGCAGGCGTCCAGGTCCCGGGGGCAACACTCCACTCCCGAGGGGAAGCGCTTCTTCAAGGCGCGCTCAAACCGCCGCAGGGCCTCCTCCGCCTGCGCTCCCCTGGGAGCAGGCCTCCCCATGTCCGGGAGTGATTCCCCCCTCCTGCCCGACCCTTGAGGGAGGTGGGGGAAGAATAGGACACGGTCCCGTCAGAGCGTGAACTTTTCGCTTGACTTCCCCAATTTTTACCGCTACTTTTGAGATGGTCTCCAAAAGTTCAAAAAGTAACCCCGCGGGGGATCATCACGTGAAACAGTTGCTTCAACCTTCCGAATATCACTTGAAGCCTTCAGAGGTGAAGAAGTGCCTGAAGGCCACTCCAAACTTCCGGGACCGTTGCCTGATCAAAGCCTTGTATTATGCGGGCCTGAGGCGGGAGGAGGTGACGAAGCTCGAGGTCCGGGACCTCGATTTTGACCGAAAGCGGATCACCGTCCGGGCCGGCAAAGGGGGAAAGACCCGGGTCGTTCCGATCATTGACCAGGAGTTCCTGGATGACCTCAAGCGGCTCGTCGGGGCTCGAAGGAGTGGCCCCGTTTTTCTGTCCACGCGCGGAGGGCGGCTGACCCCCCGAGCGGTCAATAAGATCGTCGCCAAGGCCGGGGAACGGGCCGGCCTCACCCCCCCCAACCCGGCCATGCGCCACATCAACCCCCATCTGTTCCGCCACAGCATTGCTCGATACCTGAAGTCCAAAGGGTTCTCCGCCGAATGGATCCAAAAGTTTCTAGGGCACGCCTCGTACAAGACAACGATGGATATGTATGGCACTCTGTCCCTTGACGAGATGCAGGAAGAGGCAGAAAAACGGTTGGCAAACCCGGAGGAAGGGGTGGCCTGAGGAGGGAACTGGGGCTCCCGGGCTGTCCCATTTTCATCCAACGGGTTAACCGGATGATCGGTTTCCGGCTGGTCCGTTCCCCGGGGAGGGAGACGTGGGCCAGGATTTTCCAAAGCTTTCACCCATGGCACGCTTTATGCTTAAAGCTGAGGAATGGCGAAAAGTTCACACTCTGACGGGATCGTGAACTCATTGCCTCCTGGGGGGAAGTCGGTTGGGTCTTCATATTGGAGGAAGCGAGATGATGCGGAAAGAGCGGCGCCAGGAGGGAAGGGTCCAGGTCTTGCTGAGTGCGGAGGTCCTGGACGCGGAGGGCCAGGCCATCCAGGCGGTGGTCCTCAATGTGGGCCGCCGAGGTGCCCTCATCGAGCACCAGGGGCAGGTTGCTCTAACCAAGCGCTATGACCTCGTGATCCGCCTGCCCGATCAGGAGTACCGGATCCCGGCGGAGGCTGTCAGGAGCTCCATTGCCTCTGCAGCAGAAAAAGGTGGGGAGCGTTACCTCCTCTACCGAACGGCCTTCGCGTTTCAGGAGCCGCTCCCGGACAGCGCCTTCTTCGGCTGCGGGGCCCTCGGGGACACGCCACGAGATGGGAGGGACGAGGCGGAGTGGCGGGCGCTCCAGTGGCGTCAAGAGGTGATCTTGACCGCCCTCGGCGAAGGCGTGCTGGAGACCGATGCCGCTCACCGGGTGGTGGCCGTGAACCCGGCCGCCCTGGCCATCTTCGAGCGGTCCGAAGAGGAGCTTTTCGGGGCCGAGCTTGCTGCCGTCATTGATCCGGGGGGGGTGGGGCTGCTCCGGGAGATGCTCGTGAAGCTCACGGATGCTGAGGCTCCTCGGACAGAAACGGTGGCCCTGCCTTACGGGGAGAAACTCCTTCAGGTGACGGCCACGACCCTCGTGGAGGATGGGCGGTACGCCGGCCTCATCCTGATCGTCCGGGATCTCACCGAGGTGTCCCGCCTGCGGGAGGCCTTATCGCTCCTCCAGAAGTGGCAGCCCTGCTGGGTTTCCCCCCAGGAACTCCCCGAGAGTCTCCAGAGGGTCGTGGAGTGGAGTACGGTCCTCCTCCGGGCTGATGTGGGGACACTGCTCCTCCTTGAGGAGGAGACCGGCGAGCTCATCGTCACGGCCGTGGCGGGGACTGATGAGGAAACCCTGAAAGGTCGGCGGCTTCCGGCGGAGGAAGGCCTCATTAATTGGGTGATCCGGACGGGGGAACCGGTGCGGGTCGTCGATGCGGAGACGGATCCCCGGTTCGGCCCCGGCGAGGCCTTCTTCAGCTTCCGCCCCCGTTCTTTGTTGGGGGTTCCCTTAAAGTGCAAGCGGCGGATCCTGGGGATCCTCTCCCTCCTCCGGGCTGGACCCCGCCCCTTCACCGACCAGGACCTGGGGCTCCTTTCCACCGTGGCGCTCCAGGTGGCCTTGGCCCTCGACCATGCCAGGCTGGCTGGGCGGGCTGCCTGACATCAGGGGGCGGAAGTTGAGGGCGATGTGAGGATGGGACTCAAGCTGACGCGGCTTCAATGATGGAACAGCCCAGGATCCTGGTGGTTGATGATGAGCCAGAGGTCCGCGAGCTCCTCACGGATTTCCTGGAGGTCAGGGGGTATCAGGTGATGACCGCCGTGAGTGGGCCCGAAGCCCTGAAGGCGGTGGAGGAGGCTCGGCCCTCACTGATCCTCCTCGACGTGCGGATGCCGGGGATGGACGGCCTGGAGACCCTTCAGCGGATCCGGGCGATGGACCGGGCGGTCCGGATCGTCATGATCACGGCTGCCGGTGAGGAGGAAATCGGCAAGGAGGCCCTGAAAAGGGGAGCTTATGACTATGTGACCAAGCCTCTCGACCTTGGCTATCTTGAGCTGGCGATCCTGACGGGGCTGGCTCGGGAGGAAGGTCCTTGACGTGTATGAGGCCTACTGGGGTCTAGACCGCATGCCCTTTCAAAATGTCCCCGATCCTACGTTTTTCTGTCCCCTCCCGGCTCACCAGGAGGTGGTGGAGAAGCTCCTCTACGTCGTCCAGCACGGCAAAGGGGCCGCGCTCCTCACCGGGGAGCTGGGGAGTGGGAAAAGCACGTTGAGCCGGGTGTTTCTCCTGAAGCTTGAGGAAGAGCGGTACGACATCGGTCTTGTGCTCAACCCCTCCTTCCCCAGGGAGGAGCTCCTCTACGAGATCGCCGTCCAGCTCGGCGTCTCGCCCCCCTCCTCCGAGCGGGCTTCCCTCTTCCGGGCGTTGGCTGACCACCTCTTGACGAATGCCCGCGAGGGCAGGACGACGGTCCTCATCCTGGATGAGGCCCAGACGATCACCGATCTTGAGGTCTTCACGGATCTCCGGATGCTCCTGAATTTTCAGCTCAACAACCGCCCGCTCCTCGCCCTGATCCTCATCGGCCTCCCGGAGCTGGTCGCCCTCCTTTCCCGGTTCCCCCCGCTTCATCACCGGATGGCCCTCCATCTTCAGCTCAGGCGGCTCTCCGAGGAGGAGACGGCCTTCTACATCGAGTTTCGGCTCAAGAAGGCCGGGGGGGCCAGGCGGATCTTCACCCCCGAGGCGATGAGGGTGATCCACCAGAACGCCGAGGGGCTTCCGTGGAGCATCAACAACGTGTGCGACCTCTGTCTCTTCGAGGGCTTCCGGAGAAAGGCGAAGGAGGTTGATGCCTCGCTGGTCAAGGCGGTCGTCGCCTCCGCGTCGGGAGGGTAGGATGGAAGGCGGAAGACTTTATCCGCTGGGCATGATCAGGCCTTTTGAGCTTAAGGATCAGAGGGAGCTTGAAGCCTTCATCCGTCAGTACTTTCCCAGCGCCATCCCGGGGTTTGCCCTCCTGGAAGCCGACGCCTGGTGGGGGGAATGCCCGGTGGACCTCGTCGGCAGAGACCTGAACCGCCTGGGGAGGACGCGATGAGGTTCAAAGACCTCGTGAAAGGCGGGGGTCGTCGGCCGG
>CAZHST010000063.1:0-1910 GCA_964535215.1 uncultured bacterium
TCAAGGGGTGCGCGTTGCTCTGGGGCCTGGTCCAGAAGGCGGCCGAGACCCATCATCTCCGCCATACGGAGCGCCTGGCGCTGCTCTATACGTTCGGCCATCTGGGGGAGGCGGGGCAGACCTACCTCCACCAGGTGATCGGGCTCTGCGCCAACTACGACCCCCGGATCACGGAGCGCTGGATCAAGCGGCTCGAGGAGGGGCACCGGCCGCTCCGCTGTGCCACGTTAAAAGAGTGGCTCAAAGATCACCTCCCGGGGGTCACGTGCCCCTGTGGGCCGAAAGTAAAGATGCCCCTGGATCTCCTCCGTCGCGCTCGGCCCTCTCCCTCGGCTCCTTCTTCGGAGCGCATAGCTGATGTGTGGGACGAGGTGGCCCGGGACGTGTTCAGCGAGACGTTGGTAACGGACGATGAGGCCCCTTCGGACGGGAGGAACTGAATGGCTGTCCTTTATGTGAGCCAGCCGGGGGCCGAGGTCCGGAAACAGGGCGCCCGGCTCCACGTAGAGTGGCAGGGGCAGGTGCTTCAGGCGCTCCCCCTTCGGTCGGTCGAGCGACTGGTGTGCTTGGGTCCGGTTCAGCTTACCGCAGCGGCGACCCGTCTTCTGCTTCAGGCTCGTATTCCTGTCCTGTTCTGTAGCGGGCGGGGCCGCTACTACGGCACGTTGTCGGCCGGGTCTGAGGATGTGGAGGTGCTGCTTCTGCAACTGGCGCGCTATCAGGACCAGGCCTTTCGGGTCAGTGTGGCTCAAGCCCTGGTGGGGGCCAAGATCCGGCATCAGCAGCGGCTCCTCCGGCGCCAGGCCCGGAACCATCCCGATCCGATGCTCTCCCCCGTCGCCGATCAACTGGGTCAGTGGCTGGAGGGCCTCCCCGGCCGGGCATCGGTGGCCGAAGTGATGGGGGTGGAGGGACAGGCCTCGGCGCTCTACTTCTCCGTCTTTGGCCGCCTCCTCCGGCAGGACGGGATCACGTTCACCGCCCGCACCCGCCGTCCCCCCACGGACCCCGTCAATGCGGTCCTCAGCTTAGGGTACATGCTGGTGCTGGGCGAAGTCGTCAGTGCGGTCCTCGCCCACGGCCTCTATCCCGGGGTGGGGTTTCTCCACGAGGTCAGCCGCCGCCGTCCCGCCCTGGCACTGGACCTCTTGGAGCTGGCCCGCCAGCCGATTGTGGACCGCCTGACGCTCAGCCTGTTCAACCGGCGCGTCCTGACCCCCGACGATTTTCAGCCCCACGCCGACGGCGGGGTGCGGCTCAAAGCGGAGAGCCTGAAGCGGTACCTTCACTGCTACGAGCGGGCGATGACCACCCCGTTCCGCTATGGCCACAACGGGCAGGTTGGGACGTTCCGTGATTGGCTGCGAGCGCAGGCGGGGGGGCTCAAGAAAGCCCTGCTGGAGAATTGCCCGTTTACACCGACCGGGTTGGAGCTTTGAGGCAAGGAGACCAAGCGTGCGGTATGTCATCGCGTACGACATCACCGACGACCAACGGCGTCATCAGGTCGCGAGGTATTTGGAAGGCTGGGGGAGGCGGGTGCAAAAGAGCGTGTTTGAGTGCGAGTTGTCCCGTGAGGACCTCAAAGAAGTCTACGCCCGCCTCAAAGCTTTGCTGGTCATCCCCGAAGACCGCTGCCACATCTATCGGCTGTGTGGCGAATGTGTCCCCAAACGCCTGGTGGTGGGCAGTGAGCTAGAGCCTGAGTGGACAGAGGCGGTGGTGGTGTAGGTTGTAAATCGCGAAGGCTGGTCAGCGGCTTTGAGCTGCTGGCCCGGGGGCCTGGAGTGGACAGAGGGTCAGGGGAAGACCCGGAGGAGGAGAGGATGACGACGGTTTTTCTGGCGAACATTGGAACCCGCGATATCGTCCTCAACGTGGGGAAAGACACTCCGTGCTATTGCTCGTTC
>CAZHST010000063.1:1920-14890 GCA_964535215.1 uncultured bacterium
AGGAGGGAGAGGAGGTCAGGCGGTTCTTGGGATGTGGGGAGGGCGCCCGGGCCATCGCTGGCTACCTCCGAGGGCACCTTGATCAGTATGTCAGGCACCTCAAGCTTCCTATCCTCGCTCCGGCTCTTCGCCTGGCCTTAGGTCAGGTAGGCTCCCTGGAGCAGGTTGTGTTGTTTGCGACCGACCAGGGAGAGGCAGCCGGAGAACACCGGCTCTGGGATACCATCGAATCGGCCTATCTCCTCCAGCAGCTTCTCCCTCAGGCTTTTCCAGGGCGGATCACCCACATCGACATTCTCCCGGTGTCGGTGAACCCCAGCGCCCACGACCTCATGTATACCTTTGTCGGCGAGGCCCTCCTCAGACATCTTCCAGCCGGCCAGGTCACGCAAGTGTTTGCCTCGATTAAAGGTGGGATCCCGGCCCTGAATGCTGCCCTCCGTCAGCATGTTCTCGATCTGTATGGCGCGCGAGCCGTCCTAATCGAAACGAGTGAACCGCCCAGGATGGCTCGACTGGAAGGGAAGGAAGGGGAGGCCCGGATCGTTAGCAGCTGGCCGTTTCGGAAGAATGCGCTTCTGCGCGTGGTCCGAACGCTCCTGGATCGCTACGACTATAGCGGGACTCAGCAGCTCCTGACCGCAGAAGGCGTGCCCCATCCCAAGGTCGTGGCCCTCCTCCAGCATGCCCAGGCTCGCTTCAACCTCGATTTTGACGGGGCGGCTGAAGCTTTGAAGGCCTATGGCAGTGGAACGCTCCACCAGTGGAAAATTTCGGCCCAGGAGGCCTGGGGCCGACAGCGGCTGGCAGAACTGGCCTGGACCGCCGAGATTCTGCTTGCGCGGAAGGATTTCGTCGGTTTTGTGACCCGGGTTGCCAGCCTCTGTGAGACTGGTCGCCGCCACGTGGTCTGGCACCTCACCGGTCTCAAACTGGACAAAGGCCACCTCACGCGGGATGAAGCTCGAAAGCATGACAAAAAGCTCCCCGGGTTCCTCGATGGCAAGGGGTTGCTGAAGGTCGGAGGAGGGTGGAAAGCCGATCGGGAGCTGTTCAATGCCCTGATTCAGTGGGGAAAGCCGAAACAGCAGCCTGAGGTTGTCAAGGCCGTGGAAGAGGTCCAGCAGCTCATCGGGCAGTTGGGTCCCTTGGAGCAACTCCGCCACGAAGCGTTACACCTGATCCGGGGCCTCTCCGCCGCTGATATCGAGAAGGTCTTCCCGCACCCTGAGAAGCGATTCCCCGACGTGACCCGGCAGTTCCTTGAGGCGATGGCAACCGTGGAGCGGATGACGACGGCGGCCACCCACTTCGTCGCCCAGATCTACCAGGATATCAATCGGGCAATCCTTGAAGAGCTTGAGAGAGTCGAGGGGTAGGGGCTGAAGACCGCCGGTCGCGTGTCGGGCGTGCAAGAAAACGACCGATTTCCCGTTATAAAAATAGGGGGATTGGAGAGATTCTGGAAGGGTTCAAGCAGCTCCAACTGGAGAGATAGCAGTGAAAGTCGTGATCCAGCAAGTCGATCTGGATACGGCTCTGACGGCGTTAATCCTCGGCGTGTCAGAAGAGGACCAAATCCTTGTGGCCAGGGGAGGGGCCAGCCCGGCGGACCTGGCCGATCCCGCGGTCCTCTGCATCGAAGCCGGAGGGAGCGGGCAGGTCCATCTCAACAACTTCGACCACCATGATCCCCAGGGGCCCAAGGAGCCGGCCTGCCGTCAGGCCTTTGCCCTGAAAGGGGGCGACCCGCACCTGGCCAGACTCGTGGATTATGTGGCTTGCATAGACACTGACCCACGCGGACTCCCTCCGACAGGGTTCCCCACCCTCTCCGACGTGTTTTCCGGGATGCGCCTTGTTGTCGCCGATCCTCGGGAACAGCTTCGCAGGGGCCTGGCGATCCTCTGGACGGTCCTCAGCGAAGGGCTCGACCCCTTCGCCCCTATGCCGGAGAAGCCGGCTTGGCAGGCGTATATCGAGGCGAAGCGGACAAACGATGAGGCGTTGAAGGTGATCCCGGACAAGGCATCCATTGTCGTTTCGAAGGAGGGCCGTCGGATCGGCTTCCTGGAGACCGAGATCATCGGAGCGTTAGGAGCCCTCTACCAGATAG
This sequence comes from uncultured bacterium, assembly GCA_964535215.1. GTDB lineage: Bacteria > Methylomirabilota > Methylomirabilia > Methylomirabilales > JACQHM01 > JACQHM01. The sequence continues at coordinate 4,037 of CAZHST010000063.1, forward strand.
GGTGTCACGTGGCCGTAGTCTATCATCCCCGTTTTGGGGATCCTCCGGTTCCGAAGATCACGATCGGGGGCAACGGGGTGGTCATCGCTCATCTGGCCCCGATCCTCAATGCGATGGAGCCGGGTTGGGGCGGCCCCGCGTCAGGAACGATCCTGGGGTCGCCCAGAACCGGAACACGGCTGACCCTCCAGGAGGTCGTGGAGATTGTCAGGCATCATGTGTGAGGGAATTCCGCATGCGGAATGGAAACGATCTGACATTCCTACACCCTCCAAATGGCGTTGTTTCGGATGAGAATTCCTGTCAAGGAATGGAACCGGGTGAGATCAGGCAGGGACGGGCTGATGTGGTACCGACTTACCGGCTGCTGCGGCTGATAGCGAACCTAGACAACACCATTGGGAGGAGGTAGTAATGGCTTCCAAGCCTTCTCAACGGAAGGAGTTTCATCCGTGGCGAGGAACGTTTGGCCAATTCATGGCAGAGCATCAAGAAAGCGTCAGGGGGTTGATCCGGGCGTATCAAGCAACCGGAAACCCAACCATCCTGGACCGGATAAAGTGGCAGCTTTATCGGCAAGAGCTGTTGAATCGGGTAATCAAGGGATGTAAGAGGTGGGCTAGCCATGTAGGGAAGCCCTTCGATGAAGCGACCTTCTTGGGGAGCGCGGACAGGGCGCTCAGGGAGGTTTCAGAGGAGTGGGTCAGGAAATGGGTAAATCAGATTCAGCAGGGGGCCAACCCTGAGTTCAGGATCAAGGGCTATCTCAACACGGTTCAGAGAAGGGCGTGGGGATATGGATATCCTAAACCGCCTAAACCGCCCAAGTCACCTGGAGGCAAGAAGTCACCCAAACCGCCCAAGTCACCCAGAGTGAAGATGCCGGATGACCCCCTTGACCTTCCGCGTCTGTGTCAGGAGTTTGAGAGACGGCTGTCGCATCAGCCTGCTCAGTTGAAGCTCTTCCAAGCGATGAAGGCGATCTCGCCTGAGAATCCCTGGCTGGCCTTGGAAGATCGAACCCTCCGACAGCAGCTTCAAGCCAGGTTTCAGGTTAAGAACGGGACGTTCTACAGCTGGATCAGTAGACTCCGTGACGAGTGGAACGAGTTCTTCCAAGGGCTGGAAGACCCCTCGATATAAGGAGCAACAGATCATGAGCCGACATCTGAGGCCGATCACCTGTGAAGAGGCAAAGCAGCTCCTCCCCCCTTTCCTCACCGAGGAGCTGGACCCGTCCGAGGCGGAGCGCCTGGAAGCGCATCTGGAGGAGTGCGAGGCCTGCTTCTGGCAGGACCTCCCCGAGGAGGCCCATCTCTACCTGGCTGGCCGTCCGAGGTGGGGGGACCGGGCCTGGGGGCCTGAGCGGGACAAGGAGCTGGACGAAGAGCTCACCGCCATGGGGCTGCTCCTCGGCAGAACCGGGGGCCTCATCGTGCTCAAGCATGATCCCCTCCAGGCCACGTCGGTCCTCCTCCTGCTCTTCCGGGTGGGCGCCCGGCTTCGAGAGGAGGGCCGGGCGGTGACCTTCCTGCTCCCCCTGCGCGTCGAGTGTCTTCTCGACCGGATCGCGGCAGGACAGGCGTGGCAGTGCTTCATCGTCCCGAACGCGCCGACTTTTCCTGACTTCCCCCAGGTCCTCACGGCCCTGGCCGCTCCTCGGAACGGGCCCGGGCCTGTGGTCATCACCAGCGGATCCCATGATGCCTGGGCGGGGATTGAGGGGCCCATCGCGCCGGTGGTGTACAGCTTTACCCTGAATGGGGAAGGGGACCGCCTGCGACGGGAACTTAGTGAGGAAGTGGAGCATGAGCAGGCGGTGCTCCGGGAGGAGGCGATCCGGCCGGCCTTCCTCGTGACCGCGCTCCTTGATGCCTACGGCATCCCCATCCCCCTGTCGCTTTTGGCCCGACGGCTGAAGCAGTCAGAGGAGGCGATCCGAACGCTGCTGGTCGGTCCTGCCAGGGGGCATCTCTTCTGGGTGCTGGATGAAGAGGACCGTCCGCTGCCCTTCCTCTGCACGGGAGGAAGCCTGATTGCCGAACGCCTCGTGGAGAAGGCCTTCCCGGAGGAAGCGGGGCGCCTGGAAGCCTACCGGCAGCTTGTGGAGGCCGTAGATCCCGGGACGCCGCAGGAAGGCGCGAGTCTCCTCCAGCTCTTCCATGCCCTGACCCTCAGGGGGAAGCGGCGGTTCGCTCGAACCCTCCTTGAGGCGTCGAGGGCCACGGTCGAGGCCCTGGTCCGGACGGCCCCTCCGCCGACCCTCCTCACCTGGGCCCGCCTCTATGCCCAGGTAGGGCTTCTGGACCGCGCGGATGACATCTTTCAGAAGGCCCTCACCCGGGAACCTAGGAATGTCTATCTCCGCCATGCGTTCTCCACGTTCCTGATCGAAAGGGGGAGGTATCAGGAAGCCGAGGTCCGGCTCATGAGGCTGAAGGAGGAGCAGCCGGAAAACCTCTACGTTCTCCACAGTCTGGCCGAGCTGGAGAAGCGGCGGGGCCGCCCGGAAGATGCCCGGCGATGGTATGAAGAGATCCTGAAGCGTGATCCTGAGCACATCCCGACCTTCGTCGCCTACGCTGATCTTCGGCGGGAGCAGGGGAACTACGAAGAAGCCGGGAAGCTCCTGCGCCAGGCCCTGGCCCTCGATCCGGGAAGCGTCTACGCCTGGAACCTGCTGGGCCAGGTGGAAGCGGAGCAAGGACACTTTGATGAAGCCCGATCTTGCTTCGAGGAAGCCCTGAAGCGGGATCCCCGCAACCTTCAGACGTTCCACGCTCAAAGTACGATAGCCCGACGGCGCGGACACTTTCAGGAGGCCAAACAGTGGCTCGAGCAGGCCGAGGCCCTCAATCCAGAGAGCCCGTATGTCCTCCATGCCTGGGGGGAACTGGCCAAGGAGCAAGAGGACTTCGAGGAGGCGAGGAAACGGTTTGACACGCTCCTCAGCCTTGAGCCGACGAACGTCCCGGCGCTCGTGGCCTATGCTGACCTCCTCGGGAAATGGGGAGACGCTGACAAGGGGCTGGAGCTTCTCAGACAGGTTGAAGCCATCGAGGCACAACGGGTGAGGAGGAACCCGTACCTCGATACGCTGTGGGGCGAGCTTGAGGCGTGGCAGAACCGGTTCTCTGAAGCAGAAGCCCACTTTCGGCAGCACCCCGGGCACGTGCCGACGTTGGCTGCCTGGGCCAAGATGGAGGCGGACCGAGGTCGCTTTGAGGAAGCCCGCCGGCTCCTCCAGGAGGCGCTCCGGCGGAACCCTCCGAATGTCTTCGACCGGATCCGCACGCTGAACACGTGGGCCGGGGTCGAAGCGAAGGCCGGTCAGCTCGACGTGGCTCAACGGCTGGTAGACCGGGCCTTGGCCCTCGATCCGGACAACGCCTACACCCTGATCCTGGCAGCTCACCTTCTGGAACGGCGCGGTGCTGGGGAGCAGGCGGAAGAGATGCGCTGTCGGGCGGAAACGCTGGGATACCAGGTCATCGAAAAGCGGGACGCTTCGAAGGAGTGACAAGAGGAAACGACGGATTCTGTGCGAGTGCACGTTCCACAGGCTGATCCTGAAGAGCCGCTTCACTTCAAGAAGCGGCTCTTCTTTTTTGGTTGTGCAAGATTCGGAATCGTTCCGCTATTATAGCTTTTGGGAAGGGAAAAGGTGGAGAGGCAACCAGATGCCGCAAACGAGCTGCAAGAATTCTCGGCTTCCATGTCGTTATAGTTCATGGAGAGGACCCAACGAAAGCGATGCGGGGGCAGGAACTGATTACGGAGCTTGAGCAAAAGCTGGGGCAAATGGTCGAAGGGGTCATTGTCCGGCGCTTAGTCGGCGGGCAGTACCTTTACCATCGGGTCGGAGAGAACGAGGAGGTCAACCTTGCCGAGTACACCGAGGTGATCGCCCTCGTTCCCCTCCCTGTGGCTTCGCTGAGCGAGCGCCGGTAGTCGCAGGCCGGAGGAAGGAAAGGGGCGCGGGGGACTCCCTCAGGATGCCGTGGCGGGCGGCTGAGGGAGACCCGGACTGGCTTCGGCCTTCGATGCATCTCCGGCCGTTGGCTCCGCGCCCTGCTGTGTTTGTACTGCATTCTTCCAGCAACGTCAAGAGGTCAAGAGGTGAGGAGGCCTTATGAGCCGCCACCAGGTTTTTAAACCATCCTACTCCATCCGGGATTCCAGACGGGAAGCCATCTCCGAGCTGCGGGCGATCCTCCAGGGCCTTCGATCGATCCGGGTTCTTGATGGGCAAGGCCGCCTGCTGCCGGCGGAAACCTTTGAGCGGAGGGCTCAGTGGCTCCAGCGCTGCTTTCACCCCGGCCCAGGGTCTCGGCAGCACCAGGGAAAGACGCCGAAACGGGTCAGGGATCTAGGAGGAATTAAAGGGCGGTGGGAAAGAAGGGATGAGTGAGGAGGTCCTTCGGCGGTGATGACAGCAGTAAGGTGCCTGGTCTCGTGGGTTCTGGCCGAGGCCTGGCTCGCCCTGACGATCGTGGCCACCCTGGCCTTAGCCTTCGGCAACTTCGTCGTGGCCTGGCAATCCTTCGAAGCGCAGGGGTTCGAGCCGGTCCCGCTTCAAAGCATCCCGTTTCTAGGGCTTGTGACTGGGGCCATTGGCCTTGGGGGATTCCCGATTGCAGCCCTCTATGCCCTGGTTCTGACGGTTGCCATGAACGTCGCGGTCATCACGGCAGCGAAGATCCTGGCCAGAATGATCCAGCTCTACTTCGATTATCGGGGGGTGCTTCACTCCCAGGATCCAGCCGTTCAGGAGCGGGCGGCGGATTACCTCGACCTGTTACTGAAAATAGCCTGTTGGTTCCTCCTGATCCTGGTCCCGACGATCCTTATCATCTTGTTCGATGTGAAGCAGTTTCGACTTCGGTATGAGGGGCTGGTCCAGGACCTGAGGGATCCTGTGGAGATGCTTCATTGGGCGCCGGAGCCGGTGGCCCGGCTGGGACACTTCCTGGCAGGCTTCATCCGCACGGCGACCTGGGGGTACCTGGGGTGCGTGGTGGGGATGGCCCTGGTCCTCGAGTATGCGTTTGTCCGGGCGGCTGAGCGGTGGGAGGTTCTCGGCAACGCCGTTCAGGAGGCAATCCAGGGGGAGGAGCTTCCGGCGGAGCAACCCGAGCTCAGGAGGACTGCGACGGAGGCCGAGCCGGCGCCTGTTGTCCACCGGGTGCCAGCCCCAGCGCCGGTGGAGTCTGGCCCGGGGTCGGATGGAACAGGGCGGTCGGTGAGAACTGGATCGCCTTCCCCCGACCCGGTCGCGCCCCCGGAGCCGCCGCTTCCACCCCCGGTGACTGCTCCCCCCTCGACCGGCCCCGAGATCGAGGTGATCGTCGGGCCGGGCCAGATCCGGCGCATCTCGGTGGCGGAACTTGAAGCCGATCCCGACCAGTTCGTGCAGGATGGATCAGGAAGAGCATGGTTCACGAGGAACTACTACGAAGAGGTGATGGGGCTAAAGCCCGAGGAGGACCGATGAAGACCGTTGCTGTGATCGCTGCCGCGTGGCTTCTCAGTAGCTTCCCGGCATGGGCTTGGTCAGAGGTGGGGGGGTATGTCCCTCCGTACAACCTGGTGCTCATCATCCTGGATACGTCGAAGTCCTTTCAGATCCCGTCCCGGCAGCCGGGGGTGGAGGGGAAGGTCCTGGCACAGGAGGCGCTTCGGCTTGTCCAGGACCTCGTCAGGCAGGGGGCTGTCCAGAAACGGCGGCGGACGGAGGGGCAGGATCGGTACGTCTTGATCGCCGCCGACGCGGCGTCGCAGGTGATCTGGTCGGGGACGCAGTCGCAACTCCTCGAGCTGACGCCTGAGGTCCTCGCCACGAAGCTTGCCGTCAGGCGCCAGTTCGCCGGGTGTACCGACATTAAGGCGGCACTCAACGAAGCGGCAAGGGTCATGCGGCAGCATCCGAAAGCTGCTGAGGTGTACGTCCTCACCTTCAGCGATCTCCTCCACGAACCACCCCGGGAGGGCTGGAGCGACTGTCTGCCGCCCTCCGGGGAGCCGCCGGAGGGGATCGAGTGGGACACGCTCGGCCGGGCCCACCTCGGCTTCTACTTCGTCTCAAAGGACTTCCGCTATCGGCCTGACGCCAAATGGCGAGCGGCCCTTGAGCGGCAGGGGCTGACCGCCGATTTCTTGGACGCCGCCCAGGCCCTGACGGAGCGGCCCGCCTTAACGCCCCCTCCCCCTGCTCGCTATCAGCCGACCCCGGCCGAGGTCGAGGCCGCCCGGGAGCGTGTGAAGAAGACGACCCGGACCCTCATGCGCCTTGGGGGGTACACGGCCGGGGTCCTCGGCCTGGGCTTCGTGAGCCTGATCGCCTGGATCACCTTTGCCCAGCGTTGGCGCCGGCAGGAAAGGAGGATGCGATGAAAAAACCCACCTATCGGTTCCAGCAGGAGACCTGTGAGCACCTGGGACGGATCGTCGAGGCCGCCCAGCAGAACCAGACGGCCCGAGGTGCTGTTCTGCTCACCCACGATCCGGATTCGGCGCTGATGGCGGTCCGGGAGGTCGGACGGGCGCACGCCGTCCCGGTCTACGCGATGTCCATGGCCAGCCGGCAGCTCTTGAGGCCTGGAGCCCGAGCGTTCGATCAGGTGGCCGGGCCGGCGGCCGATCCGGTGGATGTCCTGAGGGCCGGGGGGGACGTGAACGGGCCGGCCCTGGTCCTGTTCAAGGACATGCTCCGCTTCGTCAGCGATACGATGGGCGACCCCCGGGCCCGGGCGGTCCTCTGGCAGATGCTCTCCGCCGAGAACCGCCGTCCCCATACGTACGTCTTCTGCGAGCCACCCGAAGGGGAGGCGCACCTCCCCGCCTTCGCCCGGGCGCTCCTTTCCCGTGCCGTCATGCCCCTTCCCAGGGGCCAGGAGCTTTTGGCCCTCACCCGGGAGGAGCTGGCGATTGCCTCAGCCCGCTGGGGAAAGGCCCTGGAGGCGGCAGTCCTCACCCAGTGGGCCCACCGCCTGGCGGCGGAACTCCCGGGCCTGACGCAGTCGGCGGCCCGGTTCGCCCTCCAGGACGCCTTGAGCCACGGCTTCGATCTCGAGGGGGCGGTCCGGGCGCTGGCCGACCGGAAAGCGGCGCATCTTCAGGCCCAGCTTGCGATGCAGGTCCTCCGCCCGACCAGCGAGCCGCCGGTCGGGATGGACCACTACTACCGCTGGCTCCGGATTTACCAGCATCTTATGTGCGTGCCGGGGCCGGAGCGGGTCAAGGGGGCGGTGCTCATCGGCCCGCCCGGAACAGGGAAGACCCGGCTGGGGGCCTACACGGCCTATTGCCTGGGGGTGCCGGCGGTCTGGTTTCGGTTCGGGGCGCTGCTCGGCATGTATGTCGGCCAATCGGAGGCGATGGCGGAACGGGCCTTCGCCGTCCTGGACGCCCTGGGGACGGGAGCGGACAGCACCCACGAGCGGGGGGTCGTCGTCCTCATGGACGAGCTGGAGAAGACCATCACCCGGGGGGACAACGATGGGGGGGTTTCGATGCGGGTCACGGCCCGGATGCTCACCTGGATGAGCGAGTCCACCGCCCCCAACATGATCCTGGCGACAGCCAACGACCTTGAATCCATGGGTGAGCTGGCCGACATCATCACGCGACGCGGCCGCCTGGATCGCGTCTTCTTCGTCGATGTCCCCAACCGGGAAGCCCGCCGCCAGCTGTTCGAGCGGCTCCTGACCCGGACCGGGGCCGACGGATCGTTCGACTTTAAGGAGCTGGCCGAGCGGAGCGAACGCTTCTCCGGGGCCGACATTGAAGCGGTCGTCCGGGATGCCAAGGCGGAGGCCCAGGCGGAGAAGCAGCCCCTCACGATGGCCCACGTCGTGCGCCAGATCGAGCGGAGCCGGATCCGGGTCCTGGCGGCCTATGAGAGGTTCCATCGCTTGAGGGAGTGGGCCCGGGTGAATGCGGAGATGGCCGGGCCGGAGGATGGGGGCTCATAGCTGACTATCCTTACAGGAGGGAAAAACCATGAGCACAACGGTTGTCATCAGCCCTGTGGCGGCTGGCGCGGCCGGGGCTGGGATCGCTTCGCTCGTCCTTGGGGTGGGAACAGGAGTGTGGGCGGCTGTTCAGGCGCTTACTGCCCAGGACGAGACGTGTCGAAGGCTCCTGGCCAAGAGCCGGGAGCAGCTTCGGCGAGAGCGCCTCGCCATGGCCGAGCTCAGCACCACCAATCTGGAGCGCCTGACCCAAAGTGCTCTGGAGGCGAAGTTCCGGCCCACCCCGCTGCCGGGGGGAGGGGTTCGGTTTGCCGCAGGACCCGATCCCGTGTGGGCGACCCGCACGCCGACCGGGATCCTGTTGGTGGGGGGGGAGGCCGCCCTCCGTCGTCTCCTCGTCGCCAACACGACCTCGCGGGCGGTCGAGCATCTCAAAGCGCGGGGGCTTCGGGTCGAAACGGCTCGGACCAGAAGCGGCGCGATCAGCCTGGTCGGGAGAAGCACGGGGCGGCAGGCGATCCAGGTCCACATCACGTCGTCCGGCGAGGCCCACGTGGATCTCGACGGGTTCCAGGGCAAGGCGTGCGAGCAGGTGGTTCGTGACCTCGCCACCGCGCTCGAGGGGACCATCACCCGCTTCTGCCCCAAACCGGAATACTACGGCGGGGCGGCCGTCACGGTGAAAGGGACAGAACGTGTCTGACCGGAAGAGTCTTCGGCTCCGGATCCTGGAGGATGGACGCCTGGAGGTGGTGGACCCGGATCCCACGACGCTCGAGTTGATTCAGCTCCTGGATCCGACCTTCACGATCCAGCAGGCCCCACTGCCTAGCTTCACCCGCCCCCGCCTCCTTCGGACGAGGACGACCGGCACCGGGGTGGCCCTCGCCGAGCTTCCGACCCTGGCCGACGACCGGCTGTGGCAGATCCATCGGGAGGCAGCTCAGCACGGGTCCCCAGTCCAGGCCGGGGAGGCTTCCCTCCTTGATGTGAAGGGAGAGCTGGCTTGGCGGATGCTCCGCGGCTGCGAGCTCTGCGGGTTCCGGTGTCGGGTGGATCGAACACGGGGGGAACGGGGCCGGTGCGGTCTTGGGAGGGAGGCCTTCATGGACGAGCACTATGTGCACATCGCCGAGGAGCCTCCCATCAATCCGGCCTTAAACCTCTCCCTCCGAGGGTGCGGGATGCGGTGCCGCTACTGTCAGCAGTTCCCGGCCCTGAACCCCCGCGGGGCACCGGAAGACGTCTTGACACCGGCCTTCTGGGCCCGGCTCGACTTCACCGGGGCGCGCAGCCTGGTCTTCATCGGAGGAAACCCGACCGAGAGTCTTCCCGCGATCCTCGCCTTCCTCCAGGCGGCGCCCTCAGCCTTTTCGCTCCCGATCGGGTGGAACTCGAGTGGATACGACGCGGTGGAGGCCATCCGGCTCCTGGAGGGGATCTGTGATGTGTACATCCCGGACTTTAAGTATGGCAATGAGGCCTGTGCGCGGCGATTGTCCAGGGCGCCGGGGTACGTCGCGAACGCAGAGGCGGCCATCACCGAGATGTGCCAACAGGAGGTTCCGGTCTTCGTTCGGATCCTGGTCCTCCCGGGTCACGTCGCGTGCTGCCATCTGCCCGCTCTCACCCTTCTTAGGCCACTCCGTTCCCGGATCCGGCTCAACATCATGGGACAATACGCCCCTGACTTTCTGATCCGGGACTCGGACGGGCCGTTGGCCCGACGGCCCAATCCCGATGAGGTGGCCCAGGTCCGCCGGGCCGCACAGGCCATGGGCTTTGAGCTGATTTGAGGAGAACATGATGGGCTGGATCTGGATGCTGGTGCCGGATGAAGCACTCCCCCTCCTCGTTATGGGAGTGGGGCTGGCCCTCGTGTTGGGGCTGCTCAACGGTCGGGCCGCCCTCGGCCTCCTGGGCTTCCTCCTCCTTGTCCCTCTGCTGGCCCTGTTTGTTGAGACGGTCCTAGGGGAGCTGCCGCCCTGGGTCTCCCTGGTCCTCCTGGCTTTCCTCGTCCTCTCGCTGCTCAGAGGCCTTTTCGCCCTCCTCCTCGGATCACGGGCGGCCGACACGATGGTCGGGAGCCTGGCGGCGGATCTGGTGCGGCTCGTAGTGCGGCTCCTCCTCCTGCCCCTCCGGATGGTGCGGGGGGCATTTCGCTTGGTGAACCAGGGCAGGGGGCGATGAGGGAGGAGCGAGCCTCATCAGCGATGACTGTATGCCCAGTGACCATCTGGCGAAGACATACCGGCACTTGTAGAAGCCAATGAAGGAGACAAGGCACATGAAGATTGGGAAAACCATCCTGGCGGGACTCCTGCTGATCGCCACGGCCATGCTGCCGGTGCCGGTGGAGGGGGGCAGGCTCGGGAAGGCGGTGGCCCGTGGAGCGGCGAGGAGCGCGGCCAAGGCCCTGCGCCGGGCCCCAGCGCAGATCCTCCGCCGGGATTTCCTCCGGGACCGGCTTATCCGGGCCCGTCCGCTCCCCCGCCCGAAGACGGTCTTCCGCTACACCTCGAAGGCGCGGGCACAGGGGGAGCGCCGCCGGGGGCTTCCGCCGGGCACCCACATGACCGGGCGGGGCGGCCCGGGTCGCCCCCTTAGCGCCTGGCAGGCGCAACGGCGCTACGGATTGCCACGGCGGCCCCAGGTCCGGGAGACGATCCGCCTCCCCCAGGGCCAGCCGGTCCGCTCCGCCAAAGCACTCGGGGGGCGCCCGGGGGTGGGGGAACTCACGTCCCCGAAGCCCCTGCCTCCCACGGCGATCCGGAAGGTTGTGCCGCTTCGCGGGGGGCGGAGATAGCCGGCCTCGCTCCTCGGCCCTGCCGTCCTCGCCGGCTCTTCGGGCGCGGCGTGCTCGGGGCTGCTGTCCGGGATC
>CAZHST010000064.1:0-14888 GCA_964535215.1 uncultured bacterium
CTGGTTCCGGACCAGGACATACTTCTCGCCATCCACGATCTTCTCCCGGGGGAGGCCTCCCGTGCTGGCCGGCCTGAACGTGCCGCTACACCCGGCGACCAGCAACAAGAGGGCCCCAGCCCCTTTCCATAGCTGAAGCCGTCCCTGACCAGCCATCCCGCCCCCCTTCAGCCCAAGACCACCTGGTTAGAAGGCATAAGTCGAACCCCAGGTGATGGTGAACTCCTCCCCATGGCCGCCGAAGCTGTTCGTTTGCGGGGTCCTCGTGTTGTTGAAGTCTGCCCTCAGGTACCGGAATTCAAGCCCCGTGCCGAAGGCCGAATTGAGGTTCCAGTAGAAGCCCCCCATGATACCCCGGCCCCGCCAGACGTAGCTCGGGATCCCGGAGATGGCGAAGGTCCCCGGCGGGAGCTTGTGGGTCCACTCCCCGCTGAGGATGCCGTAGAGGAGGAGGTTCTCGAGGGGGTTCCACTGGATCGTGATGAATCCCCCCCTTGCCTTCATGTTGTCAAACTCAAAGCGGCTGGGGTCCTGCACGGCAGAAGCGCAGAAACCTGGCAGGGGGAATTTATTAGGCCCGGGGCAGAGGGTCCCCGCCTGGACGGCGGCCACATCCGCCGGGGTCCTGGGCCTGGCCACGACCCCTTGCCAGGCGCTGGCCAGCCAGCCGTCCAGGTTCTCCCCGTACCAGCCGACCCCCTTCACGGAGAGGATCCCTTTCCGCTTCTCCGTCTTTGTCCCGATGATGGGCAGGACCAAATCGCCAGCCACCAGCCAGGGGGTGAAGCCGATCTTCCCCTGACCGACGTTCAAGCCTGTCGTGCTATCCTGGGTCTGGTACTCCTCCCGTCCCACGACCCCGGCCACCCCGATCTCGAAGGGGACCAGGCCGCCAAAGTAGTTCACCCGCCCGAGGAGATCGCTCTGGAACCGGATCTTGGCGGTAAAATTGGGGACGGCGCTCAGCTCCCCCTCCCCGAGCCCAGTCGCGGCCCCGATCGGGCTGCCGAAGGCATTCAGGTTCGTGTTCCCGATGACGCCGGAGGCCGGGTGGTGGATGCCGACCGTCAGGATCACCCGGTTTTGCTCGCCCAGGCGGATCGTATCGTCCAGCGTAAGCTGGGCCCCGGCCCAGCTAAAGTACGCCCCTGTCCCCAACAGGAGGATGTCGTCGGTCACCTCGGGCATCAGGAGGACGATGGGGTGGGCCGTCTTCCCGATCAGGACGGAGAAGTCACCGAACCCGGTCACGGCGTGGGGCCAGCCAAACTGCATGTACATGTTCTGGACGGCGACGCCCAGGTGTGCCGTTGCCTGGCTGCTGGTCACCCCCCGGAGCGGGCCGTTGTTGGCGAAGTCGAGGAAGGCCCGGCTGGTGCCGCCCCACAACCCCGGCCCCTTGACCCCGAAGCCCCACTGGGTGTTGTTGGCCAGGAACTGGATGTTGTCGGTGATCGCGGCATCCCGGATGTCCGGCGAGACCCCGTCAAGACAGGCAGCCCCAGCAACGCAGGGGCCGCCCCCGATAGCCGTCGTCCCCACCGGCCCCCGGGGGCGCATCTCCGGTGTCACGGACTGGTAGCCCGCATTCTTGACCGCGGTGGAGTAGAGGAAGTCGGCGCCTACGAACCCGGTGAAGAAGAACTCAAAGCCCTTGGCGGTGAAGGCCGGCGTCTCCCCTTTGATCGTCGGGACCTCAGGCGTACTGCCGATGACCTGGGCGAAGGCCCCCTCCTGGGATGCGAGCAGAAGCCCCAGAACCGCCAAGAACAGGATAAACAACCCTGTTTTTCTCATCGTTCCCTCCTTCCCACAAACACCCCCATCGCGAACCGTTCACTCACCGTGGATGTCTTCAGCCTTGGACGATCAATCGCTTTCTTTAGCTCTCACCTCCTCCCGGCAGGATGATCGGGCTCCTGGGTTGCCTTCAGGCTTGGGGAGCCTTGGCGAAGAGGAGGGCTAGGTGGAGGAGCTTGGCCCCCGGTGTCTCTTCTTGCCCGACGATGGCGCAGAGCAGATCGCCTTCCCTCCACAGGACGACCCGATACCCCCGAACCTTTCGGACGTAAAACTCACGCCCTTCAAGGGTGAGGCTCCCCTCCCCGGCCAGTTGAGGACCTAAGGCGGCAATGGCGTAGGCGGAGACAGGTCGCCCCTCGTCCATGAAGACCAGGTGGACCCCCTCCTGATCCTCGATAAGGCAGAAGGTTCCCCCCAACAGCTCAGGGCCTTCACCGCTCAAGGCCGGAACCTTGATCGGGAGGGGGCTGCGGGCCTTCACCCACTGGACCACGGCCTGAGGGTCACTGCTTCTCACCAACAGGGCCGGTCCGGCGACCAGGGTTCGGACATGGTCTTCAACGATCCTGATCGCCAGGACCATCGCCGGATCCGGGCCGATCCCGCTCTGGAGGGGGAGCCCGACCAGGAGCAGGAGGAGGGCGGCCAAGACCCAGGCCCGGGACAGCCGGACCTGGATCGGCCCCAGGAGCCTCTTCGGATTCTTTGCCTCGGGAACCTTGATCCTCTGGACGATCTTCTCCCAGAGGTCCGGCGGGGCCGTCTCCTCCGGGAGGCCCTTCTGGAGCAGGAACCGGATCGCCCGCTCCAGGTCACACACCCGCTGACAGGCCGGGCAGTCTTCCAGGTGGCTCTGGATCTCGAGGGTCTCCTTGGCGGTCAGCTCGTTGTCGAGGAACGGGGAGAGATACCGTCGAACATCTTTACAGGTCATACTCGCACTCCTATCACCTCAGGGTCGGTAGAGCCTTTCAGGTCCAGAATCTCCTCTTCCCCTCCCCTTCCCCCTCGATGAACAAAACCTTGCTCCTCCGCGTACCATCGGAGCTTCCGGCGGAGGATCGCCCGTCCCCGGTTCAGCCTCGACATGACGGTCCCGATGGGGATGCTCAAGAGGCGGGCGATCTCCTTGTACGAAAATCCTTCGATGTCGGCCAACAGGATCACCATCCGGAAATCGGGCGGGAGGTGGTCAATAGCCTCACGGACAACGATTTCGAGTTCCCGCTGCAAGAGCTCCTGTTCAGGGCCCGGGGGCGTCGGACAGCCCTCCGGGACACCTCCCCCCGGCCTGCCACCCTCCTCCTCCAGTGGAACCCCCGGGGACTTCTGCCGAAGCCGATCGTAAAAGGCACGGGCGAGGATTCTAAAGAGCCAGGCCTTGATCGCCTCTTCCGCTTTCAGACGGTGGAAGCCTTGAAAGGCCCGGACACAGGTCTCCTGCACCAGATCCTCGGCATCGTCCCGGTTCCCGGTCAGGTGGAAGGCCATCCTGTAGAGATCATCGAGATAGGGCCGGATTATCCCTTCAAATGCCTTCAGATCTCGCCTTCGCTGGGGAGGCATCCTCCGATCCCTCTCGCCCATCGCTAGCTAAATGTAAAAAGCTCCTGCTTATTAAGGCGGGACAAGGACCGAAAATATTCCCGGAAACGTTTACCTCAACATGGGTCGCGATGGGCCGTGGGGCAAAAAACGTGGAGGTGTCAAGCGATAGGTTCACCACCTATGGAGGGTCTTAGGCATCAGTCTGGTTCCAAAGGGTGACTACGCTTTACTTAGGGAAAAGTTCATGAAGGCCGGGAACCGATGGGCTGTCATCTTTGTTTCTTTTGTAGAGTCGTTTGGAAAGGAGAGGAGACAAGATGCGGAAGAACTTTGGTGTGGTGTTTCTGATCCTGGTGGTAACCTTCAGCCTCCTGGCCCCCTTTACCAAAGAGGCGATCGCCGAGGAGCTGGTCCTCCTTCCCGGGTTGCACCCCACCTGGGTGCCCAAGTCAAAGCTCTTCAGTGACCAACCGGCGGCCCTCCCATCGGAGCGAGGGTTAAAGCCTGAGGAGGAGGTGCTGATAGGAAGCTACCACCCTATCTGGGTGTCCAAGTCGCAGGCGATCAGCGACCAAAAGGCCCTGCTCCCCTCCGAGTTGGGCCTGGAATCAGAAGAGCTGGTGCTCCTTCCAGGGCTGCACCCCACCTGGGTGCCGAAGTCACGGGTGAGATAAGCTTAGAGAATCGTGAAAACAAAACGGCGGGAGAAGGGGGATCCCTCTCCCGCCTGGTGGTTAGGCCATGCGGATCCGTTGCAAGCAGGGCTCACCTAGCCCTTCCGCATCGGCTTCCCTCAACAGCTCGGCGTCCCTTTGCTTTCTTTGGTCACCTGCACCTCAAGCCCGCACGAGGGGCACGTGTACTTCTCGCCCGCTTGGGCCATCCTTCCTCACCTCCCTTCACTCCGCACAACAGGAGAGCTTCGAGACATCCTTGACGAACATCTGGGCCACCATCCGGATCGCCTCGGCCATCGTCGGGTAGACATGGATGAGATCAATCAGGTCCTGGTAGGTCAGGCGGTGCTTCACGGCCAAGGCGGCCTCGTGGATGAGATCAGCCCCCCGGGGGGCGATGAGATGAACGCCTAGGACCTGGCCGGTCTCCGCGTCGATCACCATCTTCACCAGCCCCCGGGTGTCCCGGATGGCCGCCGCCTTGGGGACAAGGGAGAGGTCCAGGATCCGGCAGCGACACCGGAACCCTTGGGCTTCCGCCTGGGCCTCGGTCAGGCCAACGCTCGCCACCTCCGGATCGGTGAAGACCGCTCTTGGGATGGCCCGGTAGTCCATCCGGATGTGCTTTCCGGCGATGGCATTCTCGGCGGCGATGACCCCTTCCCTGGCCCCGACGGGCGTTGCCAGGGGAGCCCCCTTCACATCCCCAGCCGCCCAGATCTTCTCAGCCGTCGTCCGAAGCTCGGCGTCCACCTTGACGAAGCCCCGTCCGTCCACCTGGACCCCGGCCCGTTCCAGGTTTAAATGATCGGTGTTGGGAACCCGGCCGGTGGCGAGGAGGAGGTGCTCGGCCCGGAACTCCCGAGGCTCCCCTTCGACCTCTGCGGTCACCGCCACCTCCGCTCCTTGACGCCGGACCCCCTGAACCGTCGCCCGGGTCACAATCTCGACCCCTTCTTCCTCCAGGTAGCCTCTGAGCGCCATGGAAACCTCCTCCTCGAACCCCTGGAGGATCCTAGGCCCCCGCTCCAGGATCGTCACCCGGGTGCCGAACCGCTGGAACATCTGGCCGAGCTCCATCGCAATGTAGCCCCCGCCGACGATGATGAGGGAGCGAGGGAGCGTTTCCAATTCGAAGGCCGTCGTGCTCGTCAGCGAGCCCACCTCTTCGAGGCCGGGGATGGGAGGGAGAAAAGGCCGGGAGCCTGTTGCGATGATAAACCGCTCCCCCTGGAGAGGGGTGCCGTTCACCTGGACTTCGGTCGGGGAGACGAAGCGGGCCTGGCCCCGGATGATTTCGATGTTGGGGTCCCCTTCGGCAATGTCCGTGTACTTTTTCGCCCGGAGCGTTTTGACCAGCTCATCCTTCTGGGCGATCAGGCGTCTGAAGTCTAGACGAGGGTTTTCGAAACTTAAGCCATCGAAAGGAGAATGGCTGGCCTTGTAGGCCAGCTCAGCGGCGGCGATCAGGTTCTTGCTCGGGATGCAGCCCCGGTTCACACAGGTCCCGCCGATCACGTCGTGCTCCGTCATGACGACCCTGGCCCCCAGCTCCGAGGCCTTGATGGCCGCGGCGAAGGCGGCGGAGCCGCTTCCCAAGATGACCAGATCATACGCTTTCATCGGTTCCCTCCTCCCGGAGATGGTCGGATGAGAATGGATGACGGTGAAGAGGTTGAGCAACCAGGAGCCTGGCCCGCCAACGCCTCATCAGCACGAGATCCAAAACCGAGGCGGTGATCAGCAGGACCTGCCCGCCGAAGACCAGGGCGACGAACACCGGAACGTCCAGACCGGTGTGATAAGGGTAGAGGACCCCAGGCCCCCCCAGGATGGCCAGGAGGAGGGGATAGGGGCGCCGGTGGCGCCGGAAAGAGAGGCCCAGTCCCAAAAGGATAACCCCGACGGCGCCGTAGAGGATGGGTACGGCCACCGAGAGGTCCGTTAAGAACCCCAGGCCGATTGAGGACAGGAAGGCGGCATAGGGGGCGACAATGGCCGGGGCGCAGCAGCCTAAGGAGGTGACGGTCGTGGCCATAACGCTTGACAGCCCCAGCTTATCGAGGATCATCCCCAGCGTGTGGAGTCTTGGCATCCAGCTCTCCCTCCTTGAAACCGCCAACAAATGAGGATAAAAGCAGGGCGCCGGGCAGAGGAGGTTTGCCCAGCGCCCGTCGTCATGACCCTTGGCAACAGTGGGCCACACGGGGCACCATGAATCGTGTGAGAGGTCCCATGAACTGCCTCATCTTCTTCCCTCCTTTCTCTTCAGCATTTCGCAAGGGCTGCTCCCTTCCCAATCGAGAAACGACTAAGGGCAGCAGCTCTCCCCGACAGGGCCGGCCTGACCTTCGGTGAACTCTCTGTAGAACTGGAAGGCCTTCAGGGCCCACTCCTCCCCGGGGCAGCCCTGCATCGTGATAGCCACGTTTAAGAACTCGATCAGCTCCTCCTGGGAGGCGCCCCGCTCAAGCGCCATTTTGGTGTAGGCCCGGATGCAGGGCTCGCACCGGATGGCGACGGAGATGGCCAGGGCCGTCAGGAGCTTGTATTTCCCCTCCACCTTTCCATCCGCATACGCCTCGTCCCGCATCCTGACCAGGCCGCCGGTGACCTTGGGGCTCAGCCTCCTGAACTCGGCAAAGAGCGACTCATGGGCCTGATGCGTCGTTTCCGGGACCATCGCTAACCTCCTTTAGAAGGTGAGAACCTGTTCGAAAAAGATGAGGTTGTAGCCAAACAACAAGACCACAAGGATCGTCGAGGCCCAGAGGATCACTTTCTCCAGCCGGCGGGCATGCCCACCTCTCCGATACGCCGCATAGAACCCCAGGCCGAGGAAGAGGAAGGTGAGGGCGAAAAAAACGTTCCGGTACGGGACCAGGTTCCGGAGGATCCAGAGGCTTGTAAACGTCCCGAGGCCGAGGACGGAGAAGAGGAGCGGCCCAAAGCAGCAGATCGCCGCTCCCACCGCCGTGAACAGGGAACCCAGGCTGAACCATCTTCCTGTCACCCTCTCCCCCTATGCGGTCTTCACCCCAAAGACGGGGGCTAACCTTGTTTCCTCTTCGACGCCTGTAACAGATGGCGGACAAGGGCCTTCGCCTTTTCCCCGGCCCACTCCTTCGGGCCGAGGGCAACCCCGATCAGCTCCCCCTCCCGGCCGATCAAGAAGGTGGTGGGGGGCCCCATGATCTTGTATTGGCGGGCAGCCTTTAGCTCCGTATCCAAGAGGACGGGATACGTAAGCTTCCGCTCCCTGACAAAGGGCCCGACCGTCTGAGTGCCTTCAGCATCCAGGGCAACGGCCAGGACGACGAAGCCCTGGCCTTTAAAGGTCTGATACAGTTTGTCCATCTCCGGCATTTCCCACTGGCACGGGACACACCAGGTCGCCCAGAAGTTCAGCAAGATCACCTGGCCCCGGAAGTCTCTCAGGCTGACCTCCTTCCCCCGGAGGTCCTTCAACGTAAATACCGGGGCCTCTACCCTCCCCTGAACCTTTTGGATCCCAAGCGCGGCCATCAGCATCTCAGGAGCTTGAGCCGCTGCAGCCCTGACGATGCCGATCGCAAGGGTCCATAGCCACAGGACCGTCACCATCTTTCGGAGCATAGAGGTCCCTCCCTTCATTTCCCGTGAAGTCTTGCCCGATAGCCGGCCTTTTGGAGAGCCTCGATCATCTGCGCGACGCTGACCCGGCCCTCCTCGTACTGCACGTAGGCCTTTCCGGCGTAGAAATCCACCTTCGCCTCCCTCACGCCCGGGAGCCCCTCCAGGGCCCCTCTGACCCGAAGGGGTCAGGAGAAGGGTCAGGTCATCCCATCCACCTCCAGCGTGAGGGAGCTGACCGGCCCCTCCCCCATGCTGGTCGTTTTCAGTCCCGTCTCCCGACCCTTCCCCCCCTGGAGCCAGAGGGCAGCCGTTCCAAGGAACACCAGGGCCAGGATCACCAGGAGCCCCCTTGGTGCTGACCTCCCCACCAGTGGAAGGCTTTTCATCCTTAGCTTTCCCACCGGACGGCTCATGCCTGGAGGGCAAAGACCTTCTGGCGTCTGATCCAGAGGCCGGCCAGCCCTCCGGTCAAGGCCCCTGAGAGGGCCCCCCCGATCCAGGGGGCCATGATGCCTAAGGAGAGCGAAGCGCACTGAAGGTACATCGCCGGGGCAACAAGGAGCAGGTACAGCAGGCTGCCCCTCAAGCCTGTGGGGAAGGGCTGCCCTTCCACCTGTCTGCCCAGGAGGAGGCCGGCCAGGAAGACGGGGAAGGCTGTATAGAGCACCCCCGCGGCAAACAGGAGAAAGTCGAAGGGCAGGGACCCATGGGCCCCTCGGGTCCAGGCCTGGCAGAACTCCACGATCTCGGGGATGGAGAGGAGGGGGGTGGAGAGGAGGGCGAACCCGGCCGCCAGCAGTGCGACGCCAGCGGGGGGGCGGATCGGACCCCTGCCGGACAGGACTCCGAGGAAGGCCGCCCCGAAAAGGACGGACCAGAGGACGCCCAGGAACCCGAGGGTAAGAGGGATCTCCGGGACCTTGGGCATCGCGCCAGCCGTCAGGAGAAGGGCCAGGGCCGCCGCGGCACCGCCGAAGAGGAGGGAGAGGAAGGGGTCCCTCACCGCCGACCAGAGGCTCGTCTGAGGGGCGACTTCGGCCTCCTGAACCAGCCGGGCCATCGTCCTCTCCGCCAGACCTGATGGAACAGCCGGGGTCTCCCACTGATCAAGGGCCGAGGAGAGGGCCTGGAAGGCGGAAAGGGTACGCCGGCAAGCCTCGCAGCCCGTCAGGTGAGTCTGGATCCGGAGGCTCACCTCGGGAGGGAGTTCCCCGTACAGGTCATCAATCAGCAGCGCTTGGACTTCCTGACAGCTCACCCGCCACCTCCCTCCAGAGAGGCGTTCTTCCAGAAAGCTATTCGTCAGATCCCCGGAAAAGGTTCAACGTTCCAACACCCTTCTCCTGCCGAGCCGCTCCCGCAGCATGGCCAGCGCGTAGTGAAGCCTCGACTTGACCGTGCCCAGAGGGAGGTGCAGGGCCTCGGCGATCTCCTCATAGCTTAAACCTTGATAATGCCTCAGGAGGATGATCACCCGTTGCTCCTCGGGGAGGTGTCCGATCTCCTCCCGTACCACCTCCTGGATCTCCCGTCTTTCGACCTCCTCGGCAGGAGTGCCCTGATCGTCGGGGACCTGAAGGGCCCCTCCCCCCTCCTGAAGGCCCAAGGATGCCCTGGCCTCCTTTCGCCGATGATCCTTCCAGGCGATGACTCCGATCCCGTAGAGCCAGGGGGCAAAGCGCCTTTTGGAATCGAAGAGGGCCCGGTTCTTGAAGGCCCGGAGGAAGGTCTCCTGGAAGAGATCCTCGGCCAGGTGCGGGTCCCCGGCCAGACGGGCGAAGAAGCGGTAGAGGGGGCCTTCGTAACGCCTGACCAGGGCCTCAAAGGCCTCCAGGTCCCCCCCCTTTGCCCTCTCCATCAGAAGCTCATCGGTTTCCATAGAGAGATTCGCGGTCTTTGCAGGAAAGGTTCAGAGAGCAGGAGGATAGCTTGGGGGAGGCCACCGCATTGATCGCTGAATTTTGCCGTTCTCCGCGTCCTCAGCGCCTCTGCGGTGCCTTCGAGATTAGGAGTGAGGAAGGGCTTTTCCCCCTTCAGCAGGGGGTGGCTGCATCTCCAACCGGCCAAGGGTGATGAGGCTTTCCAGATCTTCCCGATCTTCAGGGGCGTACTCGGCAAAGAGCGCCCGGACAACGGTCAGCCTCTCTTCGTCAGCCTGCCCGAGCATCCGGGTGATGTCGGCCAGATCCTGCACCCGCCCGGCCCGGAACTTCGTAAGGACAAGGAAGGGAAACGGAAGGATCGGTAACCCCTGGGCATCACGGTTTTGCTCTGCCTGAGCAAGGGCCTGAGCACACCAGGGGTCTCCACACTCCAGCACGTCAACGGGACAGCCATCCGGGGAGAGCCACGACGAACCCGGAGCGCTTAACTGACCTTGATACCGGAAACCGGCGGTGCCGAGTCTCCGCCGGACCTCGGGCCCGTCCTCGGCTCGGACCATGATGTCCAGATCCCGGGTCATCCGCTCGGGCATGTAAAGGCGCGTGGCCACCGCCCCGATGACCGCCCAGGGGATCGGTTGGAGAACCGACGCGAGATCCGGCCACTGCACCTGAACCGTCCTGGTGGTCAGCAGCGAAAGCCCGCTGCCCGAGCCCGGTCGCTGGCGACGCCGGGCGATCTCGATCAAGGTCCGTCGGATCTGGCGGTGGACCGACCCCGGTCTTGGCGGTTGTCGGCTGATCCTGGTCCCCCCTGGTCCTTGCTGAAGGCGGATGGCTTCCCCCTATCTCCCCCGGTTCACGAAGGCCGAGACGATGTCTACCGGAAGCGGGAAGATGATGGTGGAGTTCTTCTCGGTCCCGATCTCCGTCAGGGTCTGGAGGTAGCGGAGCTGGACGCTGACCGGCTCGGAGGCCAGCATCCTGGCCGCCTGGGCTAACTTCTCGGAGGCCTGGAGCTCCCCATCGGCGTGGATGATCTTGGCCCGCCGCTCCCGCTCGGCCTCGGCCTGCCTGGCCATCGCCCGCTGCATCTCCGGGGGCAGATCCACATGCTTGATCTCGACGGCGCTCACCTTCACCCCCCAGGGATCGGTGTGCTCATCAATAATCTGCTGGAGCCTCTGGTTGATCCGCTCCCGCTCGGCCAAAAGCTCGTCCAGCTCCGACTGGCCCAGGACGCTTCGTAAGGTCGTCTGGGCGATCTGGGAGGTGGCGAAGAGGTAATCGTCCACCTGGACGATGGCCCGCTCCGGATCAATGACCCGGAAGTAGATGACGGCGTTCACCTTGATCGAGACGTTGTCCTTGGTGATCACGTCCTGGGTGGGGACATCCATGACGACGGTCCGGAGGCTCACCTTGACCATCCGGTCAATCAAGGGGATCAGGAGCAGGATCCCAGGCCCGTTCCCTGTCCCACCCGGGTTGAAGACCGACTTGGCCAGCTTCCCCAACCGGAAGATGACCCCTCGCTCGTACTCCCGGAGGATCCGGACCGAGCTGGCCAGGATGTAAAACCCGATGATGATGAAGGCCAGCAGAACCATAGGCCCAAAGGTCGGAAAGAACTGCCCAGGCATCTTTACCCTCCTTTAAGGCCGCGACACCCCTTTAGCCCGTTCCGGCCGGGGTCGGCTCGGAAAGGGCCTGTTTGTGGAGCCTCGCAACCTTGAGCTTCAATCCTTCGACCGCCACAACCTTGACCAGCTCCCCCGGCTCCGCCCCTTCTTCACAGTAGGCGTTCCATCGCTCCCCTTTGAGAAAGACCTGCCCTTCAGGGCTCAATTTGGTCCGGACCACCGCCGTCTCCCCGATCAGACCTTCCCAGCCAATGGGAGACGGCCGTTTCTGGGCCTTCAGGCCCAGCCCGGCCACCAGGACGAAGAAGGCAGCGGTGGCGGCCGAGGCCCCCACGATGGCCCCCAGGGAGATCCGGAGGAAAGGGGCTGGGGATTGGATCAGGAGGAGGGAACCTAGGATGAAGGAGGCGATCCCCCCCAGGGTCAGGAGACCGTGGGAGGCAACCTTGACCTCGAGGATAAACAGGATGACCGCCAGGAGGATCAGGAGGAGCCCGGCATAGTTGATGGGGAGGGTCTGGAAGGCCCAGAAGGCCAGGATCAGGAAGATCGCTCCCAGGATGCCCGGGAGGAGGGAGCCGGGGTTCGAGAGCTCGAAGTAGAGGCCGGCCAATCCCAAAAGGAGGAGGATATAAGCGATGGTCGGGTCGGAGATGATCTTCAGGATCCGGTCCCGGAAGTTCATCTCCCCCCGCTCGATGGTCGCATCTTTGGTGTGGAGGACCACCTCCCCCTTGGCCGTCTCCACCTTCCGGCCATCCACCTCTTTCAAGAGGTCCTCCAGCTTCGGGGCCACCAGGTCAATGATCCCGAGCTTTAAGGCCTCCGTCTCCGTGGCCGAAGAGGCCTTCCGGACCGCCTCTTCAGCCCACTTGGCGTTTCGTCCCCGCTTCTCCGCGATGGTCCGCATGTAGGCGGCGGCGTCATTCACGGCCTTCCGTTCCATCGCCTGCCCCATCTCCCCGCCTATGGCAACGGGGGTGGCGGCCCCGATGTTGGTGCCGGGGGCCATGGCGGCCACATGGGCGGCGATGGTGATGAAGGCCCCGGCAGAAGCCGCCCGGGCCCCGCTGGGGGAGACGTAGACGATGATCGGGACCGGGGAGGCCAGCATCTCCTTGATGATGTCCCGCATGGAGGTGTCAAAGCCGCCGGGGGTGTCTAGCTCGATGACCAGGGCCTCGGCCCCGTCCTTTTCCGCCTGCTTGATGGCCGAGATGACGTAGCCGGCCGTCCCGGGAGAGATGACCCCATCCACCTGGATGACGTTCACCCGGGCGGCTAAAGCATCTTGTGGAGGGCTGAGAGAAAGAAGAAGGCTCAGGCCAAGGACCAGGAGGGAAATCTGTGGGAAGGTCACCATATGGATCACCCGGTTAGAGTATCCCACACCCCGGAAAGGCTGTCAAGCAACGGTTTAGCGCTCCCTGCCTTTGGCCTCCTCCCAGAGGGCATCCATCTCCTCCAGGCTCGCCTCCGAAAGGTCTTTCCCCCGCTCGGCCATGGCCTCCTCGATATACTGGAAACGGGTGATGAAGCGGGTGATGGCCTTCCGAAGCGCATCCTCAGGGTTCACCTGGAGGAAGCGAGCGAGGTTCACCAGCGCGAAGAGGAGGTCCCCCAGCTCCTCCTCGATCCTCTGAAGACTGGCCGTCCGAGCGGCGGTCTTCAGCTCCGAAAGCTCCTCCTCAACCTTTCTGAAGACCTCCCCTGCCTCCTTCCAGTCAAAGCCGACCCGGGAGGCCTTCTCCTGGAGCCGGTGGGCCCGCAGGAGGGCCGGAAGCTCTTTCGGGACCCCGTCTAAGGCCGAGGCCTTCCCCCCCTTCTCCCGCCGCTCGTTTTGCTTCAGAAGCTCCCAGTTGTGGAGGACCTCCCTCGCGGTGGTGGCCTTCGCCTCCCCGAAGACGTGAGGGTGACGCCGGACGAGCTTGTCGGCGATGAGCGTCAGGACCTCAGCGATGGTGAACTCGCCCCGCTCGGAGGCGACCTGAGCCTGGAAGATGACCTGGAGGAGGAGGTCGCCCAGCTCCTCCTTGAGCTTCTCAAGGTCCCCCTCGTCCAGGGCCTCCAGAACCTCGTAGGCCTCTTCCAGGATGAAGGGCTTTAAAGAGTCCCGCGTCTGCTCCCGGTCCCACGGACACCCCCCCTCCCCCCGGAGCCTGGCCATGATCCCGACCAATCGTTCGAACAGCTCGCCGCTCTTCCCCGACATCCTCCCTCCCTTATCGTTTAGCGCCACTTGACGGTGCACCCCACCGGCTTCGTCTCCCGGATGCTAGGCTCCTGGCCTTTCAAGACGGCCTCGATGGCCTCCCGGAAGTAGTGGTGCCGGACCGCCTGGGGGTTCTCGTAGTTATCATCGGGCGCTCCATGATAGCGGAGCCTCCCCTCCTGGTCGAACAGGAAGATCTCCGGCGTCCGCTCGGCCCCATAGGCCCGGGCCACCTCCTGGGTCTCGTCGAAGACGTAGGGGAACGGGTAGCCCTTCATCCGGGCCCGCTCCTTCATGGCCTCGAAGCCGTCCTCAGGGTACTTGGCCGGGTCGTTGCTGCTGACCAGGACGAACTGGACGCCCCGGTCGGCGTACTCCTTCTGGAGCTGGATGATCCGCTCCTCCCAGGCCTGGACGTAAGGGCAGTGGTTTGCCCAGAAGATGACGGCCAGTGCCTTTTTGTCCTTGAAATCGCCGGGTGTATAGGTTTTCCCGTCCACCCCCTTCAGGCTGAAGGGGATGATCGAGTCGTTGATCGCTAACGCCATTCTCTCCCCTCCTCACTTTTATCCTTCCCAGGGGATCTCCTGCCCGCACCCCTGGCACTTCCAGAGTTGCCCGCCTCTGATCCGGCCGTGGAAGCTATCCCGCACGTACTGCGGCCGGCCGCAGAAGCACTTGAACGCCATCGGGTCCCGTAGGTCCACCTGGACGGCCCGGTCAATCCCCGGCCAGACCAGGACGATGCCCGGACCCCGAGGGCCGAGGTAACGCCCCAGGCGGAAGATGATGAGACGACGGAAGGGGGCCACGACCTTCACCGCAGCCCCCAGGTACCACACAATCGCCAACGTCACGAGAAATTTGGTCATGACCTCCCTGGGGAGGAACACCTCAGACACAGGTATTATACACGAAGAGGGAGGAGAGACAAGGATGAACGCAGGGACGGATCATTAGGTCCCGTTGCGAAAGGGGAGATTACCGCCCCACCACATGGAACTCCCAACCGATATGGTTACCTGGAAGGGGGTAAAGGACCTCCGGCGTGTCGGTCTGGACAAGTCGGCGAACCGCTTGTGGAGTCGCCCCTTGTCCTCGTTGGGGGGGTCCTCCTCTTCCTCCTGCCCTTCGGCTGAGAAGAAGAGGGAACCGAGCCGGTCCAGAGCGACGCTGTGAGGGTTTTTGAAGGGAGGGCCTATCAGGGGGATCAGCTGGCCATCTTCCAGATTCACCTGGAAGACGGTCCCCCCTTGGGGTTCCCCCTCCCTTTGCAACCGCTCCGCGGCCACCAGGAGCTGCCCATCAGGGGTCAGGACCAGCCCTCGGGGGCGCTTGAGGCCTGTGACGATGAGTGTGACCAGGCCTGAGGCCTCGATCCGGAAGAGGCTTCCCCCGGCCTCTGCTTCACCCTCGGCAGCCACATAGATGTTCCCCTGGCTATCCACGGCCACCGTTCCTAAAAACGTAAGCATTCATGCGTAAATCCGCGCTTACGACGCCGGGC
>CAZHST010000065.1:0-14784 GCA_964535215.1 uncultured bacterium
CCTTCAGCCGCCGGCTGCCGTTTCAATCCCCTCTGAAGCGGGTCACTGGTTCCTATATTGGCATCGGCCATCCTCAACAAAATTGGTAAGATCCTCGACGTACACCCATCGGCACTGGCTAGGGATGAAGGCACCATCGGTCGTGTAGTAATCGGCCTTAACCCAGACCCGCCGCCATCCCTGAGAAGCCCTGGGCTTTGCCGGCTCCCGCTTTCTGAGGCTCTCACAGCCGCTCACGGGCGAGGCGAGCTTCTCGACTGTTGGGAAACTGTTTGACCAGCCCCCTGAAGACCCCTTGGGCCTGATCGATTTCCCCGAGCTTGAGGTACGCATCCCCTTGCTTCAGCAGGGCGCTCGGGACCTTGGGGCTCTCCGGATACTCCCGGACCACCCCTTCAAACGCCTCGATCGCCTTGCGATACTCTCCCTGACTGAAGTACGCCTCCCCCAACCAATACTGAGCGCCAGGCGCCAACGTCGTCTTCGGAAACCACTGGAGGTAGGCCCGGAACCCCTCGATGGCCAGCTCGTAGTTGCCCCGGGTGTAACCGTTCAAGGCCATCCGGTACAGCTCCACGGGGGGGAGGGTCGCCGGGGGGCCAGCCGGAGCAGGCTTTGGGGCCTCTCCCCAAAAGGGAGAGCCTGAAGGGGCCTTATCCTTCTCAAGGTTACTGGCTACCGCTCCCGGCGGGCGGGCGGGTCCCCAAGCCCCACGGCCCTCCCGCAGGCCAAACGGCCTTCCAGCTTCTTTGGCTTCCCTCAAAAAGCCGAGCTTCTTCAGGAGTCTTCGAGCAGTCTTGGCATCAGACGTGGTAGGATCCAGGGCGATGACGGTCCTGAACTCCTCCGCCGCCCAGCTCCGATAGCCCTGCATGGCATAAGACGCCCCAAGCCAAAGATGGGCCCGCTGCGACCTGGGGTTCAGCCGAAGAGCCTGCCTGAAGGCTCGTGACGCCTGATCGTACTCCCTGGCTTTGAAATGCTTGATCCCATGCGCAAGGTAATCCGATGCGCGAGGCTGAGGCCGCCAACCCTTTGGCCTCTCCAGCCGTTGGGAGACCCCGCGCTGAGAGGCTCGAGAGGGAACGAGGAAGCCCCCCCGAAAGGCAGCTGCGACCACGACGACAAGAGCCAGGAGCACTACCCCGATGATGAGCCAGCCGAAGAGACCACCTCTCCGTGGCTGAACCGATCGCCCGCGTGAAGGATGAAACAGGAGCTGCTCGGCTTCAGCCAGACTCCGCTCGATTCCGCCGCCTGAAGCGGCCGGCCTGGACCCGCTTGAGCCCCTTCGGTTGAAAGGGATCTCATTTGACGGTGCCTGCGGCATCTTCGGCTTCCGTTCCCACGAGTGCCAAATGGGAGGGTTTCAGCAGCTCGGTCTCCTCGTCCCCCAGCCCCTCCACCCCTTCGTCTCCGCAGACGGGGCAACCCTCCCGCTTCGTGAAGGCCAACTCCTGCGTTGTGTGCGAGAGGAGGTCATAGCGGAGATACGTCGGGAAGGGGGCAAAGCCCGTCAGGTACTTGACCACGAGGTCCATCCCGATCCCGGCGATGATCGAGTTGATCGTGATGGCCGACGGGGGTGTCTCGTCCGTCCCCTCGATGTAGCCCAGGGCCCGCCGGACCTTCCGATGTTCTTGAGAAACAATCTTCGAGGGGTCAAGCACGCCCTGGCAGACCACGCAGGGCCCGCCGGGGATGTAGAAGGCGGCCTGGCCTCCCATGGAGCGGACCTTCTCCTTGGCTTGATCCAGGATGATCCCGGAGCCCAGGTCAAGGTACGGTTTCAGATACCGGGCGGCCAGGATCTGGACCTCCAGGCGGGAGGCGGCGTTGTCTAAGCCGGAGACGATGACGTCCCCCTGAAGAAGGGCCTCACGGGCCTCCGGGCTTTCCACCGGATGAGCGAGGGCGATGACCTCCGCGTCGGGATCGAGCTCGTGAACCTGCCGCTTCATCACCTGGACCTTCCGCCTCCCTACATCCTGCCGGCGGGCTCCAAAGAGGCGGTTGAGATTGCTCGGCTCGACCACGTCGGGATCCACGATCGTGATCCTCTTGAAGCCCAGGCCCCTCGCATGGGCCACCAGCGCCGAACCGATCCCTCCGGCCCCACAGATGACGAGGTGCGTCTTTCGGAGCTTCCGCTGGCCCTCAAGACCCAGCCAGCGGATGTTCCGATCCAGCCGGGCGGCGGGGACCGCCATGCCTTCTTCACCGTTGGGAGAAAGGTACGACGGGATGATCCGGATCCCCTCCCGGCCGACCACCCGGATCTCGTGAACGGTTGCGACCAACCGGCCATCGGGGCTGTAGCCCTCTGCCGAGAAGCCCTCTTCGGCTTGCCCCCAGACCAGGCGGACGTAGAGGAAGTCGCGGGGGCTCTCGACGACCTGAAGGTAACGGTTGAGGCTCGTGATCTCGCCCGGAAGATATCGATCGTCGATGCCGCTGAAGCAGGCGTGGGAACTAAAGGGGTGGCTGTGACCGTGGAGGTAGAGGGCCGCCCCCGAGGCCGCGAACTGCGAAAGGGTCTCCAGGACGTATTCAGGCTTTGGCTCCACCACCCCCCAGCCTTGCCGCCGGTAGTCGCCATCCCCGGGGGTGAGGATCCGATGGATATAAAGCTCCAGCCCTGCCTTCCCCTGATGCCTTCCGCCTAGGAGAAAGACGGCCCGCTCTAGGCCATCCCCCTTGATGAGCTGGGCTCTGAGAATGTTAAAATGCTGCTCTGTCATCACCAAGACCGCCTTCGGGACATCGGCTCTCATCAGACACCTCCTCTCGTCTTCCACGGATAGAAGGGATCGCTGAAGAACGTGAAGACCTGATCCAGGAACGTCAGGATGTTATCCCGCGGCCCCCACTTTTCAGCATGGAGGCACAGGTAGCGCCAGTCCCGCTCCCTGGCCAGCGGGTTCGGGCTGTACGGCTGGTCTCCGTCAAAGTAATGGGGGATCTCCCGCCAGGTCCCCTGGTGCCAGATCCGTAACTGAGGATCCACATACAGCTCCTTCAACGGGACCCCGTAGCCGTAGCCGTCGGGAATCATGATCAGCATGTCAGACGCCGTCCGGTTCAACCCCTTCGGCAGCCGAACGTCTTTCACGAGGACCCAGGAGTAGTCGGGAGCCCAGTCCACCCGTCTATTCCCATAGATCCGGCAGAGGAGCTTTAGCTCGGCGTTGATCCTGGTATGGTTACGCATATACGCCTCCTATAGCAGATGAGGAAAGGAGGGACGCTGATCATCTGCGCCCCGTCAGGAACCGGCTCATCCTCGTCCAGGATCCGGCATTCCCCCTCGATCACCTGGACGAGGATATCCTGAGGGTCGATCCCCGCCATCGCCTTCGCCTCCCGAACCGTGAGGAACGGCGGGATGTCGAGGGCCTTCCTGTTGATGCTCACCCGATGGCGGGTGGCCAACGCCTCCGTCTGCCCAGGACGGCCCTCCTGAGGGTCCCCCCCGGTGAGGAACGGGCGGACGGTCCCCAGCCGCTCCCCTTCCTGGAGGCGCACCGGTTTCTCGTCCTCGATGACCTCGTGCTGATCCTCCCGAGCACGGTAGAGGATGTCGTCAGGGTCCTTGCGGGCCCTCTCCTTCAGCTCCCGTCCTGTAAGCCCCTCCGGGACATCGAACTCCTGCCCGTCGATCCAGACCTTTGGCATGGTCTTTTCCCTCCTTTCTAAGTCTGGGTTACCTTAATCTCCCCATCCGGCGAAAGCTTTGATGAGGAAGCCGCAGAGCAACAGCGACTAAGACTGCCTTCCCTAATCTGAATGGCTGGGCTCTCAATCCTTGCTTCTTATCTTCTTCTAGCGATCCCTCGAAACATTATGTAAAACCCCACCAGCATTAAAAACAGCGGGGAGAGCTGAAGGAGGACGTGGCTGACGTCGGTGCCAATTGCTTTAGCAAACAAGTAGAGCGCCACACTAAAGAGCAGCAGGCGGAGGAGGAAACTTCCACCAAGGGCGATCAGGACGACCCCCAGAAGGAGGAGGAGGGCGGCGCCCGGCGTGGCCCGGAGATACCCATGCAGAACCAGCGTTAAAACGGCGAGGATCAGGGTACCAATGAGCAGAAGCTGCCCCATTTCAATGCTCCTCCTCGTGAATCAGAGACGACGGCAACGCGCCAGCACCTCACGGAGGTCAGGACGGTCCTCCGGTTTGACCGCGGTCATCCATTCGAGAAGGCGAAGGACCGGCGCCTCGCTTTGGAAGTGGACCTGATGACGGGCGATGTGGGCCAGCCCCTCTTCCTCAGAGCCAGCCGGACGGATGAGGGGGTGATACCCCAGGTAGGCCTCGGCAAAGGCCAACCCCAGCAGCCGGACATCGGTCGTCGGATGGAGCCACCCCTCGAGCTGTTCTAAGCACGCATACAAGCGGGGATAGGCCACGCAGGGGACGGGCGTCCCCTGGAACGGCTGAAGGCAGTCCAGGCCGGCCAGGCACACCCCGCCCCTCGGCTGGAAGAGAAGGGTGGTGGGGGTCAGGTTCCCATGGAGGAACCCCGCGGCCTGGAGCCAAGCCACCGCCTCCACCGCCCTCGTAAGACCCCGGATCAGGCCATCGAGGTGGCCACGAAGCCGGGGAGCCAGCTGCTTGAGGCAGGCCCAGGGCTGAGGGCCGTCGGCAGATCCCTGGCCCACCAGGAGCTCTTCGACCACGACATCCCGGGTGTGCTCGGCATCGGGCCCCACATAGTGAATCAAGGGGATGGGAAGCGGGAGCCGTTGAGCCGCTTCATAGATCGGCTTCCGCTCCGACGGGATCTCCCGCACGAGGAACGGCTTGCCTCCGGCTTCTGCCACCCAGAGGCCCGGCCGGACCGCTCGAACGACCGTTAACTCCCTCATGCGATCTCCTCCGGCCTGAGGGTCAGTGGAACCGTGAGATCGGCCACCTGAAACCACCGACCGCTCCCCAGCTGCTCGTCGCCACAGAGGCTGCAGAACGGGCGCCGCGTGGCGACGCTCTTCAACCATTCCAGCTCCTCAAGATTCAGGTGGAGGGCCTGGTAGGGTGGAAGGCCCTCGAGAAGATACTTGACCAGCTCCGTGGTCAGTCCGCCGGCGACGAGGAAGTTCAGGTGGGCGACCGACGGTTGCTCGGCCTGGGGGCCGAGGCCCCGGATGTAGCCGGATCGCTCCAGGGTGGCCCGCTCCTTGGCATCCTGGCGGAGGAGCTGCTCCATCAGCTCCCGGTCCACCTCCGCCCGGTCAATGCCGAGGTTACAGCAGAGGCCGGGTGTCATCCCCGGCACGACGAGGCGGACCTGCCCTCCGCTGTGGACGACCGGCTCTCCATCGACCGCCTGGACCAGGATCCCCGCTCCGCCGTCAAAGTACGGAACGCAAAAGGCGTGGGCGAGGTGGTTTAAGGCCAGCCGCGCCAGCTCGCTGTCCACCGCCCCGATCACGAGATCGCTCTCGGCGATCGCGGACTGGGCTTCCTCGTCAAAGACCGAGAGGATCAGCGGCCGGACTCTCCGCCCCGGGCGCATGGTCTCGACATATCGCGCCCCTATGGTCACCTTGGGCACCCCATCATCCTGGGGGACCGCATAGGGGATGCGGGAGCGGTTCGAGGGCTCGATGATGTCCCCATCGATCAGCGTGGTCACACCCCGCTCGCCAATCCCAAGGAGCGTCAGCTGCTGGAGGATCGTCGAGCCCAGGCCCCCGAGGCCGACCAGGGTGATGTTCACGTCGGCACACCGCCCATAGTCCCACGAGGGGATGAGCCGCATCCGCCGGTACAGCTCCTGGGCCTCGACCGGAATGGCTCTTAAAGCCGGCTCCTCCGCTCCGGAGCGCCTAAGCCGGTGGAAAGTGGATCCCATGATCTGGAGCTGGTCGATGGGGTGAGACCCATCCGGCTCGATCACGAGGCCGTCGAAGGCGGAGGCCTCGCGGTTGAAGACCAACGCGACCAGCTCCACCCCAAACGCCTTCCGAAAGACCTCCTGATCGGCCTTGAATGAGCTGAGATCGATGGCCGAGAACGCCACTCGGGCTTGAGCGAAGGGGTGAGAGTGAACGGCCCCGACCCGGAGGCCCTGCTGAAACGCTTTAGCTTCCTTCAACACCCCGTAGAAGCGGCGGCAGCAGGCCTCGGTCGGATACGTCCTCAGGGCCTCCCGCACGGCCTCCCCCTCGTCCAGGAGCACGACCGATCGGCCCAGATAGAGCCGTCGGGTGGGCGTCTCGACGCGCTGGAGCAGGAGAAAAAGGAAGGTCTCGCGATCCTCCCCAGCGAAGGCGGTGACCTCCTTTGTGAGCGCGTCGTAGAGGGTCTCAGGGAGTCTCACAATCGTTTCCATCGCTCCTCCTTTCCTACAGGTACCCGGCCCGTTCTAAGAGGCTCAGGCTCACGATGTTCACCAGCGTGGCAAGCGTTCCCTCGGCCGGATCCCAATCCAAGCGCTGGAAGCAGAGCCAGCACCAGGGCGTGTGCTGGCAATCGTAGAGATCGGTCAGGTCCCGGCCCCGGAAGCGAATCCTCGGGATGTGGATCGCATTCGCAGGATGCGCCAGGCCCACCCCGGGGGGCGAGTAGGGATAGTCGTAGGGGATGCTGAAACTGACGGCGACGGTCTGGATCCGGCATCCCTGGACATCGGTCCACTCCCCTCGATCCTGGGGTAGAGTAAGATCATAGACGACCACCTGGGCGAAATCGGGTGTATGCTGGACTCGAAACCCCCGAGACTGGAGGTCTTGGACCTGCGCTTCAAGAAGACTCGTATTCCGCATCGTTCTTCCTCCTGTGTGGGCATGTCCTGAGGGCCCTGGGATCGGACCAGGCGCCCTCAGGAGCCTAAGACCCGGGTGGCAACCTGAAGGCTAGCGGCCGCCCTGGATATGCCTCGGCACCCCGTAGACGAGGTCGTTGGCGCCGACGAGGTCCTCGTCCTTCAGCTGCTGGACCGCCTGGGTTTCGGGATCCTTTCGGGCAAGGCTGTACTCCTTCGGGATCAGCCCTCTGGCCTTCAGCTCGCCGACCGTCAGTTGGCCTTCAAGGGTCCGGCTCTTCTTCCCGGGAAGCACGATCTTCATGGCTCCTCCTTTCCTGATCAAGGTTAAAGGGTCTCCTCCAGGCGCAGAAGCTGCTGGAGGCGGGCGGCTGGTGTCTCCAGGAATCCCCGGAGGTGGATGAGCGTGGGGATCCCGGCCTGCTCGAAGGCCTGGTGCCAGCCGACCAGTTGATACTCATCGATGTCATCCCAGTGGATCCGGACGCCAAGCTCCTTCAAGGCTCGGAAAGGCAGCTCGGCGGGCACGGGGACCGGGTGCGGGGGCCGGGTCCGCCAGCGGTTCGTCGGATCGTGGATGCCATCACTCAACACCCACAGGAACTTCCGTTCCGCCGGGCTCTTCCTGAGAAGCTCAGACATGACGGTGAAGGCAGAGGTCAAATCGGTTCGGCTGTCCAGGGGCCACCGCCGGATCGCTGGCGTGAGCTCCTCGATCCGTGTGGCAACGGCCTCGGCCTGGCCGCTCGCCAGGGGTTTGGCGTAGGCCGAAAAGCCCACCACATGAACGACGACGTTTCGTCTCACCCGGGCCAGCTCGCGGATGAACCCCGTGAGCTCCGTGACATAATGCTCCCGGTCGGAGGCGGCCGTCCCTGAAAGATCGATGAGAACGCCCCAGACCTGGGCGTGGCTGTCGGGGAGCGGGAGCGTGGCGGGATCACACCCGACGAGCCCCAGGCTTCCTAGCAGTAGCAGTCTGAGCGCTTCCCTCCGTGACATCCGTTGCATCGCTGTCCCTCCTTAGGCGGTTAGGTTTTCGAGCCGATGCAGGGTCTCCTCGATGAGGTTCGGGAGGAGGCTCACCCCGCGGGTGATCATCCCCTCCACATGCTGCGTCGCCGCGCCAAGATGCAGAAGGCTTGTTGAGAACCCCACGTGAGCCAGGAACCCGACCACGACCCGGATCCCCAGGAGGAGGAGGGCGCTCAGGAACCCCAGGGGCAGGACACCCAGGATCCTTGTCAAGGCGTAGATCTCAAAGGCGGTGATGACCAGCTCCACGCCTCCTCCCACGCCTAAGCCGATCAGGGCCCAGATCTTCGGCCAGGACGGCTTTGGAGGGGGTGGCGCGGCCTCCTGGACCTCTGGATCAAGGAGCAGCGCCTCCTGGACGACCGGGGAGGATTCGGCCCGGAGCTGTTGCCACCTTTTGAGGAAGTGGAAGACGAGCGCGGTGGCCGCGACGGCGCTAAACGCCACGATGAAGGCGAAGATGGTGCTCGCCCGGACTTCACCCAGCAAGGGGAAGAGGGCGGCCAGGACCATCCCGATGGCGCTCGCCTCCGGGACATAGGCCTTCATCCGGGGGAAGAGCTGCTGGAACACTTCCCCGATGAAGAAGTTCTCCCCAAAGGACTCCACCGCCATCAGCCCCAGTATCAGGCTTAAAGCCAGGATCCCGAGCGCCGCCTCCCACAGGGCCAGGAGGAGATGGGAGAGCACGGCCATGAGATCCTGGGCCAGCCGGCGGAGCAGCCGAAGGGGCAGGAGCACCAGGTTCCCAAGCACCCGGAGCCAGCTGGGCTTTTCGGCGTGGACACCGGTTGCAGGCGGAGCCGGAAGCCCTGCCACCGGCCCGGGCAAGGCGATCACATCCCCTGGGGGGGTCGGGGGGATCGGCAGATCCATACCTCATACCCTCCTTTCGTGAAGGTTTCCTTACGCTCCCTAGCAACTTCGCGGCGAAAGAGCTTGGCGTCCGTTTCAAAGTTGAAGCTTTAAGCCGCCTTCAGCTCGGACCCCTGAAGCGGAATTTCGCTACCTACCTCTGCCGGCAGGAGGGGGATCAGGGCCACGATCTCACTGTAGGCCTCCAGATCGACCCACTCCTCAGGACTCACCCGGTGGGCCAACGTCCGGCCGTTGACGAAGCGGCGGAGGACGAGGCCTTCAAGAGGCCGGTTCAGGTGTCGGCCTACGGCTTCCATCAGCTCTTTTCCAAACATGGTCACCTCCTTTGAACAGATGGGGAGGGCCGGGGCGTTCCCCGACCCTACTTTTATAAGCACGAATCTGTCCGCTCATGATTGGCCTCCCTGGATCCGGAGCTGAGGCATTCCATCGGCGTAGCTGAGCACGACCTTTTGGCCGGAAGCCAGGTGGCCGGCGGCGAGGGCCCGGGCCAGGGGATAGACGACCAGCTCCTGAACCGCCCGTTCCATCGGCCGGGCTCCGTACTCGGGGTGGAAACCCTGGATCAGGAGCTGCTCGAAGAGCAAGGGGTCCACCGTCACCTGGAGGCGGCGGTCCTGGAGCCCGGGCCGGGTGAGGGCCTGCCGGAGCGCCTTCTCCGCCACCTTGGCCACCGCGGCCCGGGAGAGCGGTTTGAAGAGAAGGATCTTCGTCAGCCGATTGAGAAATTCCGGCGGAAAGAAGGCCCGGATGCGCTCCAGGATCGCCCGCTTGACCTCCGAGGGGTCGCTTCCGGCCTGGAGGAGCCCGATGGCCCGCCGCCCATAGAGCTCCGCCCCCAGATTCGAGGTCAGGATGATCAGGCTGTTCGCAAAGGAGGCGGTCCGGCCTGTGGCATCGGTCAGCCGGCCTTCACCGAGAAGAGAAAGCAGCAGGGAGAAGATGCTGGGATGGGCCTTTTCGATCTCATCGAAGAGGATCACCGCGAAGGGCTGGGCGAGGACCTCCTCCACCAACCCCCGCCGCGGCCCCTCCCGTTCCTCCCCGATCAGCCGGGCGACGCTTCCGGCGTCGGCGTACTCCCCCATGTCGTAGCGGATCACCCGGTCCCTCGAGCCGAAGAGGAGTTCGGCCACCAGCTTCACCAGCTCGGTCTTCCCGACGCCCGTTGGTCCGGCGAAGAGGAAGCTGGCCACGGGCCGCTCAGGCTCGTTCAGATCCGCCTTGAAGGTGAGGATGGCATCGACGACCGCCT
Organism: uncultured bacterium; assembly: GCA_964535215.1. Lineage (GTDB taxonomy): Bacteria > Methylomirabilota > Methylomirabilia > Methylomirabilales > JACQHM01 > JACQHM01. The sequence continues at coordinate 9,939 of CAZHST010000065.1, forward strand.
CAAGGGCCGGGTCCTGGTCGAAGAGCCGGGCCTGAAGCTGGTCGATGAGCGCCTGCCGTTCCACCGGCTCCTCCCGGAAGAGGAGGAAGGACGGGAGGCCGGTCCGGGTCTGAACCAGCGCCTGGATGTCTTTGGCGGTCAAGAGCCCTGCCTGATCCCGGCCGAGGGTCTTCGCCAGGGCCTTCTGGGCCAGGGCTGCTTTGAGGAGCGTGAAGGCCTTCCCGGGGAAGGCCTGGAAGCGATAGAACCGCTCGGTCAGCCGGACGACCTCCCGGAGGCTCTCCCGTCGGATCCCGATGCGATATCGCTTTTCGAAGGCCGGCCGGAGCTGCGGGAGGAGGGTCAGGGTTTCCTCGGCTGTTTGCTCGGGCACCTCCACCGGGGTGAAGCAGGCGGCAAAGCTCGGATGATGCCGGAGGAGGGCTTTGTAGCCCTCGGGGGTGGTCGCCCCGAGGAGCGCGATCTCCCGGCGGGCCAGAGACGGCGTCAAGAGCGTTGCCACGGTCCGCTCCTCATACCCGGAGACCGCCCCGGCCTTGACCGCCAGGTGGAGCTGGTCGAGGAAGAGGATCACCCGCCCCTCTTGACACTTCCGGACGATGCTCTCCAGCCGGGTTTCGAATTCGTGAGCATAGAGGCGGCCGCTCTGAAAAGCGATCACCGTGCATTCGACGATCCGCCGGTTTCTGAGCGTCGAGGGGAGCCAAAGCGGCGCTTCGGTAATCCGGGTCGCGAAACTCTCCACGACCGCGGTCTTGCCGGCTCCCTTTCGCCCGCTCAGGACGGGGGCTTGGCCGGCGGCCAGGAGGGTGGCGATCGTCTGGACCAGGGGCTCGGAGACGGCGACGGGCTCGAGCCGGCCTTCCCGGGCCAAGGTCGTCAGCTCCCACCCCAGGCTCTCTAAGGGAAATTCCCGATGGAGCTGTTCTCGATCACTCATCCGGCGCGGCCTCCTTTCCTAAAAAGAGGGAGGGCGCCCGTCTTGAAACGGGCGCCCCCCTTCCTCCTGAGAGGAAGCTTTCTACTTCTTCTTCGTGAGCTGCTCCCGGGCCTTCCGGTCGGTTTCCTCCCAGGATGTCCCCTCTGAACCCGGATCGCCCCGCCTGGCGAGGCGCTCCTCATACTTCGTCAAGGCCTCTGTAAGAGCCCTTTCTAGGTCCACCTCACAGGCGCAGGCCAGGGCGATCACCGCGTAGAGGACATCGCCGATCTCCTCGGCGAGACGCGGGCTGAACGTGGAGGCTCGCTGACCGTAATAGGACGCCGTGAGGATTTCCTTCGCCACCTCCCCCGCTTCGGCCATAAGGTCGAGGGCATGGACTTCAGGAGCGCGGAGCAGGGTGTAGCGGGTGGCGAAGGCGCGGACCTGGTCTTGAATCTCTTTCATGCGGGGCTCCCTCCTTCTTGCCACGATCACCGCCCCATCCAGCGAGGCGGCACCTTTATTCAGCTGGCAACAACCTGTCCAAATCAGCGGGCACCCAAGGCTCATTCAGCGCTGCTGAGGGCTGGACCGCCAAGGTGAAACAAAAGGGGGAAGGCAGGTTCCCCTGCCCTCCCCCACTCGCCAGGTCCCTTCGTCGTCTCTCCTTTAGTGGGAAAGGTCCCTCGACCGCTGCCCTCGGCCACGCTGGTAGCCAGCTTTTATTTGCAACTTTCCTGCGAAAACCCGGGAGTTCTTGAGAAACCCTCACACGACGACAGCTTCTTCCCACTCAGGTTCAACCTCCTTTCCTATCACCAGGCGTTGGGGGGCACACTCGCCGCACAAGCGGTAAAGGTGACAGCGGTCTTCGGGGATGACCAGCAAAGCTGTGAGGCGGGTGTAGACCTCTTGGAGTTCCTCACGGGACAACTCACACTCAAACACGCTTTTCTGCACCCGCCTCCCCCAGCCTTGCAGAAATCTGGCGACCCGATGACGCCGTTGGTCGTCGGTGATGTCGTAGGCGATGACGTAGTGCATCACAGCTCCAAAACGGTTGGCCTCCACAGACGGTTCTCCTTCAGGGCATCCTTCAGCTCTTCCGCCTGCTCCCGGAGCCACTCCCGGAAGGTGCCGACCCGGCCATCGCTCCCATATCTAAACGGGGTGGTCATCGCCCGCTCGTAGAAGGAGAGATAGCGCTTTAAGCTTCCCTCCTTCAGGCGGACTCCTCCGCTGGCTTGGGGATGAAAATCGTCAGGCGTTAGCACACTACGGTTAAACAGGCTGAGGGTCAGGCGGTCCACAAGGGGCTGGCGGGCCAGCTCCAACAGATCCAACGCCAAGGCGGGGCGGCGGCGGCTGACCTCGTGGAGGAACCCAATCCCCGGATGGAGCCCCTGGGCCATGATGGCACTCAGGACCTCCCCTAAGACCAGCATGTAGCCGAGACTGAGGACGGCGTTGACCGGGTCTCGGGGGGGGCGCCGGTTCCGGTCGGTAAACGTGATCCCTTCCTGCCGAAGGCAGTGGCCAAAGACAGAGAAGTACAGGGCCGAGGCCTGCCCCTCCGCTCCCATCACCTCGGCGACCGACGAGCGGTCTGGAAGGCTCTCCAGCACCTGCCCTAGCCGGTCGGCAACCTCGGTGAGCACCGGGTTTGGATGATTCCGGGCATGGCGCTTCAGGAGCCGCTGCTGATGACGGATCTTGATGTCCACAAGGGCTTGAGCCAACGCCACCCGAAAGGTCTCGTCCTGATAGCGTTTGAGCTGGACCAGGAGAAGCTCCACATCCTCGGATCCGGCTGACAGCGTCCCGTAGCAGTAGCCCCGCATACTACAGAAGAGCACGGGGATCCTGGCCTGAAGTAAAAGGCGGGTGGCGGAAGCCGTAAGCTGGACAGGGCCTAAGCACACCAGCCGCTCGACCGACCGAAGCGGAAGGGCCGTGAGCACCTGACCTTTCCACTCCACCTGAAGCCTGGCGCCCTTCTTCCGAACTTCTGCCCCCGGCTGGGTCACATAGAGGACAGCCATGGGGCCCTCCTTCACGAAGGAGTCTCATCGTCCGTGAACAATGCCTCGCCAAACATCTCTTGGGCGACCTCCTCCCACGCCGGGGCCGTGGATTCCACCGATGGGGTGGGGTGTTCCGCACGACGGAGCAGATCCAGCGGCGAGGGATTCGCCCTCTTCGGCACGCACGGGCACCTGACCCCTGGCAGGTGATCCTTGAGCCACTCCTTTAACGTCGCACAGCGGATGGGCTTGTGCCCTTCGTCCATGCGCTGGATCCAACGCTGGGTGATCCGGGGGTCGTAGTTGGCGCAGAGTCCGATCACCTGGTGGAGGTAGGTCTGCCCCGCCTCCCCCAGATGGCCCAAGGTGTAGAGTAGCGCCAAGCGTTCGGTATGCCGCAGGTGATGGGTCTCGGCCGCCTTCTGGACCAGGCCCCAGAGCAACGCGCACCCCTTGACGACGGGGGCGATCGCCTCCGGCGGCTCCGGCGCGGAGGACCGCACCCCTGGCGCGCTCTGAAGCCACACCTGCCCATCGACCCAGGGGGCCTGCATCAGGAACGCCCACGGCTCCTCCACCGGCTGTCCTTCCGGCGTGAGCAAACGGCTTGGCCGCCCCGTCTCAGGATGGCGTCCCAAGGGGAGCCGGATGAGGGCCCCTAACCCGCCCGGGGCAAGGGCGTCCTGCTTGGGGAACACCTCCACCAGCACCCCCTCGGGAAACGGCCGGAACTGATCAAGCCACTTTGCGAGCCAGGCTCGCACCGTCTTCGCCGGGACCGGCTCCGCCAAGCAGAGCCAGAGGTGGAACCCCTTGCCCCCGCTGTCCACCCAAAGAGGGGGAATCCCGTGCCGGTGTAAAGCGTCCGCCAGGCGGCAGGCCACCGGGAAGGCGCGCTTCTGCCCTTCCTCGCTGAAGGTCGGTCCATCGATATCCAGGACCACCGCCTTCGTCGTGCCATCAGGATAGAGCAGATACGTCCCCAGGATCTCCTGCCCGGCCAGGTGAGTCTGAAGGTCGTCATCGGTGAGCGCCCGGCGCACGGGCGTATACCCGTGCCGCCCGTTCTTCTGCCAATACCGGGCAAAGACCTCAGGCCGCCCTACAAAACGGCTCCGATAGAGCGCGAGCTGATTCTTATCATCGGAGGCCACAGTACTCTCCTCTTCCTCTACCCACCACGGGTCATCGTTTAGCACCTCTACAGGTTCAGAAGCCGCAATCCTATTGCCAGGGGTGAAGGACGCCAAGGCGGCCCCTGCTTCCCTGAAATAACCCTGCCAGCCTGCCAGAATCTGGCGGCGCATGGCTTCATCGGACGCCACGGCCAAGCGGGCATGTAAGCTGGTGATCGCGTCTTCGCTGGGACGCTTGCCGTCCCGGGTGAAGGTGTACCCTAAGAAGGTGAAACCTTCGTCCCGGTGGACCACGCGGGTCTTCTCAGCATTGACCCGCAACCCTAACCGCAGGAGCAACTCCTGTGCCATGCGCAAGGCCCCTTCCGCCTGCTGGCGGGTTGCACACAGGATGGCGAAATCGTCGGCATAGCGGACCAGATTGTGTCCGGCCTGAAGTAGGACCGTGTCAAAGCGGTGGAGATACAGATTCGCCAGCAACGGTGAAAGAGGGGCACCCTGGGCCAACCCTTTTCCTGGAAAGGGACTGGTGGCGGTCACGCACAGGTGCACCAATGCGCGCATCCCTTCGTCAGGGAGCCACTCCGTGAGTAGCACCAACAGAGGCGGATGGGGGACGCTGTCAAAAAAGGCTTCAATGTCAGCGTCCACCACCCAAACCTTCCCCAGGGCCAAGGCCTGCTCGACCGCAGCCACCGCCTGTAAGGCTGAGCGTCCCGGGCGGTACGCGAAGCTGCACGGCGCAAACCGCTGGTCCCACAGGG
>CAZHST010000066.1:0-14716 GCA_964535215.1 uncultured bacterium
CGTGTACGTCAGGTCGAGCCGGTACGTTCCCGGTTCCATCCCCCACCCCACCTTGATCCGGTAGTCAATGGCCTTCAGGGCCCCAACCTCCACCCCCTTCCCTCGGTAGACGACCTGATCTCCATCTTGGAAGGGGCGGAAGGCCCCATCCCCCTGCACCCGGTAGAGGAAAGACTCGAAGGGAATCAGGGTGCCGTTCGGAGCGGTGATCCCGACAGGTCTCACCATCAGGCTGGCCCCCCTCCGGCTGTTCGTCCAGAGGGTCATCCGGGTCGCCCCCACAAGGTCTATGTACCCCCGCTCGAGATCGGCCTGGGTGAGGGTCACCTGAACGCTCCTGTTCTGGATCTCAAGTTTGACGAAGGCAGGGACCGTCACGGTGACCTGGACATTGGCTGTGGTCGGGGAGGGAAAGGAGCCCCCCAAGGCTCCTTGAGCTGGCAAAAGGGTTGCCCCGAGGATGGTGAGGATCGGAACGGCAAGGCTTAACACCCGCATGCCCTTCTCCTTTCCGGAAAAGAAGAAGGGCATCCAGTGTGCCAGGAAGAGGGATTGGTCAAAAACTTAAGAAAATCAGGGAGTTACATTCTCAAGGTCAATCCCTGCCCTTGAAAATTCTGCCAGATCGGCAGGGTTTGGGGGTCTAAAAGACTGCCACTTTGTCAGAATTTATCCAGGAGGCCATAGGCCTTCAGCCTGCGGTAAAGGGTCCGCTCGGGGATCCCCAGGAGCCGGGCCGCCTGTCTCCGGTTCCCGTTGGTCTGAATCAGGGCTTTCAGGATTGCCTGCCGGATCAGCTCTTCTAAAGGGCCCTGAGCCTCCACGGGGACCTTTTTCCCCTGGAGCCTGATCTGGGGGGGGAGAGCCTCCGGCAGGAGGATCTCGCCCCGGGTCAGGACCACCGCCCGCTCGATGCAGTTCTCCAGCTCCCGGATATTCCCCGGCCAGGGATAGTCGAGGAGCAAGGCCAGGGCCTCCGGTGAAACCTCCCGGATCCTCTTCTTCAACTTGGCGTTGTATTTGGTGAGAAAGTGCTCCACCAGGAGGGGGAGATCTTCCAGCCGCTCCCGGAGGGGGGGGAGGGTGATGGCGATCACGTTCAGGCGGTAGAAAAGGTCGGCCCGGAACGTCCCGGCCTGGACAGCCGCTTCCAGATCCCGGTTGGTGGCGGCAATGATCCGAACGTCTACGCTGATCGGTTGGGTCCCCCCCACCGGCCGGATCTCCCTCGCCTCCAGGGCCCTGAGGAGCTTCACCTGCATGCTGGGAGGAGTCTCGCCGATCTCGTCTAAGAAGAGGGTGCCACCATGGGCCATCTGGAAGAGCCCTTTCTTGTCGGCGACGGCCCCGGTGAAGGCGCCCCGGACGTGGCCAAACAGCTCACTCTCCAGGAGGGTCTCCGTCAACCCGCCGCAGTTTAAGGCGACAAAGGGTTTCGCCTGCCGCGGGCTCATCGAGTGAATGGCCCGGGCCACCAGCTCTTTCCCCGTCCCGCTCTCCCCCTGGAGGAGGACCGTGCTTTCACTCGCCGCGATCCTCCTCAGGAGGTCGAACAGCTCCTGCATCTTCGGGCTCTTTCCGATGAGGTCGTGAAAGTGGTAGCGTTTCTCCAGCTCCTGCCGTAAGAGCTCATTCTCCAGCCGGAGTCGTCGCTCCTCCAGGGCCTGGCCGACCAGGTGAAAGAGGGCGTCCCGGTTGATCGGTTTGACAAGGTAGCCAAAGGCCCCTTCCTTCGTGGCCTCCACGGCCGACTCGATGGTCGCGTAGGCGCTCATGACGATGACCGTTGGACGCCTGGGTCGCTCCTTCAGGGCCTTCAGGAGGCCGATCCCGTCCAGGCGGGGCATCCGGAGATCCGTCAGGATGAGGTCGTGGCGGTCCGAGAGGAGGTCAAGGGCCTCCTGGCCGTCCCGGGCCGTCGTCACCTGGAAGCCTTTTTGGGCCAGGAGATCCCGGAGGAGTTCCCGGGAGGCTTCATCATCTTCGGCGAGAAGGATGTGGGCTCTCCCCTTCATGGATCCGGCCCTCCCTGAAGCCGGAAGAATCTTACCACAAAGGAGACGGGGAGGGGAGCTAGAACCGCCTCCGGATCACCGGTCTCGGGGGAATTTGGATCAGGAAGGTCTGATCCTTGACCTCCCCTCCCGGTTCGAGAAGGACCTGAACGGAGGGGGAAGGGAGGATCGTCGCCCCCTCCGGCACACTGGTTTCATCCACCTGGATCGTATAGGTGCCCCCTTTCAGATTGTCCAGGATGAAGCCCCCCTCCAGGTCGGTGAAGGTTTCGTAGCGTTCCTCCCCCTTGATCGCCAGGATCCTGACATCCGGCATGCCGGGTTCATCGGGATCGATCTCACCATTCCGGTTCGCATCCTCGATCACCCGGCCGCTGATCCGGCCCAACACCGCCGCCGGGAACTCGACCCGGGCCCTCCCCTTCGGCTGGACGAGGACCTTCTGACTCGGGGGGCCGATGAGGTCATAGAAGGCCGGGAGCGTTCGGAGATCCAGCCGGAGGGTGTGCTCTCCTTCCAGGACCTCCTGAAAGGTGAAGAAGCCGTTTGCATCCGTTAGGGTAGAGAGGCCCTCATCCAAGAGGATCCTGACCTTCGGGATGCCCTGCCTTCCGGGTTCGGTCAGGACGACGCCCTCGATGGTGCCGAACGGGGGGACCGTGGGGCGCCCCAGGGTCGCTGGAAGCTGAGGGGGGGTCTCCCCGTATTCGAAGGCTTTGACGAGGCGGAGGAGGGTGCGAACGCTCTCGGTCTCCTCGGCCCGGGTGTACGTCAGCTCCAGCCGGAGGGAGAGGCCGAACGGGAGGGAGACGTTGAACTTGGAATCGAGGGTGAGCCGGTCCTGGACGGTCCGGGCCAGGCGATCCTGGGTCTCGCTCCAGGAGACCTGGGCGAAGGCCTCGAAGCGGGGGGAGAAGCGGTAGCCCAGACCGGCCAGGGAGGTCCAGGTTCTCCTGGTTTCCTCGCCTCTTGTGTCAAAGGTCCGGACCAGGTCTTGGGCGGCCAGAACGTTGAGGTTCGGGAAGGTACTCGAAAGTTCCAGACGAAAGGTTTCGTTGCTGGTATCCGGCCCCAGGCGATCCATGGTGAACTCACGCCGATACCGGAACAGGCCCCGGGAGTGCCGAAAGCTCTGGCCCACGTCCAGTTGGCCGGCGATGGTGGTCGCATCCACCGCCCCTGTCCTCCCCTTCTCCAGGGATTCCCGGTCGGAGGCCTCTCCCCGGAGCAACAGAAAGGTCCGGGTGGGGAGGGTCACACTTCCTCCCAAAAGGCCCCGGGTGGTTTGGATGGTGACAAGCCTGGGATCACGAGCGACGTTCGTCTGGAAACGCTCGAACGTCCCGAAAAAGGAAAGGACTGGGCTAAGCCGGTAGCTGGTGGTCAGGAACAGCCCTTCACGGTCCGCGAGCCCGAAACGCCGGAGGAGGGGATAGTTGGGACCGACCCGCTGGTAGTTGGCGTTGAGGAGAAAATCTTCAGAGGTATAGATGGGGCCGACAATCAAGAAGGAGTCTATTCCTTGCTCTTTGCCCGAAGGGGTCTCAAGGTCATGGAGCGAGAGGCCCGCTTCGCCTTGAAGCACAAGGGAGGAGGTCACCCGAACCTGGCCACTCATCAGGAGCGTGCTGTCCTCGCGGATGATGGATCCATCAGGCAGGGGGGCCGAGTCCGCCGTCCGGGTGAACCCGGCCCCCAGGGTGATCCGGTCTGAAAGCCGGAGGCGGGCTTTCCCCCCGAGGAGGAGCTCCCCGGTGCCCTCCGCGACCTCCCCCAGGAAGCCTTTCCAGGTCGTGACCTGGCCTCCAAAGATGCGATAGTGCGCCCGCTCCGAACTCACGTCCAGGCGCAGCCCCCTGAAGGGGAGGCTGGGCGGAAAGAAATTGGCGAACTGCTCGGCGGGGCGGATGAACGGGAACAGGGGGGTCACCGGGGGGAACAGGCGGGGAAACGCGAACGGGAGCAGGAGGCCCTGGGGCCGGTCTTCCTGGAGGAGGGAGACCGAGGCGGTGGTGTCCCCCACCAGGGCGCTCAAGGTGTGGCGGGGCACCTCCACCCCCTGGAGCTGGAGGAAAAAGCTTCCCAGCCGGTGGAACTCCGGCTCGTCCGCCCAGAGGAAGGAGCCGTTCAGGATGCCGGCGCCGGGGATGAGCTGCTGAAGGCCGAGGCTGTAGAGCGTCTCAACCCGGCTGACCTCTTCTCCTGCCGCCTCCTGCGAGGACGAACGGGTTTCGACCCCCACGGTCATGCCGCCTAACGGGAAGGGCCAGGAGGGCTGGGGGAGGAGCACCCCACTGAGGAGGACGAGGAGGAAGGAGGCCCCTTCCCTCATCGTTCCGAACGCTCCGGCGGCTTAAGGGGTGGCCACCTTCACGGTGGTTTCCCCCACGACCAGGGCCTCCCCGCCGTAGTCAAAGCGCACCTCCAGGGGATACGTCCCCGGGGGAAGGTTCCCCCTCCAGAGGGTGCGGAACGCCCGCCGACTCAACGGGAGGACCGCCCCTTCCTCTTCGTTGATCGGGGCCTGGCCGATCACGGTCCCCCGAGCATCCCGGATGGTCAACATCCCTTTGGGCCGGAGGAGCAGATTCCCCTCGTTGGCAAAAAGGGCCACCACCTCCAGCGGCTCCCCGGGGCGGAACGGGGAGACGGTGAGGCCCACCAGGTCCCCGGCCCGCTTTACCCCCTGGCCGCTCACGTGGACAATGATGGTGCTGCCGATCTCGGCGCTCAGGGCGGCGCCCATCCCCTGGAGCTTCTCCGGGCGGGTCCTGAAGAGGATCACGGCGAGGTACGTCCCTGAGACCTCCCGGGGGACGGTTACGGTGAACCGGATGAGGGTGGTCTCGGAGGGATCCAGCTCGAAGACCGTCGGGTTGACCCGGATCCAGGAGGCGGCGGAGCGGGGGGTGCTCCCAGCTTTGACGACGTCGAGCCGACCCTGGACATCCATGGAGAGGTCCATCACGGCGGTCAGGATCCGGGCCCGTTCCGTCCCCCGGTTCTGAACAGGGATGGCCTCGGTGAAGGAGCCCCCCGGGAGGAGGGTGACCTCCACCCGGGGCAGGCCGAGGCCGAGCCCCACGCCGGCCCCGGCCGGATCGGCGCAGGCCAGCAGGAGCAGGGGGAAAAGGGTCCGGCTTCTCAGCACGGCACGAAGTCTCGACATTCCGGGACTTCTCCTTGCCTTCTTTTTCACAAATTCAGGCCGTGAAACCGTCAAGGGGATTAAAGGCTCACCAGCGTGTGGGTGATGGTCGTGGAGTAGCTCCCGGCCGCCTGATCCGTCGGGATCTGCACCTGGTAGGTCGTTGTGGCGGTCTTCCCGGCCCCGCCGGTCCTGCCATCGGCAGGGGATTGCCAGAAGGCCGTCTCGGTCGTGCTAAAGACCCCACCGCTTGAATCCTGGATCGTGCCGAAGGTGCTGGTCGAGCTATGCGTAAAGTTGGCGTTCGGAATTGATTCACCGATGGAGGTATCTTGCAAGCAGGGGTCCTGGTTACACCTGATCCTCACTTCCCACTGGACATTCTTCCGGTTCGACTTGACGGTGGTCGTGACGGTGTCACTCACCGTGTCCCCCGGATTGCCGGTCAAGCTGAGGGTGCTTTTGTCCAGGACGATCTCGAACTTCTGGTTCACCTTGGCCGTCACGTTCACCGTTCCACTCGTTTGCGCCATCGCCATCTCCCCCCGGAGCAGAAGGGTGGCCAGGATGGCGGCAACCCCGAACAGGAGCTTCATGATCCTTGGCATGCTCTCTCCTCCTTTTAAGGCTAAAGGTTGAGGGTTGAGTCTCCGGAGCCTGTCCTCAAGGGTGTTCAGGATCCGGACAGCTTTGGGCTTCACCGTATTCTTTGGCAAATCCCGTGCCATTCAGGGGTGGGAGCGCAGGATAAACCGGAGGGTGGTCTGGTACGTCCCCGGGGGGTCTTCCCATTGGACGGCCAGTTGGAGGTCGAAGCTTATCTCCACCCCCTGGGCCGGCGTCCTCCCCCCTTCGGCGACCACCCGCTCGACGGTTTTCGAGAGGGGCTGGAACCCCCCCTCCCCCGTCCGCCGAAGCCGGAGCCGCTCGATGGGGATGAGGTCGCCCGGGCTCTGAAGATTTCGGAGATCGTCGCCGGCCATGACGGTCAGGGTCCAGTTCCGGTTGCTCGTGACGTGAAAGGTCAGCGAGCGGGGGAGGGTCGCCACTCCCTGCTGGGGATCAATCCCTCCAAAGGAGACAGCGGCGGTGCCCTGGAGGAGGGTGAGGCGCTCCTCCACCGACGTGGTGACGGTGATCGTCTCGATGTCAATCCCCCACGCCGTTCCGGTGAGGAGGGCCACCCCCACGGCCCCTCCCACGATCCCTTTGGCCAAAGGCTTCATGGCCCTCAAAAGGGCCGGCTGAAGCGCGGTACGCCGATCCCAAAAGGCAAAGCCAATCACTGCGAAAGCCGCCACCATCGTTCCCTCCGGCTCATCAGGGGGAACATCGCCCGGGTCCGGCCTCCTCAGGTTACTCGGGAACCGGGAGCAGGTTGTAAAGGGTTTCAATGATCTCGGCGACCCGGACCGCCTCCCCTTTGAAGCCATGGTCTTCCAGGGCCTCTTTGAGGGCGGCGAGGGCCCGGATGGCGGAGACTCTCAACCGATAGATCTCCGGGGGGTACAGGGCAGGACGCCCTGCCCCTTCCCGATCCTCCTGACCAGGCATGCTTCCTCCCCGTTGCTTCAGGCCCCTGCCGCTCTCTTCTCCCCCCTCCCTGTCAGCGAGAACAGATCCATTCGCCGTTGACCGGTTTTCCTACAGGGTGGTTACATCCACATTGTCCAGGGTGGCCGAGACCTTCGCCGGGCGGGTGGAGTCCCCATTGGAAACCGGCACCCAGGCGAACCCTGAGGGGTACTTGGGCGGGCTCTCCAGCCGTTGCTCGATGACGCTGGTGATATTCGAACTGTCAATATTAAGGGAGTAGCTTTGGCCTTTGGCGACGGCGGAGGCGAAGTCCAGGGTAAGCGCCGCCCGGGCGGCATCCAGGGTGGCCTTGGCCGCGGCCTTCCGGGCATCCTCCCGGAGGTCAATGTAGCGGGGGATGGCGACGGCGGCCAGCAGCCCCAGGAGGATGAGGATGATCACCAGCTCGATCAGGGTGAAGCCTCTTTGGTCCAGAAGCCTTTTCGTCACGGATGTCCCTCCTTTCCTTGAGTTCCCTCGGTTGCCGTTGAACCCTTGAACGTTGACCCTTGAACCTTAAACCTTCGACCCGATTGCTGTCAACGCCTGACGAACTTCACCATATCCCACATCGGCAGGAAGACCGCCAACGCCAGGAAGAAGACCATCGCGGCCACAAAGAGGAGCAGGATCGGCTCTAAGGCGGTGGCCAGATTCTTGATGGTGTAGTCGGCCTCCCTGTCGTAGTGGTCCGAGATCCGCTGCAACAGCTCATCCAGCTCCCCGGTCTTTTCCCCCACCGCCACCATCTGCACGAGGAGGGGGGGGAAGAGGGGGTCCCGGGCCATGGGTTCGGCGAGGGACCGCCCCTTCTCCACCTCCCGGGAGATCCCTTCAAGGGCCCGGGCGACGGCCTGATTCCCCACCGCCCGGGCGGTCAGTTCCAGGGCTTTCAGGATGGCGATGCCGCTTCGGGTCAGGACCCCTAAAATATGGGCGAAGCGGGACAGGGTGAGCTTGGTGACCAGGGGTCCGATGACGGGGAGGTGGAGCTTAAGATGATCCCAGAAGAGCCGTCCTGAGGCGGTCCGCAAGGAGAATCGGAAGGCGAAAGCGATGGCGATGATCCCTCCCAGGGCCAGGGGCCAGTACTGCTGGACGACCCTGTTGAAGGCGATGGCGATCCGGGTCGGGAGGGGGAGGGGGGTCTTGAAGGCGCTGTAGAGGAGGGCGAACTTGGGGACGACGAGGAGGATGATGATGGAGAAGGCCACCGCAATGGCCGTCACCACGAAGAGGGGGTACCGGGTGGCGGCCTTGATCTTGGCCTTAGTCTCAGCCTCATGCTCGGCCAACGTCGCCAGCCGTTCCAGGGCGAGATCCAGGAAGCCTCCCGCCTCGCCGGCCCTGATGGTGCTCACGTAGACCTCGGAGAAGGCCTCCGGGTGTTGGCCGAAGGCCTCGGAGAGGGAGGAGCCGGCTTCCACCTTGCGGAGGATGTCGAGGAGGATCCGGCGGAGGGCCCGGTTCCTCGTCTGCCGGGCCAAGGTGTCGAAGGCCTCCAGGATCGGGATCCCCACCTTTAGCAGGGTGGCGAGCTGCCGGGTGAAGAAGATCCGGTCCTCCCCCTTCACCCGGCTGACGCGGGGGAGCCTTTTCAGGAGGTCCGGTGCCGGCCTCTTCGGTTCGATGACGATCGGAATGTAGCCGTCTTTGAAGAGAAGCTCAGCCACGACGGCCGGATTCTCCGCCTCCAGGGTGCCTCTGACCGCTGTCCCCTGCCGATCCCTCGCCTTGTACCGGAAGCTGGGCATCCTGCTCCTTCAGCCTTGGGTGAATTCCGGGCACCTGTCCTTCAAGCATCCCTCAGGGTGCAAACGCCGGGCCAGATCAGCCGACCTCCACCCGGACGGCCCGCAGGACCTCCTCCAGGGTGGTAAGTCCCTTCATCGCTTTCTCAAGACCGTCGCTCCAGAGATCCCGCATGCCCTGCTTCACGGCCTCTTGCTTCAGCGCCGAGGCCGGGGCCCTGGCCAGGACCAGCTCCCGGATCGGCTCGTTGAGGACGAGCAGCTCGAAGATCCCGATCCGGCCCCGGTATCCGGTCTCCTTGCAGAAGGCACAGCCCCGGCCCCGGAAAAAGGTCCGGGCCCCCTTTTCCGTCAATGGGAGGAAGTCGAGGAACTTTCCGGGAGGATGGAACGGTTCCTTGCACTTCTCGCAGATCACGCGGACCAGCCGCTGGGCCAGGACCCCGACGGTGGAGGAGGCGATCAGAAAGGGCTCGACCCCCATATCCATCAAACGGGTCAACGCCCCCACCGCATCATTGGTGTGGAGGGTCGAGAACACCAGGTGGCCCGTCAGGGCCGCTTGGATGGCCGTCTGGGCCGTCTCGGCATCCCGGATCTCCCCCACCATGATGATGTCCGGGTCCTGCCGGAGGATCGAGCGGAGCCCCGCGGCGAAGGTGACACCGGCCTTGGGGTTCACCTGGGACTGCCGGATCCAGGGGAGGTGATACTCCACCGGGTCCTCGATGGTGATGATGTTCTTCTCCGGGGTGTTGAGGGCGTTCAGGGTGGCGTAGAGGGTGGTGGTTTTGCCGGATCCGGTGGGGCCGGTGACCAGGACGAGGCCGTAGGGTTTGGCGATCAGCCGCTCGTACTGCTTGAGCGTCTCCTCCGCGAAGCCCAGCTCCGAGAGCTTCAAGAGGGTCCCGCTTCGGTCCAGGATCCGGAGGACCACGTTCTCGCCGTAGAGGGTGGGGAAGATGGACACCCGAAGATCCACTTCCTTGTCCTCAAGGGGGAAGCGGAAGCGGCCGTCCTTGGGGGTCCTGGCGTCGGCGATGTCTAAGTCCGAGAGGATCTTGATCCGGGAGATAATGGCCGGCTGGAGGTGCTTGGGCAGTTGGGTGGTCTCGTGGAGGATGCCGTCAATCCGGAGCCTCACCCGGACCAGGTCCTCCTCCGGCTCGATGTGGATATCCGAGGCCTTGTCCCGGACCGCCGAGGCGATCAGGAGATTGACCAGCTTCACCACCGGGGCCACCTCGGCCACGCCGGCCAGCCGTTCCGCCGTCACCGTCCGCTCGTCCTCCAGGCCCATCCCCTGCATGTCAATCCCCTTGACCAGCTCGGCGATGGAACCCCTGGTCCCGTAGTACTGGTCAATGGCCTGGAGGATCTCGGCCTCGGTGCTGATCACCAGGTCCACGTCATACCCTGAGGCCCGCTTCACGTGATCGAGGGCCATGACGTTGGCCGGTTCGATGGTGGCGACGGTCAGGGTCGGACCGATCTTAAAGAGGGGGAAGACCTTGAAGCGGCGGCAGAGATCTTCGGGGAGGAGGGGGAGGACCTCCTGGTCCACCAGGAAGTCCGAGAGCTTGACGTAGGGGACCCCCACCTCATCGGCCAGGAAGGACGCGACGACCTCGTCCGGGGCAAGCCCCCGTTTCACGAGGATCTTGTGGAGGGGGACGCGGGTCCGCCGCTCCTCCTCCAGGGCCCTCTGGAGCTGTTCCAGGGTGAGGTACCCTTCCTGCACCAGGCGTTCTCCCAGGGATCGCTGCTTTTCCATCTCGCTCCTTTGATCAGGCCTTGCCAAGCAGGCCGGTGATCTGCTCCAACAGTTGCTTCGGCTCCACGGGCTTTACCAGGTAAACATCGGCCCCGCTCATCTTGGAAATCAAAGCGTCCTGCTCCCCGGCCTTGGCGGTCAAGATGATGATCGGGATGTGCTGGAAGTTTCGATCACCCTTCAAGAGGCGGGCCATCTTGAAGCCGTCCAGCTTGGGCATCATGATGTCCAGGATGATCAGGTCGGGGCGCCACGTGCGGGCCCTCTTGAGCCCCTCCTGCCCGTCATACGCTACGAGGACCTCGTAGCCGTGGGCCTCCAGGATGTCTTTCAGCATGGTGGTAATGAGCCGCTCATCGTCCACGACCAGGATCCTTGGCTTTCCCTTCATCGCGCGATCCTTTCCTGTGGGTTGGGCTCCTCATGAAGCTTCCTGGGGGAGGAAGCTTCTCACCTTCTCCAGAAAGTCCTCGGGGTCAAAGGGCTTCTGCAGGTACAGGTCGGCCCCGCTCATCCGGGCCAGGGCCCGGTCCTCCTCCCCGGCCCTGACCGTCAGGATGATGATCGGGATACGGCGGTAGAGTTTGTCCGATTTCAAGAGGCGGGCCACCTGGAAGCCGTTCAGCTTGGGCATCATGATGTCCAGGATGATCAGGTCGGGGCGCCACGTGCGGGCCCTCTTGAGCCCCTCCTGCCCGTCATACGCCACGAGGACCTGATAGCCCTGGAGTTCCAGGAGATCCTGCATCACCTTGACGGTGAGAGGGTCATCGTCCACGACGAGGATCCTCGCCGGCCTCGTGTCCACCCCGTCAGTCCCCGAACTTCAGGAGGTGCTCCCTCCCGTCCTTCTGAAGGATCACGGCATCCTCCCGGATCTCGACCACCTTCGCCCCCAGGATCTCATCCCCCGGTTTCACCAGGAAGTCATTGACCACCGCGTACACCTGCCGGCCGTTCCGGACGACCCCGGTGACCTTCAGCGCCTGATCCAGGGGCGGTCCCTTGGGGGTTTCAGGCTGGAACCCCTTCAGGCGGGCCGGCGGAAGGGCGAAGGGATCCCGGCCCCACGCCCGAGACGCCCGCTCCTGCATGGCCTTCCACCGCTCTTCCGGGATCGGCGCGGAACGACCCGGGCCGACCGGAGGGGAAGGGGCCGGGAGCGCGGCCACGGAAAGGGGCCGGGGGCTCTTCCCCGGTCCCCTCTCCTTGAGGAGATCGTAGACCAGGACCAGGCCCACGACCAGGACCAACGCCAGCAGGACCTTTGCCCGGGTGGTGAGGGGCGGCATCCTCTACCCTTCCCCCTTCCGGAGGTAGGCCACCGCTCTCCCTTTGAGGAGGACGGCGGCGGCCTCCTTCCCCTCCCGCCTGAGGGAGAGGTCCTCGAAGGTGACCAGGGGGGAGCCGTGGGCCAGGGCCTCCAGGAAGCGGCCGATCGCCAGGGACGGCCCTTGCAGCGCCAGCTCGACCGGAAGCCGCTCATACCGCCCGCCCCTGGCCTGCTCCTCCGGGGGCTTCAGGGCGAGGATCCGGAGGCCGAAGGGGCTCGCCGCCCGGGAGATGTGCGCGAGGAGGCGAGGGAGATCCCGCTCCTTCAGAAACTTCTGCTCCAGGGAGGCCGCCTGCTCCCGGAGCCTCGCCGTCTCCTGCCGGGTGGCCTCCAGGACGGCCAGCGTCTGCTCAGCCTCCTTCGAGCGGGCCTGGAGGGCCGAAAGCTCCCGGGCGAGGCGGGCGGCCCGTTCCTGCTCCGGTCTGACGACCAGGAGCCATCCCGCCGCCACCAGCCCGACGATCCCGGCGTACCCGAGGAGTTCCCGTTTCAGGCCCATCACTTCACCCGGAGGGAGACCTCGAACCCGACGGCCCGCCCGGCGTATCCCTCCTGCTCGGCCAGGGTCCGGAGCTCCACCTCTTGAAAGAACGGCGACGCCTGCAGCGCGGAGAGGTAACGGGCCAGGACCAGCTCGGGGGGCTCCCCTTCGTCAAAGCTGACGCCTTTCAGGCGCAGGGCCCCTTCGGACTCCTGGGCCAGCTCCTCCAGGGTGATGGTGGAGGGAGTCAGCCAGGAGAGCTCCTTCAAGAGGCCCGGCCAGGGGATCGCCGTCTTCAGGAGCGCCTCGTAGGCCTCCAGCTGGGGCGCCAGCCGGGCCCGTTCCTCCTCCAGCCGCTGCAGGACCTCCAGGTAGGGGTGCAGGCGCCCGAGGGTGTCCCGCTGCTGCTGCAGGAGCTGCTGGTAGGACACCACCCGCCCGTGCTCCAGCAGAGCGGTGAAGAGGACGGCCAGGGCCAGGGCCCCCAGCAGGGCCCGGGCCCCGACCCGGACCCGGGCCAGCCGCCGCTCGAGCGTCAGGGGGGCCGGGAGGAGGTCGAGGCGGGAGGTCCGTTCCAGCGCCAGGCCGACGGGGATGGCCAGGCGGGGGGCGACCTCCGGCAGCCCCTCCCGACGGAGGGAGGGCTCCACCTCGACGGCGGCGAAGGGGTTCAGGGGTTCCACCGGGACCCCGAGCCGCTGGGTGAGAAAGGGGGCCAGGTTCTTCAGGCGGGCCGTTCCCCCCGAGAGGAGGACCCGGCCGACCGGGATCTCCCCGTAATGGTCGGCGAAGAAGCTGAAGGAGCGCTGGATCTCGAGCAGGAGACGCTCCAGGGCCGGCCGGAGCATGGCCTTGAGTTGTCCGGCCGGGATCCCCTCCTCCAGCAGGACCCCCTCGTCCTCGGGGATGCCGCAGCGTCGTTTCAGCTTCTCGGCCTGGTATCCATCGAGCTGGATCCTCCCCTGCTCACTGACCACGGCCCCCGTCAGGGCCTCGGTGAGGGCCGTCCCCGCCGTCGTGATCTCCCGGGCGAACTGCAGCTCCCCTCCGAAGAGGAAGGCCAGGGTCCCCACCTGGGCGCCCAGGTCGAGGAGGACCGTGAGCTGGTCGGGCGGCACCTGGGGGTGATGGCGGGCCAGGTGCCAGAGGGCGACCGGGGCGGTCCGCATCGAAACCGGGGTCAGGCCCGCCTCCTGTAAGAGGGCGGCCTGCTCCAGCGCGAACGGCTCCTCCACGGCGCAGGCGAGGAGGGTCGTCTTCGGAAGGCCGTCCCGATCGGTGACCGCCTGAAGGAGCCGGGACCTGAAGAGGGCCCCCTCCAGCGGGAACGGAGCCTGCCGGGCCGCCTCCCAGCGGAGGGCGCGTTTCAGCTCCTTCGCCGGAAGGTTCGGGAGATGCATCCTGAAGAAGGCGACGGAGGGCCCCTGGAGGAGGGCGACGGCCTCCCGGGTCTTGATGCCGTTCTCGTAGAGGAGGTCCCGGAGGGTGGCCACCATGGCCTCCCGGTCGGGGAGGCCGTCCCGCCTTCTCCGGATGTCAATCTCCCGGAAGCCGGCGTTTACCACCACGGGCCGACCCCTCCTCCGGCGGATCTCCACGACCTTTACAGCGCTCCCGCCGATGTCCACCCCCAGGACCGAATGACTTCGCAGGAAACCCATCCCGCTTCCCCGTGGGTGGTTACAGGAGCCGTGGAAGGTTATTGGACTGTGAAGCCATTACTGACATTGGTTCCACCGCACCCACCAGCCGTGTACGAATCGATCTGCACCCCCCTGTGCTTTACCAGACTGTATAGTTCCCTGTCACATCGGTTCCACCACAGTTGTTAGCATCATATAAGCTAATCCTGATACTGTTATTGGTACCTATTTCGGTATCATTCCCTCTATCGCGATCATCGGTATCCTCAAAGCGAATGGCAAGGGTCGTGGATACCCCTGCACCTATGGTATAGGTGAAGTTTCCGGCGCAGTCACCACTACGTCTATTAGCTGCCCACTCAGCCCCACCGCCACCGAAGTTTATTTGATTATATTCATCTGCATCTCCTCCACCCTGGTTATCCCAAAAAACCTTTGCACTCCTGATCGTGATGCTGCCTGCGGTGTTATTGAGGATGGTCTGGGAGACCGTGGTAGTAACACCTGCCGTCACAGTAGCTGGGGTGATCTGGACAATAGAAGTTCCATTGATCCCGCGAGCCGACACCTCGGTTGAGGCCGTGTTGATGTTCCCGGCTTTATCCACCGGCCTGATGTGATAATAGTAGATCGTCCCAAAGCTGATCGTCTGATCGGTGTAACTGCTCGCCAGCCCGATGCTGGCCAGCAGATTCCCGGCCCCTGGAGTGAACCCCGCCGTGGTGCTGCGGTAGATGTGGTAGCCCGCCAAGTCAATGAGGGACGAGCCGTCGGTGTTCGTTGTAGGAGGGGTCCAGGTCAGCGTGATCTGGGTCGGTCCCACCCCGGTGGCCGCCGGGCTTCCCACCGGGCCGGGGATGGTGGGATCGTTCGAGGCCTGGAGGGTCGTGTTCACCGTCTGGCCGGGGAGGACGACCACGACCCGCTTAAGGGTCTCCGATCCCACGGTGACCTGGATCCGGTGCTTGCCGATGGGGATCGAGGGGAAGCTGAAGT
>CAZHST010000067.1:0-14600 GCA_964535215.1 uncultured bacterium
GCGCGATTGTCGCGCCATCAAAAGAGGTTGTCAAGAGCTGGGTAGAGCTATACCTAAACGTGCTTCGATATCCCGAATCTCCCTCTTCAACTCCGCCAAGCGTCTTATCGTGGCTTCGTCCACGATATGGATCTTATCCCGGATTTCGTGAAAGGTGCCTGAGAGAAGCTCATTTAGCTGCCTCATATCCGCATGGCGAACCACCAAATAGATGTTGCTGTTCCACAGGTCGTAAGCATGTTTCAGTTTGGCCAAGGCTTGATGCACATTACCGCCTACTTGGACCTCAAAAACAAAGTTGGGCACCGACTGTTGGATACGCCGCCAGACAGCATCCAGTCGTGCCCTTCCCATCGGATACTCCCGAGCACAGAGGTATCGCTGCAAGCGCCCGATCTCTACCAGTAACTCAGCGATTTGATCGTGAAGGGAAGCTTCCTCCTGAGGCTCCCCTGTCCCGGATTGAAAGTAAGAAAGCACCCCTGTCGCAATTTCTTCCGGTAACTGGCGAAAGCCCATCTTGGCCCGGAAGTTCACCCGGTCGTCAACGAATTTCTCCTCCTGCCATCTATCAGGAGGGAGGCAAAACCTGACTTCAAACATCAGATGAAGGGGCCATATGACGGCTCTTGCTTTCAACTCCTCGGGCCAGAGGGGTTGATCTTGCTTGAGCTTTTGTTGAATCACGCCATAGCCGATGACACCCCTGATAGGTGAAACGGCATAGAAGATGAGAATATCTCCTACCTCTGCCTGCTGCCAGCCCGTAGCCTGAGGGCCTTTACCCTTAAGCCCCCAGGTGTTCCCGAGTTCAAAAGCCGTTTTCCAGTTTTCAGGTGTTCCAACCGCCAACCAGTATTTCAACTTCTTTCTCCGGCAAGCAAAGCTTTTACCTTTTCGATCACCCGTTGAGCGCAGGCGATGACCTCCTCTCATAGATGACCTTGCCCTCTTCGAGGACCCGGAGGATGAAGCCGCGCCCTTCTTGGATCATCTGCTCGAACTCCTCGGGGGTGTAGACCAAAACAGGGCCTGAGGGTTTTGACGACCCCCTTGATCACCTGCTCCCTTTGTTCCTGAATCATTGCAAAGGCGAGAAGGGGGTCGGCCTTAAGAAACTGTTGATGACCCGGGCGACCAGGGGCCCCTCCTTCTCGGTCTCCTGCCTGGCCCTCTGCCACTCGGGGTCATCCATGAAGGCCTGCCAGACCTTCTCCCGATGGCCCATATCGTTGAACTCCAGGAGATAGATGAGCTGGTTGCTGGTGCCGACAAGGGGCTCCCAGAACCCGACCAGCTTGATGCCATGCTTCTTCCAGAGGGGGATCGCATGATTGACAAAGCGGGCTTTTAACGCCTCCAGCTTGCCCGGAACGACCTCATAGATCCGAAGCTCGTAGAGCATCGTCCCTCCTCCCACCCCCTCCCAACCTTCCCCCTTGAAGGGGAAGGGGACAGGGGGGCTAGATGTTTCCCCCTAACAGCTTCACCAGGATGGCCTTCTGGACGTGGAGGCGGTTCTCGGCCTGATCGAAGATAATCGAGTGAGGGCCATCCATGACCTCGTCGGTGATCTCCTCGCCCCGGTGGGCGGGGAGGCAGTGCATGACCAGACAATCGGGCTTGGCCCGCTCGACCAACGCCTGATTCACCTGAAACCCCTGGAAATCCCGGAGCCGTCTCGTCCGCTCCTCCTCCTGCCCCATGCTGGTCCAGACATCGGTGTAGAGGACGTCGGCCCCTTCTGCCGCCTGATAAGGGTCATGGATCACGGCAAGCCCGGCGTCGTTTTCCTTCGCCCGCTCCTGACCCCAGGCGAGGACCTCTGTGTCGGGCTCGTACCCCTTGGGGCAGGCGACGACGAAGTGCATCCCCATGAGCGCCGCCCCCTCCAGCCAGGAGTTGCAGACATTGTTCCCGTCGCCGACGAAGGCCACCTTGAGCCCCTTGAGGGGACCCCGCTTCTCCAGGATGGTGAAGAGGTCCGAGAGGATCTGGCAGGGGTGATGCCGGTCGGTCAGGCCATTGATGACGGGGATCCTGGCGGACTGGGCGAGCCGCTCGACCATCTCGTGCTGAAAGGTCCTGGCCACGATCCCATCCACCCACCGCTCTAAGTTTCGGGCCGCATCCTGAACCGTCTCCCGCTCCCCCAACCGGATGTCCTGGGGAGCCAGATAGATGGCATGTCCCCCGAGCTGGGTCATCCCCGTCTCGAAGGTGACCCGGGTCCGGAGGGAGGGCTTTTCGAAGACCATGGCCAGGGTCTTTCCGGGGAGGAGGGGGTGGGGAATCCCCTGCTGTTGCTTGGCCTTCAGCTCCGAGGTCAGCTTGAAGATCTCCTCGATCTCCTCCCGGGAAAAATCCTTCGGGGAGAGGAGGTCACGCTTCACTTAAGGCACCTCCTTGAAGACATCGTCCAGGATGGCAAGCGCCTGATCCACATCCGCCTCGGCCACGACCAGAGGTGGCATGAAGCGAAGGGCCGTGTCGCTTACGGCATTCAGCAGGAGACCCTTCTCCAGACACCGCCGGACGAGCGCCCGGGCATCGGCCTCTACCTCCATAGCAATCAGGAGCCCTTTCCCCCTGATCTCCTTCACCAGGGGGTACCTCCCCTTTAACGCCTCGAGCCTCTCCATGAGATAGGCCCCCACCTTGGCCGCCCGCTCCGGCAGGTGCTCTTCCATGAGGGCCGAGACGGCCGCATAGGCTACCGCAGTCACAATGGGCGTCCCGCCAAAGGTGGAGCCATGGCTGCCTGGGGTGAAATGCTCCGCCACCTCTTCCCTGGCCAGCACGGCCCCGATGGGAAGCCCCCCCCCCAGTCCCTTGGCCAGCGTCATGATGTCCGGACTCGCCCCCCAGTGCTGGTAGGCGAAGAGTTTCCCCGTCCGGCCCATCCCTGTCTGGATCTCGTCCAGGATGAAGAGGGCACCCGTCTCGTCGCAGAGCCTCCGGATCCCCGGCAGGTAGTCATCACCCGGCACATGAACCCCTCCCTCCCCCTGGATCGGTTCGACCAGGATGGCGGCCGTATGGGCATCCACGGCCCGCTCCATGGCCCTCAAGTCATTGTAGGGGACGTACTTGAAGCCCGGGACCAGGGGCCCGAAGCCGTGCTGGTACTTCTCCTGGCCTGTCGCGGAAAGGGCACCCAAGGTCCGGCCATGGAAGGAGTTGTAGGTCGTGATGATCTCATACCGGTCGCTGGACCAGCGCTCCCTGGCATACTTCCGGGCCAGCTTGATGGCCGCCTCGTTGGCCTCAGCGCCGCTGTTGCAGAAGAAGGCCTTCCTGGCGAAGGAGTGCTGGCAGAGGAGCCTGGCCAACCGGATCTGGGGCTCAATGTGGTAGAGGTTGGAGATATGAAGGAGCTGCTCCGCCTGCTCCCTGATGGCCGCCACCACCTTGGGGTGGCAGTGGCCGAGGTTGTTCACGGCGATGCCGGCGACAAAGTCCAGGTACTCCTTTCCCTCCACATCCCAGACCCGGACCCCCTCCCCCTTGACGATGACGACCGGGAATCTGGCGTAGGTGTTCATCAGGTACCTCTGGGATTGGGCGATCAGCTCTTCCATCGAAGCCATGGGTCTCAATTCATCTCCTTCCTAGAGGGCAGGGCCGTGACCCCGCGAGAAGGGTTGCCCTTGCTACTCCGATCGTCCACCGTATACAGGCCTCCTTTACTGGATAATCTCCGTCCCGATCCCCTCAGTCGTGAAGATCTCCAACAGGAGGGCATGGGGGATGGTCCCGTTGATGATGTGGGTCTTCCTCACCCCTCCATTTAGGGCGGTCAAGCAGGCCTGGACCTTGGGAAGCATCCCCGCGGAGAGGGTCCCGTCCAGGATGAGTTGCTCGATCTCGGCCCGGTTCAACGTGGAGAGGAGCCTTCCCTCCTTATCGAGGATACCGTCGGTATCGGTCAGGAGGACCAGCTTTTCAGCGGAGAGGGCCGCCGCCAGCTCCCCTGCCACGGTGTCGGCGTTGATGTTGTAGGTCAGGCCGTCCTCGCCAAACCCGGTGGGGGCCACGACAGGGATGAACCCCTCCCGCTCTAGGACCTTCAGGATCGCCGGGGAGATGCTCTGGACTTCCCCCACCAGACCCAGGTCCACCTCCTCCCCGTCCTGGGTCATGGAGGCCTTCTTGGCCCTGATGAGTCCACCGTCCTTCCCGGAGAGGCCCACCGCCAGCCCCCCGTGGTGGTTGATCAGGCTGACGATCTCCTGATTGATCTCCCCCACGAGGACCTGCTCCACAATCCGCATCGTCTCTTCATCGGTCACCCGAAGCCCCCGGACAAATCTTGGCGTGAGCCCTGCCTGCTTCATGGCCCGGCCGATCTGGGGCCCCCCACCGTGGACCAGGATCGGTCGCATCCCAACGTAGTGCATGAGGATCACGTCCAGGATGACCGAGCGCTTCAGCTCCTCATCCACCATGGCCTTCCCCCCGTACTTGATGACCACGGTCTTCCCGAAGAAGGCCTTGATGTAGGGGAGGGCCTCGATGAGGACCGACGCCTTTTCGATGAGATGCTCCACGCTAGACCCCTTTCCCCTCGATGGGCTCGGTCCGGTTCGGCCCCCGCAGGGCCTCCAACTCCCTCACCTTCTCCTGAAGCTCCAGGTTAGCCCGGACCAGCTTCTTGTTCACCTTGGCCACCTCGTCCACCGAAGAGGCCAGCTTGTCGAAGAGCTGGGCGTTGGCAAAGCTCAGCGCCACCAGGCAGGAAAAGGTTGTGAGGAGGGCCAGGTCATACTGGTCAAACTTCTCCCCCGAAATCTTGTTGTTGGCGTTTAGAACCCCGATGACCTTGCCGTTCACCTTCAACGGAACCGAGATCAGGGACTTGGTTTTAAACTGGGGGTGAAACGCGGACTCCTTAAACCGGGTCTCGGTCGCGAGGTCCTCGATCAAGAGGGGCTCCCCCTCCCTCGCCACCCAGCCGGCGATTCCTTCGCCGACCCTGATGACCGTTCCCCGCCTCAGATCCTCACTCAAGCCCATAGCGTAGGCGATCCTCAGGGTCTGGGCCCCCTCATCGAGAAGCATCAGGGAGACCCTCTCCACCTCCAGGAGGAGGGCGATGAACTCGATGACCTTCTGGAAGAGGAGGTTGTTGTCCAGGAGAAACTGCCCCAGGGTATCCCACCGGATCATGTTGGCCAGCTCCATGGAGCTTCTGGTCAAGCGTTCGAGCTGGCGAAAGCGGCGGCGCTGCTCCCCGTCCAGCCGGCCCCGCTCCACCGCCTTCCCCACCACCTGGCAAAACTCGTCCAGGTTAAGGGGCTTCTTCAAGAACTCGAAGGCCCACTCCCTCAAAGAGGTGAGGGCCTCCCTGGAGTGAAGCTCCACCTTCCCGCTCACCACGATGACCTGAACATCAGGCTTTAGCCGCTTGATCAACGGAAGGACATCCAGGCCATCCAACCCGGGCATGACCAGGTCCAGCACCACCACCCGGACCGGTTCCCCCTCCAGGAGTTTCAGGGCCTCCGGGCCGCTCTCGGCCGTCAGAACCCGATAGCCTGCCTGGCTTAAGGCATCGGTAGCCAGGGTCAGGAAGAGCCGTTCGTCATCAACGACCAGTACAGTCTCCATACAGCGGATGGCGGATAGCCGATGGGTGAACGCTACAGGATGTACCGGCTCAGATCCTGGTTCCTGACGATGTCGGAGAGCTTCTCCCTGACGTACTCAGCCGTGATCTTCACCTGGACCCCTTCCATGTGGGGGGCCTCGAAGGAGATCTCGTCCAGGAGCCTCTCCATGATGGTGTAGAGCCGTCTGGCCCCGATGTTCTCGGTGGCCTCGTTGACCGCCGTGGCGATGGCGGCGATCTCCTCGATGGCATCAGGGGTGAACTCCACCTTCACCCCCTCCGTCGCCAGGAGGGCAACGTACTGCTTGGTCAAGGCGTTCTCGGGCTCGGTCAGGATCCGGACGAAGTCCTCCTTGGTGAGGGGCTTCAGCTCCACCCGGAGGGGGAACCGCCCCTGGAGCTCCGGGATCAGGTCGGAGGGCTTGGCGACGTGGAAGGCCCCGGCGGCGATGAAGAGGATGTGGTCGGTCCGGACCAACCCATACTTGGTGTTGACGGTGCAGCCCTCGACGATGGGCAAGAGATCCCGCTGCACCCCCTCCCGGGAGACGTCGGGGCCATGGACCGCCTCCCGTCCCGCGATCTTGTCAATCTCGTCAATAAAGATGATCCCCAGATTCTCCACCCGCCGCACGGCCTCGGCGGCCACGTCATCCATATCAATCAGCTTCTGGGCCTCCTCCTGGGCGAGGATCTTCAGGGCCTCCTTGACCTTGACCTTCCGCCGCTTTGTCCGCTGCGGGAGGAGGTTCCCCAGCATCTCCCGGAGGTTCAGGTCCATCTCCTCCATGCCGCTCATGCCGAAGACCTCGATCATCGGGAAGACCCGGTCCTTCACCTCCAGCTCCACCATCCGCTCGTCCAGCTTCCCCTCCTGGAGTCGTTTCCGGAGCTTCTCCCGGGTCTCGCTCAGGGAGCCGGTGAACTCAATCTCCTTGAGGGTCTCCCCCCCTCCATGGCCGGCAGGGGCACGGCCGGTGGGGAGGAGAAGGTCCAGGAGGCGTTCCTCGGCCAGCTCCTTAGCCTTCTGCTCAACCCCCCGGGTCCTCTCCGCCCTCACCATGTTGACGGCCAGCTCGGTTAAGTCCCTGACCATGGACTCCACATCCCGGCCCACATAGCCGACCTCGGTGTATTTCGAGGCCTCGACCTTGATGAAGGGGGCATCGGCCAGCTTGGCCAGGCGCCGGGCGATCTCCGTCTTCCCCACCCCCGTCGGGCCGATCATGATGATGTTCTTCGGCGCCACCTCGTCCCGGAGCTCGGGGGGAAGCTTCTGCCGCCGCCACCGGTTCCGAAGAGCGATGGCCACAGCCCGTTTCGCCTCCCGCTGGCCGATGATGTACTTGTCCAGCTCGGCCACGATCTGCCTTGGGGTAAGGCGATCCATCATCTCATCCAGACGCTCCTGATCTGTCATGCTGCTACCCCTCAACAAGCCCTGGGAGGCCCCTTAAGTCCCGGATCTCCGCATCGGCCTCCACCGGCCCTGGATTCCGTTCCCCGGTCCGATTCACCCAAACCGTCATCAAGCCTAAGGCCTTGGCCGGGATGATGTCGTACTTGAACCCGAAGGCCACGTGCAGGACCTCCTCCGGACGGGCCCCCAGCTTGGCCAAGGCATACTCGAAGATCTTCCAACTCGGCTTGTACACCCTGGCCTCTTCGGCCGTGATCGTCTGGTCGAAAGGGAGGCCGATCCGCCTGATGCTCTCGGCCAGGATCCCGTCCTCGGTGTTCGAGATGATGACAAGGGGAAAACGACCCTTCAAGCTCGCTAATGAGGCCTTGACCTCGGGGAAGGGCTCCCAGGTCGGCATAGCTTCGGCAAAGGTGTCACCATCTGCCGGTCCATAGGGGAGGCCGAAATCCTCAAGGGCTTGCGCAAGGCTCTCCCGCAGGATCTGGCGGTAGGGCTTGAACTCCTTCTGGATGAGCTGAAACTGGACCTCCTCCCAATGCCTGTGGAAGGCCTGGAGATCCACGCCAGCGTGCTTCCCTCGGAGGATCTGCTCGAAGCAGGTCAGGATCCCCCTCTCCCAGTCAATCAGGGTCCCGTAGCAGTCAAAGGTGATGAAGGTGGGCGTCCGGGGAAGCATTACAGCTCCTCGATGGTGATCTGGTCATTCGAATACACACAGATGGAAGCGGCAATCTTCATGGCCTCTTCGACGATCCTTTTCGTGTCCAGGTCGCTGAACCGGACCAGGGCCCGGGCCGCCGCCGCCGCATACGGCCCCCCGGATCCGATGCCGATGACGCCGTCGTCGGGCTCGATGACATCCCCCGTCCCCGAGATGACCAAGGAATGCTCCTTATCCACAACGACAAGCAGGGCCTCCAGACGCCGGAGGACCCGGTCGGTCCGCCAGTCCTTGGCCAGCTCCACGGCCGCCCGGGGGAGGTTTCCACCGTACTCCTCAAGCTTCTGCTCGAACTTGGTGAAGAGGGTGATGGCATCGGCCGCCGCCCCGGCAAAGCCGACGATCACCCGGTCGTTGTACAGGCGGCGGACCTTCCTGGCCGTGTGTTTCACCACCGTCTCGCCGAAGGAGACCTGCCCATCCCCGGCTACCGCCACCCGGCCCTTGTGCCTCACGGCAAGGATGGTAGTGCCCCGGAAACCCCTGGCCAGGGGCCAGGGACGAAAGCCAGATCCAGCATGAAACGTTACAGCTTGCTCTCCATCATGCCGTTGCCAGTCTCTTCGAGGTTTTTGTTTCATCCTCCCTATACCCCATACCCAATACCCTATACCCTGTTTTTTAGGCACGGGGATGGGTCCTGTCGTACACCTCCATGAGCTGTTCAGGGCTTACAGCGGTGTAGCGTTGAGTCGTCGAAAGCCGTCGGTGGCCCAAGAGCTCCTGGATCGCCCGAAGATTTGCCCCGGCCGAAAGGAGGTGCGTTGCAAAGCTATGCCGGAGGCCGTGGGGGGTGATCTTCCGGCCCAGGCCACTCTTCTGCAGATAGTGCGAGAGGATTGCCCGAACGCTTCCCTCCCGTAAGCGCCTCCCCCTGGTGTTGAAGAATAGTGCCGGCACACCGGTCGGGGGTCGGGGTTGGGAGCTCGACACCTCAGGAATCAACCGGGAAGCCTTCGGCCTTTTCACCGCCGAGCGTCGAACGAGGAACATATGGCGGAGCTTGAGGTAGTCCTCCAGCGCGGCGATGGCTTTCCGGCCGATCGGCACGATCCGTTCCCTCCCCCCTTTCCCCTTGACCTTGACCAGCCCGGCCTGGAGGTCCAGATCCTGAAGGTCTAGGGCCACCAGTTCCCCAACCCTGATCCCGGAGGCGTACAGGAGCTCCAGGACCGCTCGATCCCGAGCCTGGATCGGGTCTTCCCCCCGGATAGACTGGAGGAGCCGGAAGGTCTCATCCACCTCCAGGGAGGGGGCCAAGCGTTTTGGAAGCTTTGGGCTGGAGACCGGGCGTGCCGGGTTCCCGGCCACCTCCCCCTGCCGGGAGAGGTACCGGAAGAAGCTTCTCAAGGTGGCAAGCTTCCTCGCCTGGCTTGGACGGGACAGCCCTTTCTCCTGGAGAGTGGCCAGGAACGCCCGGATGGTCACGTGATCGATCGTTCCCACCTCGAGGCTCCCATCCTTGGAAACGGCCAGCCCGGTCGCCTGGAGAAACCGGGAGAACTGGAGCAGATCAATCCGGTAGCTCCTCAAGGTGTGGGGCGAGGCACCCCGCTCGACCGAAAGATACCGAAGAAACGCTGCGACCTTGTCCTCCACTCTCCCCCCAAAAGCGGCCAGTGGCCGGCAACCAGTGACAACGAACGCTCAGCCTGTCTCCACTGGCCACTGGCCACTGATCACTGGCCACGTTTTGAAGATACGAGGTTTTCAAGGAAAGGTCAAGCAAAAAGCCGGATCCAGCCTTCCAGGTCCTGCAACGCCCGCTCGGCCAACCGGAGATTCCGCTCGTGGCGATCCCTCACCCGTTGGGGAAGCGGGGGGAGGAGGCCGAAGTTGACGTTCATGGGCTGAAACCGCTGCGGGTTGGCCTGGACGATGTAGCGGAGGAGGGACCCCAGGCTGGTCGTCGGAGGAAGCGGGATGGCAGGTTTTCCCTGGAGGAGGCGGGCCGCGTTGAAGCCGGCCAGCAGGCCCGTCCCTGCCGATTCGAGATACCCCTCCACGCCGATCAGCTGGCCGGCGAAGAAGAGACCCTCATCCCCTTTGAACTGGAGGGTCTCCTTCAAGAGGACCGGGGCGGGGATAAAGGTGTTGCGATGGATGCTCCCGTACCGGAGGAACTCCGCCTTCTCCAAACCCGGGATCATCCGGAAGATCCGCTTCTGCTCCCCCCGTCGCATCCGGGTCTGGAAGCCAACCATGTTATACATGGTCGCCTCCTGATTCTCCTGGCGGAGCTGGACCACGGCGTAGGGGCGCCTTCCCGTCCGAGGGTCGATCAAGCCGACAGGCCGCATCGGCCCGTACCGGAGGGCATCCTCCCCCCGGCCGGCCAGCTCCTCGATGGGGAGACAGGCCTCAAAGAACCGCGTTTCCTCAAAATCATGCAAGGGATAGAGATCAGCCGTGCGGACCGCCTGCCAGAAGGCCAAGTACTCCTCCCTCGTCATCGGGCAGTTCAGGTAATCCTCCCCTCCTTTCCCGTACCGGGAAGCGGCGAAGACAATGCCGAAGTCGATGGAGTCGGCGGAGACGATGGGGGAGATGGCATCATAGAAGGCGAGGAGAGACGAAGGGGGGGCTGCCCAGGGGCCATCGGCCTGGTGGGAGGCCACGAAGTCGCCGAAGAGACGCTGGAGCTCCCCGGCGAGGGCATCGGAGGTCAGGGGACCGGTGGCAACGATCAAGGGGCGCTCCTCAGGGAGCGTGGTGATCTCCTCCCGGACGATCTCGATCAGAGGGTGCCCTTCCAGGTGGGCGGTGACGGCTTGAGCGAAACGCTCCCGGTCCACGGCCAGGGCCTGGCCGGCCGGGACGGCAAAGGCCTCGGCCAAGGGGATAAGAAGGGAGCCTAAGCGCCGCATCTCCTCTTTGAGGAGGCCGCTGGCATCGGTCAAGGCCCTCGATTTGAAGGAGTTACTGCACACCAGCTCGGCCAGCCATCCCGTCTGGTGGGCGGGGGTCCGCTTGACCGGGCGCATTTCGTAGAGGCGGACCGGGAACCCCGATCGGGCCACCTGCCAGGCGGCCTCAGACCCGGCCAAGCCTCCGCCCACGATGGTGACCGCTCTCTGAACGCTGCCCATTCCCTTCCCCGGTACCCTATGAAGGCTCACCGCCGCTTCAGGGCCTGCTCCATCTCCCGCCGGATCGCCCGCTCCTTCAGGTCCTCCCTTCGATCGTAGAGCTTCTTCCCCCTGGCGAGGGCCAGCTCGACCTTCACCTTTTCCCCCTTGAGATAAAAGCAGAGCGGGATGAGGGTCAGGCCCTTTTCCTGGACCTTGCCGATCAGGCGCCGGATCTCCGCCTTGTGGAGGAGGAGCTTCCGCCGCCTCAGGGGATCATGGTTGAAGAAGCTCGCCCCGGGGTACGGGCTGATGTGGCAGCTGACGAGATAGACTTCCCCTCCTTCGACGGCAGCATAGCTATCCTGGAGGTTCACCCGTCCCGCCCGGAGCGACTTCACCTCGGTCCCCAGAAGGGCAATCCCGGCCTCGTAGGTCTCCAGGACCTCGTACTCATGCCGGGCCTTCCGGTTCGTGGCGAGGATCCTTCTTTCGGAAGAGGCCATGGGAACCTGTCCTTTACCGGGCGAAGCGTGTCTTCCCGGCCTCGAAGGGATAGGTTGGCAGGAGGACCGGCCGGTAATCCTCAGGAACCGGGATGGGGAAGGTGGCGAGTTCGAAGGCCCCGATGAGCGTCCGGCCGATCCCCAGGCCGATCCCCTCAAGGAAACCGGCGGTCAAGCCGAAGGCCGGGCCCCTCTCCTGAGTTTCGTAATAGATCGTCTTGGGCCAGTCGGTGATGAAGCCAAAGACAATGTTGCTAAAGCCTCGGAAGAACTTCCCGGCGATCTTCTCCCCGGGGCTCTTCCCGACCCCTGGCTCCGCCCCTTGGGCGAAAGCCCCCAGGCTTAAGACCAGGAACCCTGCCAGAAGGCAGGCCAGCATTCCACGCTTCATGCCCTCTCCCCCTCTCTCTAGAAGGTAACCAGTCAGAACCCTTCCCGCAGGAGGCCCCCATCCCCCACCTGCCCCCTCCTTCTTCGCGGGGGGAGGGTGCAAAGGGGGTGCCTTCAAAGAGCGGGCACTGCTGAACACTGATGGCTAGATGTTGATGGCTTTTAAAGAACCTGTCCAAGCTTAAAAGGT
Source organism: uncultured bacterium (assembly GCA_964535215.1). Classification (GTDB taxonomy): domain Bacteria; phylum Methylomirabilota; class Methylomirabilia; order Methylomirabilales; family JACQHM01; genus JACQHM01. The sequence continues at coordinate 11,910 of CAZHST010000067.1, forward strand.
TTCCGGTCGAAAGTCAACGGGCGGATGGTCAGACGGTTCATGCCAGGGGAGGCGCACCGTGAAGGTGCTCCCCCGCCCTTCCCCTTCGGATTCGGCCCAGATCCTTCCCCCGTGGAGCTCGACGAGACGCTTCGTCAAGGCGAGCCCAAGACCCGTCCCCTCGTACCGCTTGGCCGCCGTCTGGTCCAGTTGGGTGAAGGGCTGGAAGAGCTTCGGCAGGTCCTCTTTCTTGATCCCGATCCCCGTGTCCTGCACGGCGATTTCGAGGAAATCGCCGGGGGTCGGGGGGTGGGGGCTGGGGGCCGGAGAGAGAAAACGGGCCGTGACGGTGATCCGGCCCCCTTCGGGGGTGAACTTGACAGCGTTCGAGAGGAGGTTCAGGAGGATCTGCTTGAAGCGGACGGGATCAGCGGTCACGGTGGAGGGGGCCTCGGCCACGAGAAGCTCAAGCGTCAGGCCTTTCTTCTCGGCCTGAGGGCGGATCTCGCCCAGGACCGCCGCCAGGGCCTCTTGGAGATCGAAGGGGGAAGGGCGAAGCTCCAGTCGCCCCGCCTCCACCTTGGAGAGGTCGAGGAGATCGTTGATCAGGGCCAGGAGGTGCTGGCCGCTCGTCAGGATGTGGTCGACATAGCGGGCCTGCTTTTCGTTCAAAGGGCCAAAGGTCTGCTCCTGGAGGAGCTGGGAGAAGCCGATGATGGAATTCAAGGGGGTCCGCAGTTCGTGGCTCATGCTGGCCAAGAACTCCGATTTGTGGCGATTGATGGCCTCAAGCTTCTCCTTCTCAACCCGCTCTTGATCCAGAAGCTTCTTCGCCGTGATGTCCCGGGCGGCGAAGACGGCCCCTGGGACCTTGTCCCCCTCCTTGATCGGGTAGACGCCGATGAGGTAGGTCCCGCCCCAGAGCGCCAGCTCGTCCAGGAAGGGCTCCCCCTTTTGGAGCGGGGAGTGGGTCGGACAGGGGTTCCCTCCGAAGAGGACTTCACAACAAAGCCGGCCCTTGAGCTCCTGGACGGAAAGGTTACACCTGGCGGCCAGCGCCTGGTTGGCCCGGAGGATCCTCCCGTCCCGGTCAAGGAGGGCGACGGGGTCCAAGAGGGCGTCGAAGGTCCGCTCCCACTCATCCCGGGCTTCTTTCAGCCTCTGAAGGAGGCGGGCATTCTGGAGGGCGAAGGCAGCATGGGGGGCGTAGAGCTTCAGGGTCTCGACCTCCTCGGGGGAGAAGGGATGGGGGTGGGTGTGGTAAACGGAGAGGGCTCCGACCAGGTCCTCCCCCCGGAAGAGGGGGAGGCTGAGGAGAGCCCGGACCCCCTCCCGCAGGACGACAGCGAGACGGATGTCGTGCTCGGTGTCGAGGAGGACATCGGGGATGGCAATGGGCTTCTTCCAAGAAGCGGCCCGTCCCGTCACCGATTCACCGGGCTTCAAGGAGAACCCCTTCATCGCCGGTGTCATCTGATGGGTGGCGATGACCTTCAGGACTTCTTCTTCGGGATCGAACTCGTAGAGGCTCGCCTTCTCGGCCCCCGTCACCTCGGCCGCCTTTTGGGCGATGAACGCCAGGATCTCCTCCGATGGGAGGTTCCGGTTCAGGGCCTCGGCCATCTCCAGGATCCGGGTCTTCTGCTCCTTCTCCTGCTGGAGGGCCTCGTGGAGGTCGGCGTTCTCCAGAGTGATGGCGGCCTGAGCCCCCAGGGCCTGGAGGAGCTCGACGGTCAGGGGGTCGAAGGGGCCCGTTTCCCGGCGGAAGACGTTTAAGATCCCCATCAACCTGTCATGCCGGAGGAGGGGAAGGCCAAAGAAGCCGTGGAGGCCTTCGGCCTCGGCCCACCCCTTGGACTGGAAGCGGGGGTCGGCCTGGACATCGGGAACGCTCAGGGGGGCCTTTGTCCTGGTGATCGCCCCGAGAAGCCCCTGGTCAAACGGGATCCGGCGGGGGCTCTCCTGCCCCGGCTCCCGCTCCCCGGCCCGGGCTATTAAGAGAAAGGCCTCGGCCCCGGACCGCCACAGGCTGGCCACGCCTCCGGTGAGGCGGACGGCCGCTTCAACGATCCTTTGGGCCACCTCCTGGGGCCTCTGGAACCGGGTGATCTCTTGGATGACCTCGATGAGGATCCTGTAGTGGTCCATTCCCGGATTCATCCAGTCCTCCGTTCCGGCTCCCCTCCCATGATCCGACGGATCGTCGGGAGAAGGTCTGCCATCAGGGTTTTCTTGGGGAGGAAGACATCGGCGCCGCTTTCGGCCGCCGCCCTCCGGTAAGCCTCTTCGTTATGGATCGTGAGGATGATAACCTTTGCCTCGGGCCGCTCGGCCTTGATCCGTCTTGTGGCCTCCAGGCCGTCTACACGAGGCATGGCGATATCCATCAGGATGACATCCGGCTGAAGCTCCCTGGCAAGGCGGACAGCCTCCTCCCCATCCCCCGCCTCCCCCACCACGGAGACCCCAGGCTCCCGCTCCAGGAGCCGTTTCACCATCTCCCGAAACCCCTGATCATCATCCACGATGAGGATCGTCGCAGGCATCGTGGGCTCCCCCCTTTCGATGACCGGCTCAGGATGCCGTCGGGCGAATGTTCTCATCGTCACCTTCCATCCCGAAAGATAGGCGGAGAGGGAGGGGATGTCCATCGGGTGAATCCCTGAAAGGGGAGGGGGAAAATCCCCCCTTTTGCCCCCCTTTGGCAAAGGG
>CAZHST010000068.1:0-13633 GCA_964535215.1 uncultured bacterium
CGCCTCCGGCGGCCGGCCGATCCTGGCAGCGGTCTCGGCCTCCACCCCGGTGACGAAGAACCGGCCGAGCTGCCCCGTCTCGTCCAGGACGCCCAACGCGCCATAGCGGGCCTGGGCCAGCTCGGTCGCGAGGTCCACCAGCCGCTGGAGGGTCTGGTCCAGGGGGCGCTCCGTGGTGAGATCCAGCCCGGTCTCCACCAGCCGCTGGAGGGCCTCCACCCACCGGCTCATGGTCGCCCCCCGTTGGAGCAGGACAGGGCCGACGACCGTCCAGAAGGCGGCCACCGCTTGCGGGGGGATGTTACCCCCCCCCCAGCTTGCGAAACAGCCTTCTCCCACAAGGCGATTTCAAAAGACCCCTCCCGGAGCCCCGCCCACAGCGCCGCAAACACCCCCGCCCGCGCGGCCGGCGCCAGGGCCCCCCCCAGCTCCTCCAGGGCCCGCTCCCAGGCCGCCCGGAGCCCCTCCCCCTCGGGCTCCAGCCCCAACCCCCAAAGGTCTTGCCACCCCATCAGGGCCCCTCCACCCTCCAGGCCATCCCCTCCCCTCCCGACCCCTGAGAAGGGCCACCTGTCTGCCCAGGCAGGGGGTTCTGTCTTCCCCTTCGCTCTAAGAGGGTGACCATCAGGAGGAGGACAAGAGCCTGGACGATCAGGAAAACGCTCACAAGCGGCGACGACGCCATCAGCAGGACCGTCGCCCCGAGGCTCAAGGTCACGCTTAACGCATAGATGAAGAGGACGGCTTCTTCCTGTCGGCCGAAGAGCTCCTCCAGTCGGTGGTGGAGGTGATCCCGACCCACGTACTCGATCCACTCCTTGAAGCTCTTCACCTTCCCGGAGGCGATCCGGTCCACGGTGATATAGGACATATCGTAGATAAAGACCCCGAAGATGAAGAGCGGGGCCGTCACCTTCACGAGCTCATGCTCGGCCCACTCCCCAAGGATCGCCAGACAGGCCAGGATGAACCCTAAGAAGTTGCTCCCCGCATCCCCGAGGAAGATCGTCGCCCGCCGCCCGGGCCGGAAATTGTAGGGGAGGAAGCCGAGCGTGCTCCCCAGGAGGGCCGCCGCCACCCAGCCGAGGAAGACCTGCTGGCTCTGATACGCGATGATCCCTAAGAAGATCGAGGCGATGGCGGCAAGGCCGGCGGCGAGCCCATCCATCCCGTCAAAGAAGTTCATGGCGTTGGTGATCCCGACCACCCAGAGGATCGTGAGCAACCAGTTGAGGAGCTGTCCCCACAGGGTCTGGACCGGGAAGAGGGTGATGGCAATACCGGAGGCGATGACGACCAGCGCCGAAAGGAGGAAGAGCGAAAGCTTGAGGAGGGAGGGGAGGGGATGGACATCGTCAAGAAGGCCCATGAGGAGGATGAGGGTGCCGGCGAACAGCATCCCCCAGAGGGGAGGGGCCAGGATGGCGTTGGCCAAAAGACTCCCGGTGAAGGCGAGGGCGATCGCAACCCCCCCGAGGAGGGGGGTCGGCTCCCCGTGGCGCTTCCGCTCATCCGGAAGATCGACGATCCCCCACCTTCTGGCAAAGGCCCGGATGGGCCGGACCAGGAGGAAGGCCAGGAGGAAGGAAAAGAGGAGGATGTAGAGCCATCGGAGCCCCATCCGGGCCAACCAGACCTTGACCGGGAAGAGGAAGAGGAGGAGGAAGGTGAGGAAGGCCAGGACAAAGAGGAGCTGACCCCTTGAGGGAAGGTGAAGCGTCATCGGAAGCTCTCCTTTGCGGCCTCCACGACCCGCTCGAGCTCCTCGTCCTCTAGACTCGGATAAATGGGAAGCGAGAGAGCCTTCTCCCAGGCTTCTTCAGCCCCAGGAAATCCTTCCTGGCCCAAGAGACGGTGCAGGGGGCGAAAGACCGGCCGTCGGGCCTCCACGCCCCGGACCGTGAGCCGATCAAGAAACGGGGCTGCCGGCCCCGGCCCTTTTACGACATACCGGTACCAGACCCGTCCGGGAAGAAAGAGGGGTTGCTTCAGCGGAAGCGTGGAAAGCCGCTCCCGATACCGATAGGCGATCTCCTCCCGCCGCGCGAGGAACTGGGGGAGCCTCTTCAGCTGGGCACGGCCTAAGGCGGCCTGAAACTCGGTCATCTTGTAGTTAAACCGGGGTCGGACGTCTTCCTTCTCGTCGTAGGCCCTCAGGTCCCGTCCTACTCCCAAGATCCGCTCCTCGTTGGAGAGGAGCATTCCCCCTTCCCCGGTGGTGATGAGCTTGGTGGCGTAGAAAGACAAGACGGCGGCGTCCCCGAGGCTCCCCACGGGCCTCCCCTGAACCGTCGCCCCGAGGGCCTGGGCAGCGGCCTCGATCGTGAAAAGGCCCAGCCGCTTCAGGGCCTCGACCTCGGCCGGCAGCCCAAAGGCGTGGACGACGATCAAGGCCTTGGCCCTGAAGGAGCAGACCCTTTGGGCGGCCTCGGGATCCATGTTGAAGCTTTCAGGGTCGCAGTCCACGAGGCGGGGGATCGCCCCCACGGCAAAGACGGCATGGAGGAGGGCGGAAGAGGCATAAGACGGGAGGAGGACCTCATCCCCCTCCCCGACCTGGAAGGCCCGGAGGGCGAGGGTCAAGGCGGCGGTCCCGGAACTTGTGGCCACCCCTCCTTTCACCCCGAGCATCGTAGAAAGCTCCCGCTCAAACGCCTCGACCTGGACCCCCTGGGCGAGAAACCCGGAGTGGAGGACCGGGGCGATGGCCTGAAGGTCCTCCTCGCCCAACGTGGGTCGGGAGTGGGGGATTGGGGGCCTTGAGTGAGCGCTAGACATTGATGAAGAGCCTCAAAGGGACAAAACCCTCGGCGTTCCGCACCCTTCCCTGGATTCCCCGGAAGTGAGCGGCGGCCCGGGCCAGCTCCAGGATGGAGAGCCCTTCCACGCCGGTCTTCACGACCTGGGAGACATGGGCCTTGAGGGCCTTAAGCTTCTGCTCCAAAACCCCCTCGATCTCGACAAAGACGGAGGGGGCGAAGTTCGAGGTTGTGGGCCCTTCGTAGAAGAGGACGTTCCTCGTGTACCGGGAGGCGGTGATGACCGAGGTCGAAAGGTGCCGGTGGTCCTGGTGGGTGTCGTCGCCAAAGTGGACAAAGATCAGGTCCGGCCTGATCAGGTGAAGGAAGCCCTCAACCTTCTGGATGAGGTTCCGGTCGAGGGGGACCTCGGTATCCTGGTAGCCGCCCCAGAACAGCTCTTTGGCCCCTAAGAGCTTCGCCGCCTCCTCCTGTTCTTTCTGCCTGACGTGAGGATCTCCCCCTTTCCCCCCGTCCGTCAGGACTAGGAGGAAGACGTCGTGGCCTTTCAGGGCGTACTTGATGAGCGTCCCGCCACAGCCAAACTCGATGTCATCGGGATGGGCCCCGATCGCCAGGATGTTCACGAGGGTTGCCTCCCCTGCCGGATGAGATCCAAGCTTCTGCCGCCGACGTTGAACAGCAAATCAACCACCGAGAGGTTCGGCACAAAGGGGCCGAACCGTTGCGGATAAGAAGGCGTCGCGAAGGCCTGGAAGCGGACCCGGATCCCCGCCGCCTCGAACAGCTTTAGGTCCAGATAGCCCTTCCCCCCGACGCCGGAGAGGTACGTTGTAGCCCCCAGGGCCCGGCAGATGGCGACAAGACGTGCGGTCTTCTCCTCCGGCTCCTCGAGATCCAGGGAGGAGGCCAGGACCAGCTTCGTTTGAATCTTTAAGGCCTCCACGAGATAGGAGAGGATCGTGAGGTTGAGATCAAGCAACCGGGTCCACTCCCTGCTATAGACCGCTTCAAAGAACGGTCGGTGGACGTCGAAGAAAGGGGCATGAGCGTAGTTCGAAATCAGGGCCTGAAGATGCTTCCTTCGCCAGGGAACCCTAGTGTTGATCACGACGTCGGAGATCCGTTGGGGAAAACGGTGGAGGACGGGGACGGTGAGATACTGCCAGCCGGAGGCGGTCTTGATCCGGTTCCGGTTCTGCCACTCGTTCTTCTTGAACTGGACCGTATCGAGGAGGACGAAGACCTCGACCTGGTCCATCTTGTCGAAGTACCCGATCCAGGGCAGATACTGAGGTTGGTGGATCGCCACCCTCATCCCCTCCTCCTGACGAAGATCGGGTTCGAGAGGAGCCGGTGGGGGGTAAGGAGCTCGATCCGGAAGAAGTCCCGCCTCCCGCTTAAAGGGGGCTCCGCGCTGAGCACCTCGTCGAGCGGTGTCCTCCCCTCAAGAGCCCGAAGCACCCGCCCGGAACGGATCAGGCGTCCCGTGAAGGGCACCTTTTTTCCGTCGCTTGATGAAACCTTGAGGTGGATCACGATGGACCCCTCGCCTTTTACCTGAAGCTCCTCCCCCATCCGGGCCTTTTCCCCCCTTCCCTCTTGACCGATCGCGAAGTCCTCGAGGATCAAATGGGAATCAGGCAAGGGGCTTATGCTGTAGAATCGCCCTGCCTTCAGGGCGGCCAAGACGCCCTCCCGGGACCGTTCGGGGACCAGGAAGACCGTCAGGACATCACCAAGGCGCTTTGGGGGGCCGTGGTAGCCCAGCTCCCCGATTCCCCAGGTCGGTTCCCTTCGGCGTCCTTCGGTGTACTCCAAGAGGAGCCGATCCCACACCCCACCCGGCTCGGTGACGGTCACGTTGTCCTGGTAGAGGGCCCCGAACCCCGTATACCCCTGGCTTTGGAGCAGGGCTTCGGGATACGGCTCCGTCCGCACGGTGACCGTGCCCAACGGGCCGAAGCGCTCCCGCTTAAAATCCCGCGCTTCCGGGAAGGACCAGAAGACCATTCCCCCTTTTCCCCGGACGGAGTCGATGAGCCGCTGGTACGGCTCGATGCCAAGGTTTCCCCGATACGGGGTCAGGCCCTGCGTGGCAAAGGCCTCAAGGCCCAGGAGCACCCCGATGCCGAAAGCGACCCATCCAGGGAGCCGGTATCGCTTCTGGACCTTCAGAGTGAAATGCTTCAGCCGGACGGCCTGCTCCCGTCTTGTCCGGAGGAAGAGGAGTCCTCCTCCCATCGCCACCACGGCCATGGCCAGTTTGAGCAGGGTGCTGGGTGTAAAACATCGAACATCCAGGATCCAGCATCCGTTTCCAATGGCCGGGAGCTGGTCGTAGGCCTCAGGCTGGGAGAGCCCAACGACGAGCAGGTTCTTCTGGGCATCCCACAGGGTGAGGCCCCTTGTAAAGGGGGAGCCGGTCCAATAGTAGTAGGGGATGACTTCAACCCCGGGGATCAGGATCACGTCGGGGAATCGGGCTTGGGCCGCCTCGATGGCCTGGAGATACCGCTCGACACCCATCTTGAGGATCGAAGGCTTCTCCACGACCTTCTTCACGAGACCCCGGAAGGGGAAGAGGCCGTATTCGAACCGGAGGAGGAGATTGTCCGAAAGGATCACGGCCTCGATCCCCTCTCGCCGCGCCTCGTGGAGGATCCCCTCCAACGAGAGGGCCCCGGTGGAGAAGGTCGTGTGAACGTGGAAGGCCCCTTTCACCTGGAGGAAGGCCCGCTCAAGGGGAGCAGAAGAGACCCCCTCGACTTCTCCTTGAGAAATCACGGTCAGAAGGAGAGCAAAGAAGAACGCTCTTTCCTGGTTTCCACGGTTCATAGGGTTCCTGACCTCTGCGCCCCAGCTCCCCTAAAGCCCTTGCTCCCCCTCAAGCAGCCCTCGGTAAAGGGCCTCGAGCTTGTGAAACATCACCTCCACGCTGTAGCGCCGCGACCGCTCCTTTGCGACCTTCCCAAGCTGGACCCTGAGTTCCGAATCGAGGAGGAGCTTCTCAATCCCTTGGGCCAGGGCCGAGGCACTCCCCGCTTCAACGAGGAGCCCCGCCTCTCCCTCCCCCAGCACCTCCGGGATCCCTCCCGCCCGAGAGGCCACGATGGGAAGGCCGGCCGCCATGGCCTCGACTAAGGCCCTTCCCATTCCCTCGTTGAGCGACGGGAAGACAAAAAGATCGAAGGTCTGAAGAAGGGTGGGGATGTCATCCCTCCACCCGAGAAAGTGGACCCGGTCGGAAAGGCCCTCCCGAAAGGTCAAGGTCTGAAGGCGTGGAAGCTCCTCCCCCTCCCCTACCAGGGCCAGGTGGAGGTGGGGGAAGCGGGGGGCGAGGAGCGAAAAGGCCTGAAGCAGATACTTATGCCCTTTGACCGGCTCCAGCCGTCCCACAGAGCCGATCAGGAACGCCGAAAATGGAAGGCCCAGGGAGGCCCTGACGGCGTCTTTGTCGCTTTCCCCGATCCGTTCAAACCGCGTGAAGTCAACCCCGCTTTCGATGCGCACGAACTGCTCCGGCCGTCCGATCTTCCGGGTGAGGTGATCCTGAATCTCCTGGTCCGTCAGCCCGATGAGCCGGTCCGTGAAACCAGCCGCCCACCGCTCCAGAAAGATGAAAAGAGTCGTCAGCGCCCGCCCCGCATAGCCCGTAAAGATATGGCCGTGAGGGGTATGGACGATGCGGGGGACCGCCGCCAGCCGGGCGGCGAGCCTCCCCAGGATCCCGGCCTTCGATGTATGGGTGTGGACGAGGTCGAACCTCCCTCGTCGGATGAGCCGGTAGAGCTTGAAGAAAGCCAGCACGTCTTTCACCGGTGAGGGGTTCCGGACCAGCTCGGGGACCTCCACCATCTCCACCTTTCCCTGAAGCTCCAGGTAGAGCTTTGGGAACTCCCTCGTTCTACCAAAGATCAGGCTCTGCTGGAAGAGAGGGGGAAGGCCGGCCACGGTAAGAAGCGTGTTCGTGGCCGAGCCTCCCCGGTCCAGGCGGGTGATCACGTGGAGGATCCGCACGGCTGTCCCTTCCCCTCCCCTCAAACCCTCTCCCCCCCATTAGAAGGATCTCTTCTTAAGCTTCTCCATCTGTTCAAGCTGTTCAATGTGCTCTTCCCTCTGGAAATCCTTCGGTTCATAGTACCGGGGCCCATATCGACCCGTCTTCATAAAGAAGTCGGCCATGAGGGTCACCGCCACCCAGATCAGCCCGAGGAAGAAGAGGAGGATCAAGAGGGCGGTGCGACGGCTGAGGGCGGGAAGCCCCAGGCGCCTTCGAAGCCGCCGCCCGTATCGCCGGATCCAGAACCCCCATCTCATCCTGCCATCACTCTCTCCCTTTCTGGGCGATCTCCAGAAGGAGGAGCGTCATCGCGTAAAGCTGGAGGACCGCTGAAAGCCCCAAAAAGGCCCGGGCCGTGATGCCGAAGACAGGGACCAAGGTCACCCGGGAGATTCCCCCGATCACCAGAACCACGACCGACAGCGCCCAGAGGATGTAGCTCAGCGTGCGAAGGGTCTTCATCGCCTCTTCCTCCTCTTCACAAGGGTCACGACATGTCGTCCCTCCTGAAGCCCTAAGGCCATCACCTGAAGCAGGCGACGGGGGTAGAGGAGCCAGGAGGGGGTAGACGGGAACACCTCCGCGAGGACCGCCCGCCGGGGGAACCCGAGTTCAACAAGATAGCCCAGCCTGCCCCGGAGATCGGGGATCGAGAAGGCGACGAGCCCCTCCCCGAGCGGCGGGAGGAGTTTTCGGTTCACAACCCCATGAAGGAACACCTGCTCAACCCGGTTGAGCCGGGGAAGCCTGGTCAGGACCTCCGGGGGAACCTCCACCCCCATGAGCCGCTTCAGCCCAAAAAGGGCATAGGCGAGGGGACGGAGGGTCCCCGAGGCTTGAGCCTGGTCCAACAGCTCCTCCCACCGCACCCCTTTCAGGACCAGACCGAGATCCACAAACCAGATGAGCCGCGAAAAGGAGTGCTTCAAGGCATGGACCGTGAGGTGGAGGATCTGATGTGGGAGGGAGAGGACCAGAAGGGTCGGGTCACAAGGATCAAGGGGCAGAGCCTTCTGCCACAGGGTCTGTTCGTCGAACCGAAAGGCCAGCGCTCTCCGCCGGATCCTGGCGGCTCCTACGAGATCCGGATGGAGGTCGAAGCGGGCTCCTCGGCCGTTCACGAAGAAGGTCGAGGAGGGGAAAAGGGGTCGGAAGCCCTGCCCCTCTAGCACCTCTTTAAGGGCGGGGAGATCCCGGGCCTTGATCAAGAGATCCAGGTCGCTTAAGGGCCGGAGGGCCAGATGGCCGCGGTAGACGGTCTCGATCAGGGCCCCGCCTTTGAGCAGGATCGCCTGAAGGCCCCGCCTTCGGAGCGCCTCACGAAGCCGGGAGAGGCTCAAGAAGAGGGCCAGGTTTCGGGCGACGATCCCGTGGAGGGCCCGGGTCAGGTGGGGCATCGGGACCTCGAGGGCGGCGGCCCCGGCCGCCTGCTTGAGCGCGACGGCGACGATCCCGCCCATCCCCTCCTCCAGCGCCCGCTCGAGGAGCGATCGCCAGTGAAGGGGCTTTCGGACCAGGGCCAGGGCCTCCTCCTCGTTGGCGGTTCCCAGGAACCGCCGTCCGGACCAAAGGAGCAGCGCCTCTTCCAGAAGTGGCGTCATGGCACCTCTTGCGTCATGGCTTGGGTGGCGCTTCGATGAACATCCTCGATCAGCCGGGCGGCCGCGTCTACCTCCCCCACGGTCAGGGTGTAGCAGGGGATGGCCGTCGCCAGATCCGCGGCGGCCTTCACCCCGGCTTCCCGAAGGAGAGGAGCGTTGATCAAATGGGCCAGGAGGTGAAGAGCGGCGATCCCTGGTTTGACCCTCTGGACCTCCGTCGGTCCCCCCACCTCGATCCGGGGGAAGACGATGGAGCCCACCGGCCACTCGCCCCGAGGAAGGACCCGGGAGACGGGAAGCCCGTAGAAGACCCGCTCCCCCCGGGCCCAAAACGGTTCCGGCCAGAGGGAGAGGAGGCCGTCAAGCGGGAGAAGGAGCGGAAGCATCCGCTCTCGGAGCCGTAACGGAAGCGGATAGGGCCTGACGCGAAGCCGAGGAAGGGAGAGGGGCGCGAACTCATCGGAAAGGTACTGAAAGCCGCGCTGAAGCAGTGCCGCCGCCAGGGTGGTCTTGCCGCTGCCGCTGTCCCCGGGAAGGAGCACGACCCTGTCCCCTTTGAGGAGCGCCGCTGCATGAAGGAGGCCAAAGGTCCGGCTTTGGGCGAGGAAGGAGGCCAGATCCCCCTGGATGGTGGCGACGCTGTCCTCCCGCCCCACTCCTCCTTTCAGGAGGACCCCGTTCCGGAGGAGCCGATACCCGGTCCTCTCCCCCTCGAGGCGATAGACGAGGTCAAAGGCGGCCCCTTCGGGGAGCTGGGGGAGAGCGGAAAAGAGCTGGGCCAGCTCGCCTAAAAGGGTGGAATCATCCGCCTCGATGGCCACCCTGCGATCGAGGACCTGAAGCCGAAGACGGTTCACGATTCCTCCAAAAGACCGCCCTTCTTGAACTCCTCCAGGATCCGGTGGACATCAGCGAGGACCTGGTCCGGATCGGCCGGAAGGAGGCGTAAGAGTTCGTCGGCGACATCCTGAGGGGAGCGGGAGCCGTCCAAGAGGTCGAAGATGCTGGCCGCCGTCTCGTTTAAGAGAAACACCTCCCCGGTATGAGGATCGTAGAGGAGCAGCTCTTCCTCGACTTCTCTGACGAAAAGATCCGCCCGCTTTCTGGGATACCCACTCATCCTCGGGGGACCACCTCCTTCGAAGAAACCGCCTCTCTCGTCAGCGCCTCTGCTTCTCTCACCACCCGATCCGCGTACTGAAGGAGGGGTTCAAGGGCCTCCATCAACTCTCGATCCGAGTGGATCCTGGCGCAGAGCTGGCAGGGGCTGACATAGGGGGTCCAGTCGGGGAGTTGCTGGAAGAGGTCCGGGAACTTGACGCGGCAGAGGGCATAGAGCAAAAAGAACCCCTGTTCGAAAACGAGCTTAAGATAACGGTCGGCGTGGATCCGTTCGACGATGGCGGAAAGCGGCTCCCTTCTTAAGTTCCCGAAGGAGAGCCTGGCCTGGATGTTGAACCCGCCCGAGCAGCAGGGGTAGACCTCGCCGGTGGGATAGACGGTGAGGTCAAAGGCCCGGGGGCGGCCGCAGCCTCGAAACCGCCTGAGGTCCAGCTTGTACTCTTCGGGGGGCACCGGCCGATCCTTCCCCCGCCCGATGGGAATCGCCAGATGCCGGGTGGTCCTGACCCCCTCCGGGACCCGGACGACGTCCTCCACCTTCGTGTCCGGATCCCAGAAGACCCCGGCCAGCTCGGCTAAAAGCCCCAGCTCCACGGCCGCCCGGACAGCGTTCTCGGCGAAGGAAGCCGGGACAAACACCTGATGCGACGGATCGGTCGAAACAGAAAGCTCCCGAAGCCCCCGCTCCCTCAAGGGGAGGAGCTTCGCCTTCGCCTCCTCGACGCTCTTCGCCCAGTGGGCGGCAGTCACGATCCGGATGGGGAGGCCGGTGTCCTCTGTGGCCTCGAGGATCTTGAGCAGCTCCCGGTAGTAGACGAACGGCTCTCCCCCGGTAAAGACCACGAGCCGGACCGACTCAAGTTCCGCCGCCTGCCGGATCCAGGCGACCGCCTCCTCCGGCTGGATCTTTCCGGCCCCATACTCCTCCACCGGATGGCAGCAGAAGTCACACTTCAAGGGGCAGGCCATGCCATAGATCAGGACCAGGGTGTCGTGAAAGGCATCCCCCTGCTTCATGCCGTCCCCTCCGCCGCTTTCCTTAAGCTTGTCCTTCAAACAACTTCAACTCTGGGCTTAACCACCACTTCAACTCTGGGCCTGATCGCCACTTCGACCGCCACTTCGGTTTCGACCGCCACTTCGGTCTGGACCGTCACCCGGGGGCTGACTCTGACCCGGGGGCGGACCTCGACCTCAGGGATAGGCGGGGGGTTCTCCTCAGCTTCGCTCCGCCTGAGGAACCCCGTGAGGCTCAGGAGGGTGGGGGTGAGATAAACGCCGAGCTTCAAGAGCCGGCGTCGGGCCCGATCCACGGGGGCTTCATCCTTTTCGTCGTGCATCACGCCTCCCTTTCGTTCATCGGCCGGCCAGCCCGGAAAGCTCCTGCTCCAGCCGGGAAATATGGGCCTCCCAGCCGAAGTGGGCTTCCGTGTAGACCCGGCAGCGGCGTCGCAAGGCTTCGTAGCCTGAAGGATCGGCCTGGGCTCGCTCAAGATGGGTGAGGATCCCCCTGGCGATCGCGTGAGGATCAGTTCCCGCGAACACCAGATCTTCTTGAAGGGGGCCGAGGATCTCGGGGATCGCCCCCACCGGGGTCCCGAGGACTGGGGTTCCAGAGGCCAGGGCTTCGACCGCCACGAGGCCGAACCCTTCCAGCTCCTTCGTCGGCAGGATGAAGAAGTCCGCCGCCTGATAATAGATCGGCAGCTTCTCCTCCGGGATGTAGCCTTCAAAGCGGACGGAGGAACCCAGGTCCAACCGCCGAGCCGAGCCCTTCAGGTCTTGCTCCATCGGCCCCTCCCCGCCAATAATAAGGACCACATCTTTTCTGACCTCTGCCACCGTTTTCATCGCGTGAAGGAGGGATTCGAGCCCCATCCGGGGGACGAGGTTCCGGATGGTGACCAGAAGGAACGCCGTCTCGGGACAGCCCAGGGCGGCCTTGAGCGCCCTCCGTCTCTCCGCTGGAACAAATCGCTGAAGATCCACCCCCCCGGGAATGACCATGGTCTTCTCCTCGGTGATCCCATAATGCCGTCTGACGAGCCCCTGCGAATACCGGCTCAACACCCGGATCCGATCCGCCCGCCGAAGGCAGGACCGTTCCACCGCCCAGAGCCCCGCCGGAAGCAAAGGCCACCTCCCCCGCCTGGTCGTGAATTCGAGGAAGGCGGGGGAGTGGAAGGTGTACACGCAGGGGAGGGCCTGCCTCGCCCGCGCCAAGAGGACGCCGAAGGCGGAGAAGGGCTGGTGAAGAATGAGGACCTGAAACGCCTCCCGCCGGTGGAGGGCGAAAAAGACCGCCCGCGCCCTGAGGATGGAGGCCAGGGCGTAGCGAAGGGTCGAAGGAGGAGGGACCGGAAAGGTGATGAGGGACACCCCGTTGAGGGACCCCTCCCGGAGGGTCCGTCCCCCGGGGTCCCGGGCGAGGAGGACGACCCGATGCCCTCGCCCGGCCAGCCTAAGGGCCTCTTCGCGCACCACCCGCTCCGCCCCCCCGAGGACCGTCACGGGGTTCACATCGCTGACCACCAGGAGCTTCATCGCCCCCCTCCCTCGAGGACGACCCGGTGCCAGAGCTCGAGCACCAGTAAAGCGAAGAGTTGATCGAAGAGGTTCTGCCGTCCGGACGTATGCTGGGCCAGGAGCCACCGGATCCCCTCCGGGCGGAAGTAGCCCCGCTTCCGGATCACTCGCTCGGACAAAAGCTCCTCCACCATCGGCTGAAGCTTCCCTTGGAGCCAGCGGGCCAGGGGCGGGGTGAACCCCCGCTTGGGCCGTCTCAGGATCTCCGGGGGGAGGAAGGGGGCCATGACCCGTTTCAGCAAGCTTTTCAGCCGGAAGCCCTCGATCCGGAGCTCCGCCGGGATAGCCGCCACAAACTCCAGGAGGCGATGGTCGGCGAAAGGCACCCTGAGCTCGAGAGAGCTGGCCATCGACATCTTGTCGGCCAGCATGAGGAGATCGTCGGCCAGGTAGGTTTTGAGGTCGAGGTAGAGGATCCGATCTAACGGATCGAGGCCCTCGTGCCGCGTGAGGTACCGGAGGTGACGGTGGGTGGGGTCGAAGGACGAAAGCCAGGAGATGAGTGGTTCTGAAAGGAGGGCCGCTTCCAGATCTTCGCTCACGAAGGAAACCCAGGCAAGATACCGGCGATCGGGAGGAAGGACCCCTGCTTTAAGGAACCGCTTGATCCGCCCCGGCACGTTCGTGCTCGTCATCGACTCCGGCAGCGCCGAGGCGAAGCGGGCCATCCCGCGCCGGAGGGAAAGGGGCAGCCGGTGATAGAAGGGGAGGAGTTTCACCCCCAGGTAGCGGGGGTAGCCCCCGAAGAGTTCATCCCCTCCGATCCCCGAGAGGGCCACCTTGACCTCGCTTTTGGCCATCGTGGACACCAGATAGGTGAGCAACAGCGAGGCGTCTGCCAGCGGCTCATCCAGGTGCCAGATGAGCGTGGGCAGAAGCGCCATTACCTCCGGCTTGACGACCTCCTCCCGATGCCGGGTGCTGAAGTGCTCGGCCACCCGGCGGGCGTACGGGAACTCGGTGAAGGAGGCCTCCTCGAACCCCAGGGTGAAGGTCCGGACCGGCTCCCTCAAGATTTGGGCGGTCAGGGCCACCAGGCTGCTGGAATCCATTCCGCCGCTTAAAAACACCCCTACCGGGACGTCGCTCTCCAGATGGAGACGGACCGTCTCCAAAAGCAAGGCTCGACACCGCTCCACGACCTCGCGCTCATCGCGGAGCCTGTCCTCGGGGAAGGGGAGGTCCCAGTAGGGCTCGATCCTCACCCGTCCCTCCTGAAAGATCAGCCGGTGCCCGGCTTCGAGCTTCCGAACGGCCTTGAAGATCGTCGCGGGGGTCGGGATGTAGAGGAAGGTGAGGTACTGGAGGAGGGCTGCGGGATCGAGGGCCCGCTCCCACCCTTGAAAGCAGAGGAGCGCCTTGAGCTCCGAGGCAAAGAGAAGCGTGTCGCCGTGGACCAGGTAGTAGAGGGGCTTGATCCCGATCCGGTCCCGGGCCAGAAGGAGCTTCCGCTCCTTCCGATCCCAGAGGGCAAAGGCGAACATCCCCCGAAGCCGATGAAG
>CAZHST010000069.1:0-13429 GCA_964535215.1 uncultured bacterium
TGAACGACAAGCCCCTTTACACCTGTCCGAAGTGTGGTGGGACCGTGAGGCGGGTGTTCTCGGTCCCCAACCTGAACCTGGATAACTTCTCCAGCCCGACGGAGGCCAAGTACGCCCGGATGACAGCCTCCGAGGAGATCGCCAGGGAGAAGGAGCTCCAGAAGGACTTCCAGACCATCTTCCTCCCGGGAGGGGTCAAAGGCTAACCTTCGGTTTCCCCTTCCTCAAAAATTTCCCGGATTGCCTCCCTGCCTCCGTTTCTCGACCGGGATGGCCAGACCGACAGCATTGACATAGCTCAAAAGGACTAAGGCGGGATAGTCCATTTTCCCGTAGCGATTGGTCCTTTCAGGGGATTGCGTCTTTTAAGGCCAACCGGTACACTCTCATTAAGATTTCAAAGACCCAAGAGATCATCTTGATCCTTTAACACCGGGCTCCACGCTATGGGGTCAAGGAGGAGAGGGATGCCTTTCAGCCGGCCGAGGGGCTTAGAACGTCACCGAGCAGGTGTCGCGGTGGGTGCCCTTCTCTTCCTTTTCTTCCCTTCCCCTTCCTCCGCCCTCCGCTGGGAAGAGTTGCCAAAGCTGGGAAAATCCCTGACCTTCACCGGCAGTGTCCGGGTCCGCTACGAGTCCTGGAACTTCTTCGAACCGGGCCCCGTCCCGAACGGGAACAACGAGTATGATTTCTTTGCGGTGAAGACGAGGCTTGGCCTGGCCTACCAATCGAAGCCCCTCGAGGCCCTGGTTGAAGGGCAGTGGACCCACTTCTTCGGCCTTCCCACCGATGCCAACGCCCCGCCGCCTTTCGGCGACCTGGGGCTGGGGGCCACGGTCTTTGCCCACCATCGAGACCGGGATCAGGGGCGGGTCTTTCTGAAGCAAGCGTTCCTGAAAGTGAACGACCTGCCTGTCAAGGGTTTTTCGGTCAAGGCAGGCCGGTTCGAGTATGCCGATGGCCTGGAGGTCCTGACGAAGGATCCTGCCCTCGATTGGGTGAAGAGGGCGAGGGTGGCCGAGCGGCTGGTTGGCCCCTTTGGCTGGTCCCACGTCGGCCGGAGCTTTGACGGGGTTCAGGTGACCTTCGACACCCCTCCCGTGAACATCACCACCCTCCTTTCCCGGCCGACCCAGGGCGGGTTCGAGGTTGAGGGCGGGGAGGAGATCAGCGGCATTGATCTTCTCGGGGCCACCATCACCCTGAAGCATTCGGCCCTCCTCCCCGGGGCCGAAGGCCGTCTCTTCTACTTCTTTTACCAGGATAGGCGGGATGTCCCCAAGGTGGACAATCGTCCAGCCCCTTTAAGAGCGGCCGATCGGGACGGCCTCTTCCTCTCCACCATCGGGGGTCATCTCCTCGGGGGGTATCCCCTGGGACCTGGCCGGGTGGATCTCCTCCTGTGGGGGGCCTCCCAGTTCGGCGCCTGGGGGACGCTGGATCATCAAGCCTTTGCCTTCGCTCTGGAAGGGGGGTACCAGCTCCCGAAGATCCCCTTAAGACCCTGGCTCCGGGTCGGCTACTTCCAGTCCTCGGGGGATCCAGACCCCTTAGACGGCGACCATCAGACCTTCTTCCAGCTCCTCCCCACCGCCAGGCTCTACGCCCAGTTTCCCTTTTTCAACCTGATGAACCTCCGGGATCTCTTCCTCCAGCTGCTCCTGAAGCCCCTCCCGAAGCTCTCAGGGAGGGTGGACCTCCACCGGCTCTCTTTGGAGGAGGGAAACGACCTTTGGTATGCGGGATCGGGGGCGACCCGGAAGAGCCGGATCAACGGCTTTGCCGGGAGGCCGAGCGGGGGGGCGGACGATCTGGCCTGGCTGGTTGATCTCGGGATCGGTTACGACCTGACCAAAAGCCTGAACGTGAACGCCTACTACGCCCATGCCTTCGGCGGTGACGTGATCAGGGGGATCTTCCCAAGGGAGGAGGCGGATTTTGGCTATGTGGAGGTGAACTTCAGGTTCTAGGAGGGGGTTCGATGGAGCTTGACAGGAGGAGCTTTCTCAAGCTGGTCGGTCTCGGGACCTTCGCCTCCCTCTTCGATCTCGACGAGGCCCTGGCCTTCCAGTTCCTGGAACCCGTCCGGATCGAGAACCCTTTGGCTTCCTACCCGAACCGGGGGTGGGAGACCGTCTACCGGGATATCTGGCGCTATGACCGGAAATTTGTCTTCCTCTGCGCCCCCAACGATACCCACAACTGCCTCCTGGAGGCCTATGTCCGAAACGGTGTCATTGTCCGGATCGAGCCCACCTACGGCTACGGGAAGGCCACCGACCTCTACGGGAACCGGGCGACCCACCGCTGGGACCCCCGCTGCTGCCAGAAGGGGCTCACCATGATGCGCCGCTTTTACGGGGACCGGCGGGTGAAGGCCCCCATGGTCCGAAGAGGTTTCCTCCGGTGGGTGGAGGAGGGCTTCCCCCGGGAAGCCGACGGCCGCCCCCCCGCGGAATTCTTCCAGCGGGGGACCGATGAGTGGGTGAAGGTTTCCTGGGATCAGGCGTTGGATGTGGCGGCAAAAGCGCTGGTCAATATCGCCACCACGTACAGCGGTGAGGCCGGGAAGAATCTCCTCTTGAAGCAGGGGTACGACCCGGCCATGGTAGAGGTCACGCAAGGCGCCGGGACCCAGACGGTGAAGGTCCGGGGCGGGATGCCCCTCCTAGGTGCCACCCGGCTCTACGCCCAGTACCGCTTCGGGAACCTGCTGGCCCTCCTGGACGCCTGGATCCGGAAGGTGGGGCCCGACAAGGCCCTGGGGGCCCGCGGCTGGGACAACTACTCGTGGCACACGGATCTCCCACCGGGCCATCCCATGGTCACAGGGCAGCAGACGGTGGATTTTGATCTCCATGCGGCCGAGCATGCGAACCTCATTGTGGTCTGGGGGATGAACTGGATCTGTACCAAGATGCCTGACAGCCACTGGCTCTCCGAGGCCCGCCTGAAGGGGACAAAGGTTGTGGTCGTCTCGGTAGAGTACAGCGCCACGGCCCCCAAGGCCGATGAGGTGATCATCATCCGGCCGGGGACCGATCCGGCTTTGGCGTTGGGGTTGGCCCAGGTCGTGCTCTCAGAACACCTTTACGATGAGGGCTTCGTCAAACGCTTCACCGACCTTCCCCTGCTGGTTCGTCTGGATGCGTTGAAGCTCCTCAGGGCCCATGAGGTGATCCCGGGCTGGACGCCTGCCCCGCTCTCCAACTTCACCACCCTCTTGAAACCAGGCCAGACCCCTCCCCCCTTCCCCCTTCAGGACAAGCAACTGATCCCCGAGGCGATGCGCACCGAGTGGGGGGACTTCGTGGTCTGGGACTTAAAAAGCGGCGGGCTCAAGCCCCTGACCCGCGATCAGGTGGGTGAGCACTTCGACCGGCTGGGGATCGATCCGGCCCTGGAGGGGGAGTTCACGGTCAAGACCGTGGACGGTCAGGAGGTGCGGGTGGTTCCCCTCTTCACCCTGATCCGTCGCTACCTGGATGAGAACTTCACCCCCGATCAGGTTTCCGAGATCACGTGGGCGCCGAAGGAGGCCATCGTGAACCTGGCCCGGGAGATCGCCAAGAACAAGGCCAGGACCCTGATCCCCGTCGGGATGGGGCCCAACCAGTTCTTCAACGCGGACTTAAAAGACCGGGCCATCTTCCTGGTGGCCGCCTTGACCGCCAACATCGGCCAGCAGGGGGGGAACGTGGGGAGCTACGCCGGCAACTACCGGACTGCCCTCTTCAACGGCCTTCCCCAGTACGTCGCCGAAGATCCCTTCGACCCCGAGCTGGATCCCGAGAAACCCGCTCGTGTCCGCCTCTACTGGAAGGGGGAGTCGGCCCACTACTACAATGTTGGTGACCGTCCCCTCAAAAGGGGGGCCACGATGTTCACCGGGAGGACCCACCTGCCGGCGCCGACCAAGGCGGTCTTCGTCTCCAACTCGAACTCGATCCTGGGGAACGCCAAAGGGGCCTACGATGTCATCGCCAACACCCTCCCGAAGATCGAGCTTTGGGTGACCAGCGAGTGGTGGTGGACGATGACCTGCGAGTACTCGGACATCGTCTTCCCGGTGGATGCCTGGCATGAGCTCCGGTTCCCCGATATGTGTGCCTCGGTGACGAACCCCTTCCTCACGGTCTTCCCCCGAACCCCCCACCCGAGGCTCCTCGACACCCGCTCCGACCTGGAGGTGCCCGCGGGGATCTCGGCCAGGCTCGCCGAGATCACAGGGGATCGCCGCTTCCTGGACTACTGGAGGTTCGTCCATGAGGGACGGGTGGAGGTCTACCTGAACCGGATCCTGGATGCCTCCAACACCACCAGAGGCTACCGCTTTGAGGAGCTGGAGGAGCGGGCGCAGGAGGGAATCCCTGCCCTGATGATGACCCGCACGACCCCGAGGCAGGTGGGGTGGGAGCAGACCCAGGAGTCCCGTCCCTGGTACACCAAAACGGGGCGCCTGGAGTTCTACCGGGAGGAGGACGAATTCTTAAGGGTTGGTGAGAACCTCCTGGTCTACAAGGAGCCGGTGGAGGCGACCTTTTACCAGCCAAGTGTCATCGTGGCGAAGCCCCATCCCCTCCTCCGGCCGATCCCGCCGGAGCAGTTTGGCCTCACCCCGGCCGACTTCGCCAAATCGGATGCCCGTCAGGTCCTCACGCTGGTGTTGCCTTGGGAGGAGCTGAAGAAGACACCGAGCCCCCTGGTCAGGGCCGGCTACCCCTTCATCTTCCACACGCCCAAGTACCGGCACGGGGCCCACACGACGGGGCCTGACACCGACTTTCTGGCCGTCTCCTTCGGCCCCTTCTCCGACGTCTACCGGCGGGACAAGCGGATGCCGTTTTTAGCCGAGGGCTACGCCGACATCAACCCCATGGATGCCAGGGAGCTGGGCGTTGAAGACGGGGACTACATCTGGGTGGACGGCTGGGCGGAGGACCGGCCGTACCGGGGCTGGAAGCCCGGTGAGCCCCTGTACAAGGTGGCCCGGCTGATGTGCCGGGTCCGCTACTACCCCGGCACGCCCCGAGGGGTCATGCGCATGTGGTTCAACATGTACGGGGCCAGCCATGGCTCCGTCCGAGGCCACGAGTCAAGGCCTGATGGTCTGGCGAAGAACCCCGCCACCCACTACCAGGCCATGTTCCGCTACGGGAGCCACCAATCCGTCACCCGGGCGTGGCTCAAGCCGACCCTCTCCACCGACTCCCTCGTCCGGAAGGAGGTCTTCGGTCAGGGGATTGGCAAGGGTTTCCTCCCCGATGTCCACACGGTCATCGGGGCCCCGAGAGAGTCCATGGCGAGGATCACCAAGGCCGAGGATGGGGGGATCGGAGGAAAGGGTCTCTGGCACCCGGCGGCCCACGGCTTCCGGCCCACGTACGAATCTCCCGCGGTGAAGCGCTATCTTCAGGGGGCCTTTGTCAGCGTGAGGTGAGGAGGGAGAGGGCGATGCCGGAGGAGAGGCGAGAAGGGGAGCGGATTCCCGTTTGGCAGGTGGTCTTGGATGACCCCTTTCTCCTGCTCGCGTTAGGGGTGGGCATCCCCCTGATCCTTTACCTGATCTGGGGGGTTCTTGAGCTCACCATGATCCCCTTTCCTAAGCCCTGATGTCGGAGGAGGAAGCCATGAGCCTGACCGCACCGGAGCGGGTCTGGTGGAAACCCCTGGGTTGGCAGGAGCGGCTGTGGGTGACCGTGGCGGTGGTGTGGTGCCTGGTCCTGTTCCTCATGATGCCCCTTTGGGGCATTGTGGGAAAGCAAAACAATCCTGTCGAGACCTACCGGACCACCCCCGCCGACTTCAACCGGATCGCCAGCGCCTTCATCGAGAAGTACACGGTGGGCCGTGAAGGGGGGATCCCCATTGTCCGCCCCCCCGTAGGGGGGGAGGCCTATCTCATGGCCCGGATGTGGCAGTGGACGCCCATCCTGGAGCTGAAGAAGGGGGAGACCTACCGGATCCACGTTTCCTCCCTTGACCTGCAGCACGGCCTCTCGATCCAGCCCTTCAACATGAACTTTCAGGTCCTCCCCGGCTACGACTACGTGCTGACCCTGACGCCGACCCGGGCCGGCGAGTATTCTCTCATCTGCAACGAGTACTGCCTGATCGGCCACCACACGATGGCCGGGAAGGTCCTCGTGAGGGAGTGAAAGGGATGGCAACCGTGAGAGAAGCCCAATTCCGCACCTGCTCGGTGACTGGCCTCAAGGTCCACCTCCCGGCCGAGAGGCTGATCATCGCCAATGCGACGGCGGCGGTGGTCTTCCTCTTAATCGGCGGGATCCTGGCCCTGCTCATCGCCCTAACCCGCTGGCCGGCTGTCCAGCTCCTTCCGGCGGCTCTCTTCTACCGCTTTGTCACCGCCCACGGGATCAACATGCTGGTCTTCTGGATCGTCTTCTTCGAGGTGGCCGGCCTCTACTTCGGGGGGGCCGTCCTGTTAAATGCCCGCCTGGTGCAACCCGGCCTGGGCTGGCTGGCCTTCTTCCTGATGCTGGCCGGAGCGATCCTCACCGACGTCATCGTCTTCACCGGGAAGGCCGACGTGATGTTCACGGCCTACGTCCCCCTGAAGGCCCATCCCCTCTTCTACCTCGGGATCCTCCTTTTTGCCGTCGGGACCCTCATCGCGGTCTTGCTCTTCTTTGCCACGGTCGTCGTGGCGAAGGCGGAAGGGCGGTACAGCGGCTCCGTCCCCCTGGTAACCTTCGGCCTGCTGACGGCGGCCATCATCGCCCTCTTCACGCTCCTGGCCGGGGCCCTCACCTTTCTTCCCACCTTCCTCTGGTCCCTCGGCCTGATCAGCGGCATTGACCCCGGGGTCTACCGGGTCCTCTTCTGGGCCTTCGGCCATCCCGCCCAGCAGGTCAACCTGGCGGCCACGGTCGCCGTCTGGTATGCCCTGACCGCCTTGACGACGGGGGCCAGGCCGATCAACGAGAAGCTCTCCCGCCTGGCCTTTCTCCTCTACATCCTGTTCATCAACTTAGGCTCGATGCACCACCTCCTGGTGGATCCCGCCTTAAGCACCCCAAACCGCATCCTGAACACGAGCTACTTTATGTATCTCGCCGTGCTGGGGAGCATGATCCACGCCTTCTCGATCCCGGCGGGGGTGGAGGTGGTCCAGCGGGCCAGGGGCTATACAAGGGGGCTCTTCGGGTGGCTGAAAAAGGCGCCCTGGAGGGAGCCCGGCTTCTCCGCCGCCGCCCTTTCGTTTCTCATCTTTGGATTCTTGGGCGGGACCTCCGGGGTGATCATTGGAACGATGCAGCAAAATATCGGAGCCCACAACACGCTCAGGGTCCCGGGCCACTTCCACGCGACGGTGGTGGCCGGGACCACCCTCGCCTTCATGGGCCTCGCTTACTACGTCATTCCGCTGATCGCCCGGCGCGAGCTGGTGGGGAAAGGGTGGGCGAGGGTTCAGCCCTACATCTTTGCCCTGGGGGTTACCCTGATGGTTTTGGGGATGAACTTTTCGGGGGCCCTGGGGATCCCCCGGAGGACTTGGAGTGTGAGCTATGCCGGAGCCCCCCTGGCGGTCAAGCTTCCCACGATGGCCTCTGTCACCCTCGGGATGGTGGGCATCGGGGGCCTCATCGCCGTCCTCGGCCTCCTGATCTTTGTCGGCATCGCGGTGCTTTCGCTCCTTTTCGGGCGGGGGGTCCCCGGCGGGGGGGTGGCCCTTCCCCTGACTCCCCCGGGGCATCCCGCCAATCCCGAAGAGCCCCACGCCCCCGGGACGCTTACGCTGGTGTTCATCTTCCTCGCCTGGTTTGCCTTCTTTTACTTCCTTGGCTGGTGGTTGCTGTCACAAGTCTGGGGAATCCGGTAAAGGGGTGAGTGGGCAGGAAACCCGGACACCTGAGGGAGGAGCTTAAGCCATGGCAGACGTCAGGAACTGGCAGATCGGCCGGCCGATGGCGTACCCCTTTGAAGAGGCCAGGCCCAAGCGGCAGTTCGCAGCCGTCTTCGACCTGAACAAGTGCATCGGCTGCCAGACCTGTACGATGGCCTGCAAAACCACCTGGACCGTAGGGAAGGGGCAGGAGTACATGCAGTGGAACAACGTGGAGACCAAACCCTACGGCGGCTATCCCATGGGGTGGGATGTCCGGATCCTGGAGAAGCTGGGGCCCCAGGAGTGGGAAGGGGGCACCTATACGGGGAAGACGATCTTCGAGGCGGCCCCGCCGGGGGAGACGGTCCTCGGGTATCTCAAGGAGGATCTCGACTGGGCCCACTCGAACGCCGGAGAAGACGAGGCCTACGGGATGCTGGACAAGGGGGCCTACCTCACCATGCCCACCCATGCCCTCTGGTTTTTCTACCTCCCGAGGATCTGCATGCACTGCACCTATCCCGCCTGCCTCGCCGCCTGCCCGAGGCAGGCCATCTACAAGCGCCGAGAGGATGGGATCGTCCTGGTGGATCAGGAGCGGTGCCGGGGCTACCGGGAGTGTGTCAGGGCCTGCCCCTATGGAAAGGTCCTCTTTAACCCCGTGCTCCGGATCTCCCAGAAGTGCATCGGCTGCTACCCGGCCGTGGAGCAGGGGATCCAGCCCCGGTGCGTGACGACCTGCATCGGGAAGATCCGGCTGATGGGGTTTCTCTCGAGGCCGGACGAGGTCAAACCTCACGTGCCGATGGACTTCCTGGTTTACGTCAGAAAGGTTGCCCTCCCCCTCTATCCTCAGCTCGGTCTCGAGGGAAACATCTACTACATCCCACCGGTTCATGCACCCCGGGAGTTCCTCTACCAGATGTTTGGGCCCGGGGTGGATCAGGCCATCGAGACCTACCTGAAAGGGAGGGAGGACCCGGAGCTTCTCGGCCTCCTCCACCTCTTCGGGGATACCAAGGAGATCATCGAGACCTTCAAAGTCTTCCCAGCTATCCAGGAAGCGGCGGGGTATGACCGGAAGGGGCGGGAGATTATCCGGGTGCCGTTCAAAGAGCCGGACTCTCTTCGGCCCTTCTACGACGAGGCCCGAAAGGTCTACCGCCACAACATTACATAGGGGGTGGTTCGATGCGGACGGTCATGCGGGTTGTCCTCATCATCCCGATCCTTACGCTCACCACGGCCCTGGGTCTCGCCCAGGAGCAGCTTCTGTCCACCTACGTGGAAGGGGTGATCCCCCTGGACCCCTCGGCCCAACTCTGGGCCAAGGCACCCTCCGTCGAGGTCCCCCTCCTGCCCCAGGTCATTGCCAGACCCTTCAACCTCACCCCCTCCATCCCCTCCCTTTCGGTCAGATCAGTCCATAACGGGGTTCAGATCGCCTTCCTTCTGACCTGGAAGGATGCGACCAAGGACGCGATCATGCGCACGGATACGTTTCGGGATGCGGTGGCCGTCATGGTCCCTGTCAAAGAGAAAACGGCGATCACCATGGGGATGCCGGGGGGGCGGGTCCTGATCCTTCACTGGAAGGCCGACTGGCAGGAGGACATGGACAAGGCCTTCGTGGACATCGCGACCCTCTACCCCAATTTCTGGATCGACTGGTACCCCTTTGTCCCCTCCGAGCACCCCTACGACATCCGCTCCTGGACCAACCCGGAGGCCAGGAGGTATCTCACCGGATGGGTCCTGGGGAACCCCAGGTCTCAACCGGAGAAGCGGACCCCGGTCGAGGAGCAGGTCGCTGAAGGGTTCGGGACCCTGACGACCAACTGGAAGCAGAGTACAGACGGAAGAGGGGTCTACCAAGAGGGGACATGGAAGGTCGTCATCACCCGGCCCTTTGTGGTGGGGGACCCGAATGATCCGGCGTGGGGTCCTGGAAAACAGACGGCCGTCGCCTTTGCCGCCTGGGACGGGGGGAAGGGGGAGATCGGGTCCCGGAAGGGATTCTCCGATTGGGTGACCTTGGAGATCGAACCGGTCAGGCGGTGAAGATGACAAACGTTCAGGAGGCTATCCAGGAGGTCATCGCCCGGGGGGCTATCTACAAGCTCCTCTCTTTAGCCTTCTCCCCGCCCAATCCCCCTGTTCTGGCCTTCTTCAAGGACGGGTTTGTGGGCAGGCTGGAAAAGGCCCTCACCTCCCTTCCCCCGGGATCCTGGCCGGACCTGACAGGGCTCGAGGAAGCAATGGCGGGACTCGGGACGCTAGAGGGGGAATACAACAGGCTCTTTAGAACCGGCCTGGCCGCGACCCCTTATGAGACCGAGTACGATCCGATCCCCGCCGTCAGGAAGGGCCAGACCTTAGCCGACCTCCTCGGGTTCTACCAGGCCTTCGGCTTGAAGACCTCGGAACAGGTGAAGGAGTTTCCCGATCACATCGCCGTCGAGTTGGAGTTCATGGGCCTCCTCCTCTTGAAGGAAGCCTATGCCCTCCAGGAGGGATGGAAAGAGGAGGTCGGGGTCTGCCGGGATGCCGAACGAACGTTCCTGAAGGATCACCTGGGCCGGTGGGTCTTCTCCTTCTGTGAGCAGGTCGGGGAGGTGACTTGGGCCCCGTTCTACCGGGCGAGCGCCAGGTTCCTGAAGGCCTTCCTCGTGGAAGAGCTTCAACGCTTCGGCCTTGACCCCTCTTTTGGAAAGAGGGCAGCGGACCCCTCCTCCGCCGAGGATTTCACGTGCCCCTTCGCCAAGGCCTGTAGCGGGGGTGAGTGAAAGGAGGTCCTCATGCGAAAAGCGTTCTGGGTTGGGGGGATGATCCTCACCGTCTTTCTTACCCTTCTCCTGGCCGGGGCCCTCCAGCAACTGATCGCCGAGCATCGTCTGAAGGAGAAGATCGCCGCCATCCAGCTCCCTACCGTGCCGCCGGGGGAGAGCCCCCACACCGGCCTGATTGACATCAACACCGGGTTGGTCATGGCCCAGGCGTACGAGGCGGAAGAGAAGGCTGGGACTGACCCGACCAGGACCCTGATCACCGGCCACCCTCCGGGGAAACCCCGTGACTACATCAAGGACTACCTCCCCTTCCCCGGCAACCGGTATCCAACCCCCCTGTTCCTCCCCGACTCCTGGTACTTCCCGCCCATCCCGCACCAGGGCTACATTGCCCCTGAGGACTTCTATAACGATCGGGTGATCGGCCGTCCCCTGAAGATCCCGCACCAGGGCCTCAGGCGGTACATGTGTGTCAGATGCCACAACGCCAACATCGGGATGCGGGTTACCCCGGGCCTCTGGGAGATGTGGTCCAGGGGGAGCCACGCCGATATCCCTATGGATCGTTTCGAGAAGAAGCTTCAGGCCTCCATCCTCTTAGCCGATGGAAGGATCGAGGAGTTTTTCAAAGAGGCCGGGATCCCGGGCTGGTTCCTCGAGAAGGTGCCGGGGATACGGGAGATCGCCCAAAACTACCGGAAGGTGGTGATCGAAGGGATGGGCGTCCACCCCAAGGATCTCATCGGCATCGAGAGCCCCCTCTTCGATCCGGCCAAGACGACCTATACCGTCCTCTGCATTGACTGTCATGTCAAGCCAGGGGCCTTGGAGACCAGGACGGCCGGGACCGGGATCATTCTCCCCACCATCCGGACCTGCGCCATCTGCCACGCCAAGCAATACGTCGAGCTCCTGAGCGAACTGACGGTGACGACCCCCCCGTACCCCCCTGGGCGACCCAGCCATGCCGCGGGGTGGATCTCGAACATCGCCCCTCCCTGGTACGCCAGCGTGAACCACAACCTCCAGATCGGCTGTGACCTCTGCCACAACGTCGAAGTCCGGGGCTGCGACTCCTGCCACACCCGCCACACCTTCATGGCCTCCGACGCCAGGGCCCCTAAGGCCTGCGAGGCCTGCCACATGGGCTATGACCATCCCGACGCCGAGACCTTCAAGGACAGCAAGCACGGCCACATCACCGAGACCCACCATCCGAACACCAAGGTCCTCTTGAAGGAAGCCCGTCCCGGCTCAGACTATGTCGCCCCCACCTGCCAGTACTGCCACATGAAATACAAGGAAGGGGGCGAGACCTACATCAGCCACAATATGGCCCTGAAGGGGATCTGGCGGATGGGGACGGCGTATCATGATCCGACCGGGAAGTTCATGCCGAAGGAGGAGCCCTTGGATATGCGGGTGGTCCTCCCGAAGGCCAAGGCGGCCGGGGTGACGACCCTGGATTTCCAGGAGCGCCGGGAGCTTTGGATCAATGTCTGTAGCGACTGCCACTCGAGCCGGTTCGCCGAGACCTATCTGGAAGTCCTGGACAACTACATGGTCACCATGTTCAGGAGGCTGATTGAGCAGCGCAGACAGGTTCAGGCCCTCTACGAGGAGGGGCTTCTTCCGGGGTTCAAAGAGGGGGTCCGTGGGATTGATACGGTCCGGGACTTCTTTGGGGTCAAGTGGACGCTGGATTACCCGGCCGGGCTCTGGCGCTGGTTCGCCAAGGTGGACTACGGTCCGACGGACATCGAGCGGCGGTTCGTGGAGAGCTGGTTCCGCTATGTCCCCCAGGGCTACAAGGGGACGGCCCACGCCTCGCCTGACTGGTCCTGGCACTTAGGAGTGGCGCAGGTCTTCAAGATGGAGTCTTACATGGACGACTATGAACTCCGCCTCCGCCGTTCCCGAAACCTGGAAGAACGTTTGAAGGTCCTGGAGGACAGGGCCGGGGTGACCAGCCCGCTACGGCCTTCTACGCCCTCCCGTCTGAGACGCTGAGTAGAAGGCCTTCGTCCAAAAGGGCTAGCCCTTTTTTCTTGGCAGGCTTCCCCTTCGCTAGCTCTAAAGGGCTATCCAGGGGGTGGTCCTTTTTCTTCCGAAAAATGATCCGTTTGGGGGCTACCCGTGGAGGAGAGGGCGATCTATTTTATTAACGCCTATAAGGAAAGGGGGTGGGAGGAGTCCGTTCCATAAGGGGACTTGGTTCTTCAGGTGGGCTGATGAGGGCAACAATTTTTAAGGAAGGAGAGGATCATGGGGAGGAGAGGTTCAAAGGGGATCTGGATGGTCCTCGCCGTGGCGGTCCTGGCCGTCCTGGTGGCTCCTCCGGTCTGGGCGGTCTCGTCGGTCCGGCTGGAGCAGGCGGACAAGGACCCGAACAACTGGTTGATGCCCCACGGGACCTATCTGGGATGGCAGTACAGCCCGCTGGATCAGATCAACAAATCGAATGTGAGGAACCTGAAGGTCGCCTGGATCCACCAACCGGGGACGATCGAGCAGGGGCTGGAGACAACCCCTCTTGTGGTGGATGGGGTTCTCTACTACTCGGCCTCCTACAACCGGGTCTTTGCCCTGGATGCGGCGACGGGGAAGGAGATCTGGCACTACTACCACCCGGTTGACCCGGTGGTCCGGACCCTGTTCTTCCAGCCTTACAACCGGGGCCTGGCCGTCGGCTGGGACAAGATCTTCATGGGCACCCTGGACGGCAAGCTGGTGGCCCTGGACATGAAGACGGGGAAGAAGGTCTGGGAGAACGCCCTGGTGGAGACGA
>CAZHST010000070.1:0-13140 GCA_964535215.1 uncultured bacterium
TGGCATACGGAGCCTCCTCCTCCTGCTCCATCGCGGCCACTTGGTGCAGAAGATCAGCTAACATGCTCCTTCACCTCCTTTCCCCACCCCAACAGACCGGATCCCATGCGGTTCGTCGGCGAAACAGGACGGCTTCCCGCTCCACCAGGCGGAGGAGACGTTCAATGGCCGGATGGGGCTTTCGGAGATCTCGGGGAGTGGCTTGGGATCTCCCTCCCGCCCTTCTCTCTTGAGCCAACCGGGCCATCGTGTCCCGGTAGATCTCCTCAATGCTCTCGGCCACGGTCTCGACCAGCCGGTCATCCGTGTGCTGGAGAATGAAGATCCCGCCCAGGCTGAGGATCAGGTTCCGAAACCCGTTTCGCACGATGGCTTCGACGGAGGATTGACGGCCATTCGTTCGGGGAGTTTTCTTGCTCATGGCGCTCACCATCCCTGAGGAAGCACTCCTCCCTCTCTACGTGTCCCGCTGCCGAAGATCGGACAGGAAAAATGAAGGCTACCCAGAGCGCTCCGGCTGGTGGCCCTTGAGAAGCTCGATGACCTCTGGGAAGCTGACCTCGCGAGGATCAAGACCAAGGGCCCGGGCCTGCTGCTTCCTGAAGCGCTCAAAAAACCCCCGGATCTTGGCCTCCGCCCGCTGCCGTCGTTTGGTGAGCCGGTCGTAGGCCTGGCGGCCTTTTCCGCGGGAGAGGCTCCTTAACGGCGTGCCGAGGAGCCGGGTCCGGTGGATCAGGTCGGCTTCTTCCTGGGTGATGACCCTGAGGCTGACCAGGCGATCCAGCACGCTTTCCTCCATCGCTTCAAGCAGGGGTGGGGCGATGTCTTGCTCCGTGCCAGCTTCGGCTTCGACAGCCCGTTCCCCCTTTTCCATCCACTCCCGCTCCCTCCTCCGTCTCGTGACTTCGCCTTTGAACCAGGCGCTGGTCTTCGAGAGGGTGTCCATGAGGAGGTTCTTCGCGATCTTCCGGGGACGCCGGCGTAGGGGGTAGTTGGCGATGACCTCCAGGCAGAACAGGTACACCTGGCTCCACAGCTCTTCGACGGAGAGGCCGGGGAAGTTTCCCCCTGTACCGGCTGATGATCGTTCCTAACCCGGGGAGGAGGAGCCTCACGAGGTAGTTGGCCAGGTCCGGATGGCCCGTTGCCTGGGTCTCGTGGATGAGGGCCCGGAACAGTTCGTCCTTAAACTCGAACTGGTGAGGATCCTGCTCGTGGAGGAAGCGGAGGACCCCCTCAGGGCTGGGGAACGATGAGAAGATCCCATGGCGGGTCCTGATCTCCTCGTAGAGACGGATGAACGGAGCAGAGGTGGAAAGGGACCGGAGGCTCTCCCGGAGCTCCTCCTCGAAGCCCATGACGCTGACCGCCTTTCCGGCCCGCATGGGAACGGCAGGCCCTGGGCGGCCAGCCTAGAAAGAGAGAGCCAGAGAAGTCCCTTGGACAGCATGGGATTTTCATGGGTTGGTGATGGGGGACGACGTCAGGGGGGATGGGAAGAGAGGAGCGAATCCAAGAGCGATCTGAGAGGCTCAGGGGCTTCTCAGCGATCCCTCGAAGGGAACAACAACGCCCTAAGATCCGGCTGATCCGGATCTGGGGCTTAAACGAAGAGGACAGCAGGATGACAAGACAGCACGGGCTATGTTAGAATTGGCCCGATGAAGAAGTGGGGGATTAAGCGCAGGATCCCGGAGGTGAAGCGGCTGTGCAACCAGAGATTGCCAAGCTTTTGAGGGAACTGAAAGAAGCGTTATCTCGAATCTACGGAGAGAATCTCTCTGGTCTCTACCTCTACGGCTCTTATGCCGTCCGAGAGGAGAGTCCTGAATCGGATGTGGATGTGGCTATTGTGTTGAAGGATTTTGGTGATTACTGGGAAGAGGTGCAGCGGACGGGCCATGTCATCTCGGAACTGTCCCTCAAGTACAACGTCAGCATTTCACCGGTTCGTGTGCGGGAAGCCGATTGGCTCCACGGGGACTCGCCATTTCTCCACAATGTACGGAAAGCCTGTGTCCCGCTATGAAGAAGAAAACGGAGCAGCTTTTAGCCAAGGCGCAAGATGCCATCGAGGCAGCGGAACTGCTCCTCCAAGGTGGCAAGAACAGCTTTGCAGCGGGACGGGCGTATTACGCTATGTTTTATGTGGCGGAGGCCCTCCTCTTTGAGAAGGGGTTGGAATTTCGGAAGCATGGTGGGGTTCATGCAGCTTTCGGAGAGCACTTTGCCAAGACAGACGAGCTGGACGCCCGATTTCATCGGTATCTTCTCGAAGCTTTCGAGAGCAGGTTGGAAGCGGACTACGGCGTAGACGTCGTTCTGAGCGCCGGTGCCGTGAATGAGATAATCGAGCGATCCAAGGAATTCCTGGCCGCAGCGAGGCGTTATCTTCAAGCGGGAGAGGGCAGATCTCAAGAGTCATAAGCAGCATGGCCATCCGTGTTAAGAGGCTCTAACGACGCTTACCTCAAGACAACTTCGTCCGGCCTCAAGTTGAGCACCAACCCCTCCCCGGCGACGACGGTGATCAAGGCTTTGGCTCGGTCCGGCGGAAGGACCTGCTTGAATCGCTTCAGGAGCTGGGCCTTGTGGTAGTGAATCTGCTGCGGCTCCACGGCCGTCCCATCGGGCCACATGCGCTGGTAGAGGCGCTCATAGGGAACGCATTGGCCTGGGGCTTCAGCCAGGGCGACCAGCTGCCGGAACTGCTTGGAGGTCAGGACGAGGGTCTGCTCCTCCCACCGCACAGTCCCCGGATGGGAACGGTCGATGAGCAGGATAGCTTTGCAGGCGTGATAGGGCGGCGTGGCCTCCCGGACCTGGGCTTCCTCAATCAGGACCTCAGGTCTATAGCAGCCTTGCCTGGGCTTCACGCCCACCTCCCGGGAGAGGTCCCCAGTCAGCTTTTCCGGGAGGACCTGCCGAAGCGCTTTAAGGGAGCTGTCTTGCAAGACCTCGGGATCCTGATAATCCCTCTTCATGAGCTTCCCGATGGCTCCTCGTCCCAAGCCCCTCTGGCAGAGCTTGGCGTAGGGGAGGCCTTCCTCAGGAAGGCGGTCCCTCAGGCGCTGGGAGAGCCGCTCGACCCTTTCCACGGCAGCTTGAGGCCAGCCTTTGGCCCTGGCGAGCTCGGCGAGCGTCCCGGCCAGCCAACGGAATCTCCTTCCCACCCTCCGGATCGCTCCGGACGGGGTTTCAAAGTGCCGCTCGATCTTCGAGGTCTCCATCGGCCCGATCCAGTGGGAGAGGAGCAAGACCTTCCTGCTCGCCTGCTCCTCGTCGGCCAGCCATCCTGCCCCCGTGAGAAACCTCTGGAAGAGCAGTTTCCCTTCTTCCCCGGCCTCTAGGACCTCTTGCCGGAGGTGGCGGCGATACCGGTCGCCCCGATGCTCGGCTTCTGTCAGCGGGAGGGAGACGGCCTGCCCATCCTCCGTCAGGGCCAGCATCATGAGGATCTCCAGCTCCGAGGTTCCAGAAGGGATAGCCTCGTCCAGCCATCGGAGCATCATGAGGCAGGTCTCCACCGTCATCCCGTTCTGGGCGGCCACCCGGCCTAGCTCCGTGGGATGGAGGCGGCCCCGATCGTCCTTGAAGATGAGCCCTTCTTTCACGAAGAGACCGATCTCTTCGGCGAGAGCGCTCTCGAGCGCTCGCTCTCCGCTCTCCCCCTGCCAGGCGGTGGAACCGGTGAAGGTGGAGCGGAAGAATGTTTTCAACTCCATGAGCGTCCGGCAGAAGCCTGACGCGATGAGGTGGAGCACCTCTGGCCCCAGGTCCGCCGTGCTCAGGGAAGGGGTCAGCTTCTCTAAGGGGCCTTCGAGGTAAAACCGCTTCCAGACCTCTGCTTCAAACGGGGAGGTGGTCACCAGGATGGCCCGGCCGAAGCCCTCGACGAGGCCGAAGCGGCCCGCCCGGCCGCTGAGCCCTTCATACTCACCCTTCGTGATGTCCGAGAGGCCAAGCTCCTGGAACGGCTTGACACGGCGCCATCGTTTGACATCGATGATGACGTTCTTCGCCGGCAGGTTCAGGTCCATGGCCAGGGTACTGGTGGAGCAGAGGATCCGAATCTCCCCCTGACGGAAGGTGCGTTCTATCAGCTCCCGCTGTTCCCAGGGAAGGTCGGCGTGGTGGAGCCCCACCCCCTTCTGGAGGAGCCCGATCAGCAGATCCCGGGTGATCGTCTCCTCCTGGCTCTTCAGCTCGGCGATGGCCTCCTTGGCCGGAGGGAGGTCCACCGCCTCGGCCAGCTTTCGGGCGTACATTTCGGCCAGAGCCTGATCCCGGAAGAAGAGGAGGGTCGGCTCCCCTAGCTCCTCGCTAAGATACCGCGTGGCTCGGAGGATCGCCTGCTCTTCCCTTTCCTCCTCCGGCTCAAACCAGCGTTCCTCCCCGACCCCTTTGCTGCTCTGCTCGATGTAGCGGAAGAGACCCCGGCAAAGGATCCCCTTCTGAAGCTCCACCGGCCGTCGCTCACTGACCAAGAGATCGGCTTTTAGCCATTTCGCCAGTTCTTGAGGCTCCCCAAAGACGGCGGAGAGACCCAGGATCTGGAGCCCAGGTCGGGCCAGGCGGACCTGGGTCAGGATGCTCTCTAACGTAGGGCCCAGCTCAGGATCGGCGATCATCTGGAGTTCGTCCACCACGAGGAGGCCGACCTCCTCCAAGAGGCCCGGCCGTTTGACCAGGAGGGGCTGGAGCGTCTCGACCCCCAGGATGGCGATGTGAAATCGGCCAGCCTCAAGGTCCGCCTCGAACTCCTGTCGCTCTCGGGTGGCGATGACCGTCCTGATCCCCAGGGGCGCATACGCCTCCTGGAACTGGGCATACTTCTCCTCGGCTAATGCCTTCGAGGGAACCAGGTAGAAGACCCGCTGTTTCCTGTGGACGGTGAGGAGGGCCATGAGTTCGCCGATGAAGGTCTTCCCCGAGGAGCTGGGAGCCAGGATGAGGAGGTTCTGCCCCTGGAGGAGGCGGGATTCCCGCAAGGCCTGCTCCTGAAGGGGAAGGAGCGCTTCCCCGTACCGCTCTTTCCAGATCTCGATGACCTCCTGCTCGATCCCATAGGCCGCCAGGTGATCCATCTTGAGCGCCATCCCTAAGGCCCTCGTGTGCCAGAACGTTCTGACGCCCCCTTCAGCCTACCTTTGGCCGAAACACCGCCACCACCTTCCCCTGGATCTGAACCTCCCCCCCTTTGACGAAGATCGGTTCCATAGTCCTGTTGGCCGGTTGAAGGCGGATCCGCTCTTTCTCCCGAAAGAAGCGCTTGACCGTCGCCTCGTCCCCGAGGAGCGCCACGACGATCTCCCCGTTCTCCGCCATCTTCTGCTGCCTGGCGATGATGAGATCCCCGTCGAAGATCCCGGCCTCGACCATGCTCTCCCCCCGGACGCGGAGGGCAAAGAGCCGTCCCCCCTTGACGAAGGCCTTATCCACAAGAAGGGTCCCTTCGATGTTCTCCAGGGCGAGGAGCGGTTTGCCCGCCACG
This sequence comes from uncultured bacterium, assembly GCA_964535215.1. Taxonomy (GTDB): domain Bacteria; phylum Methylomirabilota; class Methylomirabilia; order Methylomirabilales; family JACQHM01; genus JACQHM01. The sequence goes on from CAZHST010000070.1 coordinate 5,495, forward strand.
ACCCGGCCCACGATCGGCACCTCCCGACCTGACTTTGTGACCAGCTTCTCGATGTAGTCGGCCACCTCGATCCCCCGCGACCGGCCTAAGACCCTCCGGATGTACCCCTTCCGCTCCAGGGCCTTCAGATGGTCCACCACCCCTGTCGGGCTGGCGAGTCGAAAGCGGTGGGCGATCTCCCAGAGGGTAGGGGGATACCCTTGCTCCCGGATCATCTCGACGATGAACCCATAGATCTCCTGCTGTCTCTTCGTGAGTGCTCCTCTCATCGGCATGGCCTCCTCTGAAGGGTCCTCAGGGGTCAAGAAAGTGGGCCAAATATACTGTAAAGATTTACAGATGTCAAGCGTTTTCTTCGGCCGTCTTTTTCCTGTCCGATCCGCTCGAAGGAGGGACGTATCGGGATACAGAAGGACGTCTCTAAGTGGAAATGGAATGGGGCTTACACCCTTGACAAAGGAGGGGGGCAATGGTACCAGAGGAGTACTTATCGATCAAGCAACTCTGCGAGCGGATCCCCTACCGGCCCCAGTCGATCCGGAACATGATGACTCAGGGGATCTTTCGGGAGGGGGAACATTACTTCAAGCCGACGGCCAGGAAGGTGATCTTCAAATGGTCGGCGATCCAGCGGTGGATCGAGGGCGAACGGGCGAAGGGTGCAATCCCTCTCGCCAGGGGAGGCTAAGATGGCAGCTAAGGTCCATGTCAGGGCGAACAAAGCGGGAACCCTCTTCTTCGACTTCTGCTACCGGGGCATACGATGTCGGGAGTTCACCAAGCTTAAGGATACGAAGGAGAACCGGCGGCGCTGCGAGCGGAAGGCCCAGCTCATCGCCGCTGAAATCGGGGCAGGGGAGTTCGATTACGCCAGGCATTTCCCCAACGGGACGAAGCTCCCCTTCTTCTCCAGCAGGCCGGATGGGCGGATCACCGTCGCTGAGTTCGCCGAGACGATCTGGTTTCCCCACCTGGCCACCCGGCTCCGGGCCACGACCCTGGAGGATCGGAGGAGGATCTTCAAGAGCCGGATCGCCCCCTTTTGGGGTTCCCTCTCCCTCCGGGACATCACCCCCACCCATGTTGATCGCTTCATCAATGAGTTGAAAGCCATGAAGGGGGTCCAAGGGAGGACGATGAGCCCGGCCCGGATCAACATCATCCTCACCCAGCTTCGGTCCTTGCTGACCTTGGCCTATGAGCGTGAGTATATCGCCAAGGACGCCAAGCGGTGGGTCACGTTCCAGCGGGAGACCCGACGGCCGATCGATGTCTTCACTTTTGAGGAGAAGGCCCAGTTTCTGAAGGCCCTCCCGCCGAAGTGGCAGCCCTACTTCATCGTCGCCTTGGATACCGGCATGCGGCCGAGCGAACAGCTTGCCCTGAAGTGGACCCCTACCGATCCCCACGACAGCTACGTGGATTTCGACCAGGGGCTGCTCTTCATTCGGAGCGGCGTGGTGCGGGGCCAACGGTCAGAGCTTAAGACGGCTGGAAGCAGCCGGGCCATCCCAATGCTCCCCACAGTGGAGAAGGCCCTCCGGGCCCAGAGGCTCATCACCGGCCAGCATGAATACGTCTTCTGTACCTCCGAAGGGACCCCCCACAATCTGAGCAACATCAGGAATCGCGTCTGGTATCCTACCCTCAAAAAAGCCGGGCTCAGGCCGCGGGACCTCTACACCACCCGCCACACCTTCGCCACCCTGATGCTCCGATCAGGGGAGAACCCCCTCTGGGTCAGCCGGATCATGGGCCATACGAACACGAGGATGGTCTTTGAACGGTACTCCACCTACATTCCCTATCCTGGCCGGCGGGACGGGTCATCCTACCTGGAGCAGGCCATAGGATTCGGCCTAGGGGTCTAAAAAGTGTCATTAAATTGTCACCAGAAACATGAATGGGGTTACGGGATCTCCGTAACCCCTTGATTTTCTTGGTGGGCGCTGCAGGGATCGAACCTGCGACCTCCGCCGTGTGAAGACGGCGCTCTCCCAACTGAGCTAAGCGCCCAACGCGTGACGGTTGATGGCATCATCATAGGTGATGTGGAGGCCAGTGTCAAGCCCAATCCAGCGCCGTGGTCCAGTCCATCAGGGATGCTTTAGGGCAACCGCCTCCACAACGTTGGCCACGTCCTCACACCGGTCGGTGGTGGTCTCCAGGAGTTCGTAGAGTTCCTTCCACTTCAGGATCTCCAAGGCCGAAGACTCCCCGTGGAACAGGCCGGCGATGGCCTTCCGGTAGACCTCGTCCGCCTGATTCTCCAGCCGGTTCAGCTCGATGCAGGAGCCTTCCACCCCTTTGAGCGTGGGGAGAGAGGCCAGGGCCTTGACGATCTCCTCCGTTGAGGCCACGATGAGGCCGGCCAGCTCCCTGGCCTCGGGGGTCACCGCGAGAATCCGGTAAAGGACCATTCGGGCGGCCACGGCCTCGATGGCGTCCACGACATCGTCCAGGGCGGAGGTCAGGGCGTGGAGGTCCCTCCGATCGAGGGGAGGAATGAAGGTCTGGTTGAGCTTTCGGATGATCCGGTGGGTGAGCTGATCCCCCCCTCGTTCAAAGCCCTCCAGCCTCCGCCATTCCTCTTCAAGATCCGTGGGGTGCTCGAACATCTCTTGCAAGGCCCTGGCCGCCTCCATGGCGTTTTTGGCGCTTAACCGGATCAGCTCGTAGAACTCCTCTTCCTCGGGGATGACACCAAGGGGGATCCTCCCAGCCTCTACCGAAGGCCCGGGCTGTTCCCTCCGCCTCAAGCCTTTCCGGATCTCCTTTTCCCCCCGCTCCCGAACATCCTCGCCTCTCACGATGTAGATCACATCCTCAGCGATGTTCGTGGCATGGTCGGCGATCCGCTCCAGGTGCCGGGAGACCAGGATGAGGTCCAAGGCCCTTGGGATGGTGGAAGGATCCCCCATCATGTAGGTCAAAAGCTCCCGGAAGACCTGGTCCCGGAGATGGTCAATCTCATCATCGGCCTCGATCACCAGCCGGGCCAGCTCCGGATCCCTCTTGACGAAGGCATCGAGGCTCCGCCGGACCATCTCCTGCGCCAGACGGGCCATCCGGGGGATGTCGATCAACGGCTTGACAAAGGGTTGGGTGATCAGGGAGGAAACCTCCCGGGCGGTGTTCACGGCGAGATCCCCAATCCGCTCCAGCTCGCTATTGAGCTTAATCGAGGCGGCGATGAACCGGAGGTCGGAGGCCACGGGTTGCCTCAAAGCCAAAAGGGTAAAGCAGCGGTCGTCGATCTCGATGCAGAGCTGGTCCATCGTCTCCTCCTGCTGATACACCCGCTGGATGAGGATCTCGTCCCGCTCTACCAGGGCCTGGATGCTCGTCTGGATCATTGTCTCCGCTAGACCCCCCATGACCAGGAGCCGTTCTTTGAGGGTCTTCAGCTCCTCGTCGAACCTCCGGTCCATCCTCCACCCCCTAGCCAAAACGCCCCGTGATGTAGTCCTCCGTCTGTTTCTTCCTCGGGGTGACAAAGAGCTTCTTCGTCTCATCATACTCGATGAGCTGCCCCAAGTAAAGGAACGCCGCCCAGTCCGAGACCCGGGCCGCCTGCTGCATGTTGTGGGTGACGATGATAACAGTGTAGGATTTCTTCAGGTCAGCCATGAGCTCCTCGATTTTAGCCGTGGCGATGGGATCCAGGGCCGAGCAGGGCTCGTCCAGAAGGAGCACCTCGGGTCCCACCGCCAGGGCCCTGGCGATACAGAGCCGCTGCTGCTGGCCGCCGGAGAGGGAGAGGGCGTTCTGGTGGAGCTTGTCCTTTACCTCGTCCCAGAGGGCAGCTTTCCTCAAGCTCTCCTCCACGATGGCGTCGAGCTTGGCCCTCTTCTTCACCCCCCAGATCCGGGGGCCGTAGGCCACATTGTCGTAGATGGATTTGGGAAAGGGGTTGGGCTTCTGAAACACCATCCCCACCCGAAACCGGATCTCCACCGGATCCATGGCCGGGTCATAGATGTCCTGACCCTTGAAGAGGATCCGACCCTCTAGCCGAAAACGGGGGATGAGGTCGTTGATCCGGTTCAGACACCGGATGAGAGTGCTTTTCCCGCACCCCGAGGGGCCGATGATGGCGGTGATGTGGTGCTCCGGGATGGAGAGGGAGACCTGATGAAGGACCTGCTGATCCCCATACCAGACACTGAGGTCGGTGATCTCGAAGACAGGCTTCATAGGAAAAGCCTCTTCTGGGACCGCTGGCGGAGGAAGACAGCCAATGCGTTCATGAGGAGCAAGACCCCCAAAAGGACGAGGATGCCGGCGGCGGCATTCACGTGAAACCCTTTTTGAGGCCGGGAGACCCAGTTGAAGATCTGGATGGGGAGGACCGTGAAAGGCGCCAATAGCGAATCCGGAAGGAAGGCGATATAGGTCAGGGCCCCGATGGTGATCAGGGGGGCCGCCTCGCCGATCGCCCGGGAGAAGGCCAGGATCGCGCCGGTGAGGATCCCCGGGAAGGCCAGGGGGAGGACCTGATGGCGGATGGTCTGCCACCGGGTGGCCCCGAGGGCGTAAGAGGCCTCCCGGATCGAAAGCGGGACCGCCCGGAGGGCCTCCCGAGCTGAGAGGATGAGGATCGGAAGGCTCAAAAGGGCCAGCGTCAAGGCCCCGGCCAGAAGGCTCCTGCCTAAGCCCATCGCCCGAACGAACAGCTCCAGCCCTAACAGCCCGTAGATGATGGAGGGGACCCCGGCCAGGTTGGCGATGTTGAGTTCGACCAGTCGGGCGAACCACCCCTTCCCAGCGTACTCCTCGAGATAGATCGCGGCCCCGATCCCCACGGGGAAGGCCAGCATCGCTGTCAAGAGCATCACCGATACCGTCCCGACCAGGGCGGAGAAGATCCCAGCTTCTTCAGGCCTCCGGGAGGGGAAGCTGGTCAGGAACGGCCAGCTCAGCCTTCCCAGCCCCTCCACCGCCACAGTGATGAGCAACGCTGCCAGGGTTCCAAGGGCCAGGAGGAGGGCTCCTACCACTAGGACGTTGAAGCTCCTCTCCGCCCAGAGGCGACGGGCCACCAGCTTCTGGCGTCTGGCCGTTTCGACCTTCACCCGTATTGCTCCCGGAAGCGCCCCCGGAGCCACCGGCTGACGAGGTTCAAAAGCAATGTGCCCCCAAAGAGCATCAAGCCCACGGCAAAGATCGTCCGATACTCGAGGGTCCCGGTCGGGGTGTCCCCTAAGCTCACCTGGACGATGTAGGCCGTCATCGTCTCGATAGGGACCAAGGGATTCAGCGTCAGCCGTGGCTGCTGCCCTGCGGCGATGGTCACGATCATCGTCTCGCCGATGGCCCGGGAGATGGCTAAAAGAAAAGAGGCAGCAATCCCCGAAAAGGCGGCAGGGACCACAATCCGAAGGGCGACTTGAAGCCGGGAGGAGCCCAAGGCATAGGCCGCCTCCCGAAGGTCCTGCGGAACCACATACATGGCGTCTTCGCTTAAAGAGGTGACCATCGGGACGATCATGATCCCCATGACAATGCCGGGGCTCAAGGCGTTAAACCCGGAAAGGGAGGGGATGAAGCGCTGAAGCAGGGGGGTGACGAAGAGGAGGGCAAAATAACCGTAGACCACGGTGGGAATCCCCGCCAGGACTTCAAGGGAGGGCTTGATCAGCTTCCGAACCCCCTCCGGGGCAAATTCGCTTAAGTAGATGGCACTGAGCAGCCCCACCGGCACCGCCACCAAGATCGCGATGGCCGAGGTAAGGACGGTTCCGCAAAGAAGGGGGAGGATCCCAAACCGCTTTGTGGCAAAGAGGGGGGTCCACTCGGTGTCGGTGAGAAACTCCAATAGGGAGACCTCCCGGAAGAATTCAAGGCTCTCAAAGAAGAGCACCGCCACGATGCCGAAGGTCGTGAGGATGGAGAGGAAAGCACACAGGCCGAAGAAGAGCTGAAGCCCTCGTTCAAAGAAGCCGACCTTCTTCTTTTTATCCAGTCTCAGCATCGTGGCGGTGAATGCTATTTCTCCTCAGCCTGAAGCAACTTCTCCAGCGTGACCCCCACCTGGGAGCCTTTGCCGCCGAAGACGGATCCCACCTTCCGCCGCTCGAACCGCCTCATCGCCAGCTCATAGACCCTGTCAGGCAAGGCAATGTAACCCACCTCCTTGACCAGGTGTTTGGCATTCGCCAGGTAGAAGGCCACAAAGGCCCTGACCTCAGGCCGCTCCGCGGCCTTTCGGTTCACGTAGATGAAGAGCGGGCGGGAGAGGGGCTGGTAGGTCCCGTTGACGACGTTCTCGTAGGTTGGAAGGATAGGCCCCTTCCCATTGTTCGGGTTCTCATCGTCAACGGGGACCAGCTTCAGCTTGTCCCTGTTATGTTCATAGTAGGCGACCCCGAAGAAGCCGAGGGCCAACGGGTCGGTGGCGATCCCCTGAACCAGCACATTGTCGTCTTCGCTCGAGGTGAAGTCCCCCCGGCTGGAGTGCTCCTTCCCCACAATAGCCTCGGTGAAGTAGTCGTAGGTTCCCGAATCGACCCCGGGACCGAAGAGGTGGATCTCTTTCTCGGGCCAGCCCGGGCGGATCTGGCTCCACCGGGTGATCTTCCCCTGGGCCTCCGGCCCCCAGAGCTTCTTCAGCTCCTTGACCGTCATGAAGTCCACCCAAGTGTTCTTGGGGTTGACCACCACGGCCAGACCATCATAGGCAACCGGCAGCTCAATATACTCGATCCTGTTCTTCTTGCACAGCTCCACCTCCGAGGGCTTGATGGGACGGGAGGCATTGGAGATATCGGTCTCGCCATGACAGAACTTCTTGAAGCCCCCCCCGGTGCCGGAGATCCCCACCGTCACCTTCACGTCCCGGTGCTTCTTCTGGAATTCCTCCGCCACCGCCTCGGTGATGGGGTAGACGGTGCTGGAGCCGTCCACCGTGATCAGGGCCTTCGCCCAAACCGGCTTTGCCAAACCAGTCAGCAGCAGGCTAAGGACTAACAGCCAAAGGCCAGCCTTTCTCCACAACCTCTTCATCGTTCCCTCCTTGTCCCGCTGAAAGGACATTACCAGGAGGATGTAACACCCCCATGACATCTGTGTTACATCCCTGTTAAATCTTCCCAGGGCAGAGACCCCCAGGGAGCGGGGTGATGGTGACCAGCATCACAGGCTCCCCTGGGGCAGGCCGGATCTCCTTGACCCAGCCGTCCACCGGGCAGAGGACGAGGTGGTCGAAGAAAGGCGAAACCCCTAACACTTCCCCCCGCTTCACCAGGGTTCCTGGAGGGACAGTGCAGCCACTACTCGGGTCGACTTTGATCGTCAGCATCGTCTGGTCTCCTCGCTTGAATTGATCTAGCGAGCTGGATCGTAAAAGAACACCTAGCCGCTTCTGCCACGTTTCATCACCCACCTTAGAACCAGAAAGCCATCCGGGTCAGGATCTCCCAGGAGGTGTCATCAGCCTTGACCAGCTTCTGAGTTGCCGGGTCAAAGCTGAACGGCGTCCCCAAGTCGTTGTCAAACCAGTAGTGGGTCCAGTTGAGCATGAGCCTGACATTTCGGTTCAAGTACCAGTTGATCCCCACCGTCAAGGCCTTCGCCCCATTCTCAGCGGTCGTGCCCCCTCCAGTGATCCCCTTCGTGATGTTCCCATCGGCGAAGTCTAAGGGGTC
>CAZHST010000071.1:0-12534 GCA_964535215.1 uncultured bacterium
CCAGGACAGCCTCGACCACCTCCACCGGGGAGAGTTTCTTCGCCCGGATCGCTGCCGCCAGCTCCGTGGCGGGCATGTAGCAGAGATCATCGGTCGGCATCGGTTTGCCTCCCCCTGCCCCTCCTTTGGGGGTAGACTACTATAGTGACGAGGACGGGGGCTTGTCAACGGAGGACGGGACTGACCCATCGGTCATGGTTGCCACGACGGGTGATCTGTGCTACCTTTAATCGCGAGAGAACCATGACAGGGAGAGGGATGCCCCATGGCTGAAGGGCCGAAACAAGTCTTCCAGGTGGTCTGCCCCTCCTGTGAGGCGCGTTTGACCATTGACCCTGACCTCCGGACCATCCTCCACCATGAGGAAAGGCCCAAGGGAGCCCCCATCACCTCCCTCCCAGAGGCCGTCAAGGCCCTGAAGGCCGAGTCCGGTCACCGGGAGGCCCGGTTCAGGGAGGCGATGGAGGCTGAAAAGGACAAGCCGAGGATCCTGGAGAAGAAGTTTCAAGAGCTTCTCAAGAAGGCCAAGGACGAGCCTGGCGCGCCGCCTCGTCCCGCCGACCTCGACTGAAGGATCGGCCGCCCATGCAGCCCAACCCCGACCTCCTCGAGACGATCCTAAAGCGGGTGAGCCGGTCCTTCTTCTTAAGCCTAAAGATCCTTCCTAGGAGCCTCCGCCATCCCATCGGCTTGGCTTACCTCTTGGCCCGGGCCGCCGACACCATTGCTGACACCGCTTTGATCAGCCGGGAAAAGCGCCTCGCCTACCTGGAGCTGTTCAGGCGCGAGCTCCGGGGGGGAAGCCCCTCCTCGATCCCTCCGGTCCAGGAGGCCTTGACCGGCCCCCAGAGGACCCCGGGGGAGCGGGAACTCCTGGTCCATCTGGAAGACTGCTTCACCCTCTACCGGGGGCTGGAGAAAGGGGATCGAGAGCGGGTCGCCCGTCTCCTCCTCACCCTCACCCAGGGGATGATCATGGATTTAACGACCTTTCCCGGTGAGGACGCAGGGAAGGTGGTCGCCCTTAAGGCCCGAAGCGACCTGGACGGCTATACCTATTATGTGGCAGGATGTGTGGGAGAGTTCTGGACAGAGATGGTCCTCACCCATCGGCCCTCGTTCGCCGGATGGGACCGGGAGGGGATGAAGGAACGGGGGATCCGGTTCGGGAAGGGGCTTCAACTGACCAACATCCTCCGGGATCTGGCAAAGGACCTAAGAATCGGTCGGTGCTACCTCCCCGAAGAGGACCTTCGGGCCTTGGGTGTCGCCCCGGAGGAGCTTTTGGACAAGAGGAGCATCACCAGGATTCGTCCCCTGATCGGGGATCTCCTCGCCCTGACCCTCGATCATTACCAGGAAGGGTGGGGCTACACCCTGGCCCTCCCCCGGCGGGAGGTCAGAATACGCCTGGCCTGCGCCTGGCCCCTTTTGATCGGTCTAAAAACGTTGGCGTTGATCGAGGCCTCGGAGAACCTCCTCGATCCCGACGTGACGGTGAAGATCCCTCGTACATCGGTGTACGGCCTCATCCTCAGCTCCGCCCTGCTGGTTTGTTCGAACGTTGGCCTGAACCGCTACTACCAGCACCTCTGCCGGGCGATCCCTCTTGAAGGTGTCAACCGATGGACAAGCCCTTGATCGCCATCACGATCCACCGTATCCCCCAGAAAGAGGTCTGCGGCGTCGTGATCTTGGAAAGGCAGCCGGACCGGTCCTGGGCAGGGGTCTGCAAAAAGTGCGGGAAGGAATTTCACGTCGAGCCGAACCCTGCCTTCGAGATCCAGGTCCTGGCCCTCAAGAATTAAGGCCTCTTCTCCGGGAGGTTCCGCGTCTCCCGGGGCGTCTCGGCCCTGGGGGACGCTGACCAAGGCTCAAGGGGGGGAGACATCTTTGAACAAGAACCCCCTCAAGGGCTTAGACAAAAAGAGAGCGGATGGGAACCTCAAACCCCGGGAGGACACCGGAACGAAGCCTCTGGGGAGCCCTGAAGCGCTTCCCGGCATCATAGCGCCCTCCCGTGAGGTGAAAGACCGTCACTTCACGCCGGTCCGGGTCCACAAGCCAGAATTCATTGACTCCGTTCATCTCGTAAAGTCTCTTCTTCTCCGTCCGATCCCGCTCTGCGGTTGAGGGAGAGAGAATTTCGACGACCAGGGTGGGCACGATCTTCAGGAACTGCCCGCGTCGGACGTGGGGACCTTTGGCCCAACGCTCGTGCGAGATGAAAGATGCATCGGGTTCAAGGGTCTCTCCTGACGGGAGCTCATACCCTGCGCTGGAGCCGAACACCCGCCCCAGGTCGTGTTTCTGGACAAAATCTCTTAAGAGGTGGATCACCCTGGCTTCAACATCCGCATGCCCCCAGCCTGCCGGGGGAGTCACCACGATCCTCCCGTTGATAAGTTCATAGCGGTTGACGTCGGTCACCGGGCGGTGCTCGACCCAGCGCTTAAACGCCTTCTGGGTAAAGGTTTCAGTGGAGATGAATGCCGTCTCAGGGATGGTGATGGTCTCCGTTTTCATGGCACCCCTACCGCTTGCTTCACCACAACCATTACACGTCTTTTCCGGCCCATTCTCGCACCATCCCCAGAGCCTGTCAAGGGTGGCAAGCGCCCGAAGACCTGGTGATTTTCCGGAGAGGGCATCTTCCCCGGGGAGCCGTTCAAGGCGGGCCATGAGCGCACCCTGGATGGTCTCCGGCACGGATTCCCCAGGCTGAGACGCTCCATCAAGGAGCGGCCTTACCCGTCGTGGGAGCGCTCTTTGGAGAAGTGTTCGTGGAGGTGGGCGTGCCAGTAGTCCCTATGGGCGTGCCTGTGGAGATGGATCAGGTTCCACCGGACCAACTGTTCCACATCCGCGAGGAGGTCTTCGGGCTTCCCCTCGGCGACGATCGTCTTCTCCTCGCTGAAGATGTAGACCCGGTCGGCGATCTCTGGAACGATGTGGAGATCATGGGTAGCGGTGACGAGGGTCTTTCCGACCGCGTTGGCCTCGACCAGGAGGTCAATCAAGGTCCGGGTGCTCCGCGGGTCCAGGCTGGCAGTGGGTTCATCCAGGAGGAGGACATCAGGGTTCGTGGAGAGGACGGCGGCGACAGCCACCTTCTTCTTCTCCCCCAGGCTGAGTTCATAGGGGGATCGGTCCCTGACTGCTTCGAGCCGAAGGAGCTTTAAGAGGTCCTCAACCCTCTGGTGAATCGCATCCTTGGGGAGGTCCAACTGGAGGGGGCCGAAGGCGATCTCGTCAAAGACGGTGGGGCAGAAGAGCTGGGTGTCCGGGTTCTGGAAGAGGAGGGCAACCTTCGAGCGGAAGAAGCGGTTGAACGCCCCATGAAGCCCATCCTCGGTCAGGGGCTGACCGAACACCTTGACCTCCCCCGCTTGGGGGAAGAGGAGGCCGTTCATGATGCGGAGAAGGGTTGATTTCCCCGAGCCGTTAGCCCCCAAGATGGCGACCTTCTCCCCGGCCCGGATCTTCAAGCTCACCGACTGGAGGGCCGGAAACCGGCCGAGGTAGGAGAAGCTAACGTTCTGTAACTCAAAGATGTTCATGCGATACCCCCGAGCCAAAGGGCCAGGGTGAAGAGGAGGGCCGAGAGGCCGAGCCAAAGGATGTCCAGCCTTGTCATCTTAAACGTGTCCAGCACCCTCGCCTCCCCGTCGAAGCCCCGGGAGACCATCGCCTCGTAGACCTCGTCAGCCATCCTCCGGGACTTCTCAAACAGGAGCCCGATCCGGGAGGCGACCCACCGCTGCTCTTTCCGGAGCCCATCGCTTCGAATCGTCCGGCTTTTTTTGGCCAGGTGCATCTCCTCGACCAGGGTGATCAGGAGGTGGAGGTAGCGATAGGTCATCCCCAGGATCAGGATGAAGACGCGGGAGATCTTGAAGATCCGAAGGGCCTTCAGGATCTGAGACCACCGGGTTGTCAGAACCAGGAGGATGGCGAAGGAGACGGAGGTGGCCACCCGGAGGACGAGGAGAAAGGCCGAGGAGGCCCCTGGCTTCGTGATCGCCAGGGTGAAATTCCCAACCGAGAAGAAAGTGAGGAGGGGTTCCCCGGGAACCAGGAAGAGGGCGGGAAGGACGATCAGGCCCGAGAAGAGCGGGATGAAGAACCAGACCCGTTTCAGGAAAAAGCTTAAACTGATCCTGGAGGAGGAAGCCAGGAGGAGGGTGAACAAGTAGAGGCCAAGCAGGGGAGGGATCTTCCTGACGAAACTCGCAGCCACCAGGAAGAGGGCAAAGCTGAGGAGTTTTGCCCGCGGATCGAGTCGCTGCAGCAGACCTGGCATCCGGGCTATCTCCTCCGAGAAGATGGCCTGTTTGAGGAAGCTGGCGATCCCCAGGAGGGTCCGCTCGACGAACCCTTTCCCCCCGACCCCAACGGTGCAGCAGGGGCAAGCGGCAAGCTCCTCCATCCTGGTGACAAGCCACCGAGGCCTCATGGGTTGCCGTCCTTTGTCGAGAGGAACCTCCCCAGCAGGAGCATGAGACCGATGACGACCCCCACCCCGATGGCGGCGGAGAAGAGATAGCCCAAGGCTGAGAGGAGGGGGGAATCCCATCCCGGGAGGGTGTAGCCGGCCAGCTTCGCCTGCCAGAGGTGCTCAAGCCTAGCAAAGCCCTCGGGGATAAAGCCCAGCATCTTCTTAAGCTCCTCCCCCGCCCACTCTCCCCAGGTCGTCCCCCGGGCCAGGAGGCCCAAAGGGGTAAGGAGGATCAGGAGGCCCAGGCCGATCCAGAGCTTCTTATCGGTCCTCATCCTTCTTTCCCCCCTTAGGCGGCTCCAACAGGGTAGGGTCCGTCTTGGCGAGGTACGCGACGACCAGGGCCGTCACCACCGCCTCAATCCATCCGAAGAAGAGCAGGTGTTGCACGGCCATGACCGGCACCGCAATCCGGAGCGGATAGGGATTGTAAAGGGGGGTGCCGTCGGGTTTGTGGGCCAGGAAGGGCTGGAGCCCCAGCTCGAGACCCGTGAGGAGGGCCGCTAAGTTCAGGGAGAGGTACCCGGCGGCCCCGGCCGCGAAGAGGGCCCGTTTTGACGTGACCCCCGCTTTCCCCTTTAAGAGCTGGTAAATGTAGTAAGCGGAGAACGGCATGACAAAGGCCATGTTAAAGGTGTTGGCCCCGAGGGCGGTCAAACCCCCATCCCCGAAGAGGAGGGCCTGGACCACCAAGGTGACGGAGAGGGCAAGCATGGCCGCCCAGGGGCCAAGGACGATGGCAACCAGGGCCCCCCCCACCGCATGGCCGGTGGAGCCCCCTGGGGCGGGGACATTGAACATCATGATGACGAAGGAAAAGGCGGCCCCGAGGGCGAGGAGGGGGACCTGTCTCGCCCGAAGGGTCTTCTTAAGGGTACGGGAAGCCCAGAACCAAAGCGGAACCATCACCGCATAGAGGGGTCCGTAGGTCTGGGGTCCCAGATAACCATCGGGGATATGCATCGTTTTACAGGAGCTCCTTTCCGGTCGTGGTGGCGGTGAGCTTCCCGTGCTTCACGCCCCTGGTCCCGATCAGCCGATCGGCGATCTTTTTAATGTCCTTCCCCTTGCCTTTCACCACCAGGACCTCCAGGCAGTTGTGCTCATCCAGGTGGACGTGGAGCGTCGAGACGATAGAGGTGTAGAAGTGGTGCTGGAGGTCGGTCAGGACCTCGGTCAGCTCTCTGGTGTCATGGGCATACACGATGGTGATGGTCCCGACGGTCTCTTTGCCACCCCCCTCCCATTCATCCTGAACCAGGCTATCCCGGATCAGGTCCCGGATGGCCTCGGAACGGTTGGTGTAGCCCTTCCTGGCGATGAGCTGGTCAAAGTTCTTCAAAAGCTCCCGATCAAGGGAGATGCCGAACCTGGTGATCGCCATTTCCCCACTCCCTTGTGCTACCATTTTAGCAATCGTAGCACAACCTGTCAAATCTTTCTCCAGCCCCTCCAGTGGGAATCCCCTTGGCCCGGGTGGGATGGCATGGTATCCTTATTGCAATATGGCAGGTAGGGTACCTGGGCTGTCGAAATTTTCGGCACCCGGTGGCGCCGGAGGGGTTTTCGCATCGGTTCCTCACGGAGGCAGAAGGCGGGGGAGATGGATACCGTTCTGATCGTGGATGATGATCAGTTCTTCCGGATCTACATCAGGGATTTCCTTGCTGAGAGGCAGCTTCGGGTCTTAAGCGCCCAAGATGCCGAAATGGCGCTTAAGCTCGTGATGGGGGAGGCCATTGATGCGGTCCTCATGGATATCTACCTGCCCGGGATCGGCGGCCTGGAGCTGCTCCGGCGGATCAAGGCCCTGAACCCCTACCTCCCTGTCATCATGGTGACGGGATCTGAGTCCGTGGAGGACGCCGTCGCCTCCCTTGAGCAAGGGGCCTACGACTACTTTAAGAAGCCCTTTGAGCTCCCCAAGCTTTACAGCGTTGTATCCCAGGCCATCCGGCATGCCCAACTGGACCGGGAGCGGAGATTACGGGTCTCCCAGCTGGAGTGTTTCGAGCGAAGTCTCACCGATCTTGTGGCCTTCACGGAGCAGCGGGTCAGGGGTGAGGTGGATCCTTCTCCCCAGGTATTCTTCCAGAAGGTTGTCGAGCTGGTGAGCCAGGGGCTCCAACTGGAGATTGTCTCCCTGATGCTGCTTCAGGAAAAAACCGGCGAGCTTCGGATCGTGCATGCCACAGGACTCCCCCGGGAGGTCATTGCGACCTCCAGACAACCGGTTGGCCGCGGGATCGCCGGCTGGGTGGCGAAGGAAGGGAAGCCCCTCTTCACCCGGGACATCACGCTTCTCCCTCAGTACCAGGAATCCGACTACTCTACTCGCTACAGCACCGGCTCGTTCATGAGCTTGCCCATCACCTTGAACGGAAAGGTCATCGGCGTCTTAAACGGGTCCAACAAACTGACGGGAGGCGAGCTGACGGAGGAGGACCTGGCCTTGGGCAAGAGCTTTGTCTCCGTGGTGACCCTGGCCCTGGCCAACTTCCGGTTGCTCCGGCAGCAATCCAAGCCGGTCACCCCCCCGGCCCCCTCCTCCCCCCCACCGCCTCAGACCGCGATGCCCAGGATCCTGGTCGTTGAAGACGATCGGATGACCCGAGAGGTCGTCAAGGATGTCCTGGAGCTTCGGGGGTATCGGGTCCTCTTGGCCAAGGATGGCCTTGAGGGCCTCGAGCGGGCGAAAGCAGAACTCCCCGACCTCATCATCATGGATGTCATGATGCCGAAGCTGGACGGCTTCGAGGTCTGCCGCCGACTCAAAGGCGAGCCGGCCTCCCAAAAGATCCCCATCATCATCCTGTCGGCCCGGGAGCACTTTGAGGACTGTGGCGCCGACCTCTACATGCACAAACCCTTTCAACCCTTCCACCTGGTAAACAATGTGGCCAAGGCCCTGAGAGGGGCAAGGACCGCTTCCCCTTCCTTGTAGCCCGGTCCAGTAATTTTTGGAGGGAGAGAGATGGGCAATCAGCGGGAGCTTTTCTTGGTCGAGACGGGATGGTTGGCCGAGCATCTGGAGGATCCTGGCATCCGGATCGTGGACATCCGGGGGATCATCCGCCCCCCGGATCAGCCGAAGCCCTGGTACGAGGCGAACCGGAAGGCTTATGAGGAGGCCCATATCCCCGGGGCCGTGTTCATCAACTGGCTGGAGGACATCGTTGAACCCCACGCCCCGGTGCGGATGACGGTGGCCTCCCCGGAGCGGTTTGCCGCCCTGATGGGCCGGCTCGGGATCGGGGATGGGCACACGGTCATCGTCTATGACGACGATGGCGGTCATATTGCCGCCCGGCTCTGGTGGGTGCTACACTACTATGGCCATCCGGCCGTAAAGCTCCTGAACGGTGGCTTCCCCAAGTGGGTCGCGGAGGGAAGACCCGTGACGGCCGAGGTGCCAAACCACCCGCCGGCGACCTTCACCCCTAAGGTTCAGCCTGAATGGCGGGTCGGGGCCCGAGAGGTCCGGGAGGCCATTGGCCACCCCACGATCCTTTTGGTCGATAACCGGGAGCCGAGACTCTACCGGGGCGAGTACACCAGGGGGGAGCGGAAGGGGAGGATCCCGGGCGCCGTGAACGTCCCAATCACCGCCCTGGTGGAGGGGGAGTATAAGACGTTCAAATCAGAAGCTGACCTCCGAAAGCTCTTTGAATCGGTTGGGGTGACGCCGGACAAGAAGGTGATCACCTACTGTAACGCTGGGGTCTCCGCCTCCGTTGGCCTCTTCGCCCTGAAACTCATAGGTCACCGTGATGCCACAAACTTCGCTGGCTCCTGGTACGAGTGGGAGCTGGACCCTTTGAACCCCGTGGAGGCAGGGTGAGGTGGAGGAGGGGGAATGGGATGATCAAGCCGTATACGGCCGTAGGGCTCATCACCACCATATGGGGGGCAAAGAAGCGGGAGGACATCAGGCGGAATCTGGAGCACATCAGCCACCTGATCGCCGCCGCCTCGTGGCTCTCCAGCCTGGACCTCCCGGTCCGCCTGGTCGCCATCCCGGAGGGATCGCTCCAGGGGTTCACCGATGAGGTCTTCGACATGGACCATGCCCAGTACGCCAGGGAGATCGCCATTGACATCCCCGGCGAGGAGACCAGGTACCTGGGGGATCTGGCCAAGCACTGGAACGTCTACATCATGGCCCAGGCCAAGGCCAGGCACGAGGCCTTCCCTGACCGCTTCTTTAATGTTGGCTTTATCCTAAGCCCCCAGGGGGAGGTCATCCTGAAGCACTATAAGCTCGCCCCCCTCTACCCGGTTGAGCACTCCGTCACCCCCCACGACGTCTGGGACCGCTGGGTCGAGCTGTACGGTCGCACCCTCCAGGCCTTCTATCCGGTCGTGGACACGGAGATCGGCCGGTTAGGGATCATGATGGCCAACGAAGGCTCTTATCCGGAGAACGCCCGGGGCCTGGCCCTGAACGGGGTCGAGGTTGTCTACCGAGCAGCCTACCCGCACCCCCATACGGGAAACGAGTTCTTTGAGATCCAAAATAGGGCCAGGGCCCTGGACAATAATCTTTACATCGTGGCCCCGAACGTCGGCACCTATTACCTGACCCCTGATTCGGACACCCCCATTGATACCTTCGGTGGCCGCTCGATGATCGTGGACTACAAAGGCCGGATTATCGGCAAGCACCTCTACAGCGGGGGGTCCTCGTACGTGGCGGGGACCATTGACATCCAGGCCTTACGGGACTTTAAAGCCAGGGCCCAGTGGGATAACTGGCTGAAAGACCTCCGGACGGAGCTCTACCAGCTTCTCTACGAGAAGCCGATCTATCCCAAGAACCTGTGGCTGAACCGCCTTCCCATGAAGCACGCCGAGTACCGGAAGGAGGTCATCGAGCGCCAAATCAAGAAGCTCCAGGACGAGGGGATCTGGCCCCCTCCCGCCGAAGGAGGAGTCTAATGCGGGCGCAACCGGAGGAAGATCGGTCCATGATGCCGCTGATCATCGAGGAGCCTCCTCCCCCCCTTCGCCGTCCCATCCTCCTCTTGGCCTTTGCCGGATGGAACGATGCCGCCGAGGTGGCCACCACGACGGCCAAGCTCCTCTGCGAGCGCTGGTCAGCGCGGCGCTTCGCCCGTCTTGACCCTGAGGAGTTTTACCACTTCGGGCTTCTCCGACCCCTGATCCGCTTTCGACCGGGTTCGACCACGGAACGGGAGGTCGTCTGGCCGGCCAACGAGTTCTTCTACAGCCAGGCCCCGGAGCTTAACCGGGATGTCATCGTGGGGATCGGCATCGAACCCCACCTCCGCTGGAGGCACTACTGCCAGACCCTCCTGACCCTTGCCCGAAAGCAACAGGTCACGCTTATCCTCACCCTGGGAGCGCTCCTGGCCGAGGCGCCGCATACGCGCCCCATCCGTATCGTTGGCTCGGCCACCGATCCCGAGCTGGCCGTCCGCCTCCGGATCACCCCGACCCGTTACGAGGGGCCGACGGGCATCGTCGGGGTGCTAAACTCGATCGGTCGTCAGGAAGGCTTTTCCTGTGCAAGCCTCTGGGCCAGTGTTCCCCACTATATTGCCACGGCCACGCACCCCAGGGCCGTCCTCGCCCTGGCCGAACGGCTCGCCGAGTTCCTGGAGTGGAGCACGGACTTCTCGGAGCTCGAGGAGGCGGCGGACCGGTTTGACGCCCAACTGGCCGACATCATCGCCAGGGATCCAAAGATCCAGAGCTACATCCGAGCCCTCGAGGCCAGGGACCTGGAGGGAGGGGAGCCCCCGCCGGAGCCCCTCGGGGAGCTCCCCAGCACGGGGGATCTGATGAAGGAGCTGGAGCAGTTCCTCCGCCAGCACCGTCCCAAACCGGACCAGGGCTAACGCTTTAATCGGGCAGCTTGACCCGCTCCTTGTGGGCCTTCTGCCAGGCCTCGATCTCTCTCGCGTACTTGCCAACGGCTAAAGCGCCCTTGGTAAGCTTCTTCTCCCGGAGGAGACGGGCGTAAGCCCGGATGGCCGCCGGGGCCAGTTTATCCTGGGCCCGGATGATGAAGAGGGGCTCATCGGATGGAATCGCCCGCCCGGTCTCGGTGTTCACGATCTGTCCATCCACACGATACTTTCCCGCACCAAACATCCTGGTACCCTCCCTTCAGAGGTTGGCGGCCAGGCCCTTTGGCTTCTCGCTGACGGCTGATGGCTTACTCCTGCAAAAGGCTTGTCTTCAAAGGGATCGGATTGGTGATGCAGTAGACCCCGGGGCAGCGCTCCCGGGCCAGGCGCTCGATCTCCCGAAGCTTCTCTACCGGGGCATCGCTGGACACGGTCACGGTCAGCTCCACCCCCTCCACCGGAGGGTTGTCCGTCAGGCCGAAGGTGCGGCTCAAGTCCATCCGGTTCTCGGCGGCAACGGTCAGCTTCTTCAAGGTTACCCCCTCCATGGCGGCCACGGCCGCAAAGGTCCCGGCGAAACAGGAGGCGAACCCGTACAGGCAGTACTGGATCGGGTCGGGCCTCTGCCCTCCGCCGCCCATAAAGGGGGCAAAGTCGGCCTGGACGATCTCCTGCCCTTTGGGGAACTCCACCTCGGCCCGAAACTGGGGTTCCCCTTCCTGAAAGACCCATTCCCCCACGACCCGTTTCACCTTCCTGGCCTGGGAAGGGTCCTTCCTGATCTCCTCAACGAACTTCTCGATGGCTGTGACGTTCACGTTGTTCCGAACCATTCCGTCCCTCCTTATCCTTGGCCACGCCCCGGCCTTCGAGGCTCTGGCCAATTCACGTTTAGCACCTTCCGCGCTTCTTCGATGACGTGATGCTGCTCCTTCATCTGGTCGAAGAGGACCTCCCGCATCAGTTCACAGGCCTGGAGGACCTTAAGGTTGGTGAGCTTGTAGTAGATATGCATCCCATCCCGCCGGGCGGTGACAATCCCCTTCTCCCGGAGGACGGCCAGGTGCTGGGACACGTTCACCTTGCCCATGCCTGTGAGGTTGACCAGCTCGCTGACGGTCATCTCCTTGTCCTGGAGCGTGTTGATCAGCTTCAGGCGCTTCGGGCTCGCCATGATCTTGCAGACGCTGGCGTGGAGCTCGTAGAGCCTCTCCTCGAGCCGCTTCTCCTTCACCGTCATACCCACCCGTAGGGAACAGGGGTTCGATAGACCCGCCAGGCGAACAGGGCGGCCAGGAGGATCAACCCCACCGTCACGACAGGGATGAACCGGGAGAAGACCTGGATGCCTAAAAGGATCGTCACGATGACCAGGAACAGGCAGGTGGCCGCCAAGCGCTTCCTCCGCCCCCGGAGCGGGGCGATCTGACCGGCGATCTCCTGAGGGATCGTCTCCCCCTGGACCTGGGAGAGGAACCCATCGATCTTAGGCTGGATGCCGAAGTGGACCCAGGAGAGGAGTCCCATGAGGACGAAGAGGAGGAGGAGTTTGACCAGCAACACCCAGTTCGTGACAAGGGCCTTTAACGGGTCTCCCCCGATGGTGATCAGGACGAGCCCCGTCACCAGGGCCGTCAGTTGAAAGACGTAGCAGCGCGTGGAATTCCCCCGGATGATGCTTTCGAAGTACCGGTCCACCGGCAAGGGGGCCTTCCCGAACCTCACCCGTTCGTTCACCACGATGAGGTTGTAGAGGGGGGCTGACATAAACACCACCGTTAAGACATGCAGGAACTTGATGACCTTATAGAGCTCCATCCCTTGCTCCTCCTGCCCGGTTTGAATTTTCCATCTCTGACCTCCAGGAGGGGGCCTCACAGGAGATCCTTTTTCTTCTCCTCGAATTCCTCCTTGCCGATCTCCCCCCGGGCATACCGCTTCTTCAGGATGTCCAGGGCGGACTCGCCATCTTGAGCGGACTTCCCTGCGCTCTGCCCCCACAGCCATCGGATGAGCAAAACCAGCCCGACGAGAAGGAGGATCCAGAAGAGGAGCATGAAGACCCCCCCGAACCCCCATCCCCACCCGGGTCCTCCCATCCATCCGGGACCTCCCATCATCTGTGCATCCCTCCTTGGCAACCGTTCATCCCCCCCTCCCAAC
>CAZHST010000072.1:0-12441 GCA_964535215.1 uncultured bacterium
GTCTTCAACCGTGTCCCTGCAAGGCCGCATCCTATCAGACTTTCCAAGCCTGATTCCGCTAACCCCCTCCGGCCTCGGACCGGTCCTCAACGAAGCTGCTCCCCTCTTTTGTTGGACTTCAGCCCACTTTTGCAGATAAGACGCGCCTTTAGACACTTCCGCTAATCCCCCCACCTTTTTGAGATCCGGGAGGTTAGCGGAGATCATCCACCTCGCGATGTTCATCTGTCAGTACTCCGCCTGGCCCAGGTCTCACGCCGCAGCCGGGAGCGGTCAACGGCATAACACAGGGTGGACAGGTCGAGGATCACCGCCCCTTGGCTTCTAAATAGGGTTTCATGAAAATTGAACATGGAACCCCTGGCGCACCGCCTGGAGGGCCCGGTAGTCGCGGTTCACACGACACAGCCAGGGCAGAGTTGTTCAAGAATCGTGAAAAGCTATTTAGAATCGGCCGGAGCCGACATGCTGAAACTGTTCCGCCAAATCCTGGAGGACATCAGATCGGAATGGATAGGTCTGTTCGCTTAACACCTCCTGTCCGAACAGCTCACGAACATACCGGCGAGCTTCATTTAAGGCTCGATATGCCTCATTCTCCTCAATCGGAGAGGCTCGATGAATCGCCCGATTTCTAATGCCTGAAAGCCACAAGGTATCGATCGGGGCCACCCGCTCAAGAGCTGCCGGATCGAGCTGTTGCAGGATCCTGAAGGCCTCATGCTCGGTTAGATGGTGCGGGCAACGCTGGAGATCCCCCTTGTAAAGGGTCGTGATGAACTCGCCTAGCTGTGGTGATTGAGCGGCGACTTGGTCTGAAAAGAAAGCTGCCTTCAGTCTGACTCCCCATCGCTGTTCGATGGCCTCCAGGGCTTTTACGACCGTGGCCAGCTCACAGAGGGCGTCCAGCCGCCAGACGGCCTCCATGTAGTTCTCCTGTTCGTAGTGGCGTTTGGCGTTAAAGTAGTAAAGATCGCGTAAGCGCTCATGGGGCGTGTCGGGCAACGCTTTCAGAAAGGCGATCTGCTCCTGAAACACCGCCTGCACTCGCTTCAAGGAGGGCGAGTGGAATGTGGGGGAAGTCGCCCGCTTGTGTCCTATGAATCGATCAAGAATCCCAACTGCCTCCTCGAGCTTCCGATAGGCCTCCCGGTATTCAAACGCCGACCACCGCTGGTATGCCTCGCTGACCCGCGCCCAGATTCGGAAAAGGGCTTTCCGGTCTCGAGCGATCTCCGAAACTTCGGTTGCTGCCCGCTTCTCCAAGGTCTGGAACACCTCGGAGGCTGCTCGAAACGTCCCAACTTTGAACAGCTGGCACGCTTCCCTCAGAAGCTGATCCTCGAAAAGGGGTTCGATCTCGACTTCCCCCCCCTCGGCCCGGAAGAGACGGGCCGGAAGCAGCCCGCTGTTGACAAGCAAAAGCCAGGCGGCCTGCATCTGCGGCGTCCCAGACGAGTAGATCACGCAAACCTCCCATCCCTCTCCCGAGTCCCGCATGATTCGCTGTGCACACTCCCGCATGCGGGAGATGACCATCGCATGATCGCTGGGGTCGAAGTCAGGATGCCGGGCCGGACTGTTCATCGGAAGCAGGGGGACCCTCTCAGGGGACATCTGAAACCGATCACATAAGGCGGTTTGTGTTGCCAGGGCATTGTCGTCCGTTGCCCCTCTGACCCTCCTGGCTGGAGCGGTATACAAGAGCCAGATCCGGTCCTCCGCCTGAGGCGGCATCCGGTGGAAGAAGCTCAGGATCGGGCCCGGCGTGAGATTCTCGGGAAGTGTCTCCCCATACTGCTTCCTGAGGTCATTAAATGTCAGCACGGCATCTCCTACTCGAAGCCAATAAGGATCTCGATTGCCCACACAGGTCAGAAAAAGCCTCTTCACTTCCATCTCCACCTCCCCAGGGAGAAAATGTCGCCATCCGCCTGACCTGCCCCATCCCCATCGGGGTCCGGTAGCCCACTCCGGCAAAGAAGGCGAAGTCGGCCAAGAGATGCACCACCCGCGCCCAGAGCTCGTCCGCCTGCTGAACCCGGAGCTGAAACTCGCACTCGCCCACGAAGCCGACCTGCTTGTAGGAGCCGAAATCCAGGATCCGGGTCCTGAGGTCATAGCGGGACAGGGTAATCCGCTCATCGATCACCTTGGCAATCTCCTCCCCCAGATGGACCGGGGCGTACCGGTTCCATTTCGCGCCCAGCGTGAGGAACACCAGCCGGGGGAGGGGAAAGGGGAGGACGTACCGACCGGAGCGGAACGTCGTGGGAGAGCAAAACCGGAGCTGAAGCTTCGAGGGCGGCGATCGCTTCATCGTCACCCAGGCGGTGTAGAGGTCCTCGTACGTCACCCTCCCCGCCCACGGATGCTCCTCTGCTCGGGTATAGACCTTGAGGACCGTAAACTCTCCCTCGAAGAGGGCGAGCCGTCCGATCGCGTCAGGGTCGAGCTGCCCGAGTACCCGGGAAAGGGACGGATCGAGACTGGTGAAGCGGAGCCAGTATTCACGCCCCGGCATGACAACGAAGCCGTTTCCTCCGTTCCGCTCAAAGGGCCCTTTCAACGGAGAGGTGGTAAAGGGCTTCTCCCGACCGGGGCTGTGGAGCCGCTCCGCCAGGCCGGGATCGATCCGCCTGATGAGATCCAGGAAGCAGGCATGGACGGCGTTGCCCAGGGTCGGTGGCAGCACGGTTTTCCGGGAAGGCGCCAGGATCAGGACGGTGCTGAGGAGCATCGGAAGAGCCTCCTACGATTTCACGGTCGCAACAGCCCACCCCAAGGTGGTCCCGCCTTTGACGAGCTTCCTGGACTTAGGGGCCGGGAAGCCCCGTCGGCTGACAAAGAGGGTATCTCGCAACTCTTGCCGGAGGGCATCCGGCAGCAGGAGATCAACCGTCGTGCTCAGGAGCCCCCCTCCCCAGCCGAGACGCAGGTTCGGTTCCTGCTGGTGACCATCCGGCAGGGTGAACGAGAACGCCTGCTTCATGGTGCCATCGTTCTTAAACAGCCTCCGTTCAGACATCAGCACATCCTGGGCCAGGGTGGCGAGAGGCCGGAGTGGATTGAAGAGGAGCTGTTTGACTTCCTCGAACGGAAGATTCCAGGCCAGGCGGGGATTGTGACGGGCAAAGTCAGCCAAGATGTCCTGGTCGAGCGTAAGCATCAGCTCGAAGGTCGTCTGAGGGGGCAGACATTCGGCAAAGATCGACCACCGCTTTTCCCCGGCCCCTAGGCTGTAGACCTTGATCTCCTCGACGACAAGGCTCTCCTTGTCGAAGGGCTTGGCGTCAGAGACCTTCACCGCCCGGAAGAGATCCGTGTGAGGATCGAACTTCCCCTGGGTCGGAAGCAGACGGAAGCGTTGAAAGAGTCGCTGATCGAGCTCTTGATCGAACTCCCGCTTGAACCGCTCCCGGAACCATCCGAAGCGATTCCGGGAATCGGCCCGAAATGTTTCCAGCCGCTGTTTGACAAAGCCATCGAGGATCTCCTGTCGTTTGGTCAGATCGAGTCTCTTGAGGAGCTGGTATAGGACAGCCACCCGAAGGGCCCCCTTTACGGCTGACCCCGGGATAAAGGGGCGATCGAGACCATCCCGGATGAAGGGCCGGAGGGTTGGCTTCGGGGGCACGGAACTTCGGGCCGAGTAGCGGGCCACAGATGTCAGAAACGACTCCGTCAAGAGCCCTCTGCCCCGGAGGTAGGCCTCCAGGCTGAAGGCCTTCCCCGCCTGGACCACGGCCCGGCTGAAGTCCTCGAGGAGTCCTTTTTCCTCTAAGGCAGTAGCGAGGCGCTCTTCAGAGACCACGTAGACCTTTCCCTTCAAGGTGGCGAACTCCGTGGGAAGGAGGTCCCCCTCTTGCCCGCCAATATGGAGCGGGGCCAGCGTCGTGATGGAGAGGGTTAACGTCTGAAACCGGCTCATGCGCCCCCTCCCTTCGCCTCGGTGAAGAGAGCCACGATCTTCGGAAGTTGAGCCTGGGCTTTTTCGAGGGTAAGCAGCTTCTCGACCTCTCCTTCGTTCCCAGGCTGGGGTTGCTCGACGGCCTTTGTGATCAGGGCGGCCTCCTCTCTCCGGTAGGCCTCCGCCTTCTTGCCGATCAGGGTGCTGACGTAAAAGGCGACCTTCCCTGAGCCTCGGGAGCCGTGGCCGCCGAGCGCATCCTCTTCCAGGAGGCGGAGGGCACTAAAGAGGTTCTCGAGATCGCCCTGAAGCTGACCGACCTCCTCGACATCGTAGATAAGCTCAAACCGGAAGTCGCTCCCCGGGGGGACCCGCTCGATCCGCCTGGGGTTGGCGGCCGCCGTGATCCGGTCGAGGGCGTTCTCGAACTTGATCTCGGTGAAGAGGAGGCCGGTTTCTGCCCTGGCGAGGGTCTCCCGGGTGTAAGGGGTCAAGTAGGCATCCCGCACCTTCAGGCGGGAGGGAAAGTTGGAACCGGGATGCTCTTTCCCGTTCTCGTCTTTCCCCGCTGAAGACCCAAACAGGCGACAGACAGGGCAGGCTTGGGCCCTTTCGTTATTGGGGCAGACATGGATCTTGATGGGATAGGCCTGCGTCCCGATGTTCCTAAAGAAGAAGCTGGCGGGATTGTTTGGGTGCTCCTCTATCGCCACCTTCCGTTCAAGGAGGGATCGCATCTTCCCTTTCAGGCTGCTTCCCGGGATATACGGCTCCTGGGTCACTGGATCGCGGACGACCGGGAGATCGAGCGCCCCAATCTCTAGGATCTCCTTCGAGGCCCCGATATGAAGGCCGGTAAGGGTCCTGATAATCCCGGCGAGCTTCACCTTCCCAAGGAGAGGTTTTGCGACCGGCTTTCCCGCTTCCTGGGCCATGCTATTTCCCCCTTTCTTTCTCTTTTTCTTTCCTCTGCCTGACTTCCTCATACTGGTGGTACGCGATGACGGCCTCCGTGAAGCGTAACAACTGGTCAAAATCCTCTTCTTCCGAGACCTTGCCGATGGCCGCATCGAGAACCTGGAAGAAGGGGTAGAGCTGTTCCTTTCGGCTCACTGCATAGGCGAGCTTTGGCCTAAGCAGCTTCACCCACCCCGGTTGAAAAGCTTTCCTTGCCCTCACCTCCCGCTCATAGAAGAGTTCGAGCTTCCGCACGGCAGCCAAGATCTTGTAGGTTTGCGTTTCCAGCGCTGTGTCCCCGAACCCTTTCAGTTCCCGGGCCACCTTCTGGGCGGCGTTGATCAGGTTATCCGGCGACCACTGGGAAAGCTGTTTTAATCCACCGATCTCCTTCACAATGCCTTCGACACTCATCGTTCTCCTCCTTACACCGCGATGGCGAACGCCAGACCGTAGCGGTAGATGGGGTGGGGAGCCCCGCTGGAGGGGGCCACATCGAGGAGCATCCCGGTCGGCTCCTGCTTGAAGACCGATCCTTCGGCAAACATCCAGCAACGTTTCCGGTCTATCGGCTTCGTCAAGAACGGCGAATCGGCAAAGCCCCCACGCTCCACAAGCCTGTACCCCTCCAGGTTCTCCGCCCTGATCCCTTTCCATTCCTCTTGCGACGGAGCAGAGAGGGAGAGGAGACAGTACCGGGAAGGACTCTTAGGCCGTGCCAGCACCTCCTGAAGCCCTGCCTCCTCGGGGGTCACGAACTTTGGCTGAAATCGGCCGCAGCCGATCGCCCGCTCTCCCCCAAGACCTCTTTCGCCGAGGAACTCAAAGGCCGCTCGCACCTTCGGCTCCAGCTCCGGCTGCTTTAGGTCGAGGAAGCAGTACAGCCCCGCTCCCTCCCGGAAATGGCGGAGGCCGACAAAGTAGAGCTGGGAGCGCCCCTCGACCCGGTCGAGGCGGAGCCGGGGGAGGAGCTGCTCCTTCGAGGCGCGTTCATAGGGCTTTCCCCGAATGGCGTCGTAATGCTCTTGATCAACCAGTTGACGGTCCAACCACTTCCTGAAGAGCGTGACCTCGACGAAGCGCACCTCCTTTTTGAGCTGCGCCCAGGGCGGTGGCCTGTCCTCTCCTGGCCACGGCCTGATGGCCGGGCGTGGGAGATAGAAGACCCGGCGACTCTTCCCCTCGTTAGCCTCGGTCGAGAAGGGGAAGGCCGAGGAGAGGCGGAAAGGGGGATTCCCATCACGGAATGCCGCCAGGAGCCCCTCCAGATCCGTTCGTCCGAAGGCGAGGGCCCAGGCGTTGGCTAAGCCGCTAAAGAGGGTGTCAGACGGGCAATGCTCCCCACACCGCTCCAGCCCGATCCCTGGCTCCCCGAGATGGACCGGCGAGGTAAATTCACATGTGATCACCCATGTCGTCCCCATCGCCCTTTCCTTGAAAGAGGGTTGTCAGGTCGCGAAGGATCTCCTCCCACCGGGCCTTAAGCGCCTCCAGCGTCCCTGGCCCCTCGAAGCACCGCCGTTGAAACCTCTCTTTATCCTGATCACGCGCTCCATAATAGGCGATCACCTTCCCCTCGATCGTCCACATCTCAACCTCCACCGCCCCTGAGCCTCGGGAGCCTTGTCCCCCTAAGGCATCATCTTCTAACAGGGAAAGGGCGAGGAGGAGATGGTCGAGATCCTCTTGCAGGGTGGACGGGTCCCTGACCTGGTAGCGGAGCTTAAAACGGAAGGCCGTCCCTCCATTTGGTTCTCCCGGCGAAACCCGCTCCAAGGTCCTGGGGTTGGCGGCACCGGTCCCCCGGTCCACGGCATTTTCGGCCTTCGTCTCGATCAGCCGCTCGAGGGCCCGATCTCTCTCTCGGTCCGGCGGCTCCCAGGGGAGGTTTTCCACCGCTAAGAGCGACGGGGTGTGTAGCTCCTCCCCCTCCCGCGGCACCGGCCCGAAGAGGCGGCAGATCGGGCACCCAGGGCAGGTATGAACCCTGATCGGAAGGCCCCCCGCTCTCGCCACCTCCGGGAAGAAGGGTGGGGAGCCATCGAAGCGGCTCCGTTCGAGGAGCCACCGGAGCTTTCCCCGGAACGCGCTTCCCGGAATATAGGGCCTTTTCGCGATGGGATCTCGGATGATAGGGGCATCGGCTAGGCTCCCCTCCACCGTTTCCGGGAGGGCGCCAACGTGAAGGCCGGTCCGACACCGGAGCCTTCCTTCGAACAGGACCCATCCTCGAAGCGGTGTCATCGCCCCTCCCTCTGTGAGAGCAGCTCAACCCATGTCAGCGCCGGGTCGAGGTACGCCAGGGTCTTCAGGTCGTAGAGCCTGTCGCGCATCTCGTCAGAAAGCGGGACCCGGCTTAAGGCATAGGCCAGCTTCGGCAGCGAAAGCTTCCCCCGGCGTCCCCGATCCTCCACGACCTTTTTGAGGGTAAACAGGAACCCCCTTGGAACCCCTTCCCGGAGCTTTAACGCCTGATCCTGATAGGCTGTGTCACGCTCGCCGATCGCCTTCACCAGCTCCTGGACGAACGCCAGAAAGGCCTGGGCGGTCGGGATCTTCGGGTCGACACCATCCCATCCGATCCATTTGAAAGCAGCTTGGGTCTCCTTGGCGCCTTCTGGATAGATCCGGCTCGGGAAAAAGGGTGCGAGCGCGTTCTTTTTCCATTCCGTCCCGTCCCTGAGGAGAACTGTGTGGTCCTTCGCCTTGTCCTCTTCTGCCTTCTGCGCCATCCGGGCTAACTGGTAGAGGGGGAAGTCGTGGTGCTGGACCAGGAACCCCCCGGACAGCCCGAAGGCCGGATTCTCACAGGTATAGGCCCGGAAGGCATGGAAGAGATCGAAGGCCAGCTCGGCCACGTCGTGCCAGTGGCCAACCAGGAAGAGGTCATCGCCCCCTGAATAGACGATGACGACCTTCCGCCGGGGCTCGTTCCGGGCCACCACCTGGGTCTGCGGCTTCGGTAGGCCCTTCCCCTCGCAGATCTGATTCAGATGGACGGTGAAGAAGGCGGTCACCAGCCGGGCGAGGGTCAAGGCCCGGGCCAGGTTTCCGCTCACCTGCTGAAAGAGGTCGCCTAAGTCATCCACATCCATCCGGAGGACCCCAAGCCGCTTTGCCCCCAAGCCTTTGGCCAAGTCTTCGAACTCGAGCGGGACCTCCTTCGGGGAAATCCCAGGACCGGGATAGACGCCAAGCAAGAGACAGGCCGTCTTTGTTGGGAAGCGCCACTTCGTGGGATCGGCCTCGTTGACGACCCAGATCGTCGTCTCCGGATCTTCGATCAGATGGTGGTGCCAGGCCGGAACATGATCTGGCGGGGGGAAGTAGTAATAGACGTCCTCGATCTGGAGGAAGACCTTCTGCGGCTCTTCCGGCTCCTGACGGCTCCGAAGGATCAGGGTCATGGTCGAAAGATGCTCACCCACATGGTAGAGGTTGCGGCAGAAGGCGCAGGCCATCACCGGCATGGGCTTGCCCACCGCTTCTTCCGGCTTCGGAGGGGGCAGGGGGGCGAGGATGGTCCGGCGATGGCAGACGGCGCATTCGTCCACGTGATCCGCTTTGACTGCTCCCAGGCAGGCCGGGTTATCGCAGCCGAAGAGACGTTCCTCTCCAACCTGGAGCTCGTAGCAGGTTCCCTTCTGATGACACCACTCACACTCGTCGGTCCGACCGAACGATCCTCGGATGATCGGCGGCGCCTTCGGCTCCTTCGGGAGGAGGAGGAAACAGAAGGTGCAGACCGGGCCGTTGATTCCCCACCGCTGACATTCCTCGGCTGACACGATCTCCTGGACCCGCCTCCCGCACCACCGGCATCCTTCCCCTATGGGATCTTCGCCCAGGGCCTCGCTGGCGCGGTGAAGCTTCCGAGCCTCGATCTTCCCCATGAGCTTGCCCCACTGCATGTCCAGCTCCTGATCCTGGCTTGGCATGAGGTCCATCCCGCTCAGCTCTTGCCATTCCAAGACCAGGGACAGCTTCGCCTCCTGGACGCGCCGGAGATACGCATTGATCCGGCGCCGGACTGTCTCGACACACTCCTTCGCTTTCGCGGTGTTGGGCAGGAGCACATCCAGACGGCCGCCCCCGGCCAGGAGGACGTTAGCCCGGGAGAGGCGGAAGGGCTGGAGGAGCTCGGCGACGACATGGTGGGTGAGAAGCTCGAGGAAGAAAGACCGGCCCCGCAGGCCCTTCAGGGCCCCTTTGGACGAGATCCGGTAGACGAAGTCCTGGATGCCGGGGAAGTCCCCGCCCACCAGGAGATACCGGGAGGCCACCCGATCCTTCATGGCCTGGAGGACTTCCGGTTTGGTAAGGTCAATTTCATGAGGCTCCTGTTTGAGGCTGAGGTACAAACAGGATGCCAGGGCCGTCATGGCCTTGATGTGATCGAAGAGGGAGATGTCAGCCAAGGGACCGTCAGGGGGGGAGGGCGCATACGGGATAAAGGCGGTATACTGCCCAAGGAGGGAGAGGATGAGATCGGGCGTCAAGTGGATTTTGACTCGGTTTAGGTCGGCCACAAAGGCCTCCCACAGGGAGTGATAGGTGTTCCGAGAGAGGGCGAGATCACGGGTTGGGTAGGAAGGCCGAGTCGGATCATAGAACCATCGGCGATCCTGCCCGCCTCGTCCATCCAGGCTAAGGGTGGCGAAGAGGCTGACAAGGGGGTGGGAGAGATCCCCCTCCGGGGCCAGCTCCCCCCGTACGGCCAGTTGAGCAGCCTCGTCCAACAGCTCCCTCCATCGCCCGATCCCCTGGGCGATGGGGTCAAGACCTTCTTCGCGGAGCCAGCGACAGGCAATGCCTTCAAGGGAACCCTCTTCGCCGGTGGCCCTCCGCTTGAACCGCCCGATGTCATAGAACAGCGCTGCCAGGAGAAAGGCGTCAAATTCCGGCATCCCTCACCCCCTGCCTTGAGACCTTTCTAGGTTTCACCCTATATAACGGGCCGACTCGGTGATTTCTTGCACCTCATCGAAATTTTTTTCCTGCCAGGTCCCCGGCTACCGAAACGTTATAAGGGTAGACGAGCAGTTCTTTACACAACGGATCGCGACAGGAGATGGTCGAGGAAGAGGGAATATGAGGGAGGCAAACGACACTCTGAACAAGGTCCTTCGGCGGATCCATCCAGGCCCCTACCGCTGGGACACCTACCGCCGCCTCTATGGCCTTCCCGTCCTTTGTTACGAACGCAACGTCCCGCCCTCTTTCCTGGCCTCGAAAGCGGGGGCACCCTCGTTTGTGATCTGCGTGATCCATGCTCAAGGGAAGTTGCTGGCTCTGCCCAAGTGGGGACCTGAGCTGGGGTGGGAGCTCCCCGCCGGCCCCTTCGATTGGGCCGAGGAGCCGCTTCACCAAGCAGTGACGCGGATCGCCCGGCCGATCCTCCCCGGAACTCGGCTGACCGGGCTCACCCCGCTTGCCCTCCTGGAGGGCCGCTTCTCCTGTGGGAGGCGGGCCTGCTCCCACAGGGGCTTGGTCGTCCTGGCAAGGGCTAGAGATTGTGGCGTTGAGGCCTTGGGGGCCTTCCTCGAACCGGGGGAGATCCGCGAGCAGGCCAGCCCCCTGGTCCATCAGATCCTCGACGTGGCCGAGGAGCACCTTGGAGAGCTTCCCCTCATCCCCTGTGATGAAGAAGAGAAGTCGGTTGACCGCCGGAAGTGGGTCCTCCGACTCCATCAGCGGGTGATCAAGCCTGCGCTTCGGCCGTTTAGCTCCCGGCTGATCGACCAGAAGATCCTTGAGCTCTTCAAAGCGACGGAGAGTCGGACCTTCTTGGACGTCTCGTGTGGGGATAACGGCATCATCTTCAAGATTGCCTCGTCTGCGGACCTGGCGGTGGGGAACGACGTCTGCCTCCCGCAAGTCGAGGTGCTGAGCCGAAGCAACCGTTTCCCCCATGTCATCTTCACGAACCACGATGCCCGCGCGCTCCCCTTCAAGATGAAATTTGATTTCGTTCTTTGCAAGCACACCCTGCACCACCTGCCGACACAGGAGGATCTCGCTGCCGTCCTTCACTCACTCAAGCAGGTCGCCCGGACGATCCTCCTCGTCGATTGGGAGGATCCCATGGTGGGTTCCCTAAGTGCCCGGCTCTTCCACCGCTACTATCGGGTTCTCCTTGGTGATTGCGGCCGGTGGTTCTTCTTGGAGGAAGAGTTCCAGCGTTTCCTGGAGGAGTCTTTCAAAGGGAAGGCCGTTACCTTCTCTACCATGCAAACCCTTAAAGGCAAGGTCCTGTTTGCTTTGATTCGGCTCGAATAGCTTCACAAGGAGGCAAACGATGAGCTCCGATCCGATCCTCATGACCCCTGACGGGATCAGGAACCTCAGGCGCAAGCTTGAAGCGCTGGAGCGGCGGCTTCGAGAGGTCGTGCGGCAAAAAGGGGAAGCGGCTGTTGTCGGCGGAAACGTCTGGCATGATAACTTTGCCTTTGAGCAGCTGGAGCGGGAAGAGCGGATGCTCTCCTGGCAGATCGCTCAGCACAAGGAGCTCCTGGCGCGCGCGAAGGTGGTCACCCCCCCGGCCGGGAGCGACACCGTCCAAATCGGGACCTGTGTGGAGCTTGAGTTCGACGATGGAAGGGTAAAAACGCTCACCATCGGCGGGCCGATGGAGTCGGAGCCTTCCGCCGGGATCATTTCGTATCAGAGCCCTCTCGGGAGGGCCCTGCTGGGGGCTCGTGTCGGAGAGATCCGGGAATACGCTGTCGAGGGCCGGCGGATAGCTGTGACCATTCGACGGATCGGCACCAGGGAGGCCCTCGATGGCTGACCCGCCCCATCCCTTTATCGTGCTGGAAGGACTCAGCGGGGTCGGGAAGACCGTGGTCGGTCAAGCCTTAGCCCGCACGCTGAACGGAGTCCTCTACAAAACGCCTCCCCCTCCCTTTACGCTGATCCGCGACGAGGTTGATCGAACCTGTGACCTGGAAGCCCGCTTCTTCTTCTATCTTGCTGGGGTGCTTCACGCCTCCTCGGAAATTGCCTCGCTCCTTAAGGAGCGGCCCGTGGTGTGCGACCGGTACATCTTAACGACCGACTGCTACCACCGGGCGCTGGGGTTAATGGCTCATCTCGATTATTCCACCCTTCATCTCCTTCAACCGACGATAACTGTCCTGCTAACGTGTGAGGAGGTAGTGATGTCATAAGAGCGTTGGCCTCCTGCCTAGCCTGCGATAGACTAGAACTCATTTCAAAACCCTCCTCAGGGTGAGCATGGCACAGGCCAGATAAAAGAAGCCTGCGTAGGTTGTGATCAGTCGCTCATACCGTACCACGAGGCGGCGAAAGGGGGCCCGCCCCGCAAAGGGGCGCTCCCCGATCCACCGGCGCCTGTAGCGGCGCAGCGTCCGACCATCTTGGTCCGTCGCCCGCTGGGTGTTCTGCCGGGCTGGGATGAGGGGCTCCATCCCCCGGCGCTTCAGCCGCTTCCGCAAGGGGTTGCGGTCGAAGGCCCTGTCAGCGATCAGGCGCTCCGGATGCTTGCGGGGCCGACCCGGCTTCCCAGCCCTGCTCACCGCTACCGTGGCAAGGGTCTTCTCCAGGAGCGTGAC
>CAZHST010000073.1:0-11690 GCA_964535215.1 uncultured bacterium
GCTGCGCCGAAGAGCGGTCCTCCAAAGCCGGCATAAACCGCATTGTCAATCGCAGCCTGCGAGGCTTTGCCCACGTAGAGAACATTGACTTGGAGGCGGTAGTGAGCCGCGTCAGGATCTTGGACGACCTTCCAGCCTTTCGCCTGAAGCATCCCAGCTAAAGGGCTGAGATCCACGTCCTGATCTGAGGTGTTCTTGACCTCGATCCAGACCGTCCGCTCCGCTGGGGAAACCGGCTCCAGGAAGATCGTCTCGGACATCTTGGTCTGCACCTCCAGATCCTTGTATTTCAGTGCCGTCACCGTGGCGGCACACCCTGTGGCCCCGCCGAGCAGGGCCACAAGGAAGAGCAACCGAAGCAGTCGTTGTCGCATTGTCCCCCCTCCCTTAGCCAACAGCCTACACCCAGCCCGGATCCGACACCTGATGCCTGTGCCCTGAAAGACACGGGCTGATCTATCGCCCCCTCCCGCCTTTCTGATCACAAATGCGTTCACCCGAGGCGATGATGCCATTCCTCCTCCTCTGATACTCCCCGCCAGCGCTACATTTAACCGTGGTCAACAGTTGGTTCCCTTGGTTTCCTCACAGCTCACCTCGATTGAGCTTGTTGCAGACCCTGGCGGCCCTGATCACTGCCGCTATGGTAGTGATGAAGAGTAGAGGAACCCCGAGAATGGCGCCGTTCCCCCCCTTGACCACCGCAAACTATCCCATGGCCCGCCGGTGACGGGCCCCCTCCTATATAGAGCCGTGGAACCTCAGCCGTATGGTTAGAGC
The DNA here is from genome assembly GCA_964535215.1 of uncultured bacterium. Lineage (GTDB taxonomy): Bacteria > Methylomirabilota > Methylomirabilia > Methylomirabilales > JACQHM01 > JACQHM01. Next base: position 781 of record CAZHST010000073.1, read on the forward strand.
GACGGAGCCCCACAAAGCAAAAAAGCACCATGCCCGGAACCGGGGACATGGTGCTCCATCTACGCCGTGAAGGTTGGTGAGCCATGGCCCACCTCCTTCTCCCCCTATGATCGGATATTAGTCTACATTATGATGCTTTGCTCTTAACATACCCCCCCCTTGTCAAGCAATTTTTTCAGGAACACCCATCAGCCGTCAGCCATCAGCTCTCAGCCAGTCTTGCAACGAGCCAGCGCATACACCCGCTCCTCCGCCAGGACTTCAGCGGCGTAGGCGAGTGCTGCCCAAACCCCTTCCATCTTGAACCTTCTCAACCCTTTCGTCCATCCTTCACTCGAGGGGGACCTGGATGCGAATTCGAAGAGCCTCCCCCCGGTCATCCTTCCCCTCCAGGAGCAGGTGGTGGACGCCCGCGAGGGGCTCCGGATGGTCTTTGAGGGATGTGAAAAGGATCGCCTCGAAGGTGGCGTCGGCCTCGTCGCCCGGGTCCAGGTGGAAGGCGAAGGGACGCTCCTCGGACTTGACCGTGCCCAAATGCCCCATCAGATTCATGGTGAGCCGGGAGAGGGTCACCTCCCTTGAGGTCGTCCTGAAGCGGAGGGTGTACTCCCACCGCACTCCCTGAGCTATTCCCGGGATCAGCTCCTTTGCCGTCAACGGCCGCTTCTCGATCTTAAGAAGCGTAATCTCCAGAGGACCGGCCCCCTCGACCTGGAAAGAGGCCCTTGGAGGAGGCGGGAGGGGTTCGTAAATCCGCCGGGGCTGGCACGCAAAGGCCCCGAGCCCGAGAAGCAGCAAAACCCCGGGAAGGAAGAGAGAAAGAGACCGGTCCATGCCTCCCCCTCACCCGCCCACCGGCATCATCCCCCTGCCGGGGATGCCCGGTTCCGTCATCCGCCAGGGGTCCAGGACCTCGTTCAACTGATCCGGGGGGAGGATCCTCTTCTCCACGGCAAGCTCCCGGACGGTCTTCCCCGTGAGAGACGACTCCCTGGCGATCTTCGCCGCCTCATCGTACCCGATGACGGGGGCGAGCGCCGTCGCCAGGGCCAGGCTCTTCTCGATCATCTCGGCGCAGCGGGCCTCGTCAGCCCTGATCCCGCTGATGCACTGATCGGCAAAGTTCCTCGACGCATTCGCCAGGATCAGGATCGACTCCAGAAGGTTCGAGGCCATCAGGGGCATCATGGTGTTTAACTCAAAGAACCCCCACTGGCCCCCCAGGGTGATGGCCAGATCGTTGCCGATAACCTGGGCCGCCACCTGGATGACCGACTCGGCGATGACCGGGTTCACCTTCCCGGGCATGATGGAGGAGCCCGGCTGGACCTCGGGAAGCCGAATCTCCCCGATCCCGCACCGGGGTCCAGAGCCCAGCCAGCGGATGTCGTTGGCGATCTTCAGGAGGCTCACGGCGACAGTCTTCAAGGCCCCGCTGGCCTCCACAAGGGCGTCCTGGGCCCCCTGGGCCTCGAAATGGTCTTCCGCCTCCTTAAACTCAATCCCCGTCAGCTCGTTGACATAGGCGATAACCCGCCGGGGAAACTCCGGATGGGTGTTCAAACCGGTCCCGACGGCCGTCCCGCCCAAGGCCAGCTCGGCCAGGGAAGCCCTGGTCTGCTCGATCCTCCTGATCCCCAGCTCCACCTGCCGGGCGTAACCGGAGAACTCCTGGCCGAGGCGGACCGGCGTCGCATCCTGGAGGTGGGTCCGTCCGATCTTGACCACCTTGTCAAACTCCCTCGCCTTGGCCTTCAGGGCAGTCTGGAGTTTCCTAAGGGCAGGGAGCAGATCCTTCTCGATGGCCTCCAACGCGGCGATGTGGATGGCCGTCGGGATCACGTCGTTACTGGATTGCCCCAGGTTCACATGATCGTTGGGGTGGACCATCTTGCTCCCGATCGCCCCCCCCAGAAGCTCGATGGCCCGGTTGGCGATGACCTCGTTGGCGTTCATGTTGGTGGAGGTCCCGGAGCCAGTCTGGAAGATGTCCACGACAAACTGGTCGTCAAACTTCCCCTCCATCACCTCCCGGGCCGCCTCCGCGACGGCATCGGCGATCTTCGGATCCAAGAGGCCGAGGTCCTTGTTGACCTTGGCCGCCAGATGCTTGATCATCCCCAATGCCCGGATGAAGGGCCTGGGGAAACGGCGGGGGCTGATCGGGAAGTTCTCCACCGCCCGCTGGGTCTGGGCCCCGTAGTACGCGTGCTTGGGCACCTTCATCTCCCCCATGGAATCCCTTTCGATCCGATACTCCTCCCCCATGGCGCACCTCCTGACCTGTTACCGCCCGGGCCTCCTGGGTTTGATCTTTCGAAGCTTCGGAACCCGTTTCAGGATCTCCCGCCGATCCCTCGCCAGGACGCTCGGCGGCTTGACCCGGGCCTTTTCGGGCTTGCCCATCCGCATCATCCGGGGGTCGCTCACCTCGCGGCCCGCTCCAAACGCTCGATCCGCGTCCCCATGCCCTGAAGGTCTTTTCCGGCCTGGTCGAGCTTGGCGGTGGCCGCCTGCTGGGCTTCGGAGAGGGCCTGCACGTCATCCCTGAGCTGGATGGCCGTCTTTTCCAGCCTCTCCAGGGTCACCTGCTGCTCCGACAGCTTTCGCTCGACGCCCCCCACCCGCCCATCGAGGTCATCGAGATCCCTCCGGAGGGAGGTCACGCTCCCCCGGGAGGCGGGGAGGATTGACGCAAACCAAGAGCAGCCGGTCAGGAGAGCGAGAGAGAAAACCACGACCCCTGTTCGAACCCATAAAAGCCGCATCGTTCCCTCCTCTGTCGTTCATCCACGTCAAGGTTTCAACCTCTCCCCATCCCGACTTCCCTTCCGGCTCACTCCCAGGGCTGGCGGAGGGGAAGGGGGGGACCTTTGGGCTTCAGGATGATGATCCTCTCCTCCGGCTCGAGGATCAGCCCCTTCTTCGAACGGGGATGGAGGAAGATCCGGTGCAGGGTCTCATCGGGCTTGAAGAGGAAGTCCTCCAAGGCCACCCGCCAGGTCCCCTCCTCCCATCGGAGGTAAAAGGTCAGGGTCTGATCGAAGGAGGTCCCCCGGGTCCTGGAGTCAAAGCCCATCTTCGCCTCGACGAGGGCCTCCCCGGAGGAGGGGAGGTGGACCGTCACCTCCTGGACCTGACGCCAGCAGCAAGCCGGCTTCACAGCCCGGTCCCGCATCTTCGAGATGAACGCTTCCTTGGGAAAAAGGTAGCGACTCCGAAGGAGTCCCTGCTCCCAGAGGGCCTCGAACCGCTCATCGGCCCACAACCGCACGGCCCCTTTAAAGGCCGCTTCAACGGCGGCCGGAAGGGACTCCTGCCCGGAGGAGAGGGTCGGAAGGCTCGAACCGGCAAGGCCAAGGAGAACCACAAGGGGGGAAAGCCACCAGGATCGTCCCCGGCCCCGGAGGGGGAGCTTCCACCTCCCGGTCCCTGACCTCCTCCCCTTTTCGTTCACACCGGCCATGTCTCTTCCCGGTAGCTCATCTCCCAAAACAGGTACTCGTACCGACAGCTCATCAGATAGCCTTCCTCCATCCGACGCCTCTCCTCCTCCCCCGCTCCCCGGGCCAGGCGGTCGGTCAGCTCCCGCACCCACGCTGCAAGAGCGCCGAACTCGGGCGAGGAGTAGGTGTGAATCCACTCCCCGTAGAGGGGTTGGCGCTGGGGGGGGCCCTTCTTCGCCAGGCGCTGGCCGATCTCCCAGTAGCCCCACTGGCAGGGGAGGAGGGCAGCGGCCAGCTCCGAAAGCGTCCCGGAGGTGGCCACCTGGAGGAGATGGCGGGTGTAGGCATAGGTGGTAGGAGCCGGTCTCGTCCTGGCCAACTCTCTGGCCGAGATCCCGAACTTCTTGGCGTAACCTCGATGGAGGGCCATCTCCGTGTGGAGCGTGGCATGGAGAAGCCCGGCGAATCTCTCCATCGTGTCGAGATCCCAGGCCTTGGCCGAGGCCAACGCCAGGACCCGGCAGTACTCGATCAGGAACACATAGTCCTGGCCCATGTAGAAGCGGAACTTCCCGACCGGAAGCGACCCATCCCCGATCCCCTTGACAAAGGGATGGGTGAAGATCCGCTTCCAGATCAAAGCGGCCTTCCGTCGGAGGGCATCCGAGAACTCCACCTCACCCCTCCTCCACGATCTCACCCTTCCACTCGATGGCAATCCCCCGTTTCACGCTCTGGGCGGCCGGGCATCCCCGCTCGTGGACCTCGATGGCCCGCTCCGCCTCCTCCCGCTTCCCCTTGGGGACCTTCACGTGGTAGGTCACCCGGATCCTGGTCACAAGGGGCCTTCCGTCAATGTTCTCAATGTCCCCCTCAACCTCCGAGTGAAGCTTCTCCGGATGGGAGGGGATGCCGCGCGCCTCCAGCGCGCCCGCCAGGGTTCCCGTCAGTCAGCCGGCGACGGAGGCGATGAGGTGGTCCAGGGTGGAGGGAAGCTCCTCCTCAGGCGTCATCTTGTAAACCGCCTTCAAACCGCTATGCATCCCGTACCGCACCGGCTCAGGGAACGGGGCAATGTAGGCCCGCCTCACCGGTCTCTTATCCTGATAGATCCTGATCTTCGAGGTGTAGATCAGCTCACCCATGGGACATCCTCCTCCTTCATGCCAGTCCAAACTTCCGTAACGTCTTCTCCCCTGGCGGCTTGGTCCTCAGGCTGACAATAACGGCTACCAGAAAGTTGCCCACGAGCCCCCAGAACCCGGCGAAGATCCCTAAGGGGTGCTTCCACGCCGGGACGAAAAGGAACAGGGCGGCCAGGAGCTCGCCCACGATCAGTCCCGACAGGATGCCGGCCCTGGTGGCCCTCTTCCAGAAGAGGCCCAGGATGACCCCGGGAAAGAACTGGGTGATGCCACTGTAGCCCACCAGCAGGAGGTAGACCAGGAGGGCCGGGGCAAAGAAGGCAAAGAGGACCGAGATCGCCAGGACCACGATGGTCAAACGCTGGATGACCCGGGCCACGTGCCTCTCAGGAGCCCTCGGGTTGATCCAGCGCTGGTAGATGTTTCGGCCGAGGAGCCCGGCCGGGCACAGGGTCAGGGTATCGGCGGTGGACATGGCCGCCGCCAGACCACCGGCCCCAACCAACCCTAAGAACCAGGGCGGGGTCGCCTTCTTCACGACCTCCAGGACCGCCAGGTCCGTCTCCTCCAAGTCAGGCACCGCCAGGATCGCGGCAAACCCCAAAGTTGCCGTGATGGCCATGAGGAAGGTGTAAACGGGGGCGAAGATGGCGGTGATCCGGATCCGATGCTCGTCCCGGGCCGCGTACGTGTTCTGGAAGAGATGCGGCCACATCCAGAACCCGAGGCCGCTCATCAAGGTGGTGGAGGTGTACCAGGCATACCCCAGATCCCCTTTGGCCCCCGGCAGGGTCAGGTGCTGAGGCGAAGTTTCCGCGAGCTGTCGAAACATCTGGCCGATCCCCCCGAACAAGGACGGGATGACGTACAAAAGGGCCACGACGGCCATCCCCAGCATGACAAGGGCCTGGACGACATTCGTCCAGGCGACGCCCCGAAGCCCACTCGTGTAGACGTAGAGGCCGGCGATGAAGAAAGCCAGAAGGATCCCCCATTCCTTGGGCATGAGGCCGAAGCTGGCCGCGTTGAAGATCAACCCCCCCGCCGTGATCTGGAGCTGGAGGTACGGGATGATGTACAGGAACCCGAAGATGGTCACGAACAGGCCGAGGACCGGGCTCTCGTACCGATCCTCGAAGAAGTCCGGCTGGGTGACGTAGCCTTGCTCCCGGCCGACCCGCCAGATCCTCGGTCCGATGAAGAAGAACACGATATAGGCAATGGCCGTATAGGCCAGCGAGTAGAAGATCGGAGCCCCGAACCGAAAGGCCCAACCCCCGGCCCCCAGAAAGGCGAAGCCGCTGTAGATATCCCCGACCATCAAAAAATAGAGGAGGAAGAGGCCGAAGGCCCGTCCCCCGACCAGGTATTCGGAGATGCTGAAGGTCCCCTTTAACCTGGCCGCCACCCCGACCACCAACACGACCGCCAGGTACAGGAAGATCATGGACAGCGCCTGGGCTGCGGGCGACACCGCTCCCCTCCTAGATCCTGAGGACCCAGTGACAGAAAGCGAGGACCCCGATGGTGAGGAGGACCCAGAGGACATGCCAGAACAGGAAGAAGGGCATCCCCAGGACCATCGGCTCGATCCGGTTAACGAGGGCTGTCACCGGCCAGGTGAAGGCAAGCACACAGATGAGAGCCAGAATAAGGCCACGGGTCATCTTCGTTTCCACCATCCTTTCCCCCCTGACTACTCCATAGCAACTTTCCGGATAACCTCATAGAGCATCCGGGTGCCGAACTTCACGTTCTCCACCGAGACCCGCTCGTCGTTTCCATGGATCAAAGCCAGATCCCTGTCCGTCAGCTTCATGGGCCAGAAGCTATAACAGTGCATCCCCTTCTCCCGGAAGAAATGGCAGTCGGTGAACCCCATCAAAAGGGGTGTCGTCACCACGGCGTCTGAATCATGGCTTCTGGCCACCTCCGTAAGGGCGCGGAAGAGCTCGGTATCGGTAGGGGAGGAGGTGGGAGGGAAGGAGAGGAGGGTCTCGATCCTGATGGCGTCATCGTTGATGACCCTTCGCAGCTCCGCCAGGAAGGCCTCCGGATCCTCCCCCGGAAGAAGCCTGGTGTCAACCTGGGCCGAGGCCTGAGGAGGGATAACGTTCACCTTGTTCGAACCTTCAAGCATGGTGATGGAGATGGTGTTCCGGACCGTGGCATTCGCCCTCAGATCCCTGGTGAACTCGGCGGCAAAGGTGGGGTCCTGGAGGGCCCTTCTCAGATCCTTCAGGCGTTCCCGCCTCGGGGAGGGCTCCAGGTCGGCGAGGTCGGCATAGAACCGCTGGACATCCGGAACCACCTTCAGCGGGGTCTGATAGCTCATGAGCCGGTAGAGCGCGGCGATCAGCCTGTTCACGGCGGAGTCAGGTCTGGGCATGGATCCGTGACCGGGGGTGCCCGTTGCCGTCAGCTTGAGCCAGAAAGGGGTCTTCTCGGAGACGGTCACCCCATAGTACCAGACCTTCCCCTCCCTCAGGGCGATCCACCCCCCCTCGTTCAGGACGAACTCGGCGTCCTTGATTAGGTCGAAGTGCTCCCTCACCATATAGCCGGCGCCGTACGTGCCCCCGGCCTCCTCATCGGCCGTCCCCAGGAAGATGACATCCCGCTTCAAGGGGATCCCCTGGCGCTTCAAGAGCAGCATGGCCATCAGCTCCTGGATCCCCATCCCCTTATCATCCAGGGCCCCCCGGCCCCAGACGTAGCCGTCCTTGACCACCCCTCCGAAGGGGTCCACGCTCCAGAACCTTCGATCCGCCGGAACCACGTCTAGGTGATGGAGCAGGATGATGGGCCGTTTCGAGCCGTCCCCCTTTAAACGGGCATAGATGTTGCCCCGCCCGGGGGCCGATTCAACGACCCGGCTCTCGATCCCCTCCCGGTCAAAGATGGCCTTGAAGAACCGGGCTGCCTGGATCTCGTTCCCCGGCGGGTTGCTGGTATCAAGCTGGAGGTATCGGCTTAAATAGGAGACGGCCTCCTCCCCCAGGGTCTCCCAGTCCAGGGCCTCGCCCCTGGCGGCCCCTGGCGAGAGGGCGAGGGATCCCATGAGGACAAACATCACCAGGCTCCTCGTGCGGTGGAGAAACGGTCTGGGCATGGAACCTCCTTTCTCACCTCTGGAGAAAAGGATCATGGAATCTGCTGGAGGAACGCGTCCAGGGCCCGATTCATTTCCTCTGGACGCTCGATCATCACCATGTGCCCGGCCCCTGGGACGAGGAGCAGTCTCGAACCCCGGATCTTTTGATGGAGGTATTCAGCATACTTGACCGGGGTGAGCCGATCCTCGGCCCCGCAGAGGATCAAGGTGGGGAGACGGATCTTCTCCACCTCGTCCATGAGATCGAAGGCGTTGCAGGCCAGAAAATCCCCTTCCACCACCGCGGGGGAGGCCTCGAGCCACTTGGCCTCCCCCTGTCGGATCAGCTCCGGGGGAGCATTTTCCGCATAGGCCCACCCCACCAGGAGGTGGGCCGCCTCGTTTCGATCCCCTCGCAAGGCCTCGAAGACCCTGGGATGGACCTTGAGTCTGGCCCCTGTCCCCACCAGGACCAGGGCCGCAAGACGGGTCGGATAGAGCAGGGCGAAACTTAAGGCGATGGCCCCACCCATTGAATGCCCGACTAAAACCGCCTGCCGGAGGCCAAGGGCATCCAGGAATTCCTTGACGAAGTCCCGGTAGGCCTCGATGCTTCGGAAACCATCCCCTTCGGAGCGGCCGTGGCCTGGCAGATCAACGGCCAGGGCCGGATACCGACCGGAGAGGCCCCGAAGTTGATTGAGCCAGTTCTCGTGGGTCCCGCCGGCTCCGTGGACGAAGAGGAGGGGAGCATCCCCCTCGACACCGACATCCCCCACGTAATGGATCTTCTTCCCCAAGACTTGGACAAAGGGCATCGCATCCCCCTATCGGACCCGCTCGCCAACCTTCCGCTCCGTCCCCTGGAGGAGCCGTTGGATGTTCTCCCGGTGGGTGAAGACGATGAGAAGGGCCAGGATGCTCACGAAGAGGAAGCGGGGCGAGAGGCCAGAAGTGAAGAAGACCAGGAGCAGGATGACGGCGGCCGAGACCAGGGCCCCTAACGAGGTATAACGGGAGAGGAGAACCACCAGGAGCCAGACGACGGCCCCGATCAGGGCCAGGACGGGGAAAAGCCCCAGGAGGACGCCGAAGCTGGTCGCCACCCCCTTCCCCCCTGAGAAGCGGAGGAAGATAGACCAGTTGTGCCCGGCGATGGCCGCAAGGCCGGTCAAGAGGAGCAAGGGCTCTGACACCCTCAGGGAGGTGGCGGCGAAGACGGGCAGGAAGCCCTTGAGCGTATCCCCCACGAGGGTCAGGGCAGCGGCGGTCTTCCCAACAGTCCTCAGGACATTGGCCGTCCCGATGTTCCCACTCCCGTACCTCCGCACATCCACCCCCCCCAGGACCTTGGAGAGGATCAGACCGAAAGGGATGGAGCCTGAGAGGTACGCAACGGCTACCAGGAACCATTCCGCCATCAGTCTCCCTCAAGATCTTACCGCCATCTTCCAGAATTTCAGGAAATACTCGACCCCTGACCAGACGGTGACCAGCAGGGCCAACCAGAGAAGCGTGAGGCCAACGGCGTGAAAGTCAATGGAGAAGTACGGGTCGTGGAGAAGGAGAGGAATCAGGGCCAGATCCTGAAGGGTGGTCTTCAGCTTGCCGAGCCGGCTGGCCTGGATGACGATCCCCTGCCGGGAGGCGGCCTCCCGGAGGGCCATGACCGCCATCTCCCGCCAGACGATCACCACCACCATCCAGGCCGGAAGCCTCTTCAAGGCCACGAGCATGATCAAGGGGGCAAGGATCAGGAGCTTATCGGCCAGCGTATCGAGCAGCTTCCCGACGGAGGTGACCAGCTGATACCGTCTGGCGATGTAGCCATCGAGGAAATCGGTCAAACACGCGAAGGAGAAGAGGAGGGCGGCGAGAAGGTTCGTGGTCCTCTCGGGGAAGAACAGGAGGAAGACGAGCAGCGGTATGGCCACGATCCGGGCGGCCGAGAGAAGGTTCGGGACGCTCCAGACCCACCGCCGCATGGAGGCCCCCACCGGGATGATCCATCGTAGTGTTCCCACAGCTCCCCCGATAAAATCAGCCCCCCTCTACCCTCCTCCTTGAAGGGGGAGGGGACGGGTGGGGGTGACGTGCCCAGCCTCCACATACCATCGGATCGTACGGGCGATGGCCTCCCCCGGAGGGGTGAAGGCGAGCCCTAACTCCCGCACCGCCTTGCTGCTCTCATACCGGTGACCGTGCAGCATCGTCCTCACCTGCTCGAGACAAAGCTTTGGAGCCCGTCCGAAGAGCCTGGCGAAGGCCTCCGCACCGGCCCCTAAGGCCAAGGCCAGGGGGGCCGGGAGCCGCCGGGGAATCTGATCGAGCCCTGTGCATTCGGCGACGATGGCCAGGGCCTCTTGAACCGGGAGGGTGGCGCCGCTCACGAGGTACCGTTCCCCAACCCTCCCCCGCTCCTCCGCCCGAACATGGGCCTCGACGCAATCGTCAATGTAGACGAAGCTGACATAGGTCCCGAAAATCACCGGGAGTCGGCCGTTCAGATAGTCCAGGATGAGCCGCGCCGTGCCATGGAGCCGCCCCGGTCCCTGGACCGAGGAAGGGCTCACCACGACCACCGGCAACCCCTGACGGGCGAAGGAGAACGCCACCTGCTCGGCTTGGTACTTCGAGCGCTCGTAATGGGAGAGAAAAAAGCCTCGATGGGGCGTCTCCTCGTGGGCGATGACCCCCTTCGGTTCCCCGATGGCCGCCGCCGAACTCGTGTAGATCACCCGGCTGACCCCCTGCTTCAAAGCCGCATGGAGGACGTTCCTGGTCCCTTCAACATTGATCCGGTAAAGGGGCGAGGGGTCCCGCAGGCAGAAGCGGTTTAAGCCCGCCACATGGTACACCACACGGCACCCTTCCATAGCCCTGGCCAAAGCCTCCTGATCCAGGAGGTCCCCCATGACCGGGGTCGCGCCTTGGGCCTGAAGACGATGGGCATCCTCCGGGCGGCGGACAAGGGCAACCACCTCCCTTCCTAAAGCCAGAAGCCGCTTTAAGAGGGCATTCCCGATGAAGCCGGTCCCCCCCGTGAGAAACGTCCGCATACCCTAAATTGTACTGGAATCCCCTCCCGAAGGCAAAAAGAAAAAGGGAACCTGATCCGGAAGACAGGCTTCCGTTCTTTCAGGCTCCCTAAGAAAGGAAGAAACAGCTAAGGGGAGAGGGGCTTGACCAGATCGTTGGGGGAGAAGCCCTTCCCCTCCGTGATGA
>CAZHST010000074.1:0-11583 GCA_964535215.1 uncultured bacterium
TGTCGGCCGCATCCTCCCCGGTCCCGTTGAACCCTCCCACGGCATAGCTCAGCAGGCCCTGAAAGAGGCTGCCGTGGAGCATCACCCCGATGTCTCGGGCCGGGACCAGCTCGTTCACCAGCGACCGCTCGACGAAATCGATGAAGCGGGATGAGGTCAATTCCTCCAGACTGAACGGCTCTTTGAATTGCCCCGCCCGGAGCCGAAGCTCGGGCCTAAAGTCCAATTCGGCATAGCCATCCTTCAGATTGAACCCTCCGTCCGTGAAGTCCGCTTCAACATGGAACCGGACCAGCTTAAAGAACCGTCCCTCAACTCCCAAACGGGCCCGCCGGATCAAGAACCGGTCGTTCAGATCCGCTCCAGCCAGGGTTCGGGCATCGCCCTCGGTCGCGTGGAAGTCAGTGTTCAGTCGCCCCACGAGGAAGAACTCGAAGTTCTCATCGGCTGATTTGAGAAACGGCCTCCCCTTCTCAACCCCTGCCAGAAGTCCTCCTTCCCGTTCCTCCTTCGCCTTCTCCTTTAACACCTTGTACTGCTCTTGGTCGATCTCCGCCCGCTCTAACAACACATCCAGGATCTGCTCGACGACCGGCTTCTCCTTGGGTTCCTGGGCTTTGGCACCGGATACCGAGCCCCCAAACACCAGTAGCATCCCTACCAGCATGATCTTGATCGTCCGCTTCACAGTGTTCTCCTTTCTGGAACAAAGTCCTGAATTCCCCCATCCACTCTCAGTTAAGCGGTTTGCCCCCAGGGGAGTTCTGGTGTCCCTCCAGGGCCGCCTGAAGAGTCAAGATACCCCCGTTGTGTAACAGGGAAAGGACGGGCAGGTTACATCGAGGTAAAAAATCGGGGTAAGAAAGGGAAGGTGAAAGGCGGATAGGCGACCGGTCGGGGAGACTTGGCGGTGGGAAATCCCGCCCTTGTATGCTATACTTCTTAAGGTTTAGGCTTTTCCAAGGAAAGGGTGATGCCCTTCACCATCAGCGATTTCCATGATCTGATCCGCCTCCTCGAGGCTCATCCTGAATGGCGGGCGGAGCTGGCGCGGCTCCTCTTCCCCGAGGCCTTCCTGAACCTGCCCCGGGTCGTGGAGGCGCTGGCCGAGGCCCAGCGGCGGACGGAAGCCGCCCTGGATCGGCTGGCGGAGCGGATGGAACGGGGCTTCGCTGAAGCCGCCGCCGACCGGCAACGCATCTGGGAAGCCATCCGGGAAACCAACGACCGCATGGAACGGGGCTTCGCTGAAGCCGCCGCCGACCGGAGACAGCTTCGGGAGGAGATCCGAGACCTCAAGGGAGAGGCCCGGGAGCTCTTCTACCGCCATCGGGCAACGGGCATCTTCGGCCGCTTCCTCCGAGAAGGCCATGAGGCAACCAGCGAGGTGGCCGATCAGCTCCAGATCGCCCTTCAGGAAGGCCGGATCACGGAGCGAGACTACACCCAGGTGCTGGCCGCCGACCTCTTGTGGGGGGGGAGGCTCAGGGAGACGGGGGAGCCGGTGCTTCTGGTGGTCGAAGCATCCTGGCGGGTGGAGCGCTCCGACGTGGAACGGGCCCGGGAGCGGGCCCAGGTGTTATGCCGAGCCGGGTTAAAGGCCGTCCCAGTGGCCGCAGGAAAGGAGTGGCCCTCGGAGGTCGAGGCGCTGGCCTACGAGAAGCAGGTCGTGGTCGTCCAGGATGGGAGGGTGGATGAAGCCAGTTGGCAGGCCGCCCTCGCCTAAAGCCCCTCCGCAGCATCCTCGCCCTCACCTCCACCCGCATTGCCCATACCAGGTCAACTTCTGTCAGTTTCCGCTAGGCCTTGGGCAAGGTGAAGCGGACCGTGGTCCCTTTCCCCAGCTCGCTTTCAATCTGAAGTGCCCCGCCGTGGGCCTGGACCAGGTGCTTGACGATGGCCAGGCCGAGGCCGGTCCCTCCCAACTCACGGGACCGGGCCTTCTCGACGCGGTAGAAGCGCTCGGTGATGCGGGGGAGGTCCCAGGAGGGGATGCCGATGCCCGTATCCATCACGCTGATCTCCACAAACTCGTCGGGGGCTGGAGGCTGGAGGCTGGGGGCTAGAGGTTGAGGGATGGTTCCTACCCCCCGATCCCTAACCTTTAACCCCTGAGCCCTGGCGGAAACGGTGATGCGGCCGCCTTCTGGGGTAAACTTGACCGCGTTATCAACGAGGTTGATGAGGATCTGGGAAAGCCGATCCCGGTCGGCCAGCACGGGTGGGAGCCCGGTGGGGACCTGGCTGGCTAATGTCAGCCCCTTTGCCTCGGCCTGAGGCCGATAGATGGCGAGGACACCTTCCATGACCTCGTGAAGCCCCGTGGGCTGAAGCTTAAGCTTCATCTTCCCCAGCTCGATGTTCGACAGCTCCAGAAGATCATCCAAAAGGCGGCTCAGCCGCTCGGTGTGCTTGAAGACAATCTCCAGAAAGCGGCGAGCGTTCGCGGGCTCCTCCAAAGCCCCGCCAAGCAGGGTCTCCAGGTACCCTGCAATCGAGGTCAGGGGGGTGCGGAGCTCATGGGAGACATTGGCCACGAACTCGGTCCTGACCCGTTCTAAGCGTCGAAGTTCCGTGATGTCGTGGAGGACGAGGAGGACCCCCACGGCTTCTCCCCGGAGGTGGAAGGGGACAGCGTGAGCTTGAAGGGTCCGCTCCACCGGGGTGACTAAGGTCAGTTCCTTCCGGCAAAGCTCCCCCTTGCGACAGGCCCGGCACTCCTGGATGAGGTCGAACAGCTCTTTGTTCCGGATCACTTCAAGGAAGGGACGACCCTCGATCAGCCCGTGGCGGAGTCGGAAGAAGGCCCTGGCGCTTCTGTTCATCAAGAGGATCCGGCCCTGGGGGTCCACGGCGATGACCCCCTCCTCCATGCTCTCCAGAATCGCCGCGGTCTTGGTCCGCTCCCGCTCCAAATCCCCGATCTTCTCCTCCAGGCGCTCGGCCATGATGTTCAGGGCCCGGCCTAACTCACCGATCTCGTCCTGAGATCCTGCCGGGACCCGCTCGCCAAAATCCCCGGAGGCGTAACGGTAGGCGATCCTTTCCATCTCCACCACCGGCCTCGTCACCCTTCGGGCGATCACCAGGCTCACGGCGAAGGCAACCCCTGAGGCGATGAGGGCGCCGAAGAGGACAGCCCGCCGGACCGAGACCTTCGCCTCCTTGACCTCGGTCAACGGAACGGCCACCCGCAAGACCCCCACGACCTCCTCCTCCCGAAGCAAGGGTATGGTGACGTAGAGCATGTCGGCCTGGAGTGTCGTGCTCCACCGGAGGGCGCTCCCGATCTCCCCGGCCAGGGCAGCCCTCACCTCGGGCCGCTCCCGGTGGTTCTCCATCTGCCGGACCCCTTCCAGGGTCTGCTCGGAATCCCCCAGGACCACCCCATCCCGAGCGATGATCGTCACCCGCAGCCCCATCCGGCCGCCGAGCTCATGGGCCAGTTCCTGAACCAACGCTTGCGACGTTCCCCCCGGGATGAGGTAGGGGACGATAGTGTCCTTCACCAGCCTTCCCTGGGCGACCAGGCTCGCCTTCAGGTTCAAGACCGAGCGCTGCTCCAGGATCCTGGCGACCGAGATCCCCATTACCCCGACGATGACAAAGATCAGGAAGAGGTAGGTCAGGGTCAGCTTGGCGGCAATCCGGCGCCTAACCAGGTTCAGGAGAGGGCTGAGCATGCTCCTCAATCGGGGTCGAAACGGTAGCCGACGCTCTTGACGGTGAGGATCCGCTTCGCCTCGGACTTAAGCTTCTGTCTTAAGCGGCGGATGTGGACGTCCACGGTGCGGGATTCCACCTCGAAGGCCCGCTCGTAGCCCCACACCTTCTCCAGAAGGAAGTCACGGCTTACCACCCTCCCCCTGGCAGTCATCAGCGCCCGGAGGAGCTCGAACTCCTTCGAGGTCAACGCCACGGCCTCTCCTCCAACGGTAACGGTATAGCGCCCGACGTCCATCGCGAGGGCACCGAACCGGAGGACCTCCTTCCCTTCGGGCTCGGTGGATCGGCGGAGGAGGGCCTTGACCCGGGCCACGACTTCTCTGGGACTGAAAGGCTTGGTGACATAGTCGTCGGCCCCCAGCTCCAGGCCCACGATCTTGTCAACCTCCTCCCCCCTCGCCGTCAGCATGAGGATGGGGAGAGAGACCGTTGTGGGATCACGGCGGAGGCGCCGGCAGACCTCCAGCCCATCGAGACCGGGGAGCATCAGGTCCAGGATCAAAAGGTCCGGTCGCTCCTTGACGGTCAGCTCCAGGGCCTCCCGGCCATCGAAGGCGGCCAGAACCCTGAAGCCCTCCCGTTCCAGATGATACTTGAGGAGCTCCACGATGTCCGGCTCATCGTCCACAACCAGGATCTTCTGAGCCACTTTTGGGTAACCTCCTTGAACCGACGAAGCCCCGGGTCAGCTGTGGCTTCCCCTTCACAAGGCGCTTAGAAAGCGCTCCCGCCCCCGCCGCCAAACCCCCCGCCGGAGAAGCCACCCCCTCCCCCCCCGCTGAACCCTGAGGAGCTGGAACTGGCCCTTGGGGAGGAACTCATGGTCGTCCAGACCCTCCGGGACAGGCCGTTCAGTTGGCGGCTGAACCCCATGGGGCTGAAGCGTTGGGAGGCCCCCTCGTACCACGTGGGAGGTTCGGTGATGATTCCGGCAAAGGCCCTGGCCCAGTTCTGCTCGACGCCTAAGGCCATCGCGTACGGGAGGAGCTTCTCAAAAGAGGAGGGGTCCCGGATCAAGCGCATCCGGTCCCTTTCTGCCCTGGAGAGGTACTCCTGAAGCCCAAGGACCTTGACATACGCCTCCACCCCGGCCTTCGTCCGGGCGGGCATGATGCGGGCGAAGGCGAGGATGATCCCGGCGGAGACAAAGAGGATCCCCCCGGCTAGGAAGGGGCTCCCCCCCCGGGCCGAGGCGTAGCCGATCACCGGAACAAAACCGATCACCAGGAGGAGCCAGGCGATCGTCTGATAGAACCTTTTCACCCGGTCGGGACGGCTGACGAAGTAGCGTCGGCCTTTCAGCTCCTGGTAGATCTCCTCTTTCAACTTCGGGAGGTGGTGATAGAAGCGGTTCTCCAGGAGGTCGAGGGGGACATAGTCGCCATGCTCTCCAAAGATCCCTTCCAGGAGCGTCCGCTCGTAGGGGCGAAGCTCCCCCCCCGTCCCGGGGTCCTTCAGACGGCGGAAGGCGTAGCCTCCCTCCATCTCCTCAATCTTCAGGTAGCCTTTGACGGCCAGATCCACCAGGGTGGCCGAGAGGTCCCTGAAGTCCATGGTGTAATCGGCGAGGGTTCCGACCTCCGCGGGCTTAAGCCCGTCGGGGGGTTCGTAGAGGGGCATGACGGAACGGCCAGGCTTGGGATCCCTTCCCCCCGTGTACCAGAGGAGGCCCATCAGGGCGAAGACGAAGAAGGGGAGGAGGAAGAACGGGTTGTCGGTCAGCCCCCACCAGGCCTTCGCGAGCCACGAGGGGGAGGTCGTGATCCCCTTCGGCCATCCGACCACAATGGTGAGCCCCTCCCGGTACCCGAAGGGCCGGGTGGAGGTGAAGGTGGCCGTATTCCCCAGGATCTCCAGCGTATAATCCGTCCCCCTCGCCCCGAACGGACCCGTGTAGGCCACGGCCTTCAGGCCCCCGGTGGCCTCCTCCGGGAGATGGACCACCGAGGAGGCCCGTTTGATCACTACCGGCCATTCGGTCCCCGTGGCATTCCAGTACAGCTCGTCATGGTCTGGGAAGGAGCGGATGGCATTGTCCACCCGGTACCGGAGGACGACGGTCCGCCTGGTATCGACAGCACCCGGGATCCAGATCTTGAAGTGCCTGTAGCCCTCCCTTTCGGAGGGTTCGACCTTTAAGGGCCTTCCCGCCTCGTCCGTGACCTCCTGGAGCTTGAGCCGGAGCCTGGAGGTCGTCCCAAGGGGCCCCAGATACTGGACGGGGATCGAACGCACAATCCCGTTAAAGCTCCCCGCGAAGCGGAGGGCGAGCCGCTCCTCCACCCGGATCGCGCCATCCCGGTAAACCAGGATATCCACGTCAAAGTCCTGGATCTCCCAGGTGCGGCCGAACGCGTTGGCAGGAAGGAGGGAAAGCAGGACGGCCAGGAAGAGGAGGCGACGCATCGTGAGCCTCCTTCTCCCTTTAGAACTGGACCCGGACGGGCCGTCGCTCCTCAGGCGCCTCCAGCTCGAAGAAATCCCGTTCCTTGAAGCCGAACCAGGAGGCGATCAGGTTTGACGGGAAGACCATGATCCTCGTGTTGAGGTCCCGGACGACGGCGTTGTAGTAGCGCCGGGAGAGCTGGATCTGTTCCTCGACCTCGGCCAGGTTCTGCTGGAGCTTAAGGAAGTTCTCGTTCGCCCACAGTTGGGGGTAATTCTCGGCCACGGCGAAGAGGGTCCGGAGGGCCTGGGTCAACTCCCCCTCTGCCTGCCCCTTTTCCCGGAGACCAGGGGCGCCCATGGCCCGGGACCGAAGCTCCGCCACCTTCTCAAACAACCCCCGCTCGTGGGAGGCGTAGCCCTTGACCGCCTCGACCAGGTTGGGGATCAGATCGTAGCGGCGTTTCAACTGGGCCTCGATGTCGGACCAGGCCTCGTCGGAACGGACCCTGAGCTGGACCAGGCCGTTGTAGAGGAGGATCGCCCCGCCCACCAGGAGGACCAGGATGCCGAAGAACAGCCAACCTGTCATGTCAACGGACCTCCCTTGAAATTGCGGATTGCCGATTTCGGATCTCGGATTGAAAAACGGGTCCATGCTTTCCAAATCCGAAATCCGCAATCCCAAATCCCAAATCCTGGGAGCCGACGGCTGAAAGCTATAGGTTTACGTCGGCTCCCGGCGCCTACACCTTGGGAAGGCGGGCCAGGGATTCCTGGATCTTCGCCTCCGGGTACTCAAAGTTTTGCAATTTCCCTGCCAGATACGCCTCGTAGGCTCCCAGATCGAAGTGGCCGTGGCCGGAGCAGTTGAAGGCGATGACCTTCCGTTCACCGGACGCTTTGCACTTCAAGGCCTCGTCAATCACGGTCCTAATGGCGTGGGCTGTTTCGGGGGCCGGAAGGATGCCTTCGGTCCTAGCAAAGGTCAGGGCCGCCTCAAAGACCGGGTTCTGAGGATACGCCGCCGCTTCGATGACCCCCTCGTTGTAGAGAAGGCAGACGAGCGGGGCATCACCGTGGTACCGGAGACCCCCGGCGTGGATCGGGGCGGGGATAAAGTCGGAGCCCAGGGTGTACATCTTCAGGAGGGGCGTTGTCTTGGCCGTATCCCCGAAGTCGTAGGCGTATACCCCTTTGGTCAGGGTCGGACAGGCCGTTGGCTCGGCGGCGATGACCCGGAGATCTTTCCGGTCCCCTTTCAGCTTATCCTGGACGAAGGGGAAGACGAAGCCGGAGAAGTTGGAGCCGCCACCGACACAACCGACCAGGATGTCCGGGTAGTCCCCGATCTTCTCGAACTGGGCTTTGGCCTCCAGGCCGACGATGGTCTGGTGCAGGAGGACATGGTTCAAGACGCTCCCCAGGGAGTAGTTGGTGTCATCGTGGGTGGCGGCATCCTCGATGGCCTCGCTGATGGCGATCCCCAGGCTCCCTGGCGAGTTGGGATCGGCCGCAAGGATTGTCCGCCCAGCATTGGTCCGGTCCGTCGGGCTGGGGAAGACCGTCGCCCCCCAAGACTCCATCAGGATCCGCCGATAGGGCTTCTGCTCATAGCTCACCCGGACCATGTAGACGGTGCACTCCAATCCAAAGAGGCGGCAGGCGAAGGCGAGGGCGCTCCCCCACTGCCCCGCCCCCGTCTCCGTCGTGAGCCTTTTGACCCCTGCTTCCTTGTTATAGAAGGCCTGGGCCACCGCGGTGTTGGGCTTGTGGCTCCCCGGAGGGCTCCCCCCCTCCCACTTGTAGTAGATCCTCGCGGGGGTGTCCAGGGCCTGCTCCAACCGCCTCGCCCGGATTAAGGGCGTCGGCCGCCAGAGGGCATACACCTTCCGGACCGGCTCCGGGATCTCGATCCACCGCTCCTGGGAGACCTCTTGCATGATCAGGGCCATTGGGAAAATAGGGGTCAAGGCCTCGGGGCCGATGGGTTGGCCCGTTGCCGGATTGAGCGGTGGATCCAAGGGCCTGGGCAGATCCGGGAGGATGTTGTACCACGCCTTCGGCATCTCCTGCTCGGTCAAGGTGATCTTTGTCTCGTCCATGATCCCCTCCCTCTCCTGTTAGACGGGTTGGTCACCGAAGACTTCCAGAAACAAAGACGGCGAACACAGGACCACGGTCCCCGCAGGTGGCAGCTTTTGAAACGCCCCCCGGCCCTGCACCAGAAGAGCTATCAGGGTTTGTCGAGGCCCATCTTCTTTAGGACCTCAGTGGCCGCTTCCCGCTGGGGGGCCTCCCCGGGGAGGTAGAGCATCACCCCCCCCTTAGCCGGACGGATCTCGATGATCCCCTCCGCCGCCAGCTTGTTGGTCCACTCCACCGGGTCCTCGTTGAAATAGGCCCGGAAGGCCTGGTTGAACCCCGAGTAGACAGAGTGGATGCCCTTGAAGGGCGGCTTCCGCAAGGTTTCGATGGCCCTCTTCACGAACGCGGCCGGTGAGAGCTTCTCCTCCTTCCGGGTTACATCCTCCGCCATGAGGTCTCCCCCCTTTCCTCCTTCTTCACCCCTTCCCTCCAGGGGCTGCAGCCCTTCTTGCTGCTTCATCAATGGAGACGGTCCGGTCACAGTAGGGGATGCCGTATCGCTTCAGGATCTTGACCCCTTCCTCCTCCCAGGATCCCGGGATGCGAAAGACGGCGATCACCTCTTTGGGGTCAAGGCCCAGCTCGATGATCCCTTTGATCACCCCTCTCGCGACCAGATCGACCCGGGTATTGGACACGACATTCATGATGACGGCGAGCTTCCTGACACCAGGCTTGGAGAGGATCAACTTGGTCAGCTCGGCGACCTTCTTCACACTCGGATTCCCCCCGATCTCGCAGTAGTTGGCAGGACGGCCCCCGGAGCGCTTGACGGCGTCAAAAGCGGTCAGGCTCGCCCCTCCCCCGCCGATCAAGAGACCCAGGTCCCCATCGAACTCGACGACGCGTCCGGCGACGCCCCGATGGTCCGAGGCATCAATAGCCGCCGCCTTGGCCTCAAAGGTCGTTACCGGCCTTCCAGTCCCCTCCCGCCTGGGAATACGATACTCCCTCTCTAACTCAGGATGCCGAAAGAGGGCATCATCATCCAACTCGATGTGGGCGTCCAGGGCCATGTACCTTCCCTCAGGAGTCCTGGCCAGGGGATTCACCTCGACCAGGGTCGCGTCGAACCGGAGAAAGAGGTGGACGAGCCCATGGATGACTTGGCCTCCTTGGAGGAGATCCTGGCCGGTGAGCCCTAAAGCGGCTGCCGCCTCCCGCCCCTGGTACTGGGAGAACCCCTGGCGGATGTCGAACGGGTAGCGGATCACCTGTCCGGGCCTGGCCGCCTCGACCTCCACCCCCCCCTCCTTCGAGAGGAGGACGATAGCCTCCTTGGCCGCGGTGTCATAGGTTATGGCCAGATACAACTCCTCCCGAACCTGGACCTGCTCCTCGAACAGGAGGCCCTCGGGACGGAGGCCCCGGATCTCTAAGCCGAAAAGCCGCTCCGCCTCCACCTTCGCCTCCTCCAAGTCCCGAACAAGCGCGACACCACCGGCCTTCTTGCGTCCCCCCGTCAGGACCTGGGCCTTCAGAACAGCCGGAAAGGGGATCCGCCTTGCTGCCTCTTCCACCTCAGCAGGGGAGATCAGGAGGACGCCGGAAGGGATGCTCACTCCCGCCTCCTGGAAGAGCCTTTTTGCCTCGTGCTCGAAGAGCCGCATCTCCGCCCCCGTGTTTGTGCTTAAGGTACTGCAATTTCTTCAAGAGATCAAGAAAAAGCCCTTGGACCTCCTCTTCAACCTGCCCAGGGTCCTGTTCAGGACAGCGGGCGATTCATCTGACACGAGAGAAGACATTGGGAAGATTTCTGTACCAAGACACATCCCTCCTTTATTCCCCTTGACACGGCAGGTGGAGGGGATTATAAGTGAGGACGTGGTTCGGAAACGCTGAGGAAGATCGGGGAAAAGGTGATGCGGTAGGACCCGATCCATCGATAGCTTTACGGGGGCATGGGAGACCCCTCCGGGTGAGAGATTACCGGAAGGGCCGATGAACTGTCCTCGAGGAAATGGGCCGGGAACGGGAAATCCAGGAGGTTGTCATGACTGCCGACAGAAGGCCGTTGATCGGTATCACCATCGGCGACCCGGCGGGGATCGGCCCTGAGGTCGTCCTGAAGGCCCTCGCCGAAGAGAAGATGTATACCCTCGCCAGGCCCCTGGTCATCGGTGATGCCCGGATCATGGAGCGGGCCCTGCGGTTCTGCCACCTTGACCTCCCCATAAAGGTTGTCTCCTCGCCAAAGGAGGTGGAAGGCCAATTCGGCACCGTCGAGGTCCTGGACTTACAGAACGCTGACCCCGACCTGTGTCCACCCGGGCAACTCTCGGCCACCTGCGGCCGGGCGGCCGTCGAGTATGTCTTCAAGGCCACCGACCTCGCGCTGGCGAAAGACGTAGACGCTATTGTGACGGCTCCGCTAAACAAGGAGGCGATGCGCCTGGCAGGGTTTACCTACGACGGCCACACGGAGATCCTGGCCGAGCGGACGGGGACGAAGGACTACGCCATGATGCTGGTGGTAGGACGGTTCCGGGTGATCCATGTCTCCACCCATTGCTCCCTGAAGGCGGCGATCGAGAAGGTGAAGAAGCCAAGGGTCCTCTCGGTCATCCGATTGGCCGACCAGGCCGTCCGGGAATTGGGGGTCAGGAGACCGAGGATCGCCGTCTCGGGACTTAACCCCCATGCAGGGGAGCATGGGCTCTTCGGGGATGAGGAGATCCGGGAGATCGCCCCGGCCGTCGAGGAAGCAAAGGCGGAGGGGATTGAGGTCACAGGCCCCTATCCCCCCGATACGATCTATGCCAGGGCGAAGCGGGGGGAGTTCGACATCGTCGTTGCCATGTACCATGACCAGGGGCATATCCCCATCAAACTCGTTGGCTTTCACTGGGGGGTAAATGTCACGGTCGGCCTTCCGATCATCAGAACCTCGGTGGACCACGGGACCGCCTTCGACATCGCCGGGAAAGGGATCGCCGACGCGCGGAGCATCATCGAAACCGCGAAGATCGCCGCGAAGATATCCCGGTTCAAGCTGAGGACCGAAAGGGGTTCCCGAGGCTGAACGCTGACCGTTGAACGCCGATGTTTTAAAATGAGCCGTCGGCTTGTCCACAGCTATCCCCACGAGATGCACAGGATGCCTTAGGATAACCTGTGGATGCTAAACAACAAGACTCGTCCATCGAGGTCGCTCGGCGACCCGCTTGAAGGGCTGATCCCTTCCCTCCAACGGGGTGCTCCCCAGTTTTAATCATACCGCCTCCCCCGGGGGGCCGCACCACACCCCAAGGATAAGAACTCCACTCCCATTGCTCTGTCGAAAACCTCCTCTCTCCGGCCTATTATAAAAGCTGGAGGTGAGGA
>CAZHST010000075.1:0-7299 GCA_964535215.1 uncultured bacterium
GAGCGGACTCAACGCCTGGGCACGGCCCTTTGGGGCAGGGTGAGCCCTGAAGGGCCGTTGTGTTTCTGGGGGACTGGGGCCCTGCCGCCCAAGGAGGCTGGTTGAGGTGACACGCGGATCACGAAGTAGCAAGAACATCACTTCTAAATAGCTTTTCACGATTCTTGAACAACTCTCTTGGCTCTGTCGTGTGAACCGCGACTACAGGGCCCTCCAGGCGGTGTGCCAGGGGTTCCATGTTCAATTTTCATGAAACCCTATTTAGCGCAGCCCTCACCAGGGGTGGATGTGAGCACCCCGATGATCGATCCCTATATCTTGGACAAAGGAGGTTAACATGAAGCGTGATCTATTTATCAGAGTGTCATTGGTAGCAATGGGAGTCTTGCTGGCGCTCAACCTGATTGTTTCCCTGCTGGCAACTTCCTCATGTTCTTATGCTGCAAGGAGAACTGAATATAAAGTTGCTGCCATGGGAAAAGAGATAGCGAAAGGAGCAAAGACAGAAGCAGAGGCTATAGAGATGCTGGAAGCATGGTTTAACAAATATGGCAAAGAGGGATGGGAACTAGCTACATTTGATTTGGAGGGACGCCTATTTGGCGGGGTGGCGGTGGCGATTTTTAGGAGGTAGTTAGTACTACAGCGAGATTCTTTCACCTTGTTTCCACGAACGCCGCTGGCGCAAGCGTTTGAGTATGCGCTTGCGATGGGCGAGATAGGCAATATGGTTGCGGCGTTGGTAGTACTGGATCAGCGCCAGGGCGGCGTAGGCGTCGAAGACCTGCCGGGGCAACACCACGTTGAGCAACTCGCGAGCTTGGGCGACGGTCAACGGGGAGGGGGTTGGTTTGAGCCATTGTCTAGAACTGGTTTCAAAACCTCCCTCCTAAGGACCGTCATGCGCCGGAGACCTTGATTTACAGACCTTACAGCAAGGCTACTCAGGCCATGAATAGGTTTTGAAACGACTTCTAAGACTGTTGACCTCAGGTCGCGAGGGGATCGGGGTAAGCTTTTTAAGAGGAGGGCAGAAGATGGAATCTCTGGCTGAGCTTTTTGGAGGAGCGCAATCGCTGATGATTGCCGGCATCGTCTTCTTCCTGATCATGCTGGCAGGGCTTGTGATTGCGACAATTGCCGTGGTGAGGGATGCCCAGCAGCGGGGGATGAGGCATGTCCTCTGGGGGGTTGGGATTTTTTGGGGGTTGGTGATCATCACGGCCCTGATCGCAGCCCTTTATAAGGTCCCGCCCCTGGGGATCCTTTCCGTCTGGGGTCTTACAAGCTTCACCTTTGTCTTGTTTGGGCTTATCCTCTACCTCCTGATGCGCAGAACCCCCACCTGCGAATGGGGCCATCCCATCGAGTTCTCGAATGGGAGACCTCTGCCGTGCCGGCTCTGTGCACGGGAACGTCAGCAGGTAGAGGCGCAGCGAAAGTATCAAGAGGAGCTGGTTCAGGCGATTTCGGCGCGGCTCGCGGCTGGGGCTACCGCCCAGGCGGCTACGGCTACGCCGGCAGGTCCCTCCCCACGGGCCACCCAGCCGATCACCGTTGCCCCCCCGACTTTCGCCCGGCTCTTCGTGGTCGACGGGCCCATGCGCGGCCGGGAGTTCCCCGTCAATGCACAGGGGAACACCCGCATCGGCCGTGACGCCTCAAACGACATCGCCCTTATCGAAGACTCCACCGTCTCGGCCGAGCATGCGGTCATCAAGGCAGAAGAGGGACAGTACATGCTCTGGGACCTCGCCTCCACCAACGGGACCTTCATCTACCCCGCCGGCAGCTCATGGAAAGACGAAAAAGCCAAGGTCCGAGTCCGGGAACCTAGGGCGCTGATGGACAAGGACGTCATCGAGGTAGGGAGGACGAAGCTGGCCTTTTCCTCCCTCTAATGGGAAGGGGCTCCGGAGGAGAGCAATCTTCGCGCGAGAAGGTGAAAGGTGAAGGGATGAGAAGGCGTGGGGGGGGTCTTGCGCTGGTTGTTGCTGCTTTCTTCTTGTTCAGCCACCAGGCGATGGCGGCGCTGGGCAAGGGAGAGGTCATCATTGGGGAGATCGACTCCTCCCGATTTCCGATCCTGATGACGACCCTCTCGATTCTCGATCCCAGCGGGAGGCCGGTCACGGATCTGGAGGCAAAGGCGCTTCGGGTGTCCGTGGATGGGAAGGAACTCCAGGGGCTGAGTGGGGCGGTGAAGGGCGAGGAGTCCTATTTCCAGCTCGCGAAGGCCGACCCGGAGGCGGCCCCCACCTTCCTTGTTCTGGCAATTGACGTGAGCGGTAGCATGAAAGGAGCGCCGTTTCAAGACGCCAGAGAGGCGGCCAAGAAGCTTCTGGCCGGCCTGACCCCGGTTGATCGAGTGGCCCTCATCACCTTTGGAGTCAAGGTGGAACGGCAGGAGGAGTTGACCGCCGACCACAAGGCAATCCGCACGCGTCTCGCTCGCCTGATCCCCACTCGAAGTGAAACGGTGCTCTATGACGCCTTGTGCGATGCGGTCGATGTCCTCTCGGTAGTTCCCTCAGGACGGAAGGCTGTCGTCGTCGTCTCGGATGGAAAAGACGAGGGGAGCCGGGTCAGGCCGGAGGACTGCATTCAGCGGGCCTCCCAGAATCGGGTCACCATCTTTTCCCTCATCGTCGGTCCCCCCGCTGCTCAGCGCGCGGCAAGGACGGGCTTGGGAAGGATTTCCAAGTTGTCAGGCGGGATCGATTTCTACCAGGATGGCTCACCCTCCGTCAAGGAGGCTCCCTCGATCATCCTCCGAGAGCTGAAGTCCCAATCTCTCCTCTCGTTCACCCACCCGAGGATCAGGCAGGACGGTCGAGAGCATCAGTTGACTGTGGAGATCCGGCCCGGGAGTCTCTCAGTCGGTGAGGCCAGGGCGACGCGGGGTTTTATCATCCCCTCCCGGCCAGGGGGCTGGGCGCCGCTCGGCGTCACAGCGGTTCTTGTCGTCCTCCTCCTTGCTTTGGCCGCGGGAGGAGCCATCTGGCTTCGGAGGCCCAGGCGTCGGGAACTCCTCCTCCCCATCGAAGAGCGCGAGCTGATGGCGAGACACGAGCTTTCCTTTCCCCGAGCACCTCAGCCTACAGACCCTGTGGTCCAATCGGGAGGAGCTGAGAGAACCGCCGTCCTGGCTGTCGAACCACGTTTGCGAGAGAGCGCTGGTCCCGCTGGCGGCAAGACTGAGCTGGTCGCCGCACCCCCCTTGACACTCGCCTGGTTTGTGGAGAAGGAAGGGATGAATCCAGGAAGGACCTACCGGGTGACATCGGAGTCCTTCTTGATCGGGCGATCCCCGCAAGCGGATCTGTCGCTTTCCGATGAGACCGTGTCGGACAAACATGTCCGGCTCCGGAAGGAGGCCGATAGGTTTATCATCTACGATCTGGCCAGCACCAACGGCCTCTTCGTCAACGGGGAACGGGTATACTCCCGGGCCCTCTGCGATGGGGATGAAGTGAAGGTCGGGAACACCGTCCTGGTGTTCAAGGAGATCCTGGAACGCAATGAACCTGATCTACGCCAGCCTTAGCCACATCGGGATGCAGCGGGAGCGGAATGAAGATCGCTGTTACCCCGATCCGACTCGACCGGATCCCCTGCTCACCCCTGAACTCGTACAGCAGAAGGGACAGCTCTTCATCATTGCCGATGGGATGGGGGGGATGGCCGCAGGTGAAGTGGCAAGCCAGATGGCGGTTGAAACGATTGTGAAAGAGTTCTATGGAGGGAGCGATCGAATCGGTCCTGGCGAGAACCTCGTCCTCGCGGTGAAGTCCGCAAACTTCCGGATCTACGACTACGCCTCCGGCTCGGAATTGCTCAGCGGGATGGGGACAACCACCACCGCCCTGGTGGTGAAAGAGGGGGAGGCTTATATCGCCCATGTCGGGGACAGCCGGGCCTACCTCTATCGGGATGGCCAGCTTCGCCAGCTGACGGAGGATCATTCGTGGGTGGCAGAGCAGGTGAAAGCAAGGATCCTGACAGAAGAGCAGGCCCGCGTTCACCCCTCCCGGCATCTGCTGGCCCGCGCCCTGGGAACCCAGCCCCATGTCCACGTGGATACCATCACCCTGTTACTTCGCCCCGGCGATCTCCTCCTCCTCTGCACGGATGGCTTGACCCGTCACCTCACCGATCACCAGATCGCAAAGGTCATCTCCACCAACACCTCCCCCAAGGCGATCTGCGAGACGCTGATCACCGAGGCCAACCAGAAGGGAGGAGAGGATAACGTCACCGTCATCGTGATCCAATGTGAGCCGATGACGACCAGGCGGAAGGCGGGCACGACCGACGTGATTCGACAGGGGCGATCATTCCGGCAATGGTTGCGTAAAATCCCCTACATGATTCTTGCGATCCTTTTGGCAGGAGCGATCCTGGGAGGGGCCTATGCCGTGTATATCGTGTACCTAAAGTAGAAAGCGTGGGACATGCTACTTTTCCCTGAAGAGGGGAGGGAAAGTTTGAGGTGTATTCGGGAGACTGGAGCGTCCAATGATCGTGACATCGGTTGGTCCTTATAGGATCCTCCAGCGACTCGGCGAAGGTGGGATGGGGGTGGTCTATAAGGGGATCCACACGATACTGGAGCAGCCCGTGGCGATTAAGGCCTTGTCGCCGACCCTTTCAACCGACCCCGGCATGAAAGAGCGGTTCCTCCGCGAGGCCAAAATTCAGGCCCAGCTTACCCATCCGAATATCGTCAATCTGTTGAACTTCATCGAGGAGGGTGGCGTTTTCTACCTCATCATGGAATTTATCGAGGGGGAGACGCTGGAGACCAAGATTAGGAGAGGGCGGATTTCACCGGATCAGGCGATCGCCATCACGCTCCAGGTGCTGGATGCCCTGGCCTTTGCCCATTCCAAGGGGGTCATCCATCGGGATGTCAAGCCGAGCAACATTATGGTGACAGCGTTCGGTCAAGTCAAAGTCACGGACTTCGGAATCGCCAAGATCGTCGGCGAGAAGCGGCAAACCGCGACCGGGATCAGGCCGGGGACCCTCTGGTACATGTCTCCCGAGCAGGTAAAGGGTGAAGCGTTGGACCCCAGATCCGACCTGTATTCCCTTGGGGTCACCCTCTATGAAATGGTGACGGGGCAGGTTCCTTTCGATGCGGACTCAGAGTACGCCATCATGCGAGCGCACGTGGAGCTGGCGCCGCCTCCGCCCCGCAGCATCTGCCCTGACATCCCGAAGGTCCTTGAAGGGATTATCCTAAAAGCCCTTGCCAAGCGGCCATCTGAGCGGTTTCAGAGCGCGGAGGAGATGGCCAGGGCACTCCGCGAAGTGGAGAGAGAACCCGTTCCGGTCGAGCTGGGGGAGCCACAGAGGAAAGGAACGATTCTTCTCCCACCCCAGCCCCAGGAGCTACGACGTGGGAGCCCGCGCCTCTTTGCCATCTTCGGAGGCATGGGGGTGATCCTGTTCACGTTGATCGCCATGATGGTCTGGGAACGGGGAGGGATCCAGACTCCACCACCGCCGAACCAGACCGTCAGGGTGAGTAAGCCCTCCCGTGTAGAGCCTCCAAAGGAAGGGGTTTCCCCTAGTCAGCCCGTCCCAGGGGGTCCTACCACGGGGCCTTCCTTGCCCGAGCCTGTGACCCCACCACCCCCCCCACCAATTTCCCCGCTAGAGCAAGCTCGAACCTTGTGGCAGGCTGGGAAGTGCTCTGAGGCGGATGCAGCGCTGAGGGAGGCCCAGCGGCAACCAGACGAGGCAAAGCCATATCGGGTAGCTATCGACCTTCTTCTCCAGCATGGACCCTGCTCAAGAAGCACATTATTAGGAACAAATGACCCGGTGGTTCACCTCAAAAAGGTGCTTCAGCTAACGGAAGATCTCTCTTCCCTTCCTTACTTGGTCGAAGTCAGGACTGAGTTCGGAATAATGCCGCCTATTAGATTGGAGAAGATCAGGAGGTTGGAACCAGGAAATCCAGGGTTAGTGGAGTTGGATAATGGGGATCGCCTCCAAGGCACGATCCGGATCAGAAAGGGGTGATGCGAATGAGTCAGCGGGCTTTGAGCGTCGTTGGATTCATCATGGGGCTGCTCCTGCTCCCCTTCCCGGTTTACGGACAAGCATTTCAGATCGATACGAAGAACGGGGATGTGATTATCGGCGAGCTGAGGGGCTCGATCAAGATCGCACCGGCGATTGGGGGTGAGCTGACCGTTCCAGCCTCGCAGATTGTATCGATTGATGGGAATCGCTTTACCCTCAAAAATAGGATGAGGATTACGGGAAAGATCAACCAGGAGCGGCTTGAGGTTCAAACCGAGTACGGACCGCAACTGGTTCCGGTTGCCGAGATCGCGGAAATACGTCTTGCACAGCCAGCGGGTGGAGCAAGCCAGTCTCCTTCGCAATAAGAGGGGGCATGACCAGCCGACGGACTGAAGCCGTTTGCCGCCATCAGCATGAAGGGTGGACAAGCAGGGGCTTCTGGTTGCTGGGGGTGAGTGGGCTCCCAATGTGCTGCTTAACGCTGAGTTCGTTCGTCTACCGATGGATTCCTGGGGGCCTATCCCTGTTTTTCCTGTCTTTCATGATCCTGACGATAGGAGGGCTTGTTCCCCTGGAAGCCATAGGAGCCATCTTTAGATTTCAGCTCCAGAATGGCATGGACGTTAGTGCCGAGCTGAGCAGTCCACTCACCTTTACTGTGTCAGGCCCCACTATTCCGTCCGGCCTCCGGACTGTCCGCCTTGATGAGCTGGTGAGTTATGAAAGAGGACAGGGATTGATTAAATTCTGCAATGGGCAGTGGGCATGGGCGACGTTAACAAGTGGGCAAATCCAGGTGAAAACGCCATATGGACCCCTTCAGGTGCCTGCAGAGCACATTGTAGGCATTCATATGGCGAATCTGCGTCATAGTCTGAGGCAGCGGGTCGAAACGGTATTAGCCCATTGTGGCTTCCAAGATGTTCATGTGGCAAGCGAGGGGGGAACAGTCGTGATAGCTGGAAGCGTCCGTACGGAGGCCGACAAAGAACGGGTCAAACGTTTAGTACCCCTCATTCCTGGCGTGAAAGCTGTGGTTGGCGATCCTACGGTTCAGCAGCCTCCGGTTCAGCCGCTTCCGCCGGACTTAATTGAGGTAATTCAGAAGGGAACCCTTGAACAACGGAGGGAGAGATGAGAATGAGGCGGCGGGTGATCACCATCCTTGTACTCACTGTCTGGGGAGTTATGATCATCAGCGGATGTGCCACGCACACCCAGACGGGAGCCCTCGTAGGGGGAGCGACCGGCGCTGGGATA
>CAZHST010000075.1:7360-11205 GCA_964535215.1 uncultured bacterium
GTTGGGACGGCGGCTGGTGCTGCGATTGGGAGCCACCTTGAGAGAGGCAGAGCCGAAGCCGTGGATGTTAACGACTATACCCCTACGCAAGGCAACCTGCTGCTTGTGAAAGGGCCAGAGGTGATGCCATCAGTCGCCAGACCGGGAGACGAGGTCCAGATCAAGGTCTGGTATACTGTTTTGGCTCCCGATCCGCAAGCGAAGGTCCCCGTGATGGAAACCTGGGTCTTCAAGATTAACAATCAACAGGTGGGAGACCCCATCGTCCGGCCGATGCAGGAGAAGGCCCAGGGCGAGTATTCCAGCACATATAAATTTACCGTTCCCCGGAATGTTCCTCCTGGAGTGTACCAATACGAGGTCCTTGTAACGATCAGCAATGGGACAATGACCCAGTCCGTTGCAAAGAGTTTTTCGATTCAAGCAGCGTAGCTGCTGGGCCTGAAGGACACCGATAAGATGGCGAGAGGGAAGCCCAGGTCCACCAGAGAGGATCGGGAACTGTCCTCCGGTACACAGGCATTGCTATTGCAGTAATATGATGATCCTGAGGCGGACCGAATGCTCCTCGATCTTCACGATACAGAACCTCATCGGCTGCCAGACCGATAAGCGGCCCTGCCGGGGCGGGGACAGCCCCTAGCTGAGAGGAAAGGTAATTATGTATTGTCCCCAGTGTGGCCATGAGAATCCAGAAGGGGGGCGGTTCTGTGTGCAATGTGGAGTCCGGCTCGAAGGAACCGTTACCGCTCCAAGACCCAGCAGGGTTACCGGGCGTCGGGTGATCTTGCCAATTATTGGTGTTGGAGCGGTCGTGCTTGCAGTGTTAGCCGTTAGTTTGTCCAGCGTCTTCAGGCAAGACCAAAAGTCCCGGGTTGTTTCGGTTATCAAACGGGGCTTTAAGCTATTTAATGATGGCGATTGGGAGAGCTATTACAACGAACTGATGACCCCCAATTATCGTAGGGAGGCTTCCTACGAGGAGTTCAAATCCTACATGGAGCTGGCTTCCGGGTTGGGGCAACTTATGGGCCCGGGAGGATGGGCGGTGAGAGATATTCAGGTCCAGGTAGAAGGAGACTGCGCCTACGCCACCTATCGTATTTTTAAGGGTGGCCGATTGGTAGACACCCTTCGAGACGAGCCCTACCGTCTGATAGGGGGGCGCTGGTACGAAGTCGCTAAAGAACGGGTTAATCCGGGTTACAACGAAGCCGACCAGTGCCCTCCAAGGGGAACGAGGAGGAAATGAGGAGGGTTCATCATGAGAGCTTGGGGATGGGTGGTGCAGTACGGAATCGCCATTTTCCTTGCCCTGGTGCTTGGAGCCATTTTGGGTGGTATTCCGCTGTTCAAAGAGACCACTCTCGGCGCCACAGGGCTGACAGCATCTGATTTGGTGAAGTTCCTTGGGTATGCCGGTGCTCTCCTTTTGCTCTGGCTGTTGGCCTACCGGGCGGCCACGCAGCTTCCTGAGGATAGAAAGGGACTTTCGTTTCTGCGCCACATCGTCATCCCGCTAGCCACGCTGATCGTCGTCTCAGTCGGGTACGGGGTGCTAGGGTTACTTGTGGGGCCGTTTCTCGACGAAACCACCGGGCCCATCTACAACTGGGTCTTCGTCCTCGGGATCGTCGGTGTGGCTCTGTGGTTGGCCCTGGTAGGTTACCGCCACTCAGCGCTGTTGATCGAGAGCTTTGCAGCGCTGGGACAACCTGGGCAACCTGCTTCTCCGCAGGCCTCTGTCCCCTGTCCCCAGTGTGGCGCAACAGCTGCTATCGGCACGAAGTTCTGCAGCCAGTGCGGTCAGAGCCTTGCCCTAGTCGTCTGCCAGAATTGTAATACGCCCCTGACGCCTGGGCAGAAGTTCTGTAGAAGCTGTGGCACGGCGGTCGGGTAGCGCCTTGCACGGTGTTTGGTGATCTTCTAATACGTGAGGATGAAGCCAGCCAAGGCCCGGGCCAGCTTCCAGGCCGATCAGCGGCGCTGGGAGAAGACGCAGTGATAGCTGGACGAATGGCCCGGGGCCAGGACGCCCACGGTCCGCAAGAGGTTCAGGATCGTCCGGCGTATTGGTAGCAACTTGGGTTAGGAGTAGTTTCAAATACTGTGAGCTGTCACTGACGGTCATAGCCCCATGAAGCTGTTAGCCCGCATGAGCCTTGTCACGTTCATGGTCATCCCCTACCTTCTTTGGAGTACTGGGGCTCTGGCCGCTGATGTCAGCGATATTCTGAGAGACCTTCTCCAAGAGAGGGCCCCGACTCCCTTCAGGCAGCAGGCTTCCCCAAGGGAGAGAAGCGTTGAAGAGCGGCGCGCCTCCTGGCTGGCCCGGGAAATCATTGAAGGGAGAATCCCGCAGGAGATCCGCGACAAATATGGCATCACCGAGGTGTCGTATGACCCCCGGCAACGGGGAAGGGTGATTGGCCATGACCTGTTAGAACTCCCCCCCTTCAGCCGAGCGCAGGTCACGCTGAGGACCTACTGTTTGGATCGGCCCTTGCCCGCCCCCGCCTCGGGAGAAAAGCTCCATCTCATCGAGGCCAGCAAGCTTCTGTTAAGAGAGTTCATCCCCATTTATGAACGGCTGATGAGCTATTCCGCGTTACATCCCGAAAAGCATTTACAGCTCCAGCGCATCGTCTGGGTGATGAGGTTTCTAAGTGAGGGGATGTATGTTCCCTCTTTTGACCTGGTCCCTGAAGACAGAAGCCTCTTAGAGGAGATTTACCCGGGGAGCGTCTGGGTGATAGAAAATCAGAAGAGAAGGCTTCTCCTGAAGCGGGAAGTGTCCAAATTGGTCGATGTCTGGCTGGATCAGGCCCTGCCACCGGAGGTCAGAGGCGTGCTGAGGGAGCTTTCCCGTTGGGGATACGATGTGAACAAGCCCCCTCGGGATCTCAGGACGGCCGATGAGATCGTCTCCAAGACCTTACAGATCATCAACGCGATGCAGCCCACGGGAGCGATCGTGGAGGATTACAGTGAATACACGCTGCTTTCGGATGACATTGCGGTGAAGACCGAGCATCCGGGCGGAGCCAGCCGAACGCTCCTGATAGTGGCCAATCCGACCCCTGCCGTGAAGACCATGGATTTCAAGCGATATGCCCTCCAGTCTGGCCGCGACACCCAGCGGCTGGGGATTGGAGGGATTGACTCGGTAGAATGGCCGAAAGGAGGAGATAAGATAGCTCCTCCATTTTGTATCCCTACCAAAGGCTCACTGGGGTATCGGTATAAGGAAAAATCTCATTATTCCGAAAAACCTCATTCTGGTATCGATATTTGGACTGGGTATTATCCGAACGATGTTAATCCGCCTGGAAACCCGATATATCTGCCTTACGAGGGAACTCTTATAGGTTTTGAAACAGGTAAGAGTGACGAGGTGGTGCAGGGACTAAGATTTAAGCATAAAATTGATGAATCATTTAAAGATGCAGTGCCTGAATTGGAGGTTGAAACGGTATATCTCCACATGGCTAATCAAGAGACAGGTGATTCATATGTGAATGAAGACCTCCTCCGTAATAAGGAAGTTATAGGGAAATCATTCCCTAAAGGTTTTCTCCTGGGATACCAAGGAAACCGGAAGTGGGATCAAGAATCCAATGAAAGTGTAATAACCCACCTTCATTTTACTATTCGTTATAATGCTGCGCATCAAGATCCGAGCCCCTATCTTGGCTTCCCCTTAAATATCGAAGAGTCGCCTCTCAATAAAGGTTTTGAGTTTACTGATGAGCACGTTTGCATTCCAGCTTCTATTAAAGAGGGAGGAGATGACTTGATAAAGTCATTAAAAGAACTGAAAGAGGCAATGCTTCAGAAAATCGATA
>CAZHST010000076.1:0-10031 GCA_964535215.1 uncultured bacterium
ACTTCCACGGGATGCCAACCGATTCCAATATCGGCCCTGCTGAAGGAGCCTTGAGGCACCCGACGGCCGGCGTGGACCTGGGTACCGGTGGCGACGAGTCTAGCTACAGCCAATACCAGGGCAAGGTTGTAAAGGTTCAGACTCTGAGCAACGACCATACCTTCCCCGCGGGCGGTAATGCTACGCCGTCTTGTATGAGCTGCCATAAGGCCCATGGCAACCAGAACCCCTTTGGCCTGCTGTACACCAAGGGAGATAGCGGGGATACCCTCACCGAGCAGGGCAGCGCCAACGGGGCCGTGCCCAAGGACCTGTGCAAGCAGTGCCACACCCAGGGTTAGTAACTCCCACCTGAACGTTGTTGGGGGGATCGCCAGATCCCCCCTTTTTTCTTCCTTTTGCTGGATGCCGAGCCATTTTGGTTACTGCGAACTTGGCCCTCGCCTACTGGAAGAAAGGGGACCGGCAGAAGGCCCTCCTCTGGGTGGGACGGGTGGAACGGCTCCTGGCCAAGGGGAGGCCGTGAACGGCAGGGACCATCTTGGTCCAAACATTGCTATAATAGCTCATCGTTCACCACGGTGGGTGGGCAGGGTAGGAGGAAACGCGGAAGGATTGGCGTGTGAGGCCTTTCCCATGGTCTAGGTCCTTTGGGGGCCAAGGGCGACGGGCCCTAAGCGGTGTGCTGGTTGGTGGCGTCCTTTTCCTCGGGGTCTTGGCGGATGCGGGGGACTTCCACTTCTCCGGGTCCCTGGTCTGCTCGGACTGCCATGTCATCCACTATAGCGAGACCCATCTCTATACCGGGGCACCGGGACCAGATCCTCTATTGGCCCCCGGGGGACCTTTCAGCTACCTCTTGAAGAACACCCAGAGCCAGATCTGCCTGGCCTGCCATGACGGGAGGACCGATGCGCCGGATGTGCGGGGGGCGAATACCAATGCGTATGTACGGGCGGCGGGCCAGCTCAACGTTTTAGGGGATGGGGCGGCTGTGGAAGGGACAGGGCATACCATGGGTTCGACCGCAGCCCCTCCAGGGGGGAGCTGGACGAACCCAGGCCTCCAGTGCCAGCACTGCCACGCCACCCACGGGAACGGCTACTACCGGAACCTCTTGCCGAATCCCGGGACGGTTTCGGGGAAATACGTGACCTATATGACCGGCTCGACCTACAGCGGGACCTTTGCCATCCAGCAGCTTGCCGATAGCCCGATGGCCACCCACTATGCGGCAGGCAACATCAAGTACCGCAGGACGCAGGTGGGCACCACCGATTTCGGGCTCTCCGAGTGGTGTTCAGGCTGCCATGGCGACTTCCACGGGGTCGGGGGGGCCTCCAACATGGGGGGCTCCTCCAGCGGTGATACCGGAACGGCCCCCTGGCTCAGGCATCCGACCCGGGATGTCACCATGGCCGAAGGGGTGGCGAATCAGCATATTGATTCGGCTCACTGGTTCTCGGGGTTGGCCTCCCGGGTCCCGGTGGTCTCTCCCAGCGGAACCATCCCGGGCACGGCCACCACCAGCGACAACGAGGTCTTCTGCGGCTCCTGCCACAAGGCCCATGGCTCGACGAATCGAAAAGGGTTGATCTTTGATGATGAGACGACGGCCGACCTGGAGGACGGGACTTCCCTGATGCAGACCTGTCAGCAGTGCCATTTCCAATAATCGCCGGTCCTCGTTCCCCGCTCCTTCCCCCTTTGTGGGGGAAGGGCAGGATGGGGGGGAATTTGAAGATGTTGACAAAGGGCTCCAGGCTCTGCGCTCCGTGCTCTCTTTTCCTCTTCATCATCACAGCCCTTATGGCCTGCCAGGCCTTCGGTCCGGTCCCCCCCATAGGGCCAAAGGCCAGGGAGGGAAGGCTCGTCCTCTATTTGAACGGCCCTCCCAAAACCCCCTGGAATCTCACCCTGGAGCTGGCCTCGGTGGAAGCTCTGCGGGAGGACGGAGGGGAGTTTCCGATCCTGACCAGACCCCTTCATCTCAACTCCCTGGACGTGGTGGACCGGCAGCTTCTCCTGGCCGAGGCCTTCCTCCCTCAGGGCCGGTATAAGAAGCTCCGTTTGCGGATCCCGACAGCCCAGCTCCACCAGGAAGGGAAGGGGATTGACCTGGCCGTTCCTCCTGAAGGCTTCCTTTTGACCGTCGAGTTTGAGGTCAGGTCTGGCGAGGCTGTCCCCCTCTTTCTGACCTGGGATGTGGAGCGGACGATCGAGCGGGAGGCCTTTCTCCGTCCCGCCTTCACCTTTGAGGGGAGGGCCCGGGCACCCAGGGGGGTCATCGCCTATGTCAGCAATGAGGGCTCCGACACCGTGTCGGTGATTGACCGCTCGACCGACCGGGTGGTGGATGTCATTGAGGTGGGGAAGGCTCCGAGGGGGATTGCCATCTCCCCCGATACCTCCAGGGTTTTTGTCGTCAACTCCGGCTCCAGCACGCTCTCCATCCTGGACGTCAACACCAACCGGGTCCTCCACACCGTGAATCTTGAGGCAGGGGCGAGCCCCTCGGACCTGGCCATCGCCCCTGAGGGCCGGACCCTTTACGTGGTGAACACGGCCTTAAACACCGTCTCGGCCCTCGATCCGGTGAGTTTTCAAACCCTTCAGACCATTCCGGTGGGCCTCCAGCCCGTGGCCCTGGCCCTGGCTCCTCGGGGGGCCTTGCTCCTCGTCGTGAACAGCGGTTCCCATACGGTCTCGGTCATTGACACCTCCCGCCATCTGGTCATGGCCACCATCCCGGTGGAGTTTCAGCCGGTCTGGGTGGCCATTGAGCCGACAGGGACCCTGGCCTTCGTCGCCCATCAGGGCTCCCCCCGGCTCACCATCCTCTCGTTGAGCACGCTACGGGTGGTGAAGACCGTCAACGGGGGGATCGCCACGGCCGTTCTGCCTGATGAGACCACCGGGCGGGTGTTCCTCGCCAAGGGGGGCCTGAATCGCGTCTCGTTCTTCGATGTCAACCTGAACGCCGAACTGGACTCCGTAGCGGTGGGGACGGACCCTTACCGCCTGGCCCTGGATCCTGACCGGGGGAAGCTATATGTGGTCAACCGGGGCTCGGATAGCGTCACGGTCCTTGACAGGGCTTCCCGCCGGGTCAGGGCTATCATCCCGGTTGGCCGACACCCTTCCGCCATTGCCGTTGTCCGGTGAGGGAAGGGCTTGGGAGAGGTGCAGATGGGGCGGGTCCTGATCGTGGATGATGACCGGCTGGTGTGCTGGTCCCTGGAGCAGGCGCTGAGGAGGGAGGGCTACGAGGTCTGCTCTGTGGGCTCGGCGGAGAAGGCCCTGGAGGAGGTTGAGGGAAGCCGGTTCGACCTGGCGATTGTGGATGTCGTCTTACCGGGGATGGATGGGCTGGGGCTGATCGGCTGGATGCGGGCGGTGCACCCGGGTATAAAACCCATCGTTATCACTGGCCATGGATCCCGGGAGGTGGAGAAAAAGGCCCTGGCGAACGGTGCCTTTGCCTATGTGGAGAAGCCTTTTTCCATCAAGGAGCTGCTCGGTCTGGTGAAGATGGCCCTCCTTTCCCCGGGCCTGGCTCAAGGGCACGGGGGGGCACGATGAGAAAATTCAGGGACCTGCCCTTCGCCCTCTTCTTTCTCGGCGCAGGGCTTCTGGTCATCCTCCCGGCGACCCTCCTGGGGAAAGGCGGCGTCTACCCTTTGACGAAGCATGCCGATCCCACAACGGGCGTGTATCGCGACACGACGATCCCCCGGGGGGAATGCGCCCAATGCCACCTCTCCCACGATGCGACCTCCCCCAACCCCTATGCCCTCTTCCAGGCCTACAGCACGGTAGGTGAGAAAAACAGCCTCTGCGCCGCATCGGGCTGCCATGCGGGGACGCTCGGGTCGTGGCAGGGCCTTTCGGCCTATCAGAACTCGGCCCACGGCTCCGTGACGGGAACCGGGAACATCTATCCGGGGACGAACTACCAGGCCACGAGCTGCATGAACTGCCACGACCCCCATGGAATCCCGGATGGCAGCGGCACGGCCCCCTTCGCCAAGCTCCTCCGGAAGTGGGCCTGGGGAACGGGAACGGGGAAGAGTGATGAGGAGTTCCTCTGCTATGGTGGCGGCTCCGGTTGCCATGCCCAGGCCAACTCCATCCCGGATAGCTACGGCATCTTTCCGAGCGGTGTCACCATCAGCGAGCGGTTCGGCTACCAGACCCCTCAGGCGACGGCCTCGAGTTCCGGTTCCAACCATAAGGTGAACACCCGCCACGACATCAACTACTACGACCAGAACACGTACAATGCCGGGGCCAAGGTGGAGTGCATCAACTGCCATAACCCCCATCTCGCCACCCGGACCTTCAGCGAGGGGGTCCAGTCTTGGCTGGTCCAGCCCGGCAACCGCTACAACGCCTTTACCGTGCGTTACCGGCCAAGCAATACCTATAGGACGAAAAGCTACCGCTCGGCGACGACGGACCTGGATCCCTCCTTCGGCCAGAACCTGATTGACTTCGTGGCCTTCTGCCTGGACTGCCACGACAACACTTCGACGACGGACTGGCCGACCGGTGTCTCCCCCGGCAGCACGCCCACCTCAAACCATCCCGTGAACCTGGGTCTCGCCTACCTGGGCGTCGGAGGCCGTGCCAATGACCAGCATGGGGCCGTGGATGGTCATGGAGGGAATAAAGGGGTCCTCTATTACCCGTATTATGGCACCGCTGTGGGACAATCCGGGGAACCGGCCTACGCCTACGCCGCCCTGCCCTGTACCGATTGCCACGATCCCCATGGCTCCCAGAACCTGTACCATCTCAAGGAGACGGTCCGGATTAACGGGGTGACCCTAGGGACCGGGATCAGCGTGACGGTGGAGCAGCAGTGGTACTACCTTTGCATGACGTGCCACAGGCATACAGGCCATACCAGTGTGACCCCCACCTCGAACTGTACCGGCCACCATCACACGGGCGCGAGGTTCTGAGATGAGCGGGAAGCCAGTGGGGCTCGTCGTCTTCATCCTCAGCCTCTCTTCAGGAGTTGGTGGGCCCGTGGCCGCTGAAAAGGCGGTTTGGTCCCATTTCCATCCGGGGAACACCCCGGGTATAGGCGGTTCCTCCCGGGAGACGTATGTGGAGGCCATCGCCCTTGATAGCGAGGCGGTCTGGTTCGGCACGGCGGGAGACGGCTTGATCCGGTTTGATCGAAAGACGCGAACCTGGAAGACCCTTCTCCCGAAGGATGGTCCCTTAAGCGATAGCCTCTTCGCCCTCCTGGTGGATGGCGAGTTCCTCTGGGCGGGGACCGATAAGGGTCTGAGCCTTCTGGACAAGCGGACGGGTCAATGGCGCCATTTTACGAAGGATGATGGCCTGGTGGCCAACGATGTTATGGCCCTGGCGAAGGACGGGGAGGAGCTTTGGATTGGGACGGGCCTGAAGGGGATCAGCATCTTGAATGTCAGGACGGGGCAATGGCGGACCTTCACCACAGCCGACGGCCTGCCCAGCGATGCCATCCGCCGGATCAGGGTGGATGAGGACTCGATCTGGATCGGGACGACCTTTGGGTTGGCCCGCTTCGAGAAAAAGACTGGCCGCGTTCGGACCTTCAGCGTCGAGGACGGGATGCTGACCAACCAGGTCTTCGATATCGCCCTCCATGGGGATGAAGTCTGGTGCGTGGGCTACGGCGACACAGGGGGGGTCAGCGTCTACAGCAAGACCACGGGGAAGTGGCGGACCTATGACCCTTCTCAGGGCCTCCTGGATCGGCTGGCCTATTCCATCGCCCTGGACGGGGAGGGTGTGTGGGTTGGGAACTTCGGTGGGGTGAGCCGCCTTCACCGGTCCACGGGGAGGTGGGAGGTGTTTCAGGGAATCCCTGGGCTCCGGATGGTTCTGGCCATCGCCGTGGACGGCCGAAGGGTCTGGTTCGGGAGTGGGGTCGAAGGGATTGTGACCTATGATCGGTGAGGATGCCGATGAAGAAGAACCTCTTGGCTCTCTTCTTTTCCCTCGTTTGCCTCTCCTCCGCCTCTGCCTCCCAGCCCCTCCTGGTCTCTCAGGAGGCCCCCCCCGGATTTCCTCCACCGGCGGAGCTGGTGGCTGTGAAGGTCGAGGCAGCGCCGGAGATTGACGGGAGGGGGGACGATCCTGTCTGGTCCAAGGCGAAACCCGTCACCCTGTCGCTCCAAGGGGGCTCCGGGGAGATCCCTTTGACGCTCCGGGCGGTCCGGACCGCGGAGAAGATCTTCTTTCTGGTCAAGTGGCCGGATCCGACCGAAGATCGGGTCCACAAACCCTGGACCTGGGATGAGAGGTCGCAGCGCTATAAAGAGGGGAAGGCCCTGGAGGATGCCCTGGTCTTCCGCTTCGAGACAGGCTGCCGCTGGGTCCCCGAGCTGGACGCCGGCCTGGAGAATGAGTCGGATGTCTGGATCTGGCGGGCTGCCAGGACTGATCCGGTGGGGTATGCCGACGACATGTGGCTCATCCTGGTGGAAGCTCCTAGCCCGCCCAGCGACTTGCGGGGATCGAAGCCGCTTCCGGTTTCCGCTTCTACCCCTCGGTGGCGGCTCCGGGTGAACGGGGATGGTTCCCTCGATTACACCCTGGAGCAGCCTGAGCCGGAGATGTGGTATACCCATTATGGCGATCTTGGAACCCCCTCTTTCAGGCGGCGGGATCCCCCGGAAAGGTTTGAGGGGAGCGTGGTCCCCCAGTTCGTCCCGGAGGCTCCAACGGGGAGTGCCGCAGATGTGAAAGCCAAAGGGGTCTGGAAGGATGGGGCCTGGACCGTAGAGCTCAGCCGGGCCTTAACGACTCAGATAGACGGGAGCTGGCAGGACGTGGACTTCACATGGAGGAACGGGGTCACCCTCATGTCGGTGGCCGTTTTCGATCACCAGGAAGGGATCTATGACTACGCCGAGGGTCCTGGTCCCAGCACATCAGGCCTTGTCCTCCTCAGGTTCGCCCCCTGAGCTATCGAGGGGACCAGGCTGGTTGATACTTGTTGAACCCCTTTGGCGGATCATTGATGCCGTAGAACAGGCGTCGCCCTCTCCCGTCGGCCCCCATGATCCAGAGCTGCCAGTGCCTGTCTCCTCGCCGTGAGGCGAAAAGGATCTTTGTCCCATCGGGTGACCAGATCGGGTCGGTTTCATCCTCAGGCCAGTCCGCCGTCAGGTTCACCGATTTCTTCTCCGCCAGATCCATGACCCATATATCCCAGTTGCCGTTCTGGTTGGAGGTATAAACGATCTTTTTCCCATCGGGGGACCAAGAGCCGGCGGCGTTTGTTCCCTTCCATGCCGGTATCAGCGGAAGACGCTTTCCCCCGTCCGCATCCATGGTCCAGATGCCCGGGTGCTTTTGATCAGTTGAGGAGAAGAGGATCTTCTTTCCATCCGGCGACCAGGCCGGGAAGTTCTCGTCGGTTTGCGGGGTCCTGGTCAGGTTGGTGAGGTTCCTGCCGTCGGAATCCATCACGAAGATGTCATGCTGCTTGTCCTTGAATGAGAAGAGGGCAAAAGCGAGCTTCTTGCCATCGGGGGACCATTTGGGCTGGAAAGAGGCCCCCCAGGCAGGAGGCGTCAGCCGCTTTAGCTTGCGGCCATCGGCCTTCATCACCCATATCTCTGAGAAGCTCATTCCTCCCAGTTCAAAAGCGATCTTTGTGCCATCAGGAGACCAGGCGGGGTTGTTGGGATAAGCCCTGGCAGGGCCGGGGAACGTTTCGCCATGAAAACCTCTATCCGGCTCCTTCTCCGGACGAGGGGGGGTGGGTAATCTAGTGGCCTTCTGGCCGTTGGCTTCCACCTCCCAAAGCTCGACGGTTTGTCCTAAACCGGCGACGAAGGCGATCCGGCCTCCAGGCCGGGAAGTTGATGATTCCTCTTTCGCTTGGCAGCCGATGATGAAGAGAAAAGCCAGGTAAATAGCCAGCCCTTTCCCAAAAGCTCCCTTTTTCGGTTTTCGTCCCCTCATGGTTCGCCTTGGCTCCAACGGTAGCAAAGGACGCAATCCCTGTCAAATCCCTCCCTTCACCAGATAGGTGACCGAGCGGGAGTGGAGAGTCGGGAACGAGGTGGGGCACCCGTACCACAACCTGGGCATAGGTGCCCCACTTTGTGTCTCCCTTTAAGTTCGCCCATCGGTCCCTTTTCCTTCTTGCCACCCAGGGCCGGCGAGGCCCCAGAATCGCCCGATCCTTTCAGGCTGTTCTGGCATCTGTCCGTCCTTTTCGGGAATGCTAACGGGGTCATTTGCTCCCTTTTGGCACCTCTTTTGCTTGACTCTTACTCTAGAAGGGTGTTCGTTTAGCAACCATTTGGACAAGGGAAAGGAGGTGTCGCTCCTCCGCCCTGGAGAAGCGGGGGAAAGGAGGGTTTTGGGGTTGATGAAGGGAAAATTGGTTATCATTCCCAAACAGGATAAAAAGGTCTTCAAGTGAGGTTCGCCATGCATCTCAGCCGACATGCCGATTATGCACTCCGTATCATGCTGGATCTGGCCGTGAAGCCTTCCTCGCATATCGGGGAGATTGCCCGTAGGAAGGCGGCGCCCCCCGCCTTTTCGGCCAAGATTGTCCGGGATCTGGTGCGGGCAGGGTTGGTGAAGAGCCTTCGGGGGAGGAAGGGAGGGGTGACCATTGGTCGCCCGCCTTCGACGATCACGCTTCTTGAGGTGATCGAGGCGGTGGAAGGGCCCCTGACCCTGGCCCTCTGCGTCCACGGTGAAAACAGTTGCCCCTTGAGCCGGAGCTGTCCGGCCCGCCCCATTTTCAAGAGACTCCAGAAGATCGTGACCGAGGAGTTGAAGGCTGTCACCCTTCAGGACCTGATGACGCAGGATGGAGGGGAGTGCGGAGACGAGGTGACCGGTGGAAGGAGTCAGAAGAAGCCGGGGGGGAGAGTGAGCCTGGCCGCCTCCCATCTGTGAATCGGTTTCCTCTTCTTTTGGGACTCCTTTCCCCCTTAGGGGACAGGCGTGCCACAACAAGGTAAGTCCAGCAGAATCTAAAAGTTAGGTCGGGAGGGGGATCTGTTGCGGGACACCGATGCCCCAGCCCCCTCCTCACCGCTTCTCTCTGGTCCCTCCCTTTCTCCTCCGATTCCCTTGATATTGCTGAAGATCCTGAGGTTTCCGCCGAATGTTGTCCCCGGTGGTTCATGGCATGCCCCTTGCTCCCACGAGAATTGGTAAGCTGGTTCCAGGGGAATCAGGGGGAGGGCCGGAGGAGGCATGGGATCGATCTTACTCGCCAGCTCCTGTGGGGAAACCAGGAAGGAGGTGATGGCCTTCCTCGTGGAGAGGGGTCATCGGGTCAGGGTGGTCGAAAAGGGGAGTGAGGCCCTCTTAGCCGCCTTGGACGAGGAGCCCGATCTTATCATCCTCGACCTGACCCTTCAGGAGCTTCCCGGCCTGAAGACGATCGAGCTCATCAAGCGGCTCCGCCCGCGGATCCCGCTGATCGTCCTCTCGGACGATGCCTCCGTTGAGACGGGGAGCCGGGTCCTGGAGAAGGGGGTCTTCTCCTATTTCCTGAAACCGCTCAGCTTCCCCCACTTCGGCGAGGTGGTCGAGTGCGCCCTGAACCGGCCGAGGAAGGAGTGGCGGGCCTGGCCAAGGCTCCCCCAGGTCGGATGAAACCCCTGGCCCCTTGGACAGCATCTCTCCCACCCCTTCATCAACACGCCCCCATCAGATTGTCCCGGCGATTCCCGTCGGGTGAATCCCGGCGGGGGTCATGTGCCGCCCCCCCTGGTCCTCGCCTTCATCGCTAACTCCTGTCGC
Source organism: uncultured bacterium (assembly GCA_964535215.1). Taxonomy (GTDB): domain Bacteria; phylum Methylomirabilota; class Methylomirabilia; order Methylomirabilales; family JACQHM01; genus JACQHM01. The sequence continues at coordinate 9,784 of CAZHST010000076.1, forward strand.
GATATCGCTTTGCCAGCCCATCTCTGAGGATAGTGGTGAGAGCCAGGACCATCATTTTCCACACCTAATTAAAGCATTTTTTCTTGAGGGGCCTCTGGAAGGGATGACCCTCCTCGCCTCATGCTTGATCCCTGCCTGAGCCTCATCTTTAGTGCAAATGCTCTACAAAAATGAAGCATTTGGTCCCTTGACAAGGAGGGATTTAGGTTGTACTCAAATGATAAAATTTATCTTTTAGGTCTTTTGAC
>CAZHST010000077.1:0-9983 GCA_964535215.1 uncultured bacterium
GCCGTACCAGAGCACGTTGTCCGTGATCAGAAGCCCTCCTTTCCTGAGACGGGGGGGAAGCTTGGGGAAGGCCAGCGGGTACTCTTCCTTGTCAAGGTCCATGAAGATGATGTCGAAGGGGCCGGGGAACCGATCAATGATCTTCAGGGCGTCCCCCACCTCGAATTGCATGTGCCGCTGGATCCTTCCTTTGGCAAAGAACTCCTGGGCAAGGGTCGCGTTTTCCCTGGAGCGATCCGTACAGATGATCCGTCCCCCTGGCTCGATCCCCTTGGCAAACCAGTAGGCGGAGTAACCATACCCTGATCCCAGCTCCAGAATCTCTTTTGCCTTAATCGCTTTGGCCAAGAGGCAAAGGAGCCTCCCCACGAGGGGCCCCACGATGGGGAAGCCCTGCTTCTCCGCCAGCCACTCCATCTCCAGGAGGACCTCATCGGGCTCCGGCTGGAGCCCTTTCAGATACCGTTCAATCGAAGGGTTGACAATATCCATGGCACCCCCGTGATCCCGCTACGGTGATCCGGGAGGGGAGGGCTTCCGGATCAGGTGGGCGGCGGTCGCCTTAAAGGAGGCGATCACCTCCATCCCTTCCTGGAGGGCAAGCTCCAGGGCGGAGGCCCTGGTGATCAGGGCGACCAGAGGGGCTCCACACTCCACGGTGACCCGGTAGAACGGGCCCAGGGGTGTGATGCGGGCAATCTTTCCCAGGAGGCGGTTCCTGGCGCTGGAAGGATGGACCCCTTCTTTCGTGGCCAGGACCACGTCCTCCGGGCGGAGGGTGATCAGGACCCTCTCCCCCACGGAACCCTCCCCTGCCACCTCGACCCTCACACCACCCACCTGGACGAGGACCGTCCCTTCCCGTTGGGCAACGATCCGGCCTGAGAGGATCGTCTCCGCCCCCACGAAGCGGGCCACCTCGAGGTCGGCGGGGAAGGCAAAGACCTTCTCCGGGGCGTCGAGCTGGAGGATCCTCCCCCCGATCAGGACCGCCACCCGGTCCCCGAGGGCCAGGGCTTCATTCCGATCATGGGTGACGAAGACCGTTGTGGTCCGGGTCTCAAAGAGGATCTGCTTCAGGTCGGCGAGGAGGGCCTCCCGGGTGGGCTGGTCAAGGGCTGCAAAAGGCTCGTCCAGGAGGAGAAGCTCCGGCTCCAGGACGAAAGCCCTGGCCAGGGCCACCCGCTGGGCCTCCCCCCCCGAAAGGGTCGAGGCCGGTCTCCCCTTGAGGTGGGCAATCTTCAGCCTCGCAAGCCACCTCCGGGTTCGCTCTTCGATGATCGTTTGCGGCATCCTCCGCAAATGGAGGCCCAGGGCCACGTTGAAGAAGACGGTTCCCTGCAAGAGGAGGGGATCCTGGAAGACGGAGGCACTCCGCCGACGCCAGGGGAGGAGATCGGCCTCCCAGGGGACCTTTTCTCCTTTAAAAAATACCTCACCTCCCGTTGGTGGTTGAAGGAGACCGATGACCTTCAAAAGGGTGCTTTTCCCGGCCCCGTTCGGGCCGATGACGGCCAGGACCTCCCCCTCCTGGACGGCCAGAGAAGAAACTTCCAAGGTGAAATGCTCCCCATGACGAACGACCAGGTCCCGGACTTCCAGCACCGGTGGTTTCACCGTCATAGGTCTTAACCCCTGCTTCTCGGGGTGCGCTGCTGGAGCATCGTCAGTCCAAGGTTCACAAGAAAGGTGATCCCTAAGAGGATAACGCTTAGGGCAATGGCCACATCGAAGTTCCCCCTGCCGGTCTCCAGGACGGTGGCCGTGGTGAGGACCCGCGTCTCACCCAGGATGTTCCCGCCCACCATCATCGAGGCGCCCACCTCCGAGATCGCCCCGCCAAAGCCGGCCATGACGGCGGCTAAGAGGGGAAGGCGGATCTCCCGGAGGAGGAGGACGACCAGTTGCACCCGGGAGGCCCCCAGGCCGAGGAGCTGGAGGGGGAGCTTCGGGTCAATCTGCTGGACGGCGGCGATGGTTAAGCCGGTGATGATGGGAAAGGCCAGGATGAACTGGGCGATCACGATTGCCCAGGGGGTGTAGAGGAGTTCCAAGGCACCTAGAGGACCGCTCCGCCAGAGCGTCAGGCTGATGAAAAGCCCGACGACGACCGGCGGCAGCCCCATGCCGGTGTTGATCAGACTGATCACCAACCCCCGCCCCGGAAATCGGGCGAGGCCGATAGCGCTCCCCAGGGGGATGCCGATCAAGAGGCTGAAGAGGGTCGCCAGCCCTGAGAGCTTCAGCGAGAGGAGGGTGATCTGGAGGACCTCGGGATCCCCCCTGATGAGAAGGAACAACGCCTGTTTCATCCCCTGGAAGATCAGCTCCATCTTCACCTCCTACGCCCTTGTCCCCTCTCCCCCGCATCGGGAAAGAAGAGGGGCTCCCCGTACCTCTCCACCCCGAAGATCCTGATGATCCCCTGGGCCTCGGGGGAGAGCAGGAAGTCGGCAAAGGCCCTGGCCCCTCTCGGGTTCACCCCCGGGAATCGTTCCGGGTTCACCTCCATCACGTGATAGGGGTTCACCAGGCGTGGATCGCCTTCCAAGAGCTTCACCAGCCGGATCCGCCGGCTGAACGCCAGGAAGGTCCCCCGGTCACTTAACGTGTAGCCACCCTTCTGGGCAGCCAGGATGAGCGTTGCCCCCATCCCCTGTCCGGACTGGAGGTACCACGGACCCGACGGCTCGATCCCAGCCTCCTTCCAGAGCTGCCTCTCCAGGAAGTGGGTCCCGGAGCTGTCCCCGCGGGAGACAAAGCGGGCCTTCGCCTTGGCAATCCGCCCGAAGGCAAGGGTGGCCTTTTTTAACCCCCTGACCCTTGCCGGGTCATCCGGAGGGCCGACGATGATGAAGTCGTTGTGCATCACCAAGCGCCGGTTGATGAAAGACCCCTGGGCCATATAGCGTTCTTCCAACTCCGGGGCATGGACCAGGACCAGATCGGCATCCCCCCTGGCCCCCATGGCGAGGGCCTGGCCGGTCCCTACGGCAATCGTCTTCACCCGGTAGCCGGTCCTCTTCTCAAACAGGGGGACCAGCAGGTCTAAAAGTCCTGAATCCTGGAGGCTGGTCGTCGTGGCCAGGAGGATGGGTCGCCGGTTTGGCTCCTCAGCCGGTCCGTCGCAGGAGAGGAGGACCAACAGGAGGAGGATGAGGAACATCCTTTGAAACTTGAAAGCTGAGATTTGAGGCTTCAACGGGTCCTAGGTTCCTGAAGACGGCGGAAAGACATTGATGAACTCCAGGGGAAGATAGACCAGGGCCCGCTTCCCTTCCTCCAGCCCCATCAGCCGGTAGATGTAATCGGCCACATGGATTTCCAGATCGTACTCCTGCCCCTCCCAGCCATCCACCTTGAAGAACAGGGTCCGGTTCAACCCCCGGTTAATCGCCTGAACGATCCACCCCTGGAGGAGGTTCTCCCGCCTGGCCGCCCGCTCAGGCCAGACCAAACGGACATGCTCGGGCCTGACGCAGAACTCGACCTCCTGCCCCACCTCCCCCTCCTCAAGAGGGATGCGAAGGAGGAGCCCCCGGCACAAGACGGTGGCCTCCCCCGGACCCCTCTCGACGATCCGACCCTTCAGGAAGTTCCGGGTGGCGGTGATCTGGGCGACGGCCCGGTTCCTCGGCCGGGTGAGGACCTCTTCAGGGGTCCCGACCTGAAGGAGGGTTCCCTCGGACAGGATCGCAATCCGATCCCCCAGGAGATAGGCCTCCTCCAGGCTGTGGGTGACGAAAAGGATGGTCGGCCTGAAGAGGCGGTGGATCCTCAAGAGGTCGTGGCGGAGCCGTTCCCGGGCGTTGTGGTCCAGGGCCGAGAACGGTTCGTCCAGCAGAAGAAGCTCCGGACCCCTGGCCAGGGCCCTGGCCAGCGCCGCCCGCTGCTGCTCGCCGCCCGAGAGCTGGTGCGGATACCTCCGCTCCAGACCGTCCAGCCGAAGGAGGGTGATCATCTCCTTGACCCTCCTCTCCACCTCGGAGGCTGGAAGATGCTCCAGGCCGAAGGCGATGTTCTGGTCCAGGGTAAGGTGGGGGAACAGGGTGTAGCCCTGGAAGAGGTAGCCGAGGTTTCGTGCCTGGGGAGGAAGCTCAATCCGGCGGGTGGAGTCGAACAGGACCCGATCCCCCAGGACGATGTAGCCCTCATCAGGCCTGACGAGCCCGGCCAGGCACTGGAGGGTCAGGCTCTTTCCGGCGCCCGAGGGGCCGAAGAGGACGAGGATCTCATGGCCGGCCTCCAGGTCCAGATGGAGCTGAAAAGGCTTCAAGCTCTTCCTCACCGCCAGCCGTAGCCGCCGGGGCTCAGCCTCGGGCCTCCTTCGATGGCTCACCCTGGCCAAAAGGGCGGACGTTTCACCGGCGGAAAGCCTCTCCGAGCTCTCCTCCAGACGGGAGGGGATCCCTCCAGGCTGAACGGCCGCCGGGACCGGGAGGCGGCCGAAGAGGTGGACAATGGCCATGGCCCCTCCGGCCATGGCGATCAGGAGGAGGACGAGGGGAAGGGCCTCAGGGAGGCCGGCCCCGGTCAACTGTTCCCACAGGAAAATGGGAAGGGTGTGAGGATGATAGGCGATGACGAGGGTCGCCCCGAACTCGCCCAGGGTGCGCACCCACGCCAGGGTCATCCCAGCGGCAATCCCTTGCCAGGCCAGGGGGAGGGAGACCCTTCGGAAGATCTGCCAGCGGGTCTTGCCCAGCGTGGCGGCCGCCTGCTCCAACGTCTCGTCAACGGCGGCGAAGGCGGAGCAGGAGGTGATGATGACGTAGGGGGCGGCAACAAACACCTGGGCCAGAACGATCCCAGCCAGGCTGTTCACCAGGGCCATGCCGTGCCCCTCGAACAGGGCGCCGATTGGGCCGTAGGGGCCAAAGATGAGGAGGAGCAGGACGCCGCCGACCAGGGGGGGAACGGCCATCGGCAGGAACACCAGGCTGATCAGCAGATGCCTTCCCCGGAAGCGGGCGCGGGCCAAAAGGTAGCCCAACGGGACGCCGAGAAGGGTCATCAAGGCCGTCGAGATCCCGGAGGTGATCAGGGAGACCTGGACGGCCTGGAGGGTCCTGGGGCTTAAAAAGGAGCCGACCTCCCCCCACTCGAAGTGGAAGAGGAAATACACAAGGGGGAAAACCAGATACAAAAGGAGCAGGCCGCCCATCACCCCGAAGAGAAGGGTGGTCCTGTCGGGACGCCGCTTCACGGATACCTCCCTTCAATGAAGGATCGGAGGTCGGCCGGGACCTTCTTTGCGTCGCCGCCGACCAGGAGGGGAACAGACCGGAGCCCGTAGTGGCGAGCAATGGCCCGGCCCTCTTCCGAGAGGACAAACCGGATGAAGGCAATGGCCCCGGCCAGGTTCCTGGCCGTGTTCGGGATGGTGATGGTAAAGAGGATCGGGGTCCCCACAAAGGTCGTTCCCCGGTCGGTTGTGTAGGCCCTCTCCCGGTAGAGATGGGCCAGGCGGGGATTGCCCTGGTTGATCTCGTCGGGGAGGTCAATGAAGGGCAGCCGGTGGGCGACCACCTCGTGGCGGTAGAAGACGCCGGCGTCCAGCTGTCCCGATTCCAGGCGGATGAGGAGTTCGGGCTCAGGGAAGATCTGGGCGGGGTTCGTGGGGCTTCCCAGGAGGGCCTGGGTCAGGCCAGGCTTTCGATAGTACCGCTCCGCCAGCTCAAAGAGGAAGAGGGTCCGATACCCTTTAGGGTCCAGGTTCGGATTGGTCCGCCCGAACTTTACGCCGGGTCTGGCCAGGACCTCATACCAGGGAAGCTTCCCCACCCTGGCCTGTTCAAACCCATCCTTGAAGCGGCTTCTCGGGTGATAGGCAATGACCAGACTGCTTGAGGCAAAGGTCAGGTACCATTCGACCAGGTTCCTGTTCTGCTGACCCATGAGGAGTTGGGCGTTGACGGCCGGGTCCGCGCTGATAAAGATGTCAGGCGAGCGGAGCCTGTCCCTGATCATCCTGGCGGCCGCCACCGCCCCATGGCCCTCCCCTTGATAGGTATAACCGGTGGCCTGTTGGAAGGCTGGGCCCAAGGCCTGCTCTTGGAGCGCGACGAGGGAGCCGGCGTAGAGGACGGAGACCACTCCCTCTCCCTTCCCCGGCGTCACGCCCTTGACCCCTTGCAAGAGGACCGGGGCTTTCACGAGAAGAAGGGCAAGGCTCGCGGCCGTTGCCGCCCCCAGGAAACCGCCCCAGAGGAATTTCTGCATCGTTCACCTATTTTACGATTGTCCTGGAAAAATTGGAAGACCGGTCAAAGAATTCCATGAAAATTTGTGAAGGATCAGGTATGATGGACCCCAGGCTCCGTGGAAGCCTTGGCATCGTCGTTCTGATCTTCTGAAAGGGTTTACCCGTGACCCCTTTTCAAGCCCTCATCCTGGGGATCATCCAGGGCCTGACCGAGTTCCTCCCCATCAGCAGCATCGCCCACTTAAGGATCGTCCCGGCCCTCCTGGGCTGGAAGGACCCGGGGGCCGCCTTCTCCGCCGTCATCCAGCTGGGGACCCTCCTGGCGGTGGTGATCTATTTCCGGGAGGACCTCTCCCGTCTCCTCTCAGCCTTCGCCAGAAGCCTTCGGGAACGCCACAGGAGCCATGACGTCCAGGCCCGTCTGAGCTGGTACATCCTGTACGGGACCATCCCCATCGCCTTCTTCGGCGTCCTCTTCAAAGAGGCTATCACGGGGCCTTGGATCCGGTCCCTCCCGGTCATCAGCTTCAGCCTGATCGTTCTCGCGATCGTCATGAGCATTGCCGAAGCGAGGGGGCGGCAAAAGAAAGGGGTGGAGGACCTTTCCTTAGGTGGGGCGTTCTTCATCGGGTGCGCCCAGGCCCTGGCTCTGATCCCCGGCATGTCCCGGTCGGGGACGACGATCACGGCCGGCCTCTTCACCGGTTTAACCTTAGCCGCCTCGGCCCGGTTCTCTTTCCTCTTAGGCTCTCCGGCCATCTTCCTGGCGGGCGTCTTTGAGCTGAAAGACCTCTTCGAGGCCGGCCTCGGAGGCGAAGGGGTCTTCTCCCTGGTCCTGGGGGTCACGTCCGCCTTCCTGTCCGGGTACCTGGCCATTGACCTTCTCTTGAAGTACCTCCAGACCCATTCCCTGAAGCTCTTCATCGTCTACCGGATCCTTCTCGGGGCGCTCCTCCTGGGCCTTGCCTCCCTGGGCCTGATGGCGTAGCTTCTCGGAGCTCCATGACCATTTTTCAGGTTGACAACCCCCTCCGGCTGATCTATTCATAATCTTAAACTGCTCCTAAGGCATCGGAGGTCACCCTATGAAGAGGCCCCTGACCCTCCTGGGGTCTTCCCTCCTCTTCATCACCCTCCTTCTTCCCGTGGACGGCCCCACTGCTGAAGACCCTTTACGGATCGGCATCACCGGGGTCCTCGTGGAGCACAACAGGAGCCTGAATGAGGAGATGATGGCCTATATCGGACGAAAGGTCGGGAGGCGAACGGAGATCGTCCATCGGAAGAGCTATCAGGAGATGAGCGATCTCCTGGCCCGGGGGCTGGTGGATGCGGCCTTCGTCTGCGGTCTGCCCTACGTCATTGACAAGGAAAGGTTCGGCGAGGAACTCCTCGTGGCCCCCGTCTTCAACGGGAAGCCCCTCTATCAGTCTTACATCATCGTCCCGCAGGACAGCCCCGCTCGATCCCTGGAGGACCTCCGGGGGAAGCTCTACGCCTTCTCCGACCCCCTCTCCAACTCCGGGAAGCTGGTCCTCACCTATCGGTTGGCCCTGATGGGGGAGACCCCTGAGACCTTCTTTCGCCGGTATATCTTCACGTACAGTCACAGCGCGAACGTCGAGGCGGTGGCGGTGAAGCTGGTGGATGGGGCCAGCGTTGACAGCTACATCTGGGAGTACCTGAGGGTTGTCAGGCCCGATCTGACCTCAAAGACCAGGGTGATCGAGAGGTCCCCTTACCACGGGATGACACCGGTGGTGGTCCGACCAGGGCTCGCCCCGGCCCTGAAGCGGAGGCTCCGGCAGGCCTTTGTCACGATGCATCGGGACCCGGAGGGGGGGGTGATCCTGAAGAAGCTGATGATTGACCGGTTCGAGGTCGTCCCCGACAGCCACTACGACAGCATCAGACGGATGAAGGCCTTCGTGGAGGCCTTTCAGGCCAGGGGGAAGGGGCAGGGCCGGGCTCAGGTGAGGGCAAGGCAGCCATGAGGACCATCCGGTGGTCGCCGCTCAGGTGGACGTTGGGGGTGAAGCTTTCCCTCACCTTCTTTGTTGCCGTCTACGGCGTTGCCCTGGCCATCGGCTTTTACGCCATCAAGACCCAGGAGGCCGTGATGGAGGAGGAGCTGATCCTTCAGGGGGCCATCACAGCCGAGCACTACGCCCGTCTGAGCATTGACCCTGTCCTCCGGGAGGATATCTGGGAGCTGTACAAGCTCTCCCGGGACATCGGCCGAGGGGGTGGGCCGGTGCTCTACGCCTTGGTGCTGAACATGAAGGGAGAGCTTCTGGCCCACTCCCATCCTGAGCGGTACACCATCGCGGCCAGGAACCTTCAGGATCCCCTCCTTGATGAAACCCTCAAGGTTGATCAGGTCAAAAGCTTTCCCCTCCCAAAGGATATCAGTGGGTACGAGGTGGCGGCCCCTGTCGTCCTGGACAGGAAGAAGATCGGCGTCGTCCGGGTCGGGATCAGCAAACGCCACATGGAGGAAGTCCTCCGAAGGGCCCGGCAGGATCTCCTCCTCATCGCCGGCCTTTTGGCCCTGGGCGGGTTTTCCCTCGGTCTCTTCCTCTCCCGTCGGATGACCCGACCCTTGAACCTCTTGACGAAGAGCGTGGAGGAGCTGGGCCGGCAGGGGTTCGAGCAGGAGGTCTTCGTCGAGACCTCGGAGAAGGACGAGATCGGGCGCCTGGCCGACGCCTTCAACGAGATGGCCAGGAACCTCCGGGAGAAGATCGGCGAGATCCAGCAGACGAAGCGGTACCTGGAGGATCTTCTGGAAAACGCCAACGATTTCATCTACACCCTGGACCTGGAGGGCCGGATCACGTACGTCAACCGGAAGTTCGAGGCGCTGGGCTTTCGGCGGGAGGATCTGATGGGCCGGCCCCTGGATGCCCTTTTCACCAGGAGCCCGGTGGAGGATGGCCATGCCTCAGAGATCGAGATGCGGGATGCCCGGGGCCGAACCGTCATCCTCGTCGTGAGCCATTCCCCCTTGAGGAACAACGAGGGCCAGATCATCGGCCTGTTAGGGATCGCCAAGGACATCACCGAGCGGAAAGAGCTGGAGCAGCGGCTGATCAGGAGCGAACGACTGGCCTCCATCGGGGAGCTGGCCGGGGCCATGGCCCACGAGATCAGGAACCCCCTGGGCTCCATCTACACGGCGGCCAACCTCCTCTCCTATGATGAGGGCACGGTGATCAACACCGATCACCTCGCCCTCCTCAAGGTCGTGAAGCAGGAGGCGAGACGGTTGAACAGGATCCTGACGGATTTCCTCCAGTTCGCCAGGCCCCGCCATCCCAACCTGATGCCCTGTAGCATCAACGCGCTGTGTGAGGAGACCCTGGAGGCCTTAAGGTACGATGAGGCCGCGAGGGGGAAGGAGATCCGGAAGGCCTTGGACCCCTCTCTCCCCCCCCTCCTGGTGGACACCGACCAGATGAGGCAGGCCCTTTGGAACATCGCCTTGAACGCCCTTCAAGCCATGGACGCCGGTGGCGTGCTTTCCATCTCCTCCACCTTAAGGGACGGCGAGGTCCGGATCAGCATCCAGGATACGGGCCGGGGCATCCCCAGGGAAGAGGTCGGGAAGATCTTCGAGCCTTTCTACAGCCGGAAAAAGGATGGCCTGGGCCTGGGGCTGGCCATCGCCCATCGGGTTGTCGAAGCCCACAGAGGCCGGATCGAGGTGGAGAGTGAGGAGGGGAGGGGGACCAGGATGATCATCACCCTCCCCGTGCATAGAGGATGAGACGAAGAT
>CAZHST010000078.1:0-9903 GCA_964535215.1 uncultured bacterium
CGAGATCCTTGTAGCTCCTGATCGCCATGCCTCTCCCCCGCTTCACCAGTCCCCAGTCCCCGGTCCCCAGCCCCCGCTTCATTGCAGCAGGGACACTCGGTCTTGTACTGCTCTAGGAGTGTCTCCTTGACCGACTTCCCGCTCCAGGCTACCTTCCGATTGGCCAGCCGCTCGAAGGCTTCTTTCAAGGTTTCGATGTTGACCGGCTCCACTTCCGTCTTCACGATGAACCAGGCCACTGGATTCAGGTCAATCCCGATCACCTTACAGCCCAGCCGGAGGGCCTCGACGACCGTTGTCCCGCCGCCCATGAAAGGATCGAGGATCACTTTGCCGTTGGTGTCAGGATCGTTTGTGTGATCCTTGTAGAACTCCTCCATGATGTCAGTGCCGGCCGGCTTCAGACACCCCAGGAGGATTGCCCGGAAGACGCAGGAGGCCCGGCGGGCGAACCACTTGTGCATCTGGTAGATGGGCTTGAAGGCGTTTCGCTCCGGCACCGCCAAGCGGTTGATCTCGACAATCGGAAACGATTCCTCAATGGCGCGGCGCTGCACCATGGCTACAGCCCTTCTCATCACGAACGTTCCAAGATGATCCAAGGGACAAGCATCTCCATGAGAGAGAGGCCACCGTGCTTGTAGAGCCTGCTGGAGGCAGGACCCGGTGGATGCGTCTGCACGCGGCCCCGGATCATCGCCACCCCGCGATGAGGAAGGATGGACAAATCGGGGTGCTTCGGCGGCTCCGCTCCACCAGGTTCTAGGCGGCTCCAGCGCTCCCCGCCTAGCCACGCTGACAGAGGGCGTAACTCGGCTGGCGAGCGGGGAAAAGAGCATCCCGCGCCAAAGTAGCAGTAGCCGTGGTCGCTCGTGATCAGGATCTGCCGCTTCCCTTTCACCTGCTGCACCGTGTTCATCCAGGCGGTCTCCAGGAGGGCATGAATCTCAGCGAAATGCTGGGCGAAGCGAGCTCCTGAGTCCTGATAGGTCTGATCCGGAAAGGCAGACCAGAGGAGGAGGGCTGGAGCGTCAGGATCAAGCGGATACCGCCGCCCTGGATGGTCGTAATAATAGGCGGCGATCCCCGCCTCCTTCAGCTCACGCCGCTCTGGGAGCTGGGAGGGGGCTATGCGACTGACCCAGAGGCGCTGTTCGATAAACGCGATCGTCTCGCTCGGCACGGCGGCCAGTCCCACACCGACCTCCCTGATCGCAAGGTTCGTCCGCTCGGCCAAGCGGAGGATCGCCGGCACCTCCCGAAGTGACAGGCCATCGAAGACGATAACGGCACACGGGCGCTCGTCTTGGAGAAAACGGCGGACATCCCGGGAGGGAGGGGGATCGGTGAGGAGCTCATCATAGACCCGGGGAGCTGCTGCTACCAGCACTTTTTCCAGCTCATTGACCTCCCGCTCGCCCTTCTCTAAGAACTGGACGGGGGTCAGGGCCTCGTAGCGTTCGCGGCTCCAGACTTCCCCTAGGAACCAGTCCCGGAGCCAGGGGAGCCGGGACCCGGGGGTGACCAGACGGTCAAACATCTCGCGGGTGAAGCTAGGCATCCCCACGTCTCTCCCTTCGGCTTCGCTCAGGGCAAGGCTCAGAGGCTTCCGAAATCACCAGGTCAAGGCGGGCACTATACTCAGCGTGGGGGAGGGACGGGAGCCGCTCGATCATCTGTTCCACCTCAGCCTTCGAGAAATCCCCTTCTTTGATGATGGTGATCTCCGCGGTGAGGCTCCCCGGCCCGGCGAGCCCTCCCCGGAGCGAGGCGGGGAGTGCGCTCAAATCCCCTGTTGAGTGGTGGAGGAACAGCGTGAAGCGGACCTTGGCAATCTTCCCCCCTCTGGCCTCCTGGAGGCGGGCTGCCACCTCCTGACGGAGGGCGCCGATTCCGGGCTGGGGTGGGACCGGGATCTCGACCCGCTCAAGGAAAGGAGGCGTCAGGCCTGGCTCAACGGTCGGGCGTGGCCCTGGGCCAGGCGTTGGGGTCAGACTGGGACCAGGAGGTGAGACGACGGCCGGCTCGAAGGGATCGCCCAGAGTCGCCGTAGCCAGCTCAGTGTCAGTCAGATTCGGATCCTCACCGCAGAAGTTTCCGCGAGCATGATAGACCCCAAACTTCTTCTCTTGACAAAGGGCCCTGATCGCCCGGCTCACCTGCTGGTGGGTGGGAACCGGGAACCCAAGCGTCGCCCGGTACTCCTGATCGATCTCCTTCACCGTCCGATCCTTGAGCTGAGCGAACCGCCCTCTAAGATGTTCGACGAAGAGCTGGACCGGAAAGAGGTGTTGGCTTAAGGCGGCGAGGACGTCCTCTTTGGTCGAGGCGTTCCCCAGCGACTCCTCCTCGACCCGATCCTCCTCGGGACGGGCTCCGTAAGCCTCGAATTTGATGAAGAGGAGCCCCGCCCGCCTGAGCACGTCCAGGATGTGCTTTCGATCCTCCCGGCCGATCCGGTCGTATTCGGCGCGGCGGCTGGCGTCCTGGGTCATCCCTACGAGATCCTGGGCCGCAATCAGCCGCTTCGCCCATTTGAGGAGGTCCGGATGAGTGTTCAAGCTGAAGGTCACATCCCTAGGCTCTAACAGGATCACCTGATTTCTCTGCGAGAGGCCGTGGTAGAGGGCGTGGCGCTCCTCGGGCGTCAGGCGGCGGGGTGCCAGGACGTAACGCAACCGGTCCTTCTCGAGGGTTTCGAGGACCGCCTTGGTCTCTTCTACACCCGTGTAGACGACGGCGTTCGGCTCCCGAAACAACTCCTCCCGCCACAGGGCCTGAAGGGTCGCCCTGGCCCGATCGTCAGGGACAATCAGGGAGCGGAACTCGACCTTGGCCTCGGCGTTCTCCTCCGGGTCGAAGAAGTAGCGGCCCTCTTCGACATGGAAGTACGAGGCGTACTTCTGGAAGGCCAGGAGGGTCCGCTCCACGTCGTTGATATCGACCCCCGGCCGGAGGATGCTGCGGAGGAGGTCCTCCCGCGTCGCCCCCCGGCTCCGCCGATCGACGCCGGTGAGCGTGTAGAGCAGCACCGTTGAGGTGAGCTCAGCGGCGTAGGGGAAGTTCTTCAACTCTTCCAGGTTGCTCCGGGCCCGGGTGATCAGGTCGCCCCCGATGTCCAGATCGGCCAAGCGGACGGCCACCTCCCGGTCGCGGAGATCCGCATGGCCCGGCGTGATGAGCTCTGCTTCTTGACAGGTCAGCCGGACCAAGTGGGCTAAGAACCCCAGCGCGCCCCGGACGTTCTGGAAGCCGCCCCTTGCCGGCACCCGCTGGAGCATGATCTCCAAGAGATCTGGGCTAAAGGGATAGCCTTCCAGCATCCGATTGCGGTACTCATCCGTGTTAAAGGTCAGATGTCGGCGCCATACGTTCAGGTAGCTCTCGACGACTGGGGTAGCCCTCGCCGGCTGGAAATCGAGGAAGTTCTCGAAGAGGCGATGGAGGACGACCCGGGCCCGATCCGGGGCATGTTCGAAGCGGATCCGGCAGGCGGGCACCCGTTTCAAGGTGCTGCCGGGCTCTTCCTGATCGCTGTAGATACTGGCGAAGAGCGTCACCTGGTTCGAGCGGTTCCCCCATTCCGAGAGCATCTGCAGGAAGGCGATATTCTGGGCCTTAATCGCGGGATCAGGAAGCACCCGGATCCCCTGTTCCAGCTCGTCGAAAATCAACACCACCGCTCTTCCGGCGAGCGCCTGTTCCATCTCGACTAGGCTCGGCTGGATGATGCTCTTCGGTGGGCGCTTCCCGGTCACCTGTTCGAAGACGAAGTCCCAGACGGAGAGGAGGGGGAGGTCCGTAAACTTGTTGTACACGACGGCGACCCCTTCAGGGAGTCGGCATGTGAGGCCGTGGCGCTCCAGCCACTGTGTCGCTTCCTTCCGGCTTTGAAACAGGTGGTAGATGAGCACCAGGAGGTGGGACTTGCCGGTTCCCTTCAGCCCCTCGAACAGGAACAGCCCGGGTGTCATCCCCTCCTGCGCAAAGCGCTGGTCGAGAAGGCTCACGACGCGCTTGATGTCGGCAGTGGGGTAGGTCAGAGGGAAAAACAGCTCCGGCCGGGCCTCGAGCTTCCGCCTTTTAGGGTCTCTCAAGTTGGCCAGATCGATGATGCCTTCGATCCCCTCCTCAGAAAGGATCTCAGGGCGTGGTTTCAGCACATTGGCAAAACTCATGTCGTCCCCGCTCCTTTGGGTTCATCAAGAGGGCCTTCCTTTTCGTCTCCAGATGTCCGTGACGACCGCGGTCACAGCTCCCGTTCCCCAAATGCCCCCCACAGCTCCCGCCGGGCGGCTGCGATCTCCTCCTCGGTGAAGGTGTGCCCTTTCAGAATGCCCCGTAACGACCGCCGTTTCCCTGGCGCCTGAGCTTCGAGGATCGGCTCTAACTCGACCAGCACGTGCTCCACCAGCTTGAGCTTCTCCACCGCGCTCAACTGCTTCACCAACCCCAGGACCGTCTCTAGCGTCACCGGTTCGTCTCGCTCCATTGAGGTTCCCCTCTCCACCACGGGGCTCTCCCCCTTTCTCGCATCGTCCTCACGTGAGGGTCCGCTCAGCGACGCTCCGCGCCTTGAGTAGCTCCACCACCTTTAGCCGGATAAACACCTCCCGCCCGACCGGCAGGAGCCCATCTGCTAGAGCCGTGGAGCGTTGAATGCTTGACCGTCCCCTACTCCGGTGGGACCAGGGGAAGCGGCTTTCCAGTGTTCACCATCTCCACCGCTTGAGCAAACCGCCGATGGAAGGTCGTCTCCGTCAGCGTCGTGGCAATATTCGTGGCAATGCGCCGCTTGGTGATCACCGTCACCCGTGTATGATGCTGATCAACGGGTTCAATCCATGCCCCCATGACGGCGCCGTAGGAAATCAGGTTCATCCCGCTGCTGGTCAGCATATACCCCTCGGCTCGATGCTCTTCGATCGCATCCGCCCCTTCCCACCGGAAAACCGTCTTGGCAATCTCCCAGGCCTGATCAGCACTGACCGGATAGACTTGAGTGGTTCCCTCCCCCTCACTCCTAGCCTTGACGACATCCGCCAGGGTGGCGCACCCCACCATTCCCACCAGGGCGGCAACAAGCAGCGTGACCATCCTTAGAGGTCGGTTCTTCATGGCCATCCTCCACAAAGGGATCGTCCCCGTTCAACCTGTCGTGAGTCCTCTACCAATGGCTTCCTGCCCTTCGCTGCTCTTGTCAACCCGATACTGCCGACCTCCAGGACGTAGCGGCAGAAGACGCAGGCCGGGGAGGAGGTGGGGGGCGTGCTCTGGCGAACGAGGGAGGCCCCCTGAGCGGCCAGCGTCCGGGCTCGGGGGGCGGAAACCGTCAGTTCCCTCCCCTCAACCGCAAAGGGAAACCCCTGGTGAAGGGGCCCGGGTTGGGGGATGTAGTAGACGAGGAACCCGAAGGAAACAGGCGGGCTGCCTTGGCCCTCCAGGAGGAAGGCGTAGCAGTCGAGCTGAAGCTGATACGCGGGATGGATCTCCTCCGGCACTTGCCCCCGGGTCTTGTGGTCCAGCGGGATCACCCGGCCATCGTCCAGCTCGAGGAGGTCATCCGGAAAGCCGACGATGGTCAGCCGCTCCTTGGGGTCCTCCCACACGAGGCGGCGAGGTCGGCGGGACACCAGGCGACCGGGGAGTTTTCCAGCGAGCAAGGGGGGAAGCTCCGGGCGGTACCGGTCAACGTAGGCTTTAATGACCCGATCGGGCCCCGTGGTGATGGTCGCCACCGGTCGCTCCGGCCGCCGGAGGCCGTGGTAGTGACGCCAGAAACAGGCGGGACACTCGTCCAAGAGTGCCAAGGTGTGAGGGCTCAGCTCGATCCATGCGGAAGGTCCGGACACCGCCATCGACCCGCCTCTCCCCGGAACCCCACCTTGACCTGCGAGGCCACCGCCTCAGCCATCTGTTTTACAGAAACCGTCTCCGTTTGGAAAGGTTGCCTCAACTATGCCACAGCATGAGAGCAAAGGCAAGGGTGATCAAGCTAGGCAGGGCAAGGGGGCTGATGCCATCGGAGGGGGAGGGCAAGCAAAAGTAATGGCCGTTTTGAACCCAGATGAGGTTACCGCAGCTCTCCCTCGCTTTCCTCGGCTAGGCCGAGGAGGCGTAAGACCTCTGAAACGGTCATGAAGGCATCTTGTCGCACCCGTACCGTCGTTTCAGGGTCCCCTTCCCCTAGAAACCGAGCGACCCCAGATGGCCCTTCCGCTTCTGGATGGCGGAACCGGGCTGCGATGGTCAAAAGGCCCCTTCGGACAATGGCCTCGCCCAAGCACGGCCGGAGGGCTTCTGCCACGGAGGGAGGTCCCTCCCCGTAGTAGGCACAAAGGGCGTAGATGTCGTAGGCATCCTTCTCCACATACCGCTCGCCTAAAGCTAGGCCTTTGAGCGCGAGGGAGGCGACGACATCGGCGACCTGAATGGTGACCTCCTGGCGGCCGCCTTCCGGCAGCACACCAGCCAGGGAGTAGGTGATACGATGGTCGAAGGCCACCTCACCCCCTTTCAGGATCCGGGCCCTGAGATCGGGTTGAACCTGCCGGTGGTGGCGGGTCCTTCCCCTTCCCGCCGGAGGTTCAGGAGTGAGGAAGTCCACACCGATGGTGTACTCCCGGCCATCCAAGGGGGAGACGATGGTTCGCTCGAACTGGTAGAGAAGCTGCGGCGAAGGATGGTAGCCCCGGTCACGGAGGAGGCGGACGATGGTGGCATATCGGGCCTCGTCAATGATCCGGGGATCCACCACCAAATCAATGTCGATGGACCCGACATGCTCGAACTCGACCTCCGGCCGCCTCCTGTACTGCAGAAGGAAATAGGGAGCCCATCCGCCGATGAGGACCAAGGCGTCCCGGTAGCTTCCCAGGATGGTCATCAGTTCGAGGAGGACCATCTTGGAGGCCTCGGTGATCCCGGCGGCATAGTCGCCTGCCCCTCTGGGCCTTGGCATCGGAGATTCCCTCCCTTAGAAGGGCATCGTCTGGCGCCGGAGAAACTCCGCCTGCTCCTTCCCCCGCGCCGGATAGTTGACGAGATCCAGATAGAGTTGCGTCGGACAGACGACCTGCACCCCATCGATCTCCTGGACATGGTAGAACACCCCCTCATCATAAGGGGTCAGGACGTGGACGGTCCCCCCCCTTTCCACCGGGCGCAGGTCTAGACTGGCGATCAACGCCTCGAGCTCCCCTGTGAAGTAGAAGTGGATGTCGGTGAAGCGGATGAAGGGGGCCACCAGGGAGGCCCCGCTATGGAGGGTCAGGGCATAGCGGAAGCGGTGTCGCCTGGCCCCGGCGGCCAGCTTCTCGAAGAACTCCCGGTGGCTCCGGGTGAAGGTGTAATAGGTCTGTTGGCGGTTGAGGTCCACCGTATAGTGCTGGGCCCAGAGATCTAACAGCTCTCCTGGGTTGAGCAGGGCGATGGCTCCTCGCCGTTTTTCGACGTACCCCTTCTCCGCCAGCGTGTTCACCACCAGGTACGCCGTGCGGAGGCTCACGTGAACTTCCTCGGCCAGCTGGGCGAGGGTCCAGCTTCTTCCCGCGTTCTCCAGGAAGGCCCTCAGGATCCGGGAGGCCTTCGGCGAGAAGAGGCGCCGAAGGACGGCCTTCGCCTGACGGGGGACTGCCTTACCGGTTCGCTCGATCAGGACGCCGTCGAACTTCAGGAAGGCATTCCCTGCCAGGTCGATGAAGCCGATGTTGGCCTCTTTGCAGATCCGTTGGCCCTCTGGGGAGATGTAGGGGGCGATCACGACCGGGTAAGCCCTTCGTTCGCCTTTCACGGCGAGGTGCAGGGCTGCAATCGCCTGGTAAAGGTAGCGGGGCTCCCCGACGGCTTTCACCTCACAGAGCAACCGCTTCGTCTTCCCGGCCACCTTCACGTCGAGGGCCAGATCATAGGGGGGGCCCTTCCCCCCCAAGCGGGACTGCCGCCGAACCTGAGAGATCTCCAAGGGGGTGAAGAACTCCCGAAGGCCCTTGACGAAGGCCTCGAGGACCTCGTCTTCCGTAGCCATGACCTCCCTCTCACGAAATTTTTTACCGTACGGGTAAAATACACTAAATAGTAAAAATCTGTCAAGATGAAAAGAAGGGGAGGAACCGCTTCCTCCAACGACCCTTCGGGGGAAGAGCTGAATCCCCATGGTGAGGTCACTGGTGTTCATGCGGTGAGCGTGGATCATAAAGAACCTGGCTATCCACGGGGGAGCGGATGGCGGAGAGACGGTCGGTCTCTGCACCTAGGGGTACTGAAGATGTTGGGCAGTAGCAAACCAGAGCTTCACTGCGTAGAAAAATCGCTCTTATAGTAGGGGGGAGAGTCCGCAGATCCTGGTGGTCAGAACAGCCAAAATCGGTGCTCCAGATACTCCCGCTTATCGATCACCCCCTCCTCATAGAGCCGCCCCCAGGGCCTTTTTAAGAAGCCTCCCCCGCCGCCAGGCTGAACGACGAGGCTGAGGAGCAAGATTCCTGCGGCCAGAGCCAGCTCCATCGGCGAGCCCACGCGAAGCCTTCCTCCAAAGAGGACCAGGTTCCTCCCCCCTTCGAGGAAGACAGGGATTCCCGTAGGCGACAGGGCATCACAGAGCAGGTGAGCCACGATGACCCCGATCCAGGCCTCCCGGAGGAGCGGAATTGAGGCAAAGAGGGTGAGGAGGACGGCATGGAGGGCCAGGGAGTGGGAGATCCCTCGGTGCCTGAGATGCTGGGGAGCGACCTTCTCCACGAGATCCGGCAGGATCGCGCCGATCCCGACGGCGATGGGGTTCATCCCCGTGACGCGGGCCAACGCATAGCCGACGGTGAGATGCGAGGCCCACGTCATCCTGCCCTCGCAAAGTAGGGCGTCACCGTCACCGGTTCCCAGCCCCGGCCTCCCTTCCTGAGGTACCCCTCAAAGGGCTTTTTGAGCAGGAGCAGGCTCCCTTCGCTCAAGAGGAGCTTCGAAGCCGTTGATCGGATCGCCGTCTCCGCGTGCATGAGCACCAGCTTGGCCGCCACGTTGTCCAGGATGTCCGAGGAGAAGTGCCGGAGGTCCTGGGCGGCCAGGAGGACCATGAGGCCGAACTTCCGTCCCTCCGAGACCAGCCGGTTCAGGATGGCCAAAGGGTCATTCTTCGACCTGACCAGGATCAGCTTGGCCTCGTCCAGGATGATGGCCCCCCGAAGCTGGGAGGTCTCCCCGGCCAGGACGAGGGTCCAGAAGAGCTGCCGGAGGAGGACATCCGCGGCCAGGTACTGAAGCTCATGGGGGAGGCCACTCAAGTCCACCCGCACCCAGCCCTTCGGGGGAAGAGGGATCAGGTGCTCCCGGGAGAAGAGGCCGGAGGTATGCAGGGGCCGGAACTTGACATGAAGGGAGGCCAGGGACTCCCGCGCCCTCCCTTTTGCGATCGCCTCCCGCTGTTCCAAGAGCGTCCAGAGGTCCTGAAACGTGGGAAGGGGCTTCCTCCAGGTCCGGGGGTTCTGGGTGATGCCCTTCGCCCGGTAGACGGTCTGCAGCAGCTCCGTCAGGACCCCCTGCTGGTAGCTCCCCATCGGCGGGAAGGCCCGTTTTAAGCGGCTCCGGATCACCTCAATGGCCCCGGTGGGGCCACCGGCCCGCTCATCCTTGGGGAAGGCGAAGAGGGAGAGGCCCCAGGGGGAGCGGAAGTGGAGGGGGAGCGTCTCCACCCCGGCCACGTGGAGATCCCCATGCAGGTCGAGGATCAGGCCCCAGGGCAGCTCCTGCTTCAGCTCGGCGATCAGGGCCTTCAGGGTCTGGCTCTTCCCCGCGCCGCTTCCCCCCACGGCCAGGAAGTGGGGGTTAGGAAGGTCTTGGGGATCCCACCGGACCTCGCCGCCGAGCCCCTGGCCCAGGAGGAGGCCCCGGTTCCCGTCCAGGGTCTCG
>CAZHST010000079.1:0-9770 GCA_964535215.1 uncultured bacterium
GCTTGGGAAAGGAGGGGTTTGATGAACGTGGGGTTCATCGGCCTTGGGTTGATGGGTCAACCCATGGCGACGAATATCCTGAAGGCAGGATTCCCGTTGACCGTGTACAACCGGACGGCTGAGAAGGTCAAGGCCCTCGTTGCTTTAGGCGCCCGCCAGGCCGGTTCCCCAATGACCTTGGCTGAAGACTCGGAGATCGTCATCACGATGGTGAGCGATCACGAGGCCCTTTGGGAGGTGATCTTGGGCCCCCGGGGAGCCCTCCTGGGTGCCAAGGCGGGGACCATCTTTATTGATATGAGCACCATTCCGCCTGACATCTCTTGCAGCGTTGCCTCCGAAGTGGCAAAGGCCGGGTGCCACATGCTGGATGCCCCGGTCATGGGATCGGTAGGGGCAGCGGCTAACGGGGAGTTGACGATCCTGGTCGGCGGCGATGGGGCTGCCCTCCAAAAAGCTGAGCCTATCCTGAGGACAATGGGCAGGGCCATTTACCATGTGGGGGGGAACGGTCTGGCTTGCTTCCTGAAACTGGCGCTGAACACCATCGGCTTAACCCAGCTCGAGATCTTGGGAGAAGGCCTCCTCCTCACCGAGCGGGCTGGCTTGAAAAGGGACCAGGTGCTGGAGATCCTCTCTGCCATCGGTCTGATCCGCTCCCCCTTCATCGAGACCCGGCTGGAGAAGATCCGGAAGCAAGAGTATCTGCCACCGACCTTTACCGTCCGGAACGCGGTCAAAGACCTCTCCTATGGGCTGAAAGCGGCCGAAAAGGTCGGCCTGAAGCTGGAAACGGCCAAGAGCGTGTTGGATCGCTACCGATCGTTGATGGCGGAAGGGAAGGGGCAGCACGATGTGGCCGCTGCGACCAGCCTCCGCTGAACCGGGTGACCGGTACCAGCGGCCAATGGCCAGTAAGCTGGAGGAATCGTCGCAGGTCACTGATCACGAGATACGGATATGGTGGATCGCCACGAGCTTTCCAGAAAGATCAAGGCCTATGCGAGGGGCCTAGGGTTTGACCTGGTGGGGATCACATCGGTCAGGCCTCCGGAGCATGCCGATCAGTACAGGGAGTGGCTGGAGAAAGGGTACGCCGGCCAGATGGACTACATGGTGCGGACAGAGGAGGAGCGCAAGCACCCCGAGCGTCGCTTCCCGTGGGCGAAATCGGTCGTCGCTGGGGCCCTCAATTACTATACCCCCTTCGAGGAGTCCAAGGAGAAAGATCCAACCAGAGGATGGATTTCCCGCTATGCGTGGGGGAGGGACTACCATGAGGTCGTCAAGGAGAGGCTCGAAAAGCTCCTGGAGCTGATCAAGGAGGAGGTTCCAGGGGTCGAGGGTAAGGCCTTCGTGGATACCTCTCCGATTCTAGAGCGGGAACTGGCAGCGGCGGCCGGGATTGGCTGGGTCGGAAAGAACACGAATGTCATCTCCCCCGAGATCGGCTCCTTCCTCTTCTTGGGCGAGCTTTTTTTGAACATCGAGCTAGAACCCGATCAGCCCATTTTCGACCACTGCGGGGACTGCGACCTCTGCCTGAGGGCCTGCCCGACGGAGGCCTTCAAGGGTCCTTACCTCCTGGATGCCAGGCGCTGCATCTCCTATCTCACCATCGAGCTGAAGGGGAGCATCCCCAGAGAGCTTCGCCCGCTGATAGGGAATCAGATCTTCGGCTGCGACATCTGTCAGGACGTGTGCCCGTATAATCGAAGGCCGATCCCGACGGGGGATCCGAGTTTCTGGCCCAGGGAGGGGCTGTATGCCCCTCCGTTGATTCCTCTCCTAGATTTAAGCGGGAAGGCGTTCAGGGAACGCTTTAAGGGGAGCCCGATCAAGCGGGCGAAGCGTCAGGGTTTCTTGAGGAACGTAGCGGTAGCCTTGGGGAACCTGAAATGTGAGGAGGCGGTTCCTGCCCTGGCGAAGGCCTTGGTCGCGGACCCTGAGCCTCTCGTCCGGGCCCACGCGGCGTGGGCCCTGGGTCAGATTGGGACGGAGGAGGCCAGGGAGGCCCTTCTCCAGGCATGGCCGCACGAGGGGGATCCTGAGGTTCTCGCCGAGATCGAGGAGGCCTTGAAGGGCTTCCAGGGAGCAGGCGAGGTAGCCAGCATGGGCGTGAGCAATGACCGTGATTAATTGGCTCTTCGGCCTTATCAATGCCGATATCGTCCGGAGCATCGCCATGCTTGTTGGAGTGGTAGTCCTGGGGGGCGGTCTGGGATTCGGTTTGCATCTCTTCGCGTATTTTGGCATAATGGTTTTTTGAACCCATGGTCACAAGGAGGGAGAACGGTGGCGACCAAGACGGAGACCCGAAAGGAGGTTTTGATCTACGGCAAAGACACATGACCCTACACGACGGCGGCCCGGGAGGACTATGCCGCCAAGAAGATCCCGTTCCGCTACATCAATGTGAAGAAGGACAAGGCCGGCTTGGCAGAGATGCTGCAGCTGACCAAAGGGCGGCGGGACGTGCCGGTGATCGTGGAGGATGGAAAGGTCACCATCGGCTACGGTGGCACCTGAGGGGTCTAATGCCGGCCGGTGGCTGGCCTCATGGTTCAAGAGAGGGAAGGCCGTCTCCCCCGGTCCTTCCCTTTCTCTTTTGAACTGTAGGTGCCTGCTTCCCAGGGTCTACCTCCAGCCCGTTAGGGCCTGATGGGTGATCGTTGAAGGTCCATGACTTGTCAAGGATGTTGATCGTGTTGAGCCTCTTCGGCCTGGGGGATTCCGGGTACTTGACCTGGAGGCATTTTCAAGCGGCCTCCCCGTTTTGTCCCAGGGGGGGATGCGACCTGGTGTTAAATAGCCCCTACGCGGAGGTCTGGGGCGTTCCCCTCGCCTTGATCGGTGCCCTGGGGTATGGGATCCTCCTGACCCTTTCCCTCTTGGCCTACTCGGCCGGGGGATCTGGTGTGAGGAGGGCCTTATCTGGTTTGTTGACCTTCTCGACCATCGGCTTTCTCGTCTCCCTTGTCCTGGTTTATGTGCAGCTCTTCGTCCTGAAGTCGGTCTGCCTCTGGTGCATGGCCTCGGCCTTCACCATGACCACGATCTTCCTCTTGACCCTCTTCAGCCTTCGGGCCCTCTCCCGAAGGGCTTCGGCGGAGAGAGGGGAGGTGTGAGGGAGCGATGGAAGGATCTTCTCCAGGAACCTCCATTCCCTTCCATGAGGGCTGGAGCGATTTCGGGATGGGGGCCCTCTTGAACGCTGTCGTGATTGACGAGGACCTGGCCGAGTTCGACCCGGGGGCCCTGCACGGCCGGAGCCGGATCGAGACGGGGATCGTCTTTTTCAACACCCCCCGTAGGGTCCAAAACGGTCGGAAGATCCCCATCGTCTGGGTGGCGATGCATCCCGGGCCTCCTCCCCGCTACAGCGGGATGACCGTTTCTCACCTCCTTATCGATCCTGAAGCCGGTATCGGCTTCAAAGACCTCCCCTCCCAATCAACCCAGATGATCCGGGCGATACGGGGGAAGGTGGATGTGGCCCTCTTAAGGGGGGAGGAGAAGAGGGCCTTAAGGCAGGCCCTTATAGGCTATAGCCGGGGGCTTTGGGACCGGGCGACGCCTGAGTTTCGTCAGGCCTTGGAGGGGGAATGACCGCTGATGGCTGGATGCTTACCTGGAGAGCAGCGAGATGGATGCCTTAGAGCAGGAGCTGAAGCAGTACGTCAAGGGTGAAGTTCGCTTTGACCGATTTTCCCGGGTCCTCTACAGCACCGACGCCAGCATCTACGAGATGGAGCCGATTGGCGTCGTGATCCCGAAGGGGGAGGAGGATGTCGCCGCCGTTGTCAGGATCGCCGGTGAGAACGGAGTCCCCCTCCTCCCCAGAGGAGGGGGGACGAGTCTGGCCGGTCAGGCGGTGGGACGGGCTGTCGTGGTGGACATGTCCAAGTTCATGAACCGGGTCCTGGAGGTAAACCCGGAGGAGCAATGGGTTCGGGTCCAGCCTGGCATCGTCCTGGATGAGCTGAACGCGCACCTTCGTCCCTCCGGCCTCTTCTTTGCCCCTGATGTGGCCCCCAGCAACCGGGCGACCATCGGCGGGATGGTTGGGAACAATTCCTGTGGGGCAAGGTCGATCATCTATGGGAAGACCGTGGATCATGTGAAGGAGCTTCGCGTCCTCTTAGCCGGTGGTGAGGAGGTCGTCTTTAAACCCCTGACGAAGGAGGCCTTCCAGGCCAAGGCGAGGCTGAAGACGTTAGAGGGGCAGATCTACCGGGAGGTCCAGCGGATCGTCGAGGCCAACCGGGGCGAGATCTTGACACGGTACCCGAAGATCATGCGACGGGTTGGGGGCTACAACCTGGACGAGTTTGTGAAGGACGGGGAGCTGAATCTTGCAAAACTCGTTGTGGGTTCCGAAGGGACCCTGGCCACGATCCTGGAGGCGAAGCTGAACCTCGTTCCCAGGCCCAAGATGGCGGCCTTGACGGTCGTCCATTTCCAGGAGTTCCTGGAGGCGATGGAGGCGACCAACGAGATCCTCCCCTTTGGGCCTTCCGCTGTGGAACTGATTGATAAGATGATCATTGATCTCACCAGGGAAACCTTAGAGTATGCCCGGCGGATGACCTTTGTCCAGGGGGACCCCGAGGCCCTGTTGTTGGTCGAGTTCTACGGCACCTCCCTTGATGAGCTTCGGGCCAAGGTGGAAGGGATGGAGGAGCGGCTCAAGCGGAAAGGGTTCGGCTACGCCTTCGTCAAGGTCTTCGACCAGGAGGAGCAGGCCAATGTCTGGAAGGTCCGGAAGGCAGGGCTCGGCCTCCTCCAGGGGATCAAGGGGGATCGGAAGCCCATCGCCTTCGTCGAGGACACGGCGGTTTCCCCCGAGCATCTCCCCCAGTATATCCGGCGCTTCCGGGAGATCCTGAAGGAGCATGGGACGACGGCTGGCTACTACGGCCACACCAGCGTCGGCTGCATCCACATCCGCCCCCTGATCAACTTGAAAGAGGTGAGGGAGATCGAAAAGATGCGCTCCATCGCCGAGGCGATTCGCGATCTCGTCTTAGAGTACGGCGGGGCGATGAGCGCGGAGCACGGCGACGGCCTGGCAAGGAGCCAATGGAACGAGAAGGTGTTTGGCCCCGTACTCTACCAGGCCTTCAAGGAGGTGAAGCGGGCCTTCGATCCCCAGGGGATCATGAACCCGGGGAAGATCGTGGATGCCCCTCCCATGACGGAGAATCTCCGCTATGGACCGAACTACAGGACCCTTCCCTTGAAGACTTACTTGAACTTCGAGCGGGAAGGGGGCTTCGCCAGGGCTGTCGAGCTTTGCAACGGCATGGGGGTCTGCCGGAAGAAGCTGGAGGGGACCATGTGCCCCTCGTACATGGTGACCCTGGAAGAGGAGCACTCCACCAGGGGGCGGGCCAATCTGCTTCGGGCTGTTCTCTCGGGAAGGCTCCCCCCCGAGGAGCTTTCTGGGAGGCGCCTCTTCGAGGCTTTGGACCTCTGCCTCGAGTGCAAAGGGTGCAAAGGGGAGTGTCCCTCCAACGTGGACATGGCCAAGCTCAAATACGAGTTCCTGGCCCACTACTACGAGGCGAACCCCAGGCCCCTCCGGTCGAAGCTGTTCGGCTCCGTCGAGTTGCTGAACAAGCTCGGCTCCCGGTTTGCCCCTTTTTCGAACTGGATCATGGGGACCCGCCTCGCCCGCTTGGCCCTCCACCGCTTCGTCGGGATCGCCCGGGAGAGGGTCCTCCCTCCCTTTGCTCGGCCCACCTTCCTTGAATGGTTCGCAGAGCGGGGGGTGAAGCCAACAGGTCGGCGGGGAAAGGTCGTCCTCTTCCCCGACACCTTCATGACCTACAACTATCCGGAGATCGGGAAGGCAGCCGTCAGGGTCCTGGAGACCGCCGGGTTTGAGGTGATCCTCCCCGAGAAGAGGTGTTGTGGAAGGCCGATGATCTCCAAGGGGATGCTGAAGGAGGTCGAGGCAAACGTTAGGTACAACGTGGAGAAGCTTTCAGCCTATGTGAAACAGGGGATTCCCATTGTGGGCTGTGAGCCAAGCTGCCTCTTAACCTTCAGGGACGAGTACCCCGACCTGATTGATGACGAGCGGGTCACCCTCGTTGCAAAGAACAGTTTCCTCTTGGAGGAGTTTCTCCTGCGGCTCCACGAGCAGGGGGAGTTGGACCTTCGCTTCAACGGGCCCAAGCGGAAGCTCCTCCTCCACGGCCACTGCCATCAAAAGGCCCTGGTCGGTTCAGCCCCCTCGTTGAGAATCCTCCGGCTCCCGGGCTTCGAGGTGGAGGAGGTGGATTCGGGCTGCTGCGGCATGGCGGGCTCCTTCGGCTACGAGGCTGAACACTATGAGATCTCGATGACCATCGGTGAACGAAGGCTCTTCAAGGCTATCCGGGAGCAGGGGTCCGAGGTCGAGATCGTAGCCAACGGGATCTCCTGCCGCCAGCAGATCGCCCACGGCACCGGCCGCCGCGCCAAACACGTGGCTGAGGTTTTGGCGGACGCCCTGAGATGAGGTGGTGGCCTCAACGGCCTTCGATCTTCCTGAGGGCTTCCTGGGCATTGAACCTCACCGCCCAGTCAGCATCCTCCAGGGCCTCGGTCAGCGCCGGGACGGCGTCCTTCGCCGCCGGGCCGATCTCGCCTAGCATAAAGGCCGAGAGCCCCCGCACTTCAGCGGTGGCGTCTTTCAGGGCCTGGACCAGGGCCGGGACCGCTGCCGGGCCAACCTTGCCTAAGGTCGAGGCGGCCCTCCGTCGCACACGGGTGTTCTCATCCTTCAGGGCCTGGACCAGGGCCGGGACCGCTGCCGGGCCGATGGCGCCCAGGGCCTCGGAGACCTGCCACCGGACGTTTCTATCGGTGTCTTTCAGGGCCTGGACCAGGGCCGGGACGGCGTCCTTCGCCGCCGGGCCAATCACCTTCAGGGCTTTGGCGGCCTGCCACCGGACGTTGGCATAGGGGTCCTTCAAGGCGTTGGCCAGAGCCGGGACGGCCTCTTCGGCCGCCGGACCGATCTGGACCAGGGCCCAAGCGGCATTCAGCCGCACCCCCCAGTGGTCATCCTTCAGGGCCTGGACCAGGGCCGGGACGGCGTCCTTCGCCGCCGGGCCGATCTCGCCTAGCATCAAAGCCGACCCCGCCCGGACCTCGGCGGTAGTGTCTTTCAGGGCCTGGACCAGGGCCGGGACCGCTGCCGGACCGATCTTCCGTATCGCCTCCTGGGCCGCCTGCTGCACCGTGTCATGGGGATCCTGCAGGGCCTGAATCAGGGCCGGCACGGCTTGCGGGCCAAAGGAGCCAAGGGCTTTCACAGCCTGCCGTCGGACATCCGGGGAGGGATCCTGAAGGTCCCTCTGCCCCTCGGCAAGGGGGTGTCCCTCGTCCCGGGGCCCCTGGGCCTGGATGGGGCTGGAGAGCGTCAAGAAAACGACGGGGAGACACACCATAAAGCCACGACGGAATCCCCTGCAACGCATCCTTGTCTCCTCCTTCGACTCCCTATCCGATTCCAGCGGGAGTTCTCCGTTGCACCTGAACGGTGTTGTTGGTTACAATTAACACACTCCCAGAAAGGAATCAAGCAGGAGGTGAACGCGCACTGAACCCGCCAAGGGAGGAGCAGAATGAGTACGGTCACCCTGGACGACAGGTACCTGATCGAGGAGGGGACGATCTTCCTGAGCGGTATCCAGGCCTTGGTCCGCCTCCCCATGGACCAGTGCCGACGGGACCGGCGGGTCGGCCTCCGGGTAGGGACCTTCATCTCCGGCTACCAGGGTTCCCCTCTGGCTGGTCTTGACCTCGCCCTGAGGCGGGCCCACCGCCTCCTGGAGGTGTACGACATCGTCCACGTCCCGGGTGTGAACGAGGAGCTGGCGGCGACGGCGGTGATGGGGACCCAGATGCTGGACCTCTTTCCCCACGCCCGCTTCGACGGTGTAACCGGGTTCTGGTACGGGAAGGGGCCCGGGGTGGACCGGTGCGGGGACGTCTTCAAGCACGCGAACTTCGGCGGGACGGGGCGGCATTCGGCCGCGATCATCCTGGGAGGGGACGACCATGGGGCCAAAAGCTCGACCCTCCCCCACCAGAGCGACTACGCCTACATGAGCGCCGGCATCCCCGTCCTCTACCCGGCTTCGGTGGCGGAGTTCCTCGAATTGGGGCTCCATGCCATCGCCCTCTCCCGCTTCGCCGGCTGCTGGGTCGCCTTGAAGCTGGTGACCAACTTCTGTGACGGCGGCGAGACCGTTTCCGTGAGCCCCGACCATCCTCGCATCGTGATCCCTGAGGTCGAAATTGGCGGGCGGCCTTTCCAGAAGTTCACCGATTTTTCTTTTCTCCCCCCGGGGACGCTGGAGGCAGAGCGGCACCTGTTCTACGAGCGCCCTATGGCCGTCCGTGCCTACGCTAGGGCCAATGGCCTAGACCGTCTTGAGGTGGCGTCGCCCTACGACCGGGTGGGGATCGTCACCGCCGGAAAGAGCTATGCCGACACCCGCCAAGCCCTCCTGGATATGGGGTTGGACGAGGGGACCCTCCGCCGTCTCGGGGTGCGCCTCCTCCGCCTGGGGCTCATCTACCCTGTGGACCCGGAGATCCTCTCCCGCTTCGCCGACGGGCTCGAGGAGGTCATCGTCATTGAGGAGAAGCGGGGCTTCATCGAGGCCCAAGTCCGGGAGGTCCTCTATGACCTCCCGAACCGTCCGAGAATCGTCGGGAAGACGGATGAAAAGGGAGCGCCCCTCTTCCCGATCCAGGGTGAGCTGGACGCCGATCTCGTCGCCGAACGGTTGGGCCCCCGCCTCCTCCCTTTCATCGGGGAGCATCCTGGGATCCTGAAGCGCCTCGCCGAGATCCAGACTGTCCGCCGCCGTCCCTATGAACCCCTCATCACCCGACGGCCCAATTATTGCTCAGGCTGCCCCCACAACACCTCCACCGTTGCCCTGGAGGGACAGGTTGTCGGCGGCGGCATCGGCTGCCACGGGATGGCGATCCTGGTCGAGCAACCCCAACGTCATGTGGCCTACCTCACCCAGATGGGTGGTGAGGGAGCCCCCTGGATCGGGCTTTCCCCCTTTACCGACAACCCGCACCTGTTCCAGAACCTGGGGGATGGGACCTTCTTCCACTCCGGACACCTGGCCCTCCGGTTCGCCGTTGCCAGCGGGGTGAGCCTCACCTTCAAGCTCCTTTACAACGGGGTCGTGGCCATGACCGGTGGGCAGGACGTGGCCGGAGGGAGGTCCATCCCTGATCTTACCCGCCTCCTGGAGGCTGAGGGGGTGAAGCGGATTGCCATTGTCACCGAAGATCCCCGGCGCTACCGGGGGGTCCGTTTGTCGCCCCTGGCAGAGGTCTACCCCCGGGAGCGCTACGAGGAGGTGGTGCGGGAGCTGGAGAAGGTCCAAGGGGTCACCGTGTTGATCTACGACCAGATGTGTGCCGCCGAACGACGGCGCTTGCGGAAGCGGGGGAAGCTCCCCGAGCCCAACCGCTTCGTCGTCATCAACGAGGAGGTCTGCGAGGGCTGTGGTCACTGTGGGAGTGTCAGCAACTGCATGTCCCTTTACCCGGTCGAGACCGAGTTCGGGCGAAAGACCCAGGTCCACCAGTCCTCGTGTAACAAGGACTATTCTTGTCTCAAGGGTGACTGTCCTTCCTTCGTCACGGTGGAGGTAAAACCAGGAACCGGCTTGAGAAAGAGGCATCCTCCGATCCTGAAGGAGAATGACCTGCCTGAACCGGAGGAAAAGGTGAAGATCTCGGGG
>CAZHST010000080.1:0-9616 GCA_964535215.1 uncultured bacterium
CTCGATAGCCCGGAGCCCCGAAGAGGCCACACGCCGGGCACAGCCTGAAGGCATCCTCTTCGAGCTTGCAGCTTTCGGAAGAGGCCGGCTTTGTCACCCTAAGACAGGAAGGGGAGAGGGCCTCGGCCACCGTGCGCACCGCCCCCTTGAGGGAGGTGCCGGGAATCATATAGCGATCGCCCCGTCTGGCGAAGCGAAAGTACATCCCGGTCCCATGCAGGTCAACTTCCCCCGATCCGATGAAGAGGGGGCTTAAAGGCGTGAGCTGGACCGTCAGGATCCCCCATAGGCCGGACACGGTGCTCTGATCCGACACAGGCTCTTGTTTCACCGGGAGGGCCTCAATCCAGAAGAAGGCATCCCTGGCGATGTTATCCTTCACGCACCTCATCCCTCACCTCCATCAGTTTTTGATAGATCCTCCCTCCCCTGGCGAGGAGGTATTGGACTTTCGCTTTTTCCCCCCGGTGGTCTAACACTTCAGTGGACTCCCCCAGCTCGAAGGGCCCCTCGGCTGCCTCCCGCACGATGACCCCTGAGGTGCCAAACCAGGCGTATTCGACCAACCCATTGAAAGCCCTAAAGGAAAGATGGAACGGGTAGGCTTGTCGGCAGGTCTCAAAGAGGGCGGCTGCCTCTTTTCCCGACAGCCTGTGAAGCGCTACCGGCTCCAGAGAAGGGTCCACGAGGACCTGGAAGGGGCCCTCTTCTCCGGCAAGGCCCTGGCGAAACCGATCCGGGGTTTCGATGGTTTCAAGGACCGCTTTGGCCATCGTGGTCGAATCGCTCCTTCAGCTTCTGGATCAGCGCCTCTTTGACCGGCCTGATCTGGTCTTCGCCGACAACGGTAATAAGGCGGCTGAAGACCTTCTCCTCCTGAAGGATCCCTGCCTGGAGGGGAAGGGGTTCCAGGTCTTCAGCCTCTAGCCCCTGTCCTCTTGCAAGAGCCTGGAAGGCGCTCTCCGCCAAGCCGATCACCACACCCGCCCTTCCCTTCAGCGGGCCGAACTGCTCCAGCATCACCTGATCCACTTCCAGGGCCACCCGTCCCAGCCCTCGGGATTTGCCAAAGCCCACCTTAAGGCTCCCCTCATCGAGCCGCTCAAAGACGAAAAAGAGCAGCCCAAGCTGCCAGAGGCTGTAGTTTCTGAGACTCACCTCGCCATACAACGTTCCTCCGGTGAGGATTTCCATCTCGAAGGGGCCATGGGCCACAGACCCTTTGCGCCGGTCAATGCTGATCCCCATCCGGATCCCGAGATGCCGTTCCAGCTCTTTCTTCTGGCCCTCCCTGGCTGCCGCATCCTCCTTAGGGCGCCAGGGGAAGAGATCAGCAAAGTGGACCCGGGAGGCCAGCTCGGTCGAGCCGAAGGTCTGGCAGACCGGGCAGTGATCCAGATAGGCGAGCTTCTCCTCCGGGTTCTTTTTCCGGTCCTTCCGGACCACCGGACACAGCCGCTTCGGATCCGAGGCATCGCAGGGGTTCTCGCCGAGCGTTCTGAACAAGGCTTCAGCCGTGCTCCGGACCACCCCTTTCAGGGACGATCCGGGGACATAGACCGTCGGGCCCACGGCGGAAAAGATTCGGACAAACTCCATCGACGGCCTCGTGGGATCCAGGCTCTCCGCCGCCTTGATCAAAAAGGGCCCTTGAGGGCAAAGCCGAAGCTGGATGCGGGCCAGGTTCAAGGTCTGCTTAAACATCACCGCTCCTCCTCTACCCCTGGACCTTCCGGCGAAGGGCCGGTAAGTACTTCTGAAGCTCGACCTGGAGCCGATCGGCTTCTTCTTTTCTCACTTCGGCTGCCGGCTGTTCCCCTGCCACCAGCACAGCCTTCCCGGCCTCAAGGCGGATCAGCCCCTTCTCCTCCGCCAGCTTGAGCAGGCGCTCCCGATCTTTGATGCCATAAGCTTCTTTCAGTTTCTTATCCGAATACCCTGAAGACGTGATGTCCTTGATGATCCGATCCACCCGGTCCTGACCACCCCTTCCCCTCAAGAGATCCACCAAGGCCTTGAAAGGCTCCGGGAGCTCCTGGGATGAATTCTCAGGATCCCCGGGTGGAGGAGGGGCTGTCAGAAGGGATGCCGGGGAGACTTCCTGCACCTCGCTCACGCCCACCCTGATCCGGCCGAGCCCTCGTGTACCGTTTCCCCCGAGCCATGCGGACCCCTGATTGAACAGGTCCAAGGCCCAGTAGAGAAGGCCCAGCTCATGGTCGTCAGGATTCTCGACCACGATCTCCATCCGAAACCGAACACCCGGCGGCACCACCTCCAGGTCGAACTTCTTCTTCCCGCTGACGGTCAGACTCTCCCGGTCGATGGCGATCCCATCCCGCACCTGGAATAAATGGGGGTCCCAGGTGCCCTCCTCCACCGGAAGATCGCTGATGGAGACCTTGGAAGCCACGTAGGGAGCGCCGAAGAGGCGGCAGACATCACAGACCCTGGGCAGGATGTCCTCCGGCCCCTTGTCCCAATCGTTAGGATGAACGCAGTAGGCTCCTGCCACCACGTCGCAGGTCCACAGCCGTCGGTTGCCGCTTTCGTTCAGGCCCCGGATCACGGCTTCGATCTGGGAACGGAGGACGCCTTTCATCGAAGACCCCGGAATGAAGGGTCTGTCGAAGGGATCCTTGACCACCGGCAGATCGCTACCTGTCACCCCCAACCCCCGGCCTGCCCCGATGTGGAGGGGCGTTTGGGTTTCCAGGAACCCCCGGATCTTCACCCGCTTTACCAGCGTCGCAAATCCTCCATTGCTCATCCTCTAGCTTCCTCCTTTCACCTCGATGTATCTCGCATAGCGGATGAGGAACCCGAGGAAGTGACGGATCTTCTCCATGAACAGCCTGTCGCCCGCCCCTGCTCGTAACGTGTCGAGGTGGCGGAGAAGGGCTTCGCCAAATCCGCTCTGCCACTCCCGAGCCTCCTGGTACAGGATGAAGAGTTTCAGCTCCTCAAAGGACTCCGTCGAAGCGGCAACTGTTCTAAGGTTCTGGAGCTGAGCGGACCCCGGCAGCTCAGCCTCTTTGACCAGCTGATAGACCTTGCGCGCGAGCTCGTCTTTCGACCGCTCTAACTGCCTCCTCTGCTCTAACACCTCTGTGATCGTCATGGTCGCCACACCTCCTGGTAATGGAAGGGGCTACACCCCTGAACCCAGCCGAATCCCTCGTCCTTT
The DNA here is from genome assembly GCA_964535215.1 of uncultured bacterium. Classification (GTDB taxonomy): domain Bacteria; phylum Methylomirabilota; class Methylomirabilia; order Methylomirabilales; family JACQHM01; genus JACQHM01. Next base: position 3,188 of record CAZHST010000080.1, read on the forward strand.
TTCAGGCCGAGGCCTTCTGTCTCATACCGAAGCAGAAGGTCCATCCCCTTTTCCCGGTCCGTTTCTGCCACGGACAGCAGCACCACCCCGCCTTTCTCCAGGGCGGAGACGAGGGGCTTCGAGCGGTTCGCCGCTTCGTGATAGCCGCCTAGCTTTGTCCAGCGGAGAGCAGCCAGCTCCCAATGGAAGCCATCGCTGGTAAGGAGGGCTTTGAGGCTTTGGCCGGGTGGAAGGAGCAGATCGGTCAAAAGATCGAGGGTCATGAACCGACGACCCTTTAAAGCCTCAACTAGCCCGACATCGTTAGCGGCCTGGCGTAAGCAGGTGTTGAAATCCTCCTCCCGCCTCAGTAACCGACCCCGGTCACCCAGGTCCCCTCCGACGAGGGGCCTTAGCTCCACCGCCCCTCTTCCAAAGCCCTTGCTCCTGGCCCCGCCGAGGAGGACCTCGTTTAAGGCGGCAAAATGGGGGGGCTGGACCGGGTCCGCCGCAATCAGCCCCTCGAAGGAGACCGCCCCGTCTACAGCCGGCAACGTCTCGTAGACGTAAAACATCCCGGGTTCTGCCCTCATGAGGACCCGGTTAAGGGCCAGCTTCGTGGAGAGATGGCGATCGAAAACGGGAAAGGTCGCTGCCTGATCCAGCTTTGAAGGGCATTGGGGACAGCGATCTATCTTCTCCCAGAGCCCTTCGACCGTTTCAGGCTTCCGTTCGAGAGCCAGATGAAGGAGGAACCGCCAGATCAGCAGGTCGTAAGGCCCGTGCCCCTCCCGCTTACACTCGGCGGCCGTGGCAGGGCGAAGGATCTCTTTGGCCATTTTGAAGGTTCCTCGGTACAGATGGGAGAGCCGGAAGGGGCGGCTCAAAAAGAGCTCCCGTAATGTGGCACCGTCCACCCCTCGCCGTTTCAGAGCAGATGCCAAAGCGCCCCGCACGGTGGTGCCGGGGATAAAGGTGTAGGTCTTGAGGAAATAGGGGCGAGGCTTGGGAGGGCTAACCCTGACCTCCTCAAAGGGACGGTAGATCAACCGATAAAACAGGGCCCGACTCGGAGGGGGAGAAGGCGGTGAAGCTTGTTCTTCCTCGACCGTCCACCGAAGCCGGAGCCTGCCCATCCCCCGGGACCGGGCCCCTCCCACCCAAAGCCCCTCCTCTGCCCACCAGCCCAAGGCCTTTTCAAACCATTCCTTCTCCTCGGCCCCGAGGGACTCCAGCAGGGTGATCCGAGCCCCTAGCTCCAGCTCGATCCCGAGGGGGGTTCCCTCCACCTCGAACAGCCTCCTGGGATAGGCCCGGCGCAAGGACCGGGAGATGCTCACCCCCGTCCGTCTGTGGTAGAGCGCCGGATCCCACCGGTCGGGATCGGCCAGGGTGGCATCGTAAAAGCGGAGCTTGCCTGAGGGAGCCGGTGTGCCGGGCCCGGCCGGCCCGCCGAAGAGGGAGCAGGCCAGGCAGGAGTGACCGGCCTGTGCCATAGCCACATGGGACCGTTGCATCGCCCCAGGATTGGGGGCCGAGCACACCCGATGGCCGTAGCCCCAGCTTCGAAGGAGCCGCTCGAAGTCGATGCGCATGGCCCCTTTCAGGGCCGAGGCCGGGATATAAGGCCTCCCCTGCCCATCGCGGGCCGTGATCTTGTCCAGGAGCAGCGAACTGCTCTGTCCCCCGATCAGCAGCGGCGAGGATACGAGCACTGTGAGTCGGTACATTCACCCCTCTTTCAAGCGATCCAGTTCGTAAAGCTCCAAAAGATCCAAGAGGCGGGTTTTGACCTGCACTCGAGGATCGAGCTTCCACTCGAAGAAAAACTCCGGCCATCGGTCAGGGGTATAGCGCAAAGTGGTCAGAAATTGCTTCAGCTCATCCGTGCGGGTCGTCTGGTACAACAGGTTCACGTAGGCCTCCCCCGGCTCCAGCTCCAGGAGCTGGACCAAGCGGCGGAGCTGGCCCACCGTGACCTTTGCCTGCTTCAGGGCCTCGGCCTGATTCCTCAGCTCTCGGAGCTCATCCTTGGTGTAAGGGGTGCGGGTCAACCAGAATTCTTCAACCTCCTTGAGGGTGCCTTGGTACGGGAGCTGAGGTTTGGGGACCGAATACCTCCGACAGAGCATCCGTTCGCGAAGTGTCGCCACTCCTTCACTGAGCGGCGTTCCCCCGGTGATCCAGAAGAAGTCACCGGCCGGCCCTTCCTCCCGATAGGCCAGCTTCTTGGCGTTCCGCACCAAAGCCTGGGCGTAATCAAAGAGGAACGGAATCGGCAGATGGTGGGGAGCCACCAGGAGGGAGAAGCTGAACGAAAGGGTCCTGAGCCTGTCCCCTAAGGGGGTGTTCTGAAGAGAAGATGGAACGGCGCGTCCCTTCGTTTCTGCCCTCTCCCACACCTCGAAGAAGGAATCCAGCGCCCCTCGGGCCGAGACAAAGAGGACCAGGTCATCGCCGCCCACTACCGGGCTTTGGTACCGGCGTTCCAGGTGGTGTGAAGTTACGATGTCTCGAACCGCCCCGTTGACCGAGGCCCAGAGGTGTTCTGATAGGGTTCCCAGTTGATCGAGAGATCGGGCCTCGTACAGGAGATCCCCCGCGTTGTTGACATCGCCGTAGATGACGGCCAGGTAGCGCTCTTCCCCCTCTTGACCGACAATCTCCTCAAGGCTCAACGCCATCGGCGGGAGATCTCTGGGATGATCCCGGGCTTGCTTTCCCCGCTTTCGCTTTTCGAGGCAGGAATCACAGACCTTCTCCTGCCCGATTTCGGAGAGCTCACAGGCCGGATACAGCCCGCAGGCCTGACAGCGCTCGAAGTAACCCATCGTCCAGAACTCAGGACATTCCTCCCCCGCCTTCTCGGCCTTGCGGTGTTGAAGCTCCGCACTCAAGATTTTGAGCGTTTTTTGCAAAACGGCCGGGTCATCCAGGTTACCTTCCGGCACCGTCGAGACGGCGGTCAAGGAGCCCGTAAGACTCCTGGTCCGGAAGACCTCCTCAAGGTAGGAGGCCAGCTTCTTCGGTTTATCGCCGTTGGCCTCGATCTGGATCAGGCCGGAGCCCCCATTGGCATAGATGACATCACGGTCATAATCCCGCACCCACCCGTTCAGCCATTCCCGGAGCTTGCCATCCTTGGCGAGGTCCTTCACCATCTCGCTGGCCCCGGTGATGTCCACAGGCCGATGGGTGGCGAAGACGAAGTCCTTGATGCGATCAACGTCGAAGGCGACCAGGGCTATCCGCTCGTCGGGCATACCTGTCTCCGCTCCAACCATTCCCCCACCTTTTCAAACTTGTAGACGACTACCTGGTTAATGTGATTCTTTATCTGTCCGATTCCTAACGCTCTTGCTGACTCCACATAGATATCGTCGGCAATCCCTTGAATGTAGGTGGTATAAGCTTCGTAATCCTCCCCCGGCCGGAGATTCACCTCCAAGGTGCCCTCCCGCGCCGTAAGATAGACGAGGCCCACCGAGGCGTGCTTTTCAAAGTGGTCACGCTGCCGCATCTTGAACAGGGCCTGGTTGGCGTAACTGGCCACCTGGAGCAGAACGGGATTGTTAGACCGTAACGCCTCCTCACAGAGCCGCTCCGTTCGCTCAATTCCCTTATCAAGCACACCATTAAACGTCTTTTGCCGCCATTCGTCTTCTTTGTATCGCTTATACAGTCCATCCAGACTTTCGGAGAGGGAGGCGTTCTGAACCCCACCAAGGTCAGAGGGAGACAGGGATCCTTCAGCCCGCTGAAGCTGCCTAAGGCAGTATTCGATCTCCATTCGGTTCCTCGCCTCCCTCGCCTTGGCATACTCCTCACTCACAGCCCGATCCATTTGGACATCGAGGCTATCCAGCAACCCTAAGAGTCCCCCGACGATAAGGAGCGTCTGGGCCTCTCCTTGAAACGATGCCCTTTCCAACACCTCTTCCAGTGAAGACCGCTGATCATACTTGGGTTGGCCCCGGCTATCTCTCTCGTTTTTTTGCGCTCGAGTTAAGGCCAGGTGCTTGCGGTTGTATTCCGCCAGAAGGGCTACGGGCTCCCGATACTCCCGTGGAAGGAGCGCCTCCTCGGGAAGTCCTCCTTGCCCTCTGATCATTGCCGCCGACGCTGAGTTGTGGTATCTCCGCACCAGGGAGGGCATCAGGGCAACAGGTTGACCGTTATGGTCCAGCGCTCCATGGCCGATGTCGTGGAGCCAGAGGCTAGAGATCAAATACAAGAGCCCTTTTGGGCCTATGGCCTCCTCCAGGCCGGGAAAGTAGGTGAAGAGCCAATAGGCATACTCCATGAGTCGGAGGCTGTGGAGCCGCTCATGTTCGACCGTCTCAGGAATCTGGTTCCCGATCCACAGATGCTCCCAGAAGGGGAGCCTTTCAACCAGGATGGTATAAAGGTTTTCATCCCGTCGCCGCAGCTTGTTTATGAGGGATCGCCCGACTCCGTACCGGCTGGTCGCGTCCTGAAAAAACATCCGAGCCAGCTTTCCCAAGGCGTTGAGCTGATACCCGCCGCTTTCTTCATCGTAGAGGTACTGATAGGCCTCCGGAAGACTCTGATATTCTTGGACTTCGATGCGGTCCCGTCGAATCACCGTGCGAAGCTCATCCAGCCGCCGGAGGTCCCAGCTTAAGGAGAGCCCTGGGGCGATCTGGACGGTTTGGGAGTCCTCATGGAGGTAGACCAAATACGTGTTCTCGTAGAGGAAGGTCAAAAGCGACACCCAGGGGATAAACCCCTTGTAGCCCCCCGTGATCACGACGTAGGTCCGCTCCGCATCGCCTTCGGTCAGAGAGGATTGAAGCTGAACCACAAACTTTAACAGGGCGGTCCTGAACGCCGTCTTCGTCTTGACGCCGCCTTGGATCCGAACGAGAGGCTCAATCATTGCCTGGTTCCAGTTCCTACAGATGTAATCCCTTACTTTCTCAGCGCATTCGAGGCTCCCGGCTTCTATTTCGCCTTCGAACCTTCCTCCTTCAGTTCCCATCAATCGGATCGCGAGTTGCTGTTCTTGGTAGGCTTTCTGAACGGCGCGCTCATCCTGAATCAGCTTCTCTAAGCTGAAGACTTCGGCCGAAAATTCCTTCGGGTTTCCGGTCAGAAGCTGTCGGACTACATCATGAAGATTGGTGAGAGTAACCTCAGGTAAGGTGTCTAACTCGTCTCCGATTTGGACAGGATCCCCTTGCCTTTTTCGAAGTTGCGCGTGGAGCGCTTTTCTTCGAAACTCCCTAGCGTTCTCCAGCAGGGAGATGCCTACGGGAAAGATCAGCCGGACCTTCGACATGTCATTCCTCTTCTACCTGTCCCCTTTGACTCGCAGGAGGAAGAAATTGAGGAACCGCTCCGCCTCGACCCGGGTTGCCACCTGCACGTTGGGCCGGTCGATCTTGGCCGGGTCCTTGGTGGGATGCCGAAACGGCAGCGTCATCCCGGCCGTGACCTTCCCCTCGGTCTCCACGTAGATCCGCATCTCCTCCGTCATGATGAAGGACGGATCAATCGCCACCCCGACGGCCAGGGGATCGTGGAGGTAGCAGCCGTCGTAGCCCTGATCGTCCCGGTAGAAGTCCATGTACTTCTGACAGGCGTCCCAGATGAAGCGGGCCGCCTTATCTTGAGCGCTGCTCAGCTCCCGGCGGGCCAGCTCCCGGGTCAGCTTCACTTGATGGGTCACATCGAGCGGCACCATCGTGACGGGGAGGCCAAAGTTCAGGACGACCTCGGCGGCATGGGGATCAACGTACAGGTTGAACTCCGCCGCCCCTGGTGGGATGTTCCCGGGCACGGTGACGGCTCCACCCATCAGGATGATCTCTTTGACCCGCCGCATGGTCCTGGGGTCCTTCAGGATGGCCCTGGCGATGTTGGTCAAGGGGCCGACGGGGATCAGGGTCACCTCATCGGGATACCGGACGATCAGGTCGAGGATGAGATCCACCGCTTTCTTCTCCTCCAACTTGATCTGCTCGATGTCCGGGTAGTAAGCATTGCCCAGGTCGCCCAACCCATCCTCCCCGTGGACACTCGGGGCGCTGAAAGGCGGCTTCACCAAGGGCCGATCCTCACCGGCTGCCACAAAGGGGCAGGGCTCCGGCCGGAGGAGGGCCAGGATTCGGCGGACATTCGTAGTGCATTGGTTCACGTGCACATTCCCGCTTACCGTCGTGATGGCCAGGACCTCCAGCTCCGGGGAGCGGAGGGCCAGAATGATGGCCGTCGCATCATCGACACCGGGGTCAGTGTCCAGGATAATCTTCTTCCGATCCATGGTCACTTCCCCCGGGTCCCCTCAGCGCGGCTCCTAGTGCCCCGGTCCTTCCCGCCGATCCTGATCGGAGGGATCTGCCGACCCTTGGATCCGCCGAAGCCCTTCCCGCAGGAGCCGCTCAGTCAGGTCAATCATCGGGATGTTTAGCTCCGCCGCCAGTTTCT
>CAZHST010000081.1:0-9316 GCA_964535215.1 uncultured bacterium
GCTTAAAGAGAGAGAGTATTTTTTATTAATAAATACTCTCTCTCTTATACCGGCTGAAAGGTTCCCCAGGGAAGGGATCTCAGGGGAACCTTTCCCTAAGGAAGGTTCCTGTAAGAAAGGTTTCTCTAGGGAACCTTTGATGAGGCTGAACGCCTCCTTCGGCTTGGCCACATGGTAGAGGGCAGCCCGGCCTGCTGACCCACCATCCAAAAGGGTCAGGCAGCGCTTCTCCATGAGGGCCCGGATCGTTCCTCGCACGACTTTCTCACTCAGCCCGGTCGCCCGCTGGAGCAATCCCATCCTGACACGACAATAATTTCGGCCGATCCCATAGGAAAGCTTGAGGAACCAGACATAGAGTAATTGTTCGAAGGGTTTTAGCGATGGAAGGAGGTCAAAGGCCTGTTGGAGGACCTCGCTGAACTGTTCTCGCGGCACCTCCTGGCAGCCAGGGAAACCTTCCCTAGGGGAAGGTTCCTGTAAGAAAGGTTCCTCAGAGAAAGGTTTCTTAAGGGAAGGTTCCCTTAAGGAAGGTTCCCGTAGGGAGGGGGGTTCCCCACGGGAAGGTTCCTCAGAGAAAGGTTTCTGGAGGGATGCTGAGGGAGGTGAGCCGGTGGTTAAGGTCCGGTAAGCCTCTTGGAGCTCGGCAGGCGTGGCACCCGGGTGGACTTTGCCGGCATAGAAGAGCGCCATCAGCTCGTCTTCGGTCAGTTTCGGTCGCGGGATCTCCGCCTCAGGAATGAGAGGTTCCTTCGGCTTCCGCGGCTGCGACTTCGGCTTCGCCACGGCCGACCTCTCGCTCCGCCAGGAGCTTCGCGATCTGCAGGAAGGCCTCAGCAGCGCGGCTCTTGGGATTGTACTCAAAGATCGTTTTTTTCCGACTTAACGCTTTGAGGAGATTGGCATCGACAGGGATTTGCGGGAGGATCCGCCCGGTCTTGCTATAGACGGTCTTCAGGGCATCGAGCACCGCCGCGGTGATATTCAGCCGGTGATCTACAAAGATCGGCAGAAACCCGGTGACGGTCAAGGTCCAATCGTAGTAGCGGCGGAGGAAGCTGACCGACTCAAGGATCTGCGACGCCCCGAGGAGCGCGAGGAAGTCCATCGACACCGGAATGAGAAGCTCTTCCGCATAGAGTAAAGCATTCTGATGCAGGAGTGAAATCGAGGGTGCGCAATCCAGGATGACGAAGTTGTACCCCTGGAGCGCCTGGAGCCGGAGTTTGAGAAACTCCTCCCGCCTCGGGAGGCTCATCAGTTGCATTTCGGTGACCGCGAGCTGTTTGGACGAAAGGATACAGTCAAGATTGGGGCGGGCATTGATGATACAGGCCTCGAGCTTGACGTCTTCAAGGAGGAGCTGAGAGAGGGTCAGATCATGCTTAAGGCCGAGGGAGGCGCCGATGGAGCCTTGGGCATCGGTATCGATGAGCAGGACCCGGTAGCCCATTGTCGCCCAGGCCGCGGCCAGATTGATGGCCGTCAGGGTCTTGCCGGACCCCCCTTTGAGGTTCTGGATGGCGATCTTCCGCATCACCGCCACCGGTCGAGGCCTCGCACTCCCTGTCGCTTGAGCCGGCTGTTGAGGACACGGGTCCGCCGGGCCTGCTGAAACTGCCGGATCACGGCGAGATCACGGGCGGTAAACACCCGCCAGCCGCGCTCGTCCCGATCCGGCTCTTCGACATAGCCCAGCTTGAGCCATCGGAGCAGGGTATCTTTGGAAACGCCGAGGATATCTGCGGCTTCTTTAGTTGAATAGGTCTCCATGGTTACTACAAAATTGCCCCTACTTTATTTAACTGGAAAATGATTGTCAAGAAAAAAATACAAAGTCTCCCTCAGAGTGGCTCAACTATGCCAGATTGTCATGAACTTTTTACTGGAGTAATTTTTACTGTAGTAGTTTCTACTGCAGTTTTTTTTACTGCAGTAACTTTTGCCCTACTTCGCTCAGGCAATGGCGCAAGGGAGAGAGGAGAAGGAGGAGAGGGGACCTCCGGCGGCGTCGGCAAGGGCTCCCGCCGCCCGGTGAGCCGCTTGATGACCTGGGCAACCTTGGCGGTGTCGTCTTCTTGGGCGAGGTAACTGATCGTCTCTGCAGGGTGGCGACGGGTTCGAGGGAACGTTTCTCGCATCAGGCGTCCTCCGTGTTTTTCCAAGCGGTTGAAGGAGACAGAACCCTTCTTTTGTCTAACTCAGAGAGCCCGGCTTCCTCCAGTGTTGTCAAGCCCTTTCCTCATCTCCTCTCCTCGAACCCCCACTTGAGTTAGACTTTTCATAGCTCAGCCCCCTCCTCCTGGGAGCCTTTTGCCTTGAGAGCGCTCAACTATGAGGCGTAAATTTTGACCAATACGTTTCAGGCTCGGAGGGGAGAGGGAGAGGAGGGGGTGCGAGGAAACGCCGCGCCCGGGGCGCCTCAGGGCCCTGGCGGAGGTCCTGGAACGGGTCCTCCCGGCCCTCCGCCCGGCGGAGCAGCTTGTCTACCTCCAGTGCCTCTGGCTGGCCGGCCTTCAGCCGGGGGCAACGTGCACGGTGACCCAGGAGCGCCTGGCCCAACGGACCGGTTTGAGCCGAGGGACGGTCCAGACGGCCCTTAAAGGGCTCCAACGAAAAAAGCTCCTTAGGGTGACCGTCCAGGGGCAGAAGATCCCGTCTCTCATCCAGGTGCAGGTACCCCAGGGGGCGGGGTGGGCGCTGCCGCTTTGGCTTCTCACCTTTTCTCAGAGACCGATCTGGGGATCTTCCAGCCCCAGGAGCTGTTTGGCGGTGCGAAAGCAGGTCTCCAGGGGCCAGCGGCGGGCAAAGGCGATGACGATCGCTTCGGGCATGCGCTGGGGATCCGTCGCAAAGTAGGCGCGGTCCTCCAGCTGACCTGAGGGATCGCGCGTCACGAGCATCCGCACGAGGCGGGGGCCGGTGACGCTGTACCACAGGCCAAGCTGGGTTTTGACCTGGAGGGTGACCTCCTTGTACCCGTAGATCTGCACCGTGATCGCCTGCCATGGGAGGGCGGAGTCTTGGGCCAGGGCCTGGGGCGAGGGCAGCCGAGGGCCCTTCTTGGGAGGCCGGCCCCGTCCCTGATAGGGGCCGGCGGGCGCGTACAGGGCCGCATCCATGCCCATCGGCCCGATGAAGGTCACCCACGGTGGCAGGGTGGAAAGCAGGGTGTGGCAGGCGTATTCGTGGTCGCCGACCAGCAAGAGTTGGCCTTGAGGGCCCACCCAGAGGGCCAGGAGCTGGAGCAGCTCGGCGGCCAGGTCGGTCCGTTTGCGATACTGGCCGGGGGGGCAGCGCTTCTTGGCACGATAGAGGCGAAACAGGAGCGGCACGGCCAAGCCCTTGTCGGGATGCCAGGGCAGGGGGACCCAGAGTGACACCACCACCCAATTGTGGCCAAAGGCCAAAAAGACTTTGCGGCCCGAGCCGCTGCCGTGGCCGTAGGTGGATCGACTCGCATCGTGATGCATGCCGGCCCCCCACAGGTGAGGGCCGCTGCGGTGCGCAAGGGTGTCGTCGACGGCCGCCACAATCTCTTTGGGCAGAAACGGCCGGAGCACCCCAAACAGGACCTGGCTGACAGCATCCATCGGCCAGTGGGCTCGGCTCAGGAACCGGTAGAAGGCGGCGTGGTGCTTGTGACGGGCGGGGCCTGCTCCGGCTTGGAACATGCGGCTGATCGTGTGGCGTCCTGTGCACGCGATCGCTCCGGTGATGAAGCAGACGAAGTTCTGGAAACTCGGGTTCGTGAAGACAGAGGAAAACGCCAAGAGCAGCGGCGCGAAGCTCGTCGGAATCGTCGTATCCATGTCCACCCCCTCCTGAGAGACCATGATGCCACAACGAGAGAGGGTGGTCGAGTCCCCGTTTAAACATCATCGAAAATGGCGAAACTCTAGACTATGCCGACCGTCAAAGTAATTCTTAGCACCCCAAAGCGGGGGGATGACTCGATCAGCTAGCGGGTTGATTAAATCGGGTTTCGGGCTATGATACTCCTCCGAACCAACCCGTTGACCGGAGGAGCAGAGATGAAGTGGGCTGTTATCCAACTGGTTGAAAGCGCGGAGGCACCTCAATGGGCGGAAGGGCAGGTAGGTCTGTGTTGTCCCCTGGTCGAGTTGAGTGGGAAATGCGGGGATGAACTGCTCAACCTGGTGGAAGCAGAGGCCTACGCGATTGGGAAGCAGGTGCAGCGGTTGGTCTTCGCCCAACAACTGCAGGTGTTGGATCACGAACTGAGTGCCCAACGCCTGCATGATCCTCTCCGGGTGCGCAACAGGGCAGATCCTTAACGGAGCCTATCTCAACGAGGCGAAGGGTTTTAAAGTTCGGTCCCCTTCCACGTCATGGACGAGGGAGACGGGCAAGGAGCCAGAGCTGGTCTTCCGGCATTACACCCTTCCGGCCGGGATGATGGTCAATGCAACCTGCGAGGGTAGAGCCCCATCCCGGGACCTTCAGGTCTTGGGCAGGCATCTCCTCTTCGGGCTCAAGGAGAAGGGGGTATTGAAGACCGACCAAACGGTCTTGGCTGATCAGGAAGTCCTCCAAACGCTCGTCCGCGGAAGCCTTGAAGGGACGGAGCTCCTCGTCAGGAGTTATGTGATCAAGGCCAGGGGGTGTGTCTACGACCTCGTCTACTTCGCGGAGCCGGAGGTTTATGCCGAGGGTGAGAGGGAGTTCGAGGGGCTGGTCAAAGATTTCAAGCTCTTAGGCGGAGAAAAGCCGTGAGGGCCTTCGTGTTGTACATGGGAGGGCTGGCGATCTTAGGGGCCCGGGCGCTCTGGGAGGGTATGATGCCGCCCTACCGGGTGAGCCTCTTGCTGGGGGAGGTCTATGCCATGGGGGTCACCTCTCTCCCCTTCACGATCCTCGGCGCCCTCTTCGCCGGGATGGTGGTGGCCATGCAGTCCGCCCATGAGATGGCCCGGTTCGGGGCGAAGCTCTACGTCGGAACGGCGGTCGGGATCGCCATGGTCCGGGGGGTCGGCCCGGTGCTGACGGGCCTCCTCGTCGGGGGGAAGGTTGGGGCCGGGATCACCGCCGAGCTCGGGTCGATGAAGGTGACCGAGCAGATCGATGCCCTCCGCATGATTGGGACCAGCTACGTCACGATCCTGGTCGTCCCTCGGGTCCTGGCGGGCATCATCGTGTTCCCCCTCCTGACGGTCGTCGCCGATTTCGTCGGCATGATGGGAGGACTGCCGATCGCCCTCTTCGAACTAAAGGTGGATGCCAGGCTCTACTGGAACGGCATCTACCAGATCGTCACCCTTCACGATGTCTTCACCGGCCTCGGCAAAGCGGCCATCTTCGGCCTCCTCATCGGCTGCCATCAGGGTTTGAGCTTGGAGGGGGGGACCGCCGAGCTCGGGCGGGCGACCACGATGACGGTGGTGCTCATCGGCCTCGCCATCCTCATCGCCGATTTCTTTCTCCAGAAACTCAGCTTCCTCCTGTAGGAGGATGGCATGGAGCCGCTTGGAAGACATGACAGGGTGCCGGAGGCGGTCATCGAAGCGAAGGGGCTCGCCAAGGCCTTCAACGGGCGCCGGGTCCTGGACGACGTAGACCTCCTGATGCGCCGCTGCGAGGTCATCAGCATCCTCGGCGGCAGCGGGGCGGGGAAGAGCACGCTCCTCAGGCTCATCGCCGGCCTGAGCAAACCGGATCGGGGGAAACTCCTCCTCTTTGGCCGGGATATCGTGCCGCTGGAGGAGCAAGAGCTGATCCCCATGCGGCAGCGGATGGGGATGGTCTTCCAGGGGGCGGCCCTCTTCGACTCCCTCACCGTCGGGCAGAATGTGGCCCTTCCTTTGCGGGAGCACACCCGGCTCAGCAAGGCCGAGATCCGCGAGCGGGTGGCCGAGGTCTTAGCGAAGGTGGGCCTCCCAGGGATTGAGGGCTACTATCCCCACGAGCTCTCGGGGGGGATGCGGAAACGGGTAGGGATCGCCAGGGCCTTGGTCCTCCAGCCTGAGGTGATTCTCTTCGACGAGCCGACGGCAGGCCTGGACCCGACCAACGCCAAGATGATCTGTGAATTGATCGCCGCGCTCCGGAGGGATGTCTGCGAGACCTCGGTGGTGGTCACCCATGATCTCCCCTGCGCCTTCATGATCTCGGACGAGGTGGCCCTGCTCCACAGAGGCCGCATCGTGGAGATGGCCAGCCCTCGGGAGCTGCAACAATCGTCCCACGAGGAGGTGCGGGCCTTCCTAGCGGGGGCCCTGCGGTAGAGAAGGGGAGGTGCAGCATGGAGCCTCGACGTGGTGCCCAGCTCAAGGCTGGGATCTTTGTGGTGGTGGTCCTCCTGCTCTTCGCCGTCTCGATCTTCGTCCTGGGGGGAAAGACGCGATATTTTGAACGGCATCAGACCCTCATGGCCGCCTTTTCCAACGTGGCGGGCCTCTTGGAAGGGACGCCGGTCAGACTGGCAGGGGTCACGGTGGGCCGGGTGAGCCGGATCCGCTTCCCCTCCGATCCAGAGGAGGAGAAGATCCTCGTCGAGCTGAAGATGGCGGCGGAGACGGCGGGGCGGATCCGGCGGGATTCCGTGGCCAGGATCGAGACCCTGGGGTTCCTGGGGGATAAATACATCGAGATCAGCGGGGGCAGCCGGGGGCAGCCGGGCCTGAAGGAGGGGGAGACCATCAAGAGCGAGGAACCGATGGATTACCAGGCCCTCCTCGGCGAAGGGAAGGAGGTCTTAGCGCGGGCGGCAACGATCGCTTCCTCGCTCGATGAGGTCATTTCCGCCTTCAAAGAGGCGGGGACAGGACAGGTGGTCGCGGAGACGGCCAGCTCCCTCCGCCGTGTGACGGCGGCGATAGAGCAGGGGAATGGCCTCCTCCCGTGGTTGATCAACGATCCCGAGAGCAGGCGCTTCGCCCAGGACCTTCGCAAAGCCTCCCAGGCTGTGGCGGCCATCTCCGGCGAGTTAGCGAAGGGCCAGGGCCTCCTCCACGACCTCCTCTACGATGAAGAAGGCGCCGCCACCGTGAAAGACCTGTCGCAAACCCTGGCAGGCCTCCGCTCTTTTCTGGCCGAGGTCAGGGAGGGGAAGGGGGCCCTGGGTGCGTTGGTCTTCGATCAGCGCTCCCGCGAGTTCGTGCAGGATCTGGAGCGGACGTCGAAAAACCTCAAGGAGATTACCGGAAAGATCGCCCAGGGCGATGGCACCTTGGGGGGCATCATCATCGATCCGACCCTGTATGAGGACCTGACCGACCTCCTGGAGGGAACCAAGCGAAGCACCATCTTACGATGGGTGATCCGGTCCACGGTCAACTCGGGGCGCCGGGCGAAAGCGAAGTGATGGAGGGGCGCGATGATCGAGCGGGACGGACGGGTGGTCACCTTTCACTTCACGAGAGTAGAGGCAGATGAGGTCTTCCTGGTCGGGGACTTCAACAACTGGAACGAACGGTCCCACCTGATGGTGAAGGAAGGGGACCGGCATTGGGTCCTGAAGATGGACCTTCCTTCACTTGACAAGGCTCAACCGCTCAGCTATTATCCTCCCCATTATCCTCCCAATCCCTCAGCCCTGTCTCTGTTGAACTGCTGCGAAGCGTCGGTGGAGGGGATCTTGAGCCAGGGCATCTGCTCCCGCAGGCAATGGCTGATCTTCCTGGGGGCCCTTACCCTGATCTACGCCTTCTGTACGCTCCTTCACCTGGGCGGCCCGTTCATCTACGATGACGGCGAGGCCTGGTATTCCGTGGCGGTCCGGGAGATGGGGGCTGAGAACAACTGGTCCCTGCCCCGCTTTCAGGGGCTTCCTATCAGCAAACCCCCCTTAGCCTTCTGGTTGATGAGGCTCTCAACCCTTGTCTTCGGAGAGTCAGAGCTGACGTTCCGCTTACCCTCGGCACTGTTCGGGCTTGGGGGAGTCCTCCTGACCTTCGCCTGGGGATCACAGCTCTTTCACCTCCGGACTGGCCTCCTGGCCGGGCTCATCTTAACGACCAGCTTTCAATACTTCTGGCTCTCCCGGAAGGCCCAGCTCGACATGCCCTACACGTTCTTCATCGTTGCGGCCCTGATCGCCTTCTCCCTAGCCGTCCAGAAGGGGCGACCCCGGCTCCTCCTTTCCACGGGGGCCTTCATGGCCTTGGCGGCCATGATTAAGGGGCTTGGAGGGGTCCTCTTGCCGGTGGCCGTCATCACTCCCTTCGTCCTCTTCAGGAGGGCCTGGCGCATCCTGGTCCGATGGGAGGCCCTGGGGGCTTTTCTCCTCTTCGCCGCTTTGACGATCCCGTACTACGCCCTACTGGACCGGTCCTTCGTCGCTTCCTTTTTCCTGCGTGATCACCTCGAGCGGTTCCTGACAGGGGTGGATGTGGTCAGGCCCTTCTACTGGTACCTGGGCGTCCTCCCCAACGCCTTCTTCCCCTGGAGCCTCTGCCTCCCGTTAGCCTTTTCTTTTCTCCGCTCGAAGAAGGCCGAGGAGGAGCTTTCGTTCCCCCTCTTCTGGTTCTCAGCGTGGTTTCTCATCATCTCCGCTTCAGCCGGGAAGCAGGAGCACTACTTCCTCCCCCTCCTCCCCCCGTTGGCCCTTGTGACCGCCCGGGCCCTCGAACGGTCGGCGGAGGCAGCCCGGTCTCCTGGCCTTCGGCTGACGCTTATGGCTGTAGCGTTAGAGGTTCCCCTCGCGGTCTTGGGTTATGCGATCTTCTTGGGAAGGCAAGGGGCATTGGACATGAGAACCTTCGCCGCCTTTGCCCTCTTGATCGGGACGAGTGGGGCGGTCCTCTTCTCCCTGAGGAGAGCGGGGCCGGAGCGGTCCCTCTTCAGCATCCTGGGCCTTTCGGTCCTCACCTTTTTCATCCTTGCGGTCTTCGGCCTGCCTCCCCTCGAACGGGCCAAGTCCGTTGAGCCCGTCGTCGAAGAGATCCGGTCGGTCGTTGGAGGGCATCCGCTGGTCGCTTTCGGCCACACCTACATCCCAACACCTCGGGTCACCTATTACCTCAACCCCCCAAAGCCCATCATCAGGTACACTACAGAGGAGGCGCTGGAACGTTTCTTAGCCAGAAGGCAGGACGAATACCTCATCATGACACCAGACATGCTCGAGGGGCTTCGGGAGGAAAATCGCAGCCGGTTGGGTCGCCTCGCCGGTCGGATCGAGCATCCCCACCACCGCTACATCCTCTTCGCCCCCTCTCGTGGTGGAAGGGCTGAAGGGGGAGCTCCCAAGCTTGGTGTGGCTAGGTTCCTCGAAGAGCCCTGTCGTGGGGGGGCTCTTTCTTTGAGGTGAGCGTTCAGAAAGGAGGTGGGTGTTGGGGAAGCGTTGGCTGGGGAT
>CAZHST010000082.1:0-4193 GCA_964535215.1 uncultured bacterium
GCTCCTGCCCTAAAGCGGCCACCTGCTGACCCACCTTCTGAACCTGCGCCTGAAATGCCTGCCCCCGCTCCTCTAACCCCTTCGCCTGCTCCTCCACCCGCCCCGCCAGCTGAAGCACCCTCTGATCCACCTCCTTCAACTGCCCCTGCACCCCCTGGACCTGCTCCGCCACCTTCCCTTCTAAGGCTGCGATCCGAGGATCTACTTCATCTAAACGCTGACCCAGTTCTGCAATAGTATGCCCGGTCTCTTCAAGTTTCCCCTGAATGATCCGGGTCTCTGCGGCCAACTCGTCAAACTTGCTGTATAGAAGCCCTTGGGATGGTGCGAAAGCCGAGATCTCCTTCCGCACCTCGGCCAATGCCTTCTCCAGCCGCTCCCGCTGCTCCCCCTCCTGCCTCGCTAACCGGTCGGCCACCCCCTGCTCCACCCGGGCCTGAAACCCCTTCACCTCGGTCTCCACCCCCCGCAGCCGCTCCTCCAACCGCTGCTGGACCTGCACCAGCCCCTGCGTCTCCTTCCGCACCTCGGCCAATGCCTTCTCCAGCCGCTCCCGCTGCTCCCCCTCCTGCCTCGCTAACCGGTCGGCCACCCCCTGCTCCACCCGGGCCTGAAACCCCTTCACCTCGGTCTCCACCCCCCGCAGCCGCTCCTCCAACCGCTGCTGGACCTGCACCAGCCCCTGCGTCTCCTTCCGCACCTCGGCCAACGCCTTCTCCAGCCGCTCCCGCTGCTCCCCCTCCTGCCTCGCTAACCGATCCTGAAACTCGGCCAGGGCTTTCTCCAGCTTCGCCACAATTTCCTTTTGAGCACGAAGGGCCGTCTGGGCCTGATCCTGGAGCTGCCTTTCCACCCTGGCCTGCTGCTCGGCTAATTGCTGCTCAAGCTTCCCGAACCGCTCGTCCAGGGAGACCCTGGACCGCTCCATAAGACGCTCAAAATTTCTAATCGTCTGGAGTAAAAGAAGATAGTTCTGCTGAAGCGTTTCCACCTCTTCCCGCAAAGAAGCACCACTTCCCACCAGCGGGATAAGCAGGATGAAAAGCCCGAGGCCGGCTCCAAGCGCTCCCTTCCCTCCCACCTTCAACCTCCTACCACGAAAGAACGACAAAGTGGGCCCGGCGATTCCACCGCCACGCCTCTTCGTCATGCCCCAGCACGAAGGGCCGCTCCTCCCCGTAGCTGATCGTGACGATCCGGCCGGGATCGATCCCCGCCGCCACCAGGTACTCTTTCGCCGCCCGGGCCCGCCGCTCCCCCAACGCCAGGTTGTACTCGTTCGTCCCCCGCTCGTCGCAATGGCCCTCGATAGTGATCCGGACCTTCGGGTGCTCCTTTAGCCAAGCCACGTTCCGGTCCAAGATAGCCTTGGCATCTTCACGGATCAACGCCTCGTCGAAATCGAAAAAGATGTCCTCCAAGGGAGAGGCTTCCCCCTCCAGGAGACCCCCGGCTTTCTCTCTCCCCGTTTCCACCTTCGCCGGAACGCCAAGGGTGGTCTCCCGGGGAACCCTTCTCCCCTCGGCAGGTGAGACGCCCCGAGGCTGCTCGGTCAGCTCGGTCTCGGAGATGGATTCCCTTGGCTCAATGGCAGTTTCCTGTTGAGCCTCGACTTTCGCCACCTCCAGGGCAGGGGGCACAACACCTGCCTTGGGACCAACGATCCCCGTGACAGGCTGCTTGACCTCAGGCCTTCGAAGGCATCCGGCGGCAATGATGGATAAGACACCCACGATCAATACCCCCAGGACAAGCTGAGCTTTTCCTTTCAATCTGGTTCCCCCTTTTGGCGCAAGGTGAGACCTCATCAACCCCGAGGGCGGGCGAGACCCTCTGGTCAAGGAGCCCCGGTGATGACGAAGTGGGCCCGGCGATTCCACCGCCACGCCTCTTCGTCATGCCCCAGCACGAAGGGCCGCTCCTCCCCGTAGCTGATCGTGACGATCCGGCCGGGATCGATCCCCGCCGCCACCAGGTACTCTTTCGCCGCCCGGGCCCGCCGCTCCCCCAACGCCAGGTTGTACTCGTTCGTCCCCCGCTCGTCGCAATGGCCCTCGATAGTGATCCGGACCCGGGGATTCGCCTTAAGCCACTCGACATTCTCATCCAAGATCGGAACAGCATCATCCCGGATCACAGCCTTGTCGAAATCGAAGAAGATGTCCTTGAGGAAAGTTTCCTTGACAGGGGCCGTGGGGGGCTTTGACGTCGGAGCCGGTGGGCCTTCAGGCCGGACGGCTGTCTCCGGGATCGGCTCGGGTTTCTTTGGGACCGGTTCCCGGACCGAGACCTTCTCGAGCCCGGCGAGCTTTGCCTGCAAACCCTGGGAACCAGCCACAAACTGATCAAGCTTGGCATCGAGATCAGCCTGGGCCTTCGAGAGGGCCTCAAGCTGACTCTTCACCCCACCAAGCGTCCCCTCTAACCGCTCTACCCCCGTCTGGTGTCCGGCCAACTGCCTTTCGACCTTGCCGATCCGCCGCTCGATCGCGTCGAAGTCCTGCCGCAGAGCAGCAACGCTCCCTCGGGTAGCGCAACCGGTGAAGAGGAAGGCGGCTAAGAGGAACACCCCACCAGCAGACCAGAGCTGACGCATCTCCCCTCCTCAAGAAATTATGGGGCAAGGATCACGAAGTGCGCCCGGCGATTCCACCGCCACGCCTCTTCGTCGTGCCCCAACACAAACGGCCGTTCTTCGCCGTAGCTCACGGTGACGATCCGGCCGGGATCGATCCCCGCCGCCACCAGGTACTCTTTCGCCGCCCGGGCCCGCCGCTCCCCCAACGCCAGGTTGTACTCGTTCGTCCCCCGCTCGTCGCAATGGCCCTCGATGATGATCCGAACCCCCGGATGCGCTCGAAGCCAGGCAGCATTCTGATCCAAAATGACCCTATCGGTCTCCCGGATCAACGACTCGTTAAAGTCGAAGAAGATGTCCTGAAGAGGACGCTCCCCAGCCCCTGCCGGAGGAGGAGCTGTGACGGCGGCAGACGCTTCCGGGAGCAGCGCCTGGACTTCAGCCTTCAGGACAGGCTCTGGAGCTTTCGGAACCTCGGGAGCATAGACCGGCGGGGCAAATTCAGGATACCCCACCTGGGGGGAAGGAGGCGCTGGAGCTCCTAGGGGTTCAACAACCCGCGCCAAAGCCTGGGGGGGCTCCGGCGCACCAGGTTCCGCCGCGACCGGGGGAGGAGTCCGAGCCTCTTCTCCCGTTGACGGTAGAGGCCCTTGGCCAGGAGCCATCCCCTCCGAAGGAGCCGGGGCGTGTCCCTCCTGCCCAACGGCTGCCTCTGGAGATTCTGGAGATGCCCCCACTGGCGATTGGCGGGCTGGGGTGCTCTCCTCCGCAGGCGGGGGCACCTCATGAGCCTTGGCCGTCGCCGTTGCCTCCGAGGGAGCTTCGGGGAGGATCTCCTTCTCCTCTTTGCCGATCATCGAAGGGGAGGATGGAAAGGCCTTTTCCGCTGGGGGAGAGGGTCCCGGCATCCCTTCAGGGGATGGTGCAGAAACCTCAGGAGCTTTGCCTTCTTCTCCTGCAGGGCCCGGTTTCATCATTGGAGCCTTCAACCCTTCAACCCGGGCCTCCGGCATGCCTACCGGAGGGCTCTCCTCCCCCACCCCGGGCTCTCCCCCCCGACGGACCTCCTCCACCGGACGGGTCGGGGCAGCCTCCGGGACCTGAGCTTCGGGCCCTTTCGCCGGACCCTTCAGCTCCTGCTCTACGATCCGCGGCGTGCCCAAAGGAAGGGTCTCCTCCCCCGCCTTGGGAAAAGCCGGCACCCCTTCCTCACGGATCCCTGGCCGCTCCTCCGGCCTTTGCTCTTCCACCGGACGACTCACGATGACCTCAGGGGTCTTGACCTTCCCCTCTGGCTCCGGTGCCTCCCGCGGTGGGGCTCCAGGGCCCTCCGTTGAAGGGGCTAAAGGAAGCCCAACCCGAGGGCCAGTCACCCCCTCTTTAGGGGCGATGGCCTGCGCGGGGGGAGTCTCCCCCCCCACCGCTCGCCCCTCGGGTCCAGCAATCTTGGCCCCCTCAGCCTCCTTCGGAGGGAGAGACGGTTCCTCTCTCACCCCCCGGATCGCCTCCTCCCCAGGGGCGATGGCCTGCGCGGGGGGAGTCTCCCCCCCCACCGCTCGCCCCTCGGGTCCAGCAATCTTGGCCCCCTCAGCCTCCTTCGGAGGGAGAGACGGTT
>CAZHST010000082.1:4293-9222 GCA_964535215.1 uncultured bacterium
CCCTCGGGTCCAGCAATCTTGGCCCCCTCAGCCTCCTTCGGAGGGAGAGACGGTTTGGGCCCTTCGGGCGTGGCCGTCATGGCCCGAGGCGGTACCGCGGGGCCGATGGCCCCTGGAGCAACCTCTTTGATCTGCGGCCTTCGCGGACAACCCGTGAAAAGCCCCAAGGCAATGAACACCAGCCCAGCCATGAGAACCAACTCTTTCCTCTGCACGTGACTGGCCTCCTTTCGTGAGAGGAGCGAAAGCCTCCCAAGATCAAGCGATGGGGTCAGAACGACCAATCGGGCAGGAAGTTCTCCCGCCCATTATTGATCAGCCTCCGCTGCTCCGAGCCATCGGCTCTCATCACGTAAAGGGTCCGTTGACCATCCCGGTTGGAGGTGAAGACGAGATGACGCCCATCAGGGGACCAAGCGGGGTCCTCGTTATTCCCCTTGGTGGTGAGCTGCTGCACCCCCGAACCATCAGGGTTCATCAAGAAGATGTGAAAAGCCCCCTCTCTCCTGGAAACGAAGGCGATCTTATCTCCCCTTGGGGACCAGCGGGGCGAGACGTTATAGTCCCCGGTGAAGGTCAATCGCCTGAGGTTCGTCCCCTCCACATCCATGACATAAATCTGGGGGCTCCCTCCTCGATCGGAGACAAAGGCGATCTGACGGCCATTAGGGGAGAAGGTTGGGGAGACATTGATCCCTGAACCCTCGGTCAGTTGCCGGACCTCCGACCCATCCCGCCGCATCAGGTACAGGTTGATCCCTCCATCCTTGCTTAACGACAGGGCTAACCATTTCCCGTCGGGAGACCAGGCCGGGGAGATGTTCAAACCCGGGGAGGAAGAGAGCTTCTCCCGCCGCCCTGTCTCCAGGTTCAGGAGGAAGAGGTCAGGGTTCCGATCCCTGTAAGAGGTATAGGCAAGAAGCTTACCGTCAGGGGATAATCGGGGGGAGAGGTTAATGGAGCGGTTGCCGGTGACCAGCATCTCGTTGTGGCCGTCATAGTCCATGACGAAGATCTCCTTCGCTCCATTGACGATGGAGACAAAGGCGATCTTCGACTGGGCAATCCCTTTCTCCCCGGTCAAGCGGTAAACGATCTCATCGGCGAAACGATGGACCATGCCCCGAAGGACCTTCTGGGTTCCGATGTAGCGCTTCCCAAAGACCATCTCCCCCTTTGCCACATCAAAGAGGCGCCCCTCGAGGAACAGCTCCTTCCCCTCCAACACCAGGTTCCCGACGGCCAAAGCCTGGACCTTCAGGGCGTTCAGGATCGGAAAGATTCCCTTCTCCTCCCCCACCTTGACCTCCTTTGGATTGAAGGGGAGGTAAGACGGATCCAGCACATCAAAGATGCCGGAGTTGGTCAGATCCGCCTCCAACACCGAAGCGGCGGTTCTTCCCAGATCCTCACCCGAGGGGGCCTTCAGGGTTGGAAAACCGGTAAGGGCGATGCTGATCTTTGCAGGCTCTCGCTTCTCAATCTCGATGACGTAACGCTGGCCCCAGGCCCCCTGGGGAAAAACGCCAAAGAGGACGATGACGGCCACAAGAGACCATCGAACGATCCAACAACGCCTTTCCATCCTCATGCAAACCTCAAGCCTTCTCCCCAATATAGGTGAAACGGAGCTGGATTGAGAGCGACTCGTCCCTGAAAAGGTTCGGAAGAGGGGGAAGGGGGACGGCATCACGGATCGCCCGGATCGCTGAGTCGTCCAGGAGCTTGTTACCGGAAGGGCTGTCTACTGTCAGTTCATCAATCAGGCCCGATCTCAAAATCTTAAACGACACGACGACCCGCTCGACACGCCCAGGTCCGATTCTCGGGGGGGACCAGCGACTGCTGATCTTATATTGGAGGAGGGTAAAATAGTAAGAGAGGCGAGGATCAGCATTTTCAACGATCACCCCGCTTCCCCCGCCTCCGCCCCGCTCCAGGCCCCCTGGGAAGGTCGGCCCTTGGGGGATAGCCATCTGCCGGGCGGGGGGCACGACAGGCATCTCATCTATCCGCCGGGCGGTCCGAGGGCCTTCCCTCTCCTCCCCAAGAAGGGGATCAACCCGTGACCTCAGCCCTGGAGGAGCCTCCTGCACCGCCCCCCCAATGACCTTTGGCCCCCCATGAAGGGCCTGGCCTGACGGCGACCCCACCTGCTGCGGAAGCTCCGGCGCCTCCAGACCCGGCCGTACCCTTCTGTTTACCCCCCGGGCACCTTCCCCTTGACCCGCCAACAACGGATTGACCGTAGGTCGTGCTGAAGATCCTGGGCGAGGCCGTTCGGCCAAAGCCTTAGGGTTTCCCCCAGCGGGAGACCGGGAGGGAAGCATCCGGGGATGGGGGGGAGAGGTGGGCATCAACGCTTCTTCTGAAGATTTCCCTTTGGTCATTCGGGCCTTTTCCCCCGCTCCTTTTAAGAGAAGCTCAGGGGAGGGTACCATCGAGGAAGGCCGATCCTGAGCGGGAGAAGGGCCTATCGCCTTCGGCCCCCCTTTCACGAGAGGCTCCGATGCCCCCCCAGAGACCTTCTGGGGGGTGATGGGCCTGCCCGGCAGGTCCTTCAAGACGTCTCGGGAGGGCTTGGAGGTCGTCAGTTCTGCCCCGGCCAGCGGGGTCATAGGAGACTGCACAACCGAAGAAGATCCCTCACCCTTAGACGAGACCCCCACCTCCTTTGGCCTCCCCTCACGGCCGGGCAGCGATGGCGTCCCCACCACTTGCGGTGCGATGGCCGAGGCCGGCGGGGGCATGGCTTTGGCCACCTTAAAGGAGCTCCCAGGACTCCCCCTGGCAACCTCCCCCGGCAGCAAAGGTTCAACCCCTGGCCTTGGCGCCTCACCTGTTCCGTCGGTAGGCCTCTCCCCGATCACCTTTGGGGCAGGGGCGGACGGAGAAGCCCCGCCTCTCCACCCTGGGAACCGGAGGGCTTCTAACGATCCAATCCCAATTCGCCGGGGGAGCATCAGCTCCTCCCCTTGGGAAGGCCGTCCAGCCGGGGACTCCCCAAGTCCCGACCTCACCGAAGATGCCTGCGGAAGGCCCAGCCTCTCTTGGGGAATCGAGTCTTGCGGCGTCGAGGCCGTCCCAGCAGAGGTTTTGAACATGGAGGGAGAACCGGGAAGCGATCCGACCAATCTTACCTCATACACGACGGGAACCCGGAAGAATTTCCCTGCCCAAAGGCTGGGGAAGAGAAAAATGAGGCCTGCGACAAGACCGTGGAGGGCAAGGGAGAGGCTAAAACCCCATGTCAATTCCGCCCGGTTGGGGCTTTGTCGCCAACGGCTGATCATTTACCTGGTTTCCTCTACGGGCAAGAGGGGTTCCGTCACCATCCCTAATCGCTCAATCCCCGCCTTCTTCACCACATCCATCACCTTCACCACCATCCCATACGAGACAGCCTCATCGGCCTTTAAGAACACAGACGCCTGAGGGTTCCTTTGAGCAAGGCCCATGAGGACCCGCTCCAACTGGGGTAAGGTGATGGATTCATCGTTCATGTAGATCCGGTTCCCCCTGGTGACGGTCAGGACCAGTCGCTCCTCAGGTTCGATGGTGCGGGTCTCGGTCTTCGGAACCTTCACATCGATTCCACCGAGCATCATCGGTGCGGTGATCAGAAAGATGATCAGGAGGACAAGGACGACGTCCACAAACGGGGTGACGTTAATCTCGGAGAGGGCCGGCCCTAACCGTCGCTCAGACCCTGAGTCGAACACCTTCATCTACCTGCTCCTCGCCAGGAGACGCCCCGCCAATGAGAGGAACTCCAGGGTGAAGAGATCCATGGTCGTAGCGAAGGTCTTCACCCGGTTCAGGCAGTAATTGTAAGCGATGACAGCGGGGATCGCCGCCGCCAACCCTGCAGCCGTATTGACCAAGGCCTCGGCGATCCCCGGGGCGACGGCACCAAGGCTTGCCGTGCCCGTCAGTCCGATGCCAGCAAAAGCATCTATGATCCCCCACACCGTTCCAAAGAGGCCGATAAAGGGTGTCACGCTCCCCGTCGTGGCCAGGAAGATGAGATACCGCTCCAGCTCAGAGATCTCTTTCAGGCTGGCATGCCGAAGGGTTCGGCTCAGACCTTCTAGGAGTTCCGGAGAAGGGATCGTGAGGGGATCCCCGCCCTTAGCCCCTTCAACGGCAGGATGAGGGTTACCGGGGGCAGGATTTGCCTTGATGAGCAAGCTCAACTCCCGGTATCCCTCCCGGAAGAGAGCAGCGATCGGGCTTCGCCTGAAGCGACGGGCTTCTTCGTAGGTCGAGTAAAAGTTTTTCGAGTTCCTGAAAACCGAGAGGAACCGCTCGGACTCGACCTCCGCCTTCCGATAGGCTTTCAGCTTGAGGAAGATAACGGTCCAGCTTGCCAAGGAGAAAAAGAAGAGGATCCCCAAGACTCCTTTGGCAACAAGACCGGCTTCGAGGATAAGACGGACGATGCTCATCGGATTCTCTGCTTGGTGGTTTTATATCATCATCAAAGGGGGACGTCAAGTCCTTAATGCACATTTTTGCAAAGTCTGCAATCGCCATGCCAAAAAGCCCCGCAGGTCATTCCTCCACCTGCGGGGCCCACCGGTTCTCCGAAGAGAGGTCTATGACCAAGACTCCAGGCGTTTCCCCTCCTACCGGACCGCGCCGTAAATCGCCGTTTCGGGTCTGAAGGCCGACCAGACAAACCAGAAGGTATCCACATGAGGAACCCGTTCCAAGGCTTTCCCCTTTAGAGGTCCAGAGGTCGCCTTTCCCAAAATGTTCCAACGGCTCCCCGTCTCTTGATCGACAAAACCTTCCCCCCGCACCCTGAAGCGTAACCGGCGACCGTCCACCATCGGAAAAAATACCCCTGTCGCCCCCACATCCCTCGATGCAGCGATCACCGGCTCGTCCAAAGCAGAGGCGGTACCTTTTTGAAAGAAAATAACT
>CAZHST010000083.1:0-9205 GCA_964535215.1 uncultured bacterium
CGTTGTAGATCTGCCCGACCCCGGGCCAGAAGAGGCTCAAAACGGCTGCCAGCCCTGAGCTCTTCACGCTACGCTCTTCCTCTCCTGATCGACTCCTTTTAACCCAGGTCCTCCAAGGAAGTTTCCCTCCTGCCGGAGTGTTTCCAGCTCCTGGGCTCTGCGATGAAACCGCTCCCGGAGCTCCAGAGGCAGCAAGGGCGACAGCGGCCGGATGACCTTGATGAGGTGCGGAAGGAGGACCGAGTCTCTTATGACCCGATTCCTGCCGGGAATGTAGCTGACGACCAAGAGGGCAATTGTGAAAACGATGACGGATCCCTTGACCAGGCCGAAGGCAGCCCCAGCCAGATAATCAAGGACCCCCAGTGCCCTGGGTGTGAGAGCAAGAATCAACCGGCGCAGGAACCTGCCTAACAGACCAATGGCGAAGCTGGTGAGGACGAAGATGGCGAGGAAGAAAAGGATGTAAGCGATATAGGGATGCGGGGTCAAGCCTTCAAAGACTCGGGCTGCGATCTTGTAAAGCCGGCTGGCGAGGAGAAAACCGGCGATGATGGACAAGAGGGAGAAGATCTCTCTGATGAGCCCTCGAAACAGGCCGTAAAGGACCGCACCGGCAAGAATGCTGACAAAGAGAAGATCAAGCCAGTTCATGGGATCCCATTTGGCACCAAAGAAAACGGCCTTATGTAACGTGTAAACTCTACCATCGCTGGGATTCCTTCAGATGAAGCCCGATGCTCTTGTCCCCGATGATGGCCATGGTATCCAAGACCCCTTTCACCCTGACCTCTGTGCCCATGCCTGGCGTTGTCGCGCTGGTGATGACGAGGATCTCTCCGGTGTCATCCTTGACCATGTATAGTTTTGTTTCTAAGAAAGGCAACTTCATCACGTCGGTCACTTTTCCCTTGATCTTGACCTCCTTCCCGTCATACTGACTCGGGTTCTTCAGAAGGTCGCCGATCTTGGTATACCCAAACTCAAGCCTCTCGCAGCCCGTGAGCACTAGAGACACCACGAGGCCAAGAAGAACGAAAACCATGCTGAAGCGTTGTCTCTTCGCGCTCTCCATCTTGAAGCCTTCAGCTCTCCGAGCCCGGGATCGTATACACTTCTGGCACAAGCCCCCTTAAAGAAGCGGGGATTTCCCCGGGACGCATCCCCTCGGCTGTGAGCTCACAGTAGAAGTATCTCTTCCCCCTATAAGGGAAAAACTGTAAGCCGGGTGGGAAGCTGTCGCCGCCCCCGATCGCAAGGGCCACGTGGCCAGGTTGGCCCTCCCTCGGCGGGTAAAGGAGAAAGAGCGCTCCAGTCCCCAGGATCTTGAAAATCGCTGCGGCTAAGATAGATTTACACTCGCAGTCCCCAGCCTGGTCTACGAGGGTTTCGAGTGGGTACCGCCAGTACTCGGCAATCCCCGTGGTCTCAAGGTCGGACTTATACGGGATGGAGCTGGGGCCTTGAACAAACGCGATGGTGTTGAGCACTTCAAGAAAGGAGCATAAGTGCTCATTCCTTGTTGTTAACCGGATGTGCTCCGCCACCTTTTCCACCTCGGGGGTGACTCCGTTCCCCACCAGCTCCGCCAGATCCCCTGGACCCGGCTTCCGCTCCCTGCAGGGGTTTTTCCCCCTAAGCAGCTCATAAGCATCAAGGTCTACGATGAGCTCGAGGAACTGGGCTTTTTTCACAGGATCCTCCTCGCCGAGATCGTAATCGAACTCCCACGCGTAAGTCCGCCTCTGGAGCCTGTCCCCCTCCACCTGACGGGCTTGAACAGGAGGGGGAGGCTCTCCCATCTCCCGGGGAGGGACCGGAGCCTTCATCAGGGCAAAGAACGCCATGCTGAGGGCCAAACCGAGAGGAAGGTAGTGGGAGGCGAAGAAGGGGAGAACGAGAAGGGCGATGAGAGACAGGACGAACCCCCACCTGTCCAAGGAGATGACACCTGTTCGATCCAGGATGTTCCTCACAAGGACATAAAGGTCCTCTTCCAAAAGATCCCGGGAATACGTGAAGATCAGAAGGACAAGCCCCCAGAGGGCTGAGAGAATTAATAGACAGGTGAAGATAAAAGACACCTGATCGCCGACCCATCGGATCGGCAACGGGTGGGCGTAGAAGAAGAGAGCTCCCGGCCCCGGCGGAGGGAGGTAGAGGAGGAGGGAAAAGAGGATGCTCCCCACGGCAAGGGCGTGGAGCCGCCTTCCCCTCCGATCATTCAGCATCGCTTCCCCTCCTTACTCTTACACTTTTAGGAGCCCATATACGGCCCAAGCCGAGGCCGAGGTGATCGAGCGATGGCAGGCCACGCGGTGGGTCACCACGACTTCTTTCGCGGTCCAGGCTTCTTCTGGATGACTATAGTCTTGTAAGGTTTGCCGTGGACCTTCTTTATCATCACGACTCGTGGCTTCAAGGGGTCACTCTTCGTGGGCATCACTCCTCCTTCCAGGCCTGGAAGGCCATGATCTCCTCCGGGGTGATACCCAAGAAAGCCCTGAGCAGGAAGACGCTATGGGGATCCCCCGTAGAGAGAATGTGGGCCAAATGCTGCAAATCGAGCCTCGGCACCAGCTGAGAGCTGTTGGCATCCCTCACAAAAAGGTATCGGGCCTCGAAGCGTCCCCCGCTTCCTGATGGTGTCAAGGCAACAAGAGGAGAGGCCCTTTCCATGAGCTCCTGCCCCAGACGTCTTATATCACTTTCCCTCATCTCCATGAGGACCTCCTCAACCGGCGTAACAGGAGGCAGGCTGGCCGAGGCAAGCCCAAGCAACTTCCTGACCGCATCCTCCGCTTTCGTCTCCCTCCACCCTTTGTGAAACCCGTTCTCGACAAAGGTTCTGGCCTCCTCAGCAACGCTGTACTGACCTTTCTTGTAGGACACAGGAGCATCCACGTACCGGAGCACCGGGATCGTCTGGTACTCCTCCCCAGCTATCGCCTTCAGCCGCTCTGAGGCTTCCTTGAGCACCGCTATGTACTGGAGGACAGCGGAGTACTCGCTTCCTTCGGATCCACAGGGCAGGTTTTTCTTCTGGATGATATCCGGCGAGGCTGAGGCACATTGAAGCCGTTCCAAAACCTCGATCGCCTCGTTATGGGCTTTCGCCTCCAGAGCAGATTCCAAGGCCCCCCACAGGGTGCTCTCCGCCCTCCCTTTGGCTTCGTTGAACCGATTCCTCTTGCTCATGTAGGAGAGAAGGCCGACTCCGCCGACGAGAATCGCCGAGAGACCAAGACCGATAAGGAAGTAGACGAGCCCTGGAAGCTCAGGGAGGACGAGGAACTGAGGCAGGAGGAGGTGGAGGAGATAAGCAATAAGGATAGCGAGGAGGGCCACCCGGAGCAGCACGGCGCCGAAGCCGCTTGGGAGATCCCGATAAGCTTCCCTGAGGGCCTCAATGGCCCCGTTGAGAAGATCTTTCCCGGGCCCTGGGCTCACCCGGTCGCCTTTAAGGCTTGAAACTCTCCCTTCCATCTGCTCCAGGAGCGAAAGGGCCGAGGATGGCCGCACACCCCTTTCAACAATGCCGGTGACGATCCTGGCAAGATCCTCCGCCACCTCCCCCCACTTCCGCTCCCGGTTCTGGCGGATGCCCTCGAAATAGGCGGACAGCCCTCCGAAGGCAAAGAAATAATAGATGCTCCAGAACTTGTCGGGCCACAGGCTGGGATCCACCGTCTCCAGGGCGATCTTCTTCTCTTTTTCACTAAACGCGATCTGCGTCCCTTCCCTTAGCTGGGTTTTCAGTTCCTCCATGGAGAGGCGGTGCCTGTGGAGGAAATCCTCCAGCAGGCGGGGATCCACAAGACCAGGCTCCTCCTTGAGAATCTCTTCCAAAATCTGGGCTGACACCTTGGCTGCCTCTCTTCGGCTCAGCTCCCTCGCAGGCACCACCAAGCCCGAAAGGTCGAAGGTCCCAAGTCGTATCTTTAGAGAATCGAGCTGGCCATGCGCCCACATCTGAATGGGGAGGTCGGTAAGGAAGCTCAGGAGCAGGAATTGGACCCCCACCGCGATACGCTCCTGTTCACTCAAGGGGTGCCTGCCGTTGGACAGGAGCCAGCAAAAGCGGAGAGGCGCGCTTTTTTGAGGGAGGCTTTCGAGAAACTCGATGATGGCTTTCCCCTGCTCCGATTTCCCCCGGGGAACGAAGAGGAGGGCTTCGACGTGGACGCTGAGGCCTGGGAAGTTCGCCTTGACGCAGTGTTGTACCTGATCGGCTTGCTGAGCAATACGCTCCGGGAGGCTGGCCTCGGCCAGGTCCCCCACGATCCAGGTCAAGACAGGGCTGGCGCTTTGATCCCAATCCCGCCCGGCTGATCGCAAGAGATCCCCGATGGCCAAGATGCATGAGTCCTCAGAAGGCTCATGGAGGGCTTTTGCAAGGAGAGGAAGGGAGTGGGGGGCATGATCCCTCAATACCTGGGTGAACGCTTCTTCAATCTTCCTGCCCTGCTCCCCGACCCCAAGGAGCAAAAAAGGCGACGGCATGTTGATTCCTACGCTCCTTCGAGCTCCTTCTTGAAACCCACAAGGATCTCGCTTTCTTGAAGGAGCTGCCGGTAGAGGCTCCTCTGCCTCTCGTCAGGCATATTCCTGATCTTCTCCTCCCGCTCGCGCTCTCCTAACAGGATGAGCCCGGACAACTCTGGATGTTTACCCTTAAGGCAATCCAGATACTCATCCAGGAGCGTCCGAAGCTCTGCCGGTGAGAACAGGTCATCCACTCTGTTCATGAAAAACTCGACCGCTTTCTTGGCATTGGCGTCCATCGCCTGGGCCGCCTCATGCCGCCTCGTCGTTCCCAGGGAAACTTCCCCCCGCCTATGGAGCTTGCCATCCTGTCTTTCTTCGTAAGCCACATAGAAGTAGTTGCCTCGCGCCCCTCTCACGGAGACAGGCCCTGTGGGGTCTCTCCCGACCAGGATGTTAAGAAGGCGCTGCTCTTTCTTCTCCCGAACCAGCCAGTCGGCGAAGAGGCCCTGGGCAAACGCCTCCTGCTCCTCCGTGCCGACGGCCACTTTCCGCTCCAGGTCTTCTAAGGCATCCTCGCTCCTGTTCCAATCCAGACTGATGTGGGGAGGCGCCTCCCCTGATGCCTGGAATCCCCTCAGCCACTGCCTGTAGACCTCCCGGTGGATCATGACCCCTCTCACGGCGAAGAGGGGGGCAGCGTGCTCACTCCTCAGGACCACCATCATCCTGGGATCTCCAGGGGACGGCTCCCCCTGCAAATCCTGGGGCAGATACTCATCCCTTGGAAAATCCTCTTCGGGATAAGCGCAGGCCGGATCGGAGGAGGTAATCCGCCGCTCGGTCTGGGGGATGACGTCCTGGTTCAACGCCCAGGAAGGATCCGCCAGCTTCAGGAGGTTCTGGCCGTAGGTCTCCCTGAACCCGCTCGGATTGCTTCCCCACTTCTCCCTGATCACATCCGTGACCTTCTTCTCAAGACAGGGCCGCCCGATCCGGTCCACACATCCACCGAAGGCCTCCCTTAAGAAGGTATCGAGAGCCCCCCTGACTTCGCCCTCCTGGGTTGAGCCCAAAATCCAGAATGCATCCCTGAGCCCTTGGGAAGCTATCAGGTTCTCGGCAAACGCCTTCACATCTATACCGGCTTGCCTATACAGCTCTTCGAATGTTTTGAGCGTAGGGACAACCGGGACGAACTGGGTGGTGATCGACACGGAGGTCTCGTCGTATTCGAGAGTGGTATCCTTCCGACGGTCCTCCATCTCATCCCTGAGGGAAGCGAGGATGCCCTGGGCCCGCTTCACCCGGTCTAAGATCTCTTCGATCACTGCGATGGCCTCGCTGAGATAGGTCACCCTTCTCTCCGCAGCGTATCCCCTGATCGTCAGGTCGGTCTCCTCTCGGATCTTCCGGGCGGCCAGCTTGACTTCCTCCTCGATCTTTTTCCTCTTCTTCCACGCAAACCATCTCTGCTCAAGGGCCCCAACCCTTTGAGCGGCCTCCTTAGCCTCCCGCTCGGCCTTGAGGGGGGCATCCGGCATATTTGTCGACTTCGCCGCTTCGACCTGGCTCCTCAGATGAGAGAGGACACCCTTGATCACCTCAAAGCCCTGAGGAGTGAGCCTTTGCACCGCCTCCTGAAGGTTCCTCCCCACCTCTCGAAGGGCCTCGGCCTTGAAAGCCTCAAAATTTTGATCCACCCTCCCTTTGCCGATGATCTCCTGCTGCTCCCCGATCTCCTCGGCTTTCTGGAGCAGTTCAGAAGCCGTGATCTTCTCCCGCTCCATCCGCTGGAGAAGCTGATCACCGTCAGGGACAGCTCTAACGAAGAGCTCCTCCCCTGAGAGGAGCGTTTCATCGATCTTGGATGGGTTAAGGAAATCTCCAAGGGATGAATAGAGATCCTGGGCCTTTGCCGGGATCGCTTTCTTCTCCTCCTCGGTCAGGGGAGCCCTTTCAAGGTAGTCGAGGGTCTCCTTGAGGAGGTGGGAGGACAGGGAGCGGGTGATGGTTTTCGAAGGATACACGATGTAGGAGATGCCGACACTCGAAAAGGCGTTCGGTTGACCGCCGGATCGGCTGTTTAACGCCGCATCGATGTTGGTCGCCCTGGAACTCTCCAAAACAAAGCCAACCGGGGTCACCATCGCCTGGAAGATATAGTCAGCGGCAAGGGTGTAAAGCTGATCGAATTCTCCGACCCCGATCTCCTTTCCGGCAAGCTCCGTGTCGATGAGGTAAATCCGGTCAGGCTTCCAGCCACGATAAGGGGGATGGTCCATCTCCTCCCGCTCTTTGGCATCGAGCCTCCAGGTGTAAATCGTCTCTCCGGCTGCCACAAGATACTGAAGCTCCTTGAAGAACGCGTATGCGTTCGCCTCATACGCCCTGGCCAGCCATTCCCCGTTGGGCTTCCTCCTTGCCGCTTCGATAAAGAGCCTTGGCATAAACAGGACAAGCCGGATGATGGGAACCCTCCCCAGCTCCTGTGCAAGCGTGTAGCACAGGTAGACGACGTCCAAAACCATGCCGCTTCCCGTCCCTCCGCAGGTTCCCGAGAAGATGTAGAAGTAGACATTTCCCGCCGCCTCCCCGAGGCCTCTCACCCTCCCCTGCTCGACCAACGAAGCATGGATTGCCACGACGCTGTTGAGGGCGTTTCGGATGGCAGTCCGGGCCAGGTCCTTGTTCCTGTAAAGGGCCAACCGTCCCAGTTGTCGGACCCGCTTGGCCCCATCCTCGATCATCACCTGAGGAGGTGCGTACCGCTCATCCCACCAGCTTTGCAGGTCCCGGCTCAGAGGCCTTTGCGTCTGAAGGTACTGGCCGGGGTTAAACCCACCCAGATACACGTAGTCGTCCCTGGAGATCACCCGATAGATGTACCGAGCCGCGTCGGGATCCTCCTTCCTGATGTTGTCATAGGAAAGGGTGTCCATCAGGAGGAAGGCGAGGGACCTGCGCTCGCTTTCAAACTCGGGTCCCCGATAAAACTCCTGGGTACGCCACTTCAAGCGCGCCACGGCCTTGGCCCCAGACCCCCCGAGCCCGATGACGACGGTCGGCTTGACCGTGGTCACAACCCCCTGCTCGTCTTGAAACCGGGACCTGGGGAGATACGGCTCCACAATCTCCTCGAAGATCCCTGAAAACCGCTCACCGATGAACTTCTTCAGAACATGGGCCTCCATCGTCGTGCTCCTTTAAGGACCTATGCTCCATGTGAGGACATTTAAGACCACCAGGGACACCAGAAGGAGCAGGATCTTCCCCCACGCCCTCTGGCGAGCCCTCCGGGGGGCAACCCCTGTCAACATCAAGTCTCTGCCACCAACAGTCACCCTCACCATATCCTGCTGAAGCTCCTCCTCGGCGAAGGAGGAGAGGGTTCTTCCTTCCAGTTGAATCTGCCCTGCGAGGGGCCGAAGGAAGAGGATATCCCATGATCCGCGCCTTCGGACCTCGAGCTCGAAGGCTCCGGCCGCCCCGGGGAGCACAATGTCCTGGCCGGATCCGCCCACTGTGATGCGCTCCCTATGCTCATGTCCCAAATCCCTCGGCGAGATCCCCTGAGCGCTCAAGGTCCCAAAAACCTCAGGGGAAGGGACCTTTGTCCACCTCACCGTCAGGAAGATAAAAGCTAAGAGGGAGAGGGGAAGGAGGGCCAGGAAGCTGAACGGGATGCCCACCGTGTAGGAATACGGAACGACCGTCTCGAACCCCTTCAGATTTACCCGAGGCTCTACGCCCAGACTCCTGATCTCCTCCGCATCCACAAATGCCGGTGTGGCGTTAACAATCAGCTTCTCCTCATGGGCAATCGTCTTTTTCCCCAACCGCCACGGCGAATGAGGAGGAAGCCCGAACGAGATCGTAAATGGCCGGGACTGGCCCATCGTTGGGACAGATACGGGGCTCTCCAAGGCAAGCTTCAAGTCGGGCCGCGAACTGCTGACAGCAAGGGGAACAGGCTGAATATCCAGATGAGAATACGTCGATCTGATGGCATAGGCCACATGGACCTTTCCCTGTTTCACACTAGGCGTCTTGACCTGCACAAGTTCCAGGAAGCCGCTTTCCAACTCCTTCCTTACGGCGGATCGGAGCCAGTTCCTCCTCACCCTGTCCCTCAGGCCCTCGATCCGGCCTTGAAGCTCGGAAGGGCTGCCCATCGTGATGACTTCCACCCTTCCTTGAGGGATGATCCGAGCGAGCAGGTTGACGTCGGTGTATTGTCTGAGGCCGAGGCCGTACCCCCAGATCTCCCTCCGTTGGCCAAGCCTTTGACCACGCTCGGCCAGGGTAGCCCAGCTCTCATCATGGTTTCTGTCGAACCTGCTCCCCCGGCGAGGCTCCTCCCTGCCATCGGTGAGAAAAAACACGATGAATACCGAGGCCTGCGAAGCTTCGATGTCGTCTAAGGCCTTCTCGAGGGTCTCGCCGATCTCAGTTCTCGATCGGGGATCGGGATTGACCCCTGGGGGAAGACACTCATCAGGAAGCTGCAAGTTCCTGATCACATTGTGACAGAGCCTGACCGGATAATCGTCGAAGCGGTACACCGTGAGGATGTCGTCAGGGGGCAGGGCCTGGAGAAGCGTTCGAACGGCCAGGAGCACCTGGCTGAAGAAGTCTCTCATGCTGCCTGACGTATCCAGCAGAACGAGGTAGTGGGACTGCGGCCGCCTGATCTGGAATTTCTCTTCAAGGCCCTGGG
>CAZHST010000084.1:0-9200 GCA_964535215.1 uncultured bacterium
GGCGTCCGGTCGTGGCCCAGCTGGGGGGGGCGGAGCGGGCCGTTTCCCCGAAGCGGGGCAAGGGGGGGACCGGGTTAGAGGAGGGGCTGGGGCCGGGGCGGCCGACCCTTTCCCCGGAGGTGGGGGAGGGGCGGCCGAAGGCGGTGGGTGGAAAACCTGGTTCAGCGGCGGGTCCCAGTGGTCCTCCTGCGGTCAGCCCTCTGAGGGCGGAAGGTCGGGGGGGCAGTCCTCGGGGGGGAGGAGGGGATCTCTCAAAGGCGGTCCTCCCGGGCCAAGGGGCGCTCCAGGGCGTTGGCGGCCCCCAGGACGTGAAGATCCCCGAGCGGTTCCTGAAAGCCGGTCGGGGCTCTGGTGAGGGCAAGCGCTCCAAGGCCGGGCTTATTGATACGAGCGACCCGGATTTCACCGAGTACTTTGAGACCATCAAGAAGCGAGTCTACGCCGCCTGGAAATACCCGAAAGGGGTCCGCGGCGAGCATAAGGTTTCCCTCCGTTTTTCCCTGGACCAGGCGGGGGGTGTCCACGATGTCAAGGTGGTGGACTCCACCAACCGGACGCTGAACGAGAGCGCCGTCCAGGCCATGGAGCGGGCCTCGCCCTTTCCCCCGATCCCCGAGAAGTTCAAGAAGCTGGTTGGGGAGCCTTTAATCCTCATCTTCACCGTCATCATCCAGTAAGGAGGTACCGAGGTGAAGGGGGTGATGTCAATGGTGAAACGAGCGTTCCTTTACGGCTTCCTCCTCATCGGGGCCCTGGGTCTCTTCCCGCCTTCCGCCCTGTCCCAGGCAAAGCCGAAGCCGAAGATCGTGGTGTTCTACGACGACAAAGGTCAGATCGCCCGGCAGGAGGCTGACACCAATGAAGACGGCAAGGTAGACATCTGGACCTACTACGAGGAGGGGCAGGTTGTGCGCCAGGAGGAGGATCGGGACTTCGACGGGAAGCCTGAGGTCTGGTTTTACTTCCTGGCCGGGAAGCTGGACAAGCAGGCCATTGATACCAACAAGGATGGGGAGCCTGATGTCTGGTACTTCTTCGACGCCGCCGGGCAGGTGACCCGGGTCTGGAAGGACACCAACTTCAACAAAAAGGTTGACCTCTGGGCCTATTATGAAAACGGGCAACCGGTCCGGTCGGAGCAGGATTTAAACGACGACGGGAAGCCCGATCGCTTTGTCTACTTCAAGGATGGCAAGGTCGAGCGGGCGGAGGAGTCGCTGAAGCGGGATGGGAAGATCTCCCTCTGGTCTTACTACAACCCCCAAGGGGATCTGATCCGGGAGGAAGAAGATACAAAGGGGATTGGACGCCCGACGGTCATCTCCTACTATGAAGGGGAAAGGTTGGTTAAGAAGGAGGAGGACACTAAGGGGGTCGGGCGGATTGATATGTGGTCCTACTATGATCAGGAGGGGAACCTGATCAAAAGGGAGGCCGACCGGGATGGGGATGGGAAGCCGGATGTCTGGGCGACGTATGAGCAGGGGGAGCTGGTGAAGCAGGAGGAGGACCCGGGGAAAACGGGAAGGCCAACCGTGGCGTATTTTTTCAAGCAGGGAAAGCTGGTGAGGAAGGAAGAAGACTCTAAAGGCTGGGGAAAGCCGGAGGTCATCGAGTATTACGAAGGGGATCAGCTGGTGAAGCGGGAGGAGTTTGCCAACCGGGAGGGAAAGCTGGCCGCCGTCACCTTCTACAAGGATGGGAAAACCGAGAAGCGGGAGGTTTCGACCAAAGGGGATGGCCGGTTGGATTTAACGGAGCTGTACGAGAACGGCCGGTTGGCCAAGAGCCTGGCCGATACCAACGGGGATGGGAAGCCGGATGTCTGGATCTACTACAAGGACGGCGAGAAGGTGATCCAGGAGGAGGATCTGGACTTTGACGGCCTGGTAGATGTCCGGTACCGCTTCGAGGGGGGACGGCTGGCCGCCAAGGAGGTCCTGAGGGGACAGTAGGGGTGGAGGGATGGCGATGGGCAGAGGCAAAAGAGGCAATCCGTTCTGGGCCATGGTCCTCTTAAGCGCCTTGATCGCCTCTGCGTGTGCGACGACCAGTGCCGGGACCGGGGCAAGCTCAGGGGGTGGCTCGGCCAGTGTTGGCGTTGGGGCTGGAACTGGCGGGGTGAGAACCGGTGTTGGTATAAGCGGTGGCGGAGGGAGCACGGTGCTGACCTCGACCCTCTTTGGG
Source organism: uncultured bacterium (assembly GCA_964535215.1). GTDB lineage: Bacteria > Methylomirabilota > Methylomirabilia > Methylomirabilales > JACQHM01 > JACQHM01. The sequence continues at coordinate 2,188 of CAZHST010000084.1, forward strand.
GCTGTGATCGGGGGAGCGGCGGGTCCCATCGGCCTTGCCATCGGTGCCCTGGCCGGCGCGGCCTACGGACTCCACGAGCAGAAGCGGCAGGAGAGGTTGGCCCAGGCCGAGCTGGAACGCCAGAAACAGATTGACGAGGACCTGAAGCGTCAGATCGAGGAGCAGAGGAAGGCCGAGGAGGCAAAAAGCTCATCCGCCGTCCCCAGGCCGCAGGTTGCCCAGGCTTCCTCCGGCGGGACGGGGGTCATCGTGGTGAAGGACCATCGGGCGGAGGAGCTGGGGCAGCCCTCCCAAGCCCTGGCGGGGGTGGAACCTTCAGGGCGCCGAGGGGTCGAACAAGGGGGCCTAGAGCAAGCCCAGGATCAGTTGAGGGCCCTCGAGGCTGAGGTTGAGGCTGAGCTAAAGAAGCAGCGGGAGCTGTTGGCCAGGCTCCAAGAGACCGCTCCACCGCCCCCTCCCCTCACCGCTCCTGAACCCGGGAAGGGCTCCCAGCCCCCTTTATCCCCTTCTCCCCGGGAACCGGCGCCTGAGAAGGCAGGGGGGGAGGGAAAGGAGGAGGAAGGCTTCAAGGCCTTTTACGAAGGGGGAACGCTTGTCAGGAAGGAGAAGGACCAGAACGGTGACGGCCGGCCCGACCTGATCCTCTTTTACGAGGAGGGGAGCCTGGTCCGGCGGGAGGAGGACACCAACTTCGACGGCCGGCTCGATACCTGGTCCTTCTACGAAGGAGGGAAGCTTCGGCGGAAAGAGGCCGATACCAATGGGGATGGGCGTGTTGATTTCTGGGCCTTCTACGGTGAGCAGGGGGAGGTGGTCCGGACCGAGACCGACACCGACGGGGACGGGAGAAAAGATCTGGTCCGCCTCTACGCCTCCGGTGAGCTCCTCCGGGAGGAGCACTACGAAGGAGGAGGGGAGCAGCCCCGGTCCGTTGTCTTTTATGAGGGGGGAAAGCCGGTCCGGAAAGAGGAGGATACCCATGGCGGTGGTCGGATGGATCGGACGACGTTCTTTGACGGGCAGGGGCGGACGATCAAGGTTGCCCAGGATCCGTCAGGGAAGGGGATCCCCACCTTTTTCTCCTACTACGATCCTGCCACCGGATCCCTGCTCAGGGAAGAAGAGGATCTTGACGGGGATGGCCAGGTGGATGTGATCTCATATTACGAGGGGGGGAAGCTCATCCGTCGGGAATTTCTGAACCTGGAGGGGAGCCTCAAGTAGGAGGCCAAGATATGCCCATGGGAAAGGCTCGCCTTTTTCCGGCCCTTGGTCTTCTGTTCTTCTTGGCAACCCCGATCGCCGGTTTTTCCGAGACCAGGGTCGAGGTTGCCATCACCTCTCCCCCGGAGGGGACCGTCGTTCACGAGCTGCCCGAGGTGCGGATCGAAGGGTACGCCCAGCTCCTCCGGGAGCACGCCCTCCAGCAGTATGACATCATGTTGATCATAGATGTTTCGGGAAGCACCGGGGCCCCTTCAGGGGTGGATGTGAACCGGAACGGCATCATAGGGGGGGGAGGGGGGGGGCTGGTCATGAGGAGTCCCTTGGGACGGACCGTCCCTTCCCCCTTCGATCCCGGGGACTCCATCCTGGCCGCCGAGGTCGTGGCCGCCGAGCGGCTTCTGGATAAGCTGGATCCCCGGATCGCCCGGGTGGGGGTTGTGACGTTTTCAGGCCCCTACAACCGCTTGACCGGCCTTGCCATCCCGGGGGCGCCCAGCGCGGTCCTGGAGCAGCCGTTGACCTCGAACTATGACCTGGTCCGACTCGCCTTAAAGAAGATCCTTCAGCAGGGACCGAACGGAGGGACCGACATGGCCGCCGGGGTCCGGCTGGCAATCAGGGAGCTGGCAGGGCTTCAGGGGCATGTGAGTGTCCCCAGCCTGTCGAGCAAAAAGGTAGGGGTCCTCCTGACCGATGGCTTCCCCACCCTCCCCTTCGGCCGGGTGAACACGATGGACCCTGAGGACATCGAGGTAGCCATCAACGCCGCTCGGGTGGCCGCCAAAGCCGACATCCCGATCCACACCTTCGCCTTGGGGCCTGAGGCCCTCTCCGCTCCGCTGGCCTGCACCGAGATCGCCCGGGTGACGAAGGGGACCTTCACCCCCCTCCAGAACCCTGGCGACGTCATTGACATCCTGCCCAAGACCTCCTTTGCCGAGCTGGACCTCGTCTCGGTCCAGAACGAGACGACGGGGGAGATGGCCCGGGATCTCGTCGTCAACCCCGATGGCCGCTTCAACGCTCTGGTCCCCCTCACCAGAGGGGAGAATCAGATTGTTGTGAACGTCCTGGCCACCGATGGGACCCGGGGGAAAGCTTCCGTCCTCGTCCGCTACCTCGTCGGGGAATCCATGGAGCTGGAGCTCGTCCGCCAGCGGGAGGAGCTGAAGCTCCAGTTGGACCGTCTTAAAGAGCGGACCAGGGCGCTGGAACTCGAGCTGAAGCGGAAGGAGGAGCAGAGGGCGGAGGAGGCGAGGAAGAAGGCCCTCGAGCTGGAGATCAAAAGAGCTGAAGAAGAACGGAAGGTGTTGGAGTTGGAGATCAAGAGGGCTGGTGACGAGATCGCACCGTGAAAGAGGAGGGACCATCTTGAACAGGAAGACCTGGACCGCCGTGATCCTTGCAGGGAGCCTCTTGGTTCTTGCGCCGATCGGGTTGTGGGGGGCCGATCCCCCTGCCATGAACCCCGAGAGCACACCGGGGTTGCTCAGGGGGAGGGGAGACACCCTCTGGGGCCTTTACTTGAAGGGTGGCTGGACGATGCACTTCATCACCCTCTGCTCCGTGCTTGCCCTGGCCGTTGTCCTCGAGCGGCTGGTTTCCCTGCGGAAGAGCCGGATCATCTCCCCCACGTTCCTGGAGGAGATCCGCCGGCACTGGTACCGGCGTGAGGTCCAGGAGGCCATGGCCGTCTGCAAGGAGTACAACATCGCCCTTTCCAGGATCCTCCGGGCGGGGCTGCTCCGGTTCGACCTGGGGCTTCAAGAGATCGAGCGGGCCATCAAGGACGCCGGGCGAAGGGAGGCGACGCTCCTGAACAAGAACCTGGCCCTCTTGAACTTCCTGTCCCAGATGGCCCCCTTGCTGGGGCTCTTCGGGACGGTCTTGGGCATGACCCAATCTTTTGATGCCATCTCCCGGTACGGTCGGGAGGGGAACATTGAGCTGGTCGCCTCCGGAATCGCCGTCGCCCTCCTCACCACCGTCTGGGGCCTGATGGTCGGGATCCCGGCCCTGGGGGCCTATTACTACCTCCGCCGCAAGGTCGAGCTTCGGGTCTTCGAGATGGAGGAGGTGGTCGTCAGGCTTCTTGAGGATCTTTCCTCCCAGCGGGAGGTGAGGCCGGTTCTTAGAGAAGCGCCTCGCGAGGAGCGGGAAGAGGCCCGGGAACCCATCCCGGTTGAGGAGCCCCCGAGGGAGCGGGTCTTCGGCAGGGTGAGGAGCTACGAGCGGCCCCTCTAGGGAGGGAGGAGGATGCAGTTCACCGAACGGCGTGATGAAGAGCCCGAGGTCCGGATTCCTACCTCGCTGATTGATGTCATCTTCCTCCTCCTGATCTTCTTCATGATGACCTACACCTTCCCCGACATCTACAAGCGGAAGCTGGATATCAAGCTCCCCAAGGCCAAAGCAGCGGACGTGGAGCAGGCGGCGAAGAAGCTCGTGATCGAGATGGATGCAAGGGGCCGGATCGCCTTGAATGGGGAAGAGGTGACGCTCGCCCTTTTGGAGAAGCGACTGAAGTCCCCCGAGGCCCAGGGTCGGATGGCGGTCATCAGGGCTGACGAACGCTTGAGCCATGGGGCCGTCACCCAGGTCTTAGGTGTCTGCCGGGATGCCGGCATCGTGGATGTGGCCATCGCCGTCCGCTGAAGCCGCTCCCCTAGAGGGCCCGACAAGGGGACATGTGTATCAGAAGGTACGGGTGAGGGCCAGGCGGACAGCTACCTTGAAGATGCTGCTCGATACCGGAGCGATCTTTTCCGTCCTTCCCCGGAAAGTCGCGAGGGCCTTAGGGATTACGAGGCCCCGGCGGATCGTGACGGTCCGGCTGGCCGATGGGAAGGGGATCCGAATGGGCGCAGATGTCGCGGTGATCCGGATAGGGAACCGGGAAGCCCCGGCCACGATCCTCGTCGGCAGGGCCGAGGAGCCTATCTTAGGTGTGGAGGCACTTGAAGCGCTGGGTTTCACCGTTGATCCGGCCCGCCGACGCCTCTCTCCTACTCGCCCTTACGCTGTACGCTTGGGCGGCTTCCGCTAGGGGTTGACAGCTGTTGGCCGTTCCATGTGAGGCAAACAGGGGTTCGTACTTTCTCAAGTGGCCCGAAAGTTGGTTAGGGGAATCGGACCACCTCTGCTAAGCTGAGGGTCTTGAATTGGAGCCCCAGGGCCCGCCCCTTGGGGGAGCGGCAGAACGCTTTAGGGAGATACAAAGCCAGGGCCCAGGGCAGGACCACGCCCCGGAGCCGGAGGATCAGCAGGACGAACCGATGGCCCCAGACCTTTTGGCGGGGCTGGGGATCCCAGTAAGCGTGGGCCGCTTCCATCGTCTTGCCCCGCTTCCGGGTCCCCGAGGCGTCCAGGATGACCTCCAGCCGCTCCCCCGGCTGGGGGTCTAGCAGGGCCAGGACCTGCCGGGCCGCCCTCTGGAGCACCACCGGCCCCTGCCAGGGACTCAGGGTCAGGAAGTCGTTAGACTTTTGCCGGGAGACCTCGGCCTGGATCTGCTGGTACAACGTGCTAACGTTGCGCCGCCCGGTGGCAATCGCGATGACCAGGACCACCGCCCAGCCATGCTGCCAGGCCCGGCGCTGGAACTGGGGCTTCAGGCTGTCAAAGAACGTCCGCAGGGGCGCGGGAAGCTGTTGAATGATCACCATGGGACCTCCCTCCCGGTGTTTCTTGGGTTCCCGTCCGGTATACCATCGGACGGTCGGGAAGGGAAGTCCCTCCAGGTTTTTTTAAGGAGTTAGCTTATCTGGCTCCAGTCTTTCGGGCAACTTGAGTACTTTTGAGGCTTGCGGAATGGGCACGCCGACAGGGAATCAGCTATCTCACCGCTTGGCGGTGGTTCAAGGCGGGGATCCTCCCCGTTCCTGCACGCCAGCTTCCCACCGGAACGATCCTGGTGGAGGAGCCCGCTCGGGAGGGTCGGACGGTGCTCTACGCCCGGGTCTCCTCCTCGGATCAGAGAGACGATCTGGAACGTCAGGTCCGGCGTCTTCAGGCCTGGGCCAGGGCACAGGGCTGGAAGGAGTTCGACGTGATCACCGAGATCGGCTCGGGATTGAACGGCAAACGCAAAAAACTGCTGCGGGTGTTGCGCGATCCCGGCGTGAGCCGGATCGTGGTCGAACACCGGGACCGTCTCGCCCGATTCGGGGTCGAGCTGCGCGAGGCCGCATGCGCGGCCTCGGGGAAGCACATCGTCGTGGTGGAGGAGGGCGAGGTCACCGACGACCTGGGGCGGGACCTCCTGGAGATCCTCACCTCCGCCTGCGGGAAGCTCTACGGACGACGCGCCGCCCGCCATCGGGCCCGACAAGCCCTGGAGGCCCTGCATGGACGCCACGTACGGAGACAAAATTGAGGACGAGCGTGTCTGCGTGGTCTTGGACGCCATCGCCGACCATCTGAGCCACGTCCAGCGCCACCTGTTCGTGGACCGGTACGTGCGCGGGAAGTCCCTTGCTACGCTGAAGGGCGAGTACCTCCTTCGCTTCGGGCTCACCGCCAGACAGTTCAACTCGCTCGCGGACGATTTGGCCGGGAAGGTGGCCTCCAGCCGGAAGGCAGCGGCCAGACAGCTCCGCAGGCTCACCGTGAGGATCACCCACCTCCGTCAGTACATCGTGGGGGTGCAAACGCGCATGGCAGGAGAGCCCCGGGCAGACCGCCGGGAGACGCTGCGGTTGACCCTCCACCAGAAGAAAAGGCATCTCTGCGCCTTCTGGAGGATCGGCTGAGCGCCACTCAGGAGGCGGCCCCCCGTCGGATCCCCCGGATCTGCTTCGGGGGCAGGAAGCTGTTCCGCCGACAGTTCCACCTGGAAGCCAATAGCTACCGGGATCATGCAGACTGGCTGCAGGAGTGGAGGGAGGCGCGTTCCAGTCAATTCCTCTGCCTGGGGAGCCAGGGCGAGACCTCCGGGAACCAGACGGCCACCCTGATCCCCCCGGGCGAGGATCCCCCCACCTGGGATCTCCGCCTGCGGGTTCCCCCTGCCCTGGAACCGCCGTTCGGGAGGTGGATCTTCATCCGGGACCTGCGGTTTCCTTACGGCCGGGAAGTCCTCGAGCAGGCCCTGAAGGGGGGGCAGGCGATCACCTTCCGGTTCGTCCGGCGCGAGCGCAGGGGGAAGCGGGTGTGGTACGTGCAGGCCACCACCGAGCGCCCCGAGGCCCCGATTGTCACCGAGAGACGCCGGGGCGCGCTGGGAGCCGACTTCAACCCGGGCGTCGTGGCCGTTGCGAGGATCGACCGCTGTGGGAACCCAACCTCAGCCCGGGAGGTTCCTGTAGCGCTCGAGGGGAAGACCCGAGCGCAGCAGGCGGCGATCCTCGGCGACCTTGTGGCCGAGATGGTTGCCCGGGCGAAGGCCGAGGGGGTCCCTCTCGTCATCGAGAAGCTGGACTTCGAGCAGAAGAAAGCCCGTCTGCGGGAGATGGGAAAGAAACAGGCGAAGAGGCTCAGCGCCTTCGCCTACCGGAAGTTCCACGATCTTGTCCTATCCCGCGCCGCCCGGGAGGGCGTGGAGGTCATCGAGGTCAATCCGGCCTACACGACCGTCATTGGATTCGGCAAGTTTGCGGGAGGGTACCACCTCTCGGGGCATGCGGCGGCGGCGGTGGCGATGGCCCGAAGGGGATTGGGATCCGGCGAGCGTCTCTGCTCCAGGGGTCGTCCTGGGGGTCGCGACGGGTCCGCCCTCCCCCTCCCCGTGAGGACTCGGGGGAGGCACGTCCTTTGCGACTGGGGGCGCTACAGCCGGAGGCTGCGGG
>CAZHST010000085.1:0-8965 GCA_964535215.1 uncultured bacterium
GTCGGAGCATGTTCCGGTGGAAGGTATTTATCCAAGGTTTGACAGAGGGCTGCGGTATGGCTGTGACGAGGATCCATCCGGTCAGCTGGTCAACTGCTCGTCCATTGATAAATGGAAGAGATTATGAGTGAGTGATCGTGCCCGTTCATAGGTTTTGTCTGCACGTCGGTCAGGACTGGTCAGGTGCCGCCTTACACCATTACCCTCCCCTTGGCTTCTCTCCGCCTGTGTAGAGCGTGAAGGACAATAGCCTTCCCTTAGGCGGCCTAACTGGTCAAAGAGGACGCTAATGACCTGGTTTGCTGGTCTACTGCGCAACCGGGTGATCGTCAAAGTAGCCCTAGCTTCCTTCTTTTTCTTGGCCATACCGGTGCTCAAGACCTATCCCTTGATCCTGCATTTCAACACTCATATCCCTGTCAGTATTGATGCACCTGACGACATTAGAGACCCGCTGTTAAACGCCTGGATCCTGGCGTGGGGTTTCCATGCCTTCACGACAGATCCTTTGAACCTTTTTAACGCCAACATCTTCTATCCTGCAGAGAATGCCCTGGCCTTCTCAGAGCATCTGATCGGCGTCCTGCCTATCTTCGCGCCCGCCTATGCTGTGACAGGCAATCCCATTTTTGCCTATAACATGGTCTTTTTCCTCTCTTTCGCTCTATCAGGGGTAACGATGTTTCTCCTGGTTCACTACTGGACCCAAAGCTTCTGGGCGTCGCTGATTTCGGGGTTCCTCTTCGCCTTTGGGCCGATCCGCATTGCACAAATTGCACAGCTCCAACTCCTCAATCTCTACTGGGCTCCTCTGGCCCTCCTCTTTTTGGAGAAGTTCCTGCGCAGCAAACGCTGGAGGGATCTAGCCGGATTCACCATTTTCTATTGGCTGCAGGTCCTTTCCTCGGTGTATCTGGGATGGTTCATAACGATCGCCGTCGCCCTTTACATGCTCTACTATGTTCTATTCGTCGACAGGGGTCTACTTAGCCGATCGATGATCCCTCAATATGCTGCTTTTATCATCTTTAGCCTGTTGATTCTCCTCCCTATCCATCTCCCATATTATGAAGTGAAACAACGATGGGGATTTTCCAGGTCCCTGCAGGAATGCGTCATCTATTCCCCTGACCTCTTACGACACTACCTGAGTATTCCCCCTCTGCTCAACAATAACACTCACCTTGGAAAGTGGTTATTCCCGTACTCTGCAGTGCCTCTCCTTGTCGCCGCTAGTAGCTCGTCTGTAGGCAGGTTTCTTCCCTCCGACACAGCGAAGCGGATGAAACGGATTTTCTGGCTTATTCTGGTTTCATCATTTCTTCTGTCCCTCGGCCCTTTCCTTCTGCTCAATGGGAGGAACACTCGTATCCCTCTCCCGTACCTGTTGTTCTATCATTTAGTTCCTGGCTTCCAAGCCATGAGGGCACCAGTACGATTCAGTATGATGGTCGCATTGGCTGCCAGTGTGCTCGCCGGCCTTGGCATCCTGGGGGTCTCTAGCAGTCTGAACATACGTCTAGGCTTCAGAAGGCTTCCCTTACCGGCCTGGCAGGCTGTTCTAGCCCTTTCCTGCCTCGGTTTGTTCACGCTGGAGCTAGGCTTTAAGCCCTTACCGCTTGCTCGGATCCCGACCGGCGATGAGATCCCTAAGGTGTACCGGTGGTTAGCCACGCAGCAGCTCAAGGGCCCCATCGTCGAGCTCCCCCACGGTGAGAAATGGGACGCCCAGTACACGTACTTTAGCACGTATCATTGGCTCCCTATCGTTAATGGGTATAGCGGATTTATTCCGCCAACATACTCCCAAATGGCCTCTGAACTGGATGCCCTTCCATCTCGGAAAGCCGTCGAGTTCCTGAGGGCCATCGGGGTGAAGGGAGTGGTGTTGCATACCGATTGGCTTCAACCTTATGAGGTCCTTCAATGGCGTCAGGCAAAGCTGGCCGAAATGGGTCTGGAAAAAGTCGCGGAATTTGGTTCAGATATCGTGTATAAAATTGCCTCCGGTTCCTTCCACCCCTCTCCTCCCGTGGAACCCTGAACTTTGAACGGCGAACGATCTTAGAGCGCCTAACAAAACCTTTCTCGGCATGCTATCATGGGAGCCGAGGAGGTGAAAGGCAAAATGGCTAAGGAGATTCTCTCCGATGAGTTGTGGGCGGTGATCCAGCCGCTTCTTCCGCCCCCCAAGCCTAAGCCGAAAGGGGGAAGACCCCCCATCCCGGACCGCAGGTGCTGACGGGGATCTTGTTCGTGCTGATGACGGGCATTCCCTGGGAGCTGTGGCCCCAAGAGATGGGCTGTGGGAGCGGCATGACCTGCTGGCGAAGGCTTCGGTCGTGGCAGGAGGCAGGCGTCTGGAACCGTCTCCATAAGGTGTTGCGGGATCGGCTGGGGGAAGCGGACCGGATCGACGGGTCTCGGGCTTCGTTAGACTCAGCGACGGGGCCCGCTCCTGGGGGGGCGAAGCGACCGGGCCGAATCCGACGGATCGCAGAAAATCGGGCCCGAAGCGCCATCGGGTGGTCGACAAGAACGGCATCCCGTTGGCCGTCACCCTCTCGGCAGCCCATGTCCATGACAGCCAGATGATGGAAGCCCCTATCGATGCGATGGAACCGATCAGGCGCCCCCGAGGCAGGCCCCGCCAGAGGCCCCAGAAACTCCAGGCCGATAAGGCCTAGGATGCAGCGGAGCAGCGACAGGCCTTGCGGAAGCGGGGGATTCAGCCGAGCATCGCACGGCGGGGGATCGAAAGCTCGGAAAAACTGGGGCGCTCGAGGGGGGTCGTCGAGAGAACCCATTCGGGGCTGAACCGATATCGGCGATGGAAGATTCGCTATGAAAGGAGAGCAGACATCCATCTGGCTTTCCTCTACATCGGATGGGCCTTGCTTTGCTGGAAGTTCATCCAAACATGGTTTTGTTAGGCGCTCTTAGAGGTCCCAAGCCGCCCTGGCCAGCATGTAGCAGGTTGCCGCTGTAACAAGGAGGAAGATGGCGGCTCCAACGGCCATCGGCATCTCCCACCCGCCCGGCATCGGCACGGGCTTCCCTCCGGCAGGTCCCGCGATCACCTTCATCAACCCCCCGATCCGGATCAGGAGCAGAAGAACCAGAGCCCTGGTGAACCATTTGAAGCCTTTAAAGATCAGCCAGGGAAAGGCAATGACAAAGAGACCTCCCAGGAGGAACCACCCGACAGCCCCAACCTCTCTGGCCCGTTCCGCCACCCCGACCTGGGTGACATAGATGGCGCCGGCAAGATAGATCAGACCATAGATGAAGTAGGCAATGGCAGCCTGCCGGTACTTTTCCCCCTTGCTGGCCATCCCATCAAGCGCCCAATTCACCGGTGCCGTAGGGCTTCTTGTTCCGGACGTACTCGGCGATGACCTCGTTCATCGTGTCCCGGGACGCCCCGATCCCCTCCTCGCAGAGGGCCAGGGTGACTACCTTCTCCCCCCGCTCGGCGGCTAAGGCCTCGATCCGCGCCCGGGCCATCTCCCGCATGAACCCCGCCGGGACCCGCTGGAGGCGGGTGGTCGCCTCCTCGGTCCACGGGATGGCTTGGTTTTCTTCCACCCTCCCCTCGACCTCAGGGGGGACACCCGTCTCCCGGAAACCGCCCTCCCCTACCGTGTCCTCGATGATCGGCAGGGCAAACTCCTTCGTGATGACTGAAAGTCGCCGCACCCGGGCTGCCTTCTCGATCCGGGCCTTCGCCCGCCGGCGGAGGTAGGCGTCTGGGATCCCCTTCAAGGCCTGCCGGGCCTCCTCCGTCCACCGCAGCTTCACCCCGTCGAAGGCCTCCTCCTCCTCGATCCCCCCCTCACGTCGCGCGATCGCCTCAACGACCTCCCGGTCGATCACCTGGAACCGCTCGGCCCCTCCGCCGCAGACCGGACACTTCACCGGCTCTTGACCCTTGGCCACGTAACCGCACCTGGAACAGATAGCCGTGCGCCCCTCCTGGGTCCTCAGAACCTCAATCGCCAAAGCCTTGGCCACCTCCTGAACCCTTCCCGCCGCGGCACCCGGTATGAACGGCTCCATGGCCTGCTCAATGACCTTGGAGGTGATGACGGTGTGCCCCTGCTCAATGGCAAACCGGAGAATGGCCGTCCGGGCCACCCCTCGGACCTGCTGAGGGATCCGCGCCATCCGCTCCTTTGCCTCCTCCGTCCAGAACATGATCTCTTCCGCCTTCACGTCCATGGGTGGATAGAACTTCCGACCTGTCAGGTACACATGACAGGGGACCAGCCGGAGGAGGTTCTCCACGGTGGAGCCCAGCTCCCCCTCGTCCCCGTCGCTGTGGACGCCGATCCTCCCTAAGATCAGCAGCCAGGGCCGGGTCTTCCTGACGTACTGGAGCACCTTCTCGAAGGCCTTTCCGTCCAGGAGGGTGCTCTTCAGCTCCACCCCCTCCTCCTCGGCCACCTTCCGTGCAATCTCCAGATGGGACTGATAGATCCGGGCCAGGCCGGTATCAATGATCTCCTCGTGGAGTTTCTCCTGCTCTTTGAACCGAAAGACCTTGGCCGCCTGCTCCGAGAGGACATGGACGATCCCGCTAAAGACCGCATAGTGGAGATACGGGTCATACACGGCCACCGCCTCCACCGGCCGCCCTAACGCCTTCCCCAACGCCAGCCCCACCTTCAACCCCCCAAACGCCTGGGGGCTTCCATCCACCCCCACCAGAATCGTCTGTTCAGGGCCGGGTTCTTCCAAAGATTTGACGACGAGGGTGTCCGTCATTACCCGCCGGACCACCCGCTCGCACACCCCCCCAAGGAGGCTGTCCTTCACCGCCCCAAGCCCCCGGGCTCCCAGAATGACCAAGTCATAGTCACTGGCCTTGATGTCCTCGACCAGGACCTTGTAATGCTTCCCGTCGAAGGTCTTTCGCTCAAAAGGAATGTGCTCCTCCCGGCACCGCCGCTCCAGGCCATCCAAATAGGAGTCGGAGATGAGCTTCAGTCCTAAGGCGATCAAGGAATCATGCAGCTTCCGCTGCCGCTCCAGCTCCGGCTCCGCCAGGTACTCCTCCGGCAGGGTGTACTCCATCTGCCGAAACCGGTAATCGTGGAGCTTTGCGGCATAGACGTGGCTCCCCACTAAGGTCGCACCGAATGTCTTGGCCAGTAAGAGAGCAATCTCAACAGCCCGGTTCGAATACTCGGAGTTATCCACCGGCACGTAGATCTTCTTGAACATAGACCCTCCTTTGCACTCGCCCTGATCGGCACCCTCACTGATCGATCCGAAGCCTCCGCCGGAGCCGCCCCAGGATTTCCTGCCGCTTCAAAGGTGGATAGAGCTGCTTCGCCTCTCCTGTCTGGAGGTAGAGGAGGAAGCCAACGCTCACCAAGAAGAGGTCCGGATGCCTCCCCCGGAGGGACCGGAGGATCTCCAGACTCAGGTAGATGTACGTGGCAAAACGAGCCCTTTCATGCCGTTTGAGGAGGAGGAGCCCCACGAAGGGAGCGGCCAGCCCGTAGATCACAAAGTTTCGCCACGGCGGGGCCCCAAAGTTCAAAAACCGGACATGAACAAGATAGGCCAAGAGCTGGAGCAAGGGGCTGATGAGGAAATAGCCGGAGAGGGCGAGGGCCCCTGGGGGCATGCCCCGTAAGCTTGACCATGAGGTGTTTCTCCCCATGACCCCTTTCAGAACCCCATCTGGTGGCGGGCCTCGTCCAGCAACTCCTCGGTGATGAGAAGACAGCCCTTCTCCCGGGCGAAGCCCTCGATAGCCTCCTTGGCCCATGATCGGACGAAACTGGGGATCCTCTGGATCCTGGCCTCCGCCTCCTGGGTCCAGCGGACCTCCTCCTTCGCTCCCCCGCCCCTCTCCTCGGCCTCCCGCACAACCGCCGCAAACGGGCACCTCCCGGTCTGATCGGCGTTTGCCAGCTCCCCCCCACCCGTTAACCGGTCCACGAAGGCTTCGTCCCGCTTCCTTGCCAGGGTGGAACGGGTGAAGTGAAAGACCTCCGGTTGGGGAGCCGTCCCTCGCCCGATCTTCACGTCCAGGGCCCTGACCAACTGGGTTTCCCAAGGGTTGGTCAAGAGGGAGATCCGATGGAGGCACCGGGGGCAACAGAAGGTGACGGTTAGGGACCCCTGATCGGGGCCCTCCACCTCTTCTAGCCTCATCGCCTCGTCACACGGGACGCAGAGAAACTTCATGGCACCCTCTCTTTCACCGGTGGTTCCGCTCCAGTAAACCTCCGAACACCCTCTCCTAAAGCGACGAAGGCCCTCCCGGCGATGGAGTCACGATATTGAAGGACGAAAGGCTTCCCTTCGTCGGAGGAGGAGGCGATCCTGGGATCGAAGGGAATCCGCCCGAGATAAGGGATGCCAAGCTCCCCGGCCATCCCCTCCGTTCCCCTCCCCTCAAAGAGCGCTCCGACGTTTCCACAGGTGAGACAGACGTACCCCGCCATGTTCTCCAGCAGCCCGATGAGGGGAGCCTTCAACTCTTGGGCGGCCGTGATGGAGCGCCTCACGACCAGGTGGGAGACCTCCGAGGGGATGGTCACGATCAGGGCCCCGGTTAAGCGGGGGAGGAGCTGGACCAGGTCGGGAAAGCGATGGGTCCCCGGTGGAAGGTCGATCAACAGAAAATCCAGCTCACCCCAGTCGGTGTCGGCCAGAAACTCCCTGAGGGCATTGGCCTCCATTAAACCCCGCCAGACAAAGGCATCCTGTTTTGTCGGGGCCTCCCACACCACCGGGGCATCCTCAGGAAGGAGGAGATCCATGGACATGACCTTGATGCCGAGAGGACCCCTGGCCGGGGAGACCCCCCCCTCGTTGATCGTTAAGCGGACCCCCCGAACCCCCATCATCTTGGCCACCGACGGGCCGTTCAAGTCGGCATCCAGAACCCCAACGGTGTACCCCTCCGCCGCCAGGATAGCGGCCAGATTTACCGTGACGACGGTCTTCCCCACGCCGCCCTTCCCGCTCATGATGACGACGGGATATCGGACCCGTCGGAGGCGGGTGGAGAGGCGCTCCTTCTGCTCTTGGAGCTGGGCCATGACGTTCGACCCGGCATCGCCTGGGATGTCCCTGTAGCGCTTCGGCATCTTTCCTCTGATCCTAGGCCGTGCTCCGGTGAGCAGCCCCAACAGCGGTGAGAAAGGTCAGAACACAGAAGGCGATGGTGATCAACAGCGACGGCCCTAACGGAGGGACCCTCCCTATGAGGGCTGGATTCTCCAGATAGAGGCACCGCCGCAAAGCAGCCATGCCGTAGGTCAAAGGGTTCACCCTCATCACCCATAGGAGCCATGCCGGCGCCCCGGCGGCAGGAAAAAAGGCGCCGGAGAGGAACCAAATCGGGATCAGGATCAGGTTCATAATCGCGTGGAACCCTTGGATGGAATCCATCCGCCACGCAAGGACCAACCCGAGGCTTGTCAGGGAAAAAGAGAGGAGAAACAGAACCGCCACGACTGCGAGGACCGACAGGAGGGTTAAGGGGATGCCGACGAAAGGGGCGAGGAAGAGAAAGAGTCCCCCCTGGAACACCGCCAGGGTGGTGCCTCCCAGGGCCTGACCCAGGACGATGCTCGAGCGGGCGACGGGGGCCACGAGCACGCCCTGCAGGAAGCCCCTTTGGCGGTCCTCCACGGTGGAGATGGTGGCAAAGATGGCAGTGAACAGGAGGACCAGGGCGATGATACCGGGGTAGACGTATTCGAGATAGCCTGTTCCCTCAGGGGTCCCGGGGGGCCGAAAGGATGCACTCAAGCCGGCACCCAGGAGGAGCCAGAAGACGAGGGGTTGGACGAATGCCCCAAACAGACGACTCTTCTGGCGACGGAACCGCACAACCTCCCGCCAGAGGAGCGTCGCCACCGGGAGGATCCGCTCCTTCATAATCCATCCCCTCCTGCGACATCCTGGCCCCAGAACCGGTGACCGGTCAGGTGGATAAAGACATCCTCCAGCGTCGGTTTGCCAAAGGTCACGGACCGGACCTCGCCCGGAAAGGCATCCACGACCTCCCGGACGAACTCATGGCCCCGGGGACGCTCCACCCGGAGGGTTCCATCCACCAGTGTCACCTCACACCCAAACCGCTCACGGATCTTCGTCTGCAGCACCTCCGGGTTTTGGGCGTGGATCACCACAACGTCGCCACCGATCTTTTCCTTCAGCTCCTCCGGTGCCCCGATCGCCACCAGCTTCCCCCGGTGGAGGATCCCCACCCGGTCGCACCGCTCAGCCTCCTCCAGGATGTGGGTCGTCAGCAGGACGGTGACACCCTCATGCTCCCTTAGGTGGTGGAGGTAGTCGTCGAAGTCCCGCCGGGCGCCGGGATCAAGGCCCGTGCTCGGCTCGTCCAGGAGCAAGAGGTCTGGTCGGTGAAGCAAGGCCTTGGCAAGCTCCGTGCGCCGCTGGAGACCTCCAGAGAGCCTCTCCACCGAGTCGGTGGCCCGGTCGCCCAAGCCCAGCCGGTCGAGGAGGGCCAAGGCCTGGCTCTTGAGCCCCCTCCCCCACAACCCGTAAAGGTGCCCGTGGTGCTGGAGGTTCTCCATGACCGTCAGCTTCGGATCGAGGCTCGGATACTGAAAGACCACCCCTAAACGCCTCCTGACCCGGTAGGGGTCATGGGTGAGATCATGTCCCAACACGCGGACCTTCCCGCTGGTCGGTCGCATTAAGGTCGAAAGGATCTTGAAGAGGGTCGTTTTGCCACCCCCGTTCGGGCCCAAGAGGCCAAAGATCTCCCCCCGGGAGACGGCAAAGGTGATGCCGCTAAGAGCCTCCCTTGTGCCGTAAAGGTGACGGAGGTTCTCGACCTCGACGGCAGGCCTCTCAACCTGGGGCGCCACTTCGCTCACCGTCCCTAAAAACGTAAGCGTTGAGGAGCAAACCGCTGCTTACGACGCCGGGCGAACAGTGCTCCCGACGCTTCGCGCCGGGGGATCGCACC
>CAZHST010000086.1:0-8774 GCA_964535215.1 uncultured bacterium
GTCGCCGTGGCAGGAAAGGCAGAGGGCGGGGACTTCAGCCGTGGTGGCAAAGGGGGTGGCGGATGTGGGATCCACGTGACAGGTGTTGCAGCCCATCTGGGTCATGGGGAGATGGGGAGCCTCCCGGATGAGCTTGGCCTCTCTTGAGGCGTGGGGGGTGTGGCAACTGGTGCAGGTCGTCTCCTGCATCGGATAGCCCCCATGGGCTTTGAGGAGCTTCGGCTCCTGGACCTTGTGGCAGTCCTGGCAGAGGGCCTTCACCGGTTTGACGAGAGAATCGGGCTCGGGGGAGGCGTGGGGATCGTGGCAGGTCCGGCAACTTTTTACCACCGGACTATGGGTAACCTCCTTGGCGAAACGCTCTTGCTGATGGCAGGAGAAGCAGAGAGCGTTCCCCGCCTTTCTCAGCAACCCCTTCTCCCCTGCGGCATGGGGGTTATGGCAACTGATGCAGCTTACCCTCTTCTTCGGGTCGTCTTTGATGGCGGTGTGGGGGTTCAGGGCCTCGAAGCTCTGTTTTTCCTTCGCATGGCAGGTGTAGCACAGCTCCGAGCCTTCCTTCGTAAGGATCACAGCCCCCACCAGGCCGTGCCGCTGGTGGCAGGTTTCACACCTCCCTTCCCTCACCGGGGCATGGACCACCTTCTCCACGAGAAAGGCCGCCTTTTCCTTCGCATGACAGTCCACGCAGGCCTTGGGAGCAAAGCGGGCGGGCCGCTCCGCCCTTGGGGGGGCACAGGAGGCCAGCAGCAAAAGCAGAGCAAATAGCGCGTAGCTCGTAGCCCTTGGTTCTGAAATGCTTTGCCTACTACGGGCCACGAGCCAAGAGCCACGGGCCAAGAGCCACGGGCCGTTTTCTGTGCCACGGGCTACATGCCATCTGGTCACGGCTTTTTCTCTTCTTCTCCAGTGGTGGCCTTTTGTCGGAGGGTCTCCTCGTAGGCGGCGATGGCGCGACGGATGGCCTCGTCGTCAATCTGAATCACCGAGGCCTCCCGAAGCTTCATCACCCACCGTTTCAGAGTCTCCTGGGACTTCTGCCGAAGGGCCTTCTGCCGGGCCTGCTCCCTGACTTCACTCAAAGGCTTTAGCTGAGCCTCCTTCCTTTCCTCCACTCGGATGACAGAATAGCCGGCCCGGGTCCTGACCATCCCCACCCCCCCTTCTTTCAGGGAGAAGGCCACCTTTTCAAGCTCGGGCATAAGCTGCCCTTTTCTGATCCAGCCTATCTCGCCACCCGCCCCGGCTGAGGCCTGATCTTTGGAAACCTTCCGGGCGAGGGAAGCAAAATCCTTGCCAACTTGAAGCTCGCTCATGACCGCCCTGGCTTCCTCCTCCGTTTCAACCAGGATGATCCGCATCCTGACCGCCTCCGGTTCGGTGAACTCCTCCGGATGGGCCTGATAATACCCTTCCATCTCCTGATCGCTGACCTGGAGGTCTGCAAGGATCACCCGGCTTAGGAGCTGATCCACGGCCAGATTGGCCCTGAGCTGTTCCAGCTCCCTGACAATCTCGGGCCGCTCGCCATAGCCCCGGGCCAGGGCCTCCTTCCTGAGGAGGATCCTGAACAGGTCCTCCTCCAGGAGCCACCGCAGCTCTTTTAAGGCTTTAGCCGGGGGAAGCTTTTGGGCGGCCTCCAGGTTCACCCGGGGGAGGAACCGGTTCAGGGAGATCCGCTCGCCTCCCGCCTCGGCCACTACCATCGTTCCGGGCAATTCCTCTCCCCTACGGGCCCTAAGAATTTCCAGGAGGGCCTTCTCATGGATCACCCCGTTCCAGCGGGCCATGAGGTGGCGGAAGAGGGCCTCCGAACGCCGCCTGGTCTCCCGCTGGGTGAGGATAGCCTTGAGAGAGGACCTGCTCTCTTCCAGCGTGGGCCGCTCGACGGTGACCCTCTCCACGACGTAGAGGAGGTTCCAGCCCTCCTCGGTCTGGAAGGGCTCGCTGACCTGACCCTTCTCTAAGGACCAGAGCCTCGCTTCCAGCACGGGATCGAGCTTCCCCCACTGGACGATTCCTATGTCCCCTCCACGGTTGGCCGTCGGGGCCAAAGAGACCTGGCGGGCGACCTCGCCAAACGCCTCCCCCGCCTTGATCCGGTCCAGAGCCCTCTCCGCCTCCTCCCGGCTTTCAACCAGGATATGCCTGACCTGGAACCGATCCTTCAGACGCTCGTAGGCGGCCAGGACCGCCTCCTCAGGGATGACCACCTTCCTTTGAACCTCATCGCGGTAAAACTCCTCCGCCGCCCGTTTCCCCCTCCGCTCCTCCAGCACCTCCTGGATCTCGGGATCCTGATCCAGGCCGATCCGCCTCGCCTCCTGGAGGAGAAGCCGCTTGTCAATGACCTTTTCCAGGAACTGTCGGACTGCCCCCTTCCCTGCCAGGAAAATTCCATGGCCCCTGTGGCTTTGGGTGAAGGCCTCCTCCAGATCCTGCCCGGTAATGGCCTCCCCGTTGACCCGGGCAAGGACCATCTCTTGGGAACGGGGTTGCAATCCGGCACACCCTGCCAGCAAGATAGCTAATAGCCCATAGCACGTAGCACGAAAAACAGCATGTAGCATGTAGCTCATGGCTTGTAGACAGTACGTCATGCTTGCTTTCCACGTGCTACGTGCCATCAGAGGGACTCCAGCATCTCCCCGACAACCTTCAAAGCCAGGGGAACCATGGAGCGGATCCTGCCAAACTCGAGGACGATCTGGTAATCCTCGCCTTTTCTGGCATGGGCGGCGAACCAGAGGATCCGGCCCGTCTCGGCATGGAGCATCCTCGCATCCAGGGCCACCTCGGGGGAGGTGGTTGCCCCCCGCTTCAGGCCCTCATTGTAGGTGTAAACGGTCCCCAGGATGACGGCATCGAGGCCGACCCGCTCCCTCAAACCTTTAAGGGTCTCAAAGTCAATGGCCCCGTAAGGGGCTGACCCCAGAGCAATGAGGGCCTCATGCACCTCCCCTGGCTCGAGGACCTGGAAGCGACCATGCTGGAAGAGGGCCGTGGTGAAGAGATCGGTCAGGATCCGACCGGCCCCCCTCCGCTCCGAGGCGTTCTCGAAGGGGAGGACGGCGACCCGCTTTGGTGGGTCCGAGTTAAGGATGGGGCTGCGGTACCCGGCCTTGAAGCCGAAGAACCGACGGAGGGGAGAGCTGGTCCCCTCTCTGACCCTGAAGCGGCCCCCGGCGGGCGGGAGGGTTCTGAGGAGAAGCTTGACCGCTTCCCGGCCGAGCTGCTCCCCCGACCTTATCGTCCCCAGACCGAGGATCGTCGTAAAATCATCTCCGGTGAGCCCGGCGCTCTCGGCCCACAGGATGGTCCCGTCCTCTGTTGAGAGGATCCGGGAGGAGAGCCCCCACTGGGGATTTTCCTCCGAATCGTGAAAGAGGTCCACGGACCCCACCATGGCCAGCTCAACCTTAAACTCCTGCCGGAGGGCCTGAAGCTGCCTTCGGCTGAGCATCCCCGTGTTCCGGATCCGGTGGCGGGAGAGGAACGGCTCAAGCCTTTCCGGGCCCACAATCTGATACCCTCTCTCCTCGAGGCCATGCTCAATCACAGGCATGATGACCTTCTGGCCCCTGATGCTCCCGCTGACGTTTTCAAAAGGGAGGAGCGCAAGCTTCACCGGCTCCTGGGCTCTTGCGAGGGGCCCAGCGCCCAGAACCACGAGGGCGATGATCATCCAGCGGACGAAAGCTGCTGGTGGCATAGCATATAGCTTATACGAGCAGTCTTACCGAAAGAGGGTGGCGACGGTGGCCCGGACCGTCTTCTGAACAACCTCGCTCATGGTCCCGCCCCCGAGACCAAACAGCCGGCCGACCACGCCCACCCCGCCCCCCGTGCGGCTGGCGGACCAGATAATGGTGCCTGTGGCCGCATCAATGGCCCGTAAGGTAATGGTCACCTCGGGGAAGAAGACCCCGCCCACGTTGAGCTGCTCGTAGTGATCCACCGAGCCGACGATGAAGGCCTGTACGCCGAGGCTGCTCCCCAGCTTCTTGAACTCCTCGGCCGACATGCTGGAGGGGGCCTGGATCCCCTGCTGGGCCAGGGCACGGTTGACTTGGCCCGGTTCGATCACATCCACAACCCCCGCGGCCAGGATCTCCGAAACCACCACCTTTCGCACCTTTTCCCCGGCCAGGGTGTCCTGGGTGAGGTTCTCCAGGGGGAGGACGGCAACCTTCTTGATCAGGCTGAAGTCATACGTCGGGTGGACGTAATAGGCGGATGTCCTCGCGCAGGCCGAGAGGGCCGCCAGCAAAAACAGGACAAGGAGCCCTCCCCGGAGCCTGCAACCCGTTCTTCTCCCGGCGATCTCCATGGCGACGGCTTGCCTAAAACCGGAACCCCAGGGAACCAAAAAAGGAGTGCACCGTATCACCGGTGAACCCCCGGAAAAAGGTGTAGTTCGCGCTCAAGTCCAGGTAACGACTGATATTCCAGCGTCCGTTCAAGGCGATGGCATCCGATCCGCCGGTGACACCCCTGGCCTGCTGGTCTGTCCGTCGGTAGTTAACGAAAAACGAAGTCTTGAAGGTCGGGACCCAGTCCACCCTGTAGTCCTGGGAGAGGCTGGTCCCGGCGGCTGTGTTCGAGATGTCGAAGCGGCTGTTCACGTTGAGCTGCCTGGAGAGGGTATAGGTGAAGGCCGCTGAGCCTGTATGAGAAGTCGTTGTGGTGGTGAGGCCAGGCCCCTCCGTCCTCGTCCCCTGGAAGGTATATCCTAGGATGGTGCTGAGCCTTGAGGTGAGGATGGCGTTCAGGTTCAGCGCCAGGGTCTGCCCCAGGGACTCCTGACCGGTGGTGAAATCCCGGGTCTTCGAAAGGGAAAGGGTGGGATTCACGTTCAGGTTGCGGTAAAGCTTTGCCGCGATGTTCAGGCTGGCTGCTCCGCTCCGGTTCTGGAGCTCCCCTTCCGATCGGTTCTCGCTCAGGGCGAGGCTTAACGCGCTGGTCAGGGTGGGCAGGGGGCTTGAGCTAAAGGTCAGGCTGTAGGTGTCAGCCGTGGTGTCCGCAACGCCCGGTTGGTTCGAGTCGGTGAAGCTGTGCTGGTACGTGAGGGTTGTCGTCAGGAGCCGGTGGGGGATCACGACGAGACCTGCCGTCTGAACACCACTCGTCGTCCGGCGTGAGTCCGGCTCCTGGACCACGTCCGTCAGGGTCAGGTTGAAGGAGGCCGTCGCCATCTTTATAGGCCTGAAGGTCAAGCCGGTCCCCAGGGTGTGGAGCAGGCTGCTTGTCACCCGCTCGGTCCCGGCGGCGACCACCTCCGAGTCCAGAGCCATGATCCCGGTGGCCTTGACCAGGGCACCGAAGTCATTCCGACTCACGAAGACCTTGAAGAAGCGGGCCGTGGTGGGAGGGAAGATCAGGCTGAACCGGCTCTCCAGCGGGTCGAAGCGCTGAGAGACACCGCTCACCTCGGTCCAGAGGGTGAGGGTTGGATCATCGCTCGAAAGGACCCGGAAGTTGAGGAAGACCTGGAGGTCCCTGGGAAGGCTGAAGGGAGGCTCGGGGGCCAGGGAGATCCGGATTTCCCCCACCGGCTCCCGGACGGCGAGCTCGAACCCCACCGACACGAAGAGCTCAAGCGGGATGCTGGCCGTGCCGGTGAGGAGGGCAGGCTCCTCCGTCAAGGGGACATCGGCGGAGTTCTCCGGGGTTGGATCGGGACCGGCCTTTAACCCCCTCTTGAGTCCCCGCTCCCGCGCCACAAGGCTGGGGATGAAGAACGCCTCGCGGGTCCGGGTGTAGTTCACCGAGTAGTTCCCCAGAAGGGTCAGCCGCTCTTGGAAAAAGGCCTGGGCGTACCCCAGGCTCCCTAAATGGTTCATCTGATCCCGGGTACGACGGGCCACATGGTCCTCGCTGATCTGATCGGAGAAGGTGTAGGAGAGGTTAAGGCCTTTGAAGGCATACCGGGTTGAGACCTGGTACCTGGTCTCCTCGCTGTCCCGGGTCCTGGGCTCCCGGTCATCCACCGAGGTCGTTCGGTCCACCAGGATGGAGAGGGGAGGGAGCCCCTCCTGGGTCAGGAAGAGCCTGGCAAAAAGATGCCGGTCGCTGAGCCTCACCCTCTCGACCCGGTTTCCGTCGGTGACCAGTTCACGTAGCCGGAGCCCCGTGGTCAATGAATAGCCAGGAGCCGCCAGGCTCACATCGAAGGACGGCTCGAGCAGCATAGAGGAGGTCTCTGTGACAGAAGGCTCCACCGTGGTTCGGCTCTCGATCTCCTCACCCCGCAGACTGATCCGATAGCTGAGGTACGGCGTCACCACCTTCCGCCAGTTCAGGTCCAGGGTCTGTCTGTAGCCTTCGAACTCAGTGACGGCCCTCCCGACCTCGCTTTTCGTCAGGGTGAATGAGGAGGTCAGCAACCCATGGAGTTCCTGAGGTTCCGCTCTCGTCACGGGGATGAAGGCCAGGAGGAAGGAGAACCCCATGGTTCCCCATCTCCGAGTAACCTGCCGGAGGCCCGTTCGAATAGGTCCATGTCCTCGTTCCATACGCCCCTGCCCTCTCCAGGAGCTGCGGGCCTCTCGGTGGTCACGGGGAGGGGATGAAGCCTCTAAAGCATCCCATACTTCTTCATCCGATTCCTGAAGGCATCCCGGCTGATGCCGAGGAGACGGGCGGCACGGACCTGATTCCCCCCGGCAAGCTCCAGGGCCTGCTTCACCAGTTCCTTTTCGAGAGCCCTTAAGGATACCCCACCTCTGGGGACCTGAAAAGCCAAGGGCTCCTCATCCCTTGTCTGGGGGCCGGCGACGATCTCTTTGGGCAACAGGTCAGGCGTGATGACGTCACCACTCCCCAGGATCATGGCCCTCTCGATGGCATTCCGAAGCTCCCTCACGTTCCCCGGCCAGGGATAGTTTAGGAGGAGGGCCTCTGCCTCAGGGGAGATCCTTGTAACCTTTCGTCTGAACTCCCGGTTATACCGGTCCACAAAGTACCTGGCCAGGGGAAGGATGTCCTCGGGGCGCTCCCGTAAGGGGGGGATGACAATCGGAACAACTTTCAGGCGATAGTAGAGGTCTTCCCGGAAGGCCCCCTCCCTGATCTGCTGGGAAAGGTCCCGGTTGGTTGTGGCGATCACCCGCACATCCACCCGGATGTCCCTGGTTCCTCCAATCCTCTTGAAGCTCTTCTCCTCAAGGACCCTTAAGAGCTTGGCCTGGGTGGAGGGCTTCATATCCCCGATCTCATCGAGGAGGACCGTCCCCCCATTGGCCAGCTCCAGGAGCCCCTTTTTCGTGGATTTGGCATCGGTGAAGGCCCCCTTCTCGTGGCCGAAGAGCTCGCTCTCCACCAGGGTCTCGGGCAGGGCCGTACAGTTGATGGCCATGAAGGGCTGCTCGGCCCTGGCGCTCTGATAGTGGATGGCCTTCGCCAGAAGCTCTTTCCCCGTCCCACTCTCCCCCTGGATGAGGACTGTGGTGGCGTTGCTCTGGGCAATCCTTTTCGCTATAGCCAGGATCGCCTGCATGGCCTCACTCACCCCGATAATGTTGTCAAGGCCGAACCGCTCCTTCTGCTCCTGGCGGAGGCGGGCCACCTCCTTCTTCAGCTGGAAGGTCTCCAAGGCCTTCTTGATGATCAGCTTGGTCTCGCCAACATCAAAGGGTTTTTCCAAATAATCATAGGCCCCCTTCTTCATGGCCTTTACCGCCGATTCCACCGTTCCGTAGGCGGTCAGGATAATGACCAAGGCCTCCGGATCCCTCTCCTTGATCTTCTCCAGGACCTCCATGCCCTCCATCTTGGGGAGGGCAAGGTCCAGGAGGATGAGGTCCGGGGCTTCCTCCTCGAAGAGCTTCAGGCCCACCTCGCCCGACTCGGCCGAGAGAACCTCATAGCCCTCCCTGCGGAGGACATCCTCCAGGGTCCAGCGGATCAGCTTTTCATCATCAATGACCAGAATTTTGGCCGTCATGGTGCAACGGGTAAACGGACGAAGACCGTGGTCCCCTTTCCTGCATCGCTTTCGATGTGGATCGTCCCTCCGTGCTGCTCCACAATCTTTTGGCAGATCGAGAGGCCAAGCCCTGTTCCCCTGTGCTTGGTGGTAAAGAAAGGCTGGAAGACCTTTTCGAGATCCTCAGGGGGGATGCCGTGGCCGGTATCCGAGATCGCAACCTCCACAAAGCTATTTCCTGGACCTGTCAAGGGCTTTTCACCGATGGCCGATGGCTGATGGCTGATGGCCTTCGTCGTGACCGTGAGGGTTCCCCCCTCGGGCATGGCCTCGATCGCGTTTAAAGCAATGTTTAAAAAGAGCTGCTGGATCTGCTGGGGGTCCGCGTGGATGGGGGGAAGACTCTCCGCATACTCCGTCACGATGGTGACCCGGCTGTCCCTGACCTGCTGGCGGATGAAGAGAAGGGCTCGCTCGACCAGGTCGTTAGGATCGCAGGACACAGGTTCGGGAGAGGCAGGTCGGGCGTAGCTTAAGAGGTCCTTGACCGTCTTGTCCAGGCGCTTGATCTGGCGGAGCATCTCCTTGATAATCTCCCGCTTCGGATCGTCAGGAGGGTAATCCTCGACCAGGACCTGCATGGCCCCGCTCACCCCTGCCAGCGGGTTCTTGACCTCATGGGCAATGGCCGAGGCCAGTTGCCCCAATGAGGCCATCTTTTGGGCCTGCTCTAACTGTCTCTGGTGTTCGGCCTCCAGCGCCCGCTTGGCCTCCTGAAGGCTCTGGATCATATAGTTGAGGGGTCGCGGAATTTCATAGACCCAAAACGTCTTGTTTGATTGCCCAT
>CAZHST010000087.1:0-8728 GCA_964535215.1 uncultured bacterium
TCGCGAACGGTAGGACCTCAGTTTCCCCTCTCCTCTAGGGGGAGAGGGATAGGATGAGGGGTGTAGGAGGAGGATCATGGGGAAGAAATGGATACGCAGCTCCATGCTTCTTTTCAGCGTGATGTTCACCCTCCCTGACCTCACCTGGGCGGTGGACCTGAAGGAGGGGGTGGAGCGGCTTGCCACGCAACTGGCGGAGAGTGTACCCGAGGGCAAGCAGCTCCGGGTGGCGGTCACCGACTTTCCGGACCTCCAGGAGGTGACCAGCGACCTAGGCCGGTACGTCGCCGAGCGGCTGACGACCCGGCTGTCCCAGAATCCGAAATTCTGGGTCATCGAGCGGCGGCGACTGGGCCAGGTCCTGGCGGAGCTGAAGTTCAGCATGTCGGATCTCGTCGATCCGGCGAAGGCCAAGCAGTTAGGGAGGATGGTTGGCGTCGAAGCCATCGTCGTCGGCTCGATCTCCGAGCTGGGGAACGTGGTGGACTTGGATGCCCGGGTGATCGAGATCGAAACGGGGAAGACGCTCCCCGGGGCGACCGTGACCATCAGCAAGGATCAGGTGGTGGCCGAGCTTCTGCAGCGGGGGCGAGTGGCGGCAGCCCCCTCGCCGCGGGCTCCCGGCGTCCCGGCTCAGGTTCCCACCGGTCCCACGCCAACCCCGCCGGCCGGGCCGAGGAAGGTCCCGAGCCAGCCCGTGGTCATCACGGCTGACAACTGGCGGATCGAGGTGGAACGGGGAGAGATCGTCGGGGATAAACTGACGCTCCATGTCAAGGTGGACAATCTCGCCGATGGCCCTCGGAACCTTGCAATCTGCCAAGATACGTACCTCGTCGCTGAAGGGATCCCCTATGGGCTCCAAAACGAACTTGTCCTCAGCGATGTCCGACCTCAAATCTTTCGACGCGGTAAGTTCACCCTCGCGATCCCTAAAAACTTCCTGGAGCTGGAGGCCGTCGCCCTGATTCTAAGGGTCAAACCCGATTGCATCGCCTACCCACGTGGGGAAGTGACGCTGCCCAAAATCGCGCCGACGGCCCTGTTGGGGCCGACAGCAACCGCCCGCTGAGCCGTGTAAGGTTTCATCGCCCTGCCCGTTCCTTGAGGTGAAGGGAGAACAACCTCATTCACCTAAAGGAGGGCAAAGCGATGGGTAAGCTGAGCAAGAGCGCGTTTGTGGTGATGCTGGCTATGGGGCTGCTGGCTGGGTTTGCGGCTGCCCATGCGGAGGAAGAGCCGGCGCCTGAGACCAAGGAGATCGAGGTTAGCCCTGCTCCCGCTCCTGGCGAGCCGCCCCTGGGTGTCAAGCTCTGGGCGGACCGGGAAACCAACCGCTATCGGGTGGGGGAGAAGGTGACCTTCTTCGTCGAGGCGACGAAGGACTGCTACCTCACTCTCCTCAACATCGGGACGAGCGGCCAGGTGAAGCTTCTCTTCCCCAACCAGTTCCAGAAGGCGAACCGGATCAAGGCCGGGATTGTTCACCGCATCCCGGCCCCGGACGCCCCCTTTGAGCTGACCTTCGTGGGCCCGCCGGGGACCGAAGGGGTCATGGCGATCTGCGCCCTGGACAACCTCCTCTTGGTCGCGCAGCCAACGGCGGCCGGCCCAGCCTCTTCACCCTCTTCAACGGCTCCGGTGGCCACCGTGAAGGACATCGAGGTGCAGCTTAAACCCGTGCCTAAGGAGCGCTGGGCCACAGCGACCCTCAAGCTCGAGGTGGAGCTCCTGGATCCGTAGGGGAATGGGCCCCACCCTTTCCCTCCCCCTTTCAGGGGGAAGGGGGAAAACCTTTCCTCCCCTGGGCAGGGGGACCGAAGATCGTTCTCCTCCCCCTTGAAGGGGGAGGGCGGGGGAGGGGGGGTGAGAGCCGGAGGGAGTCACGATGCGTTGTCAGTGTTTAAGCCGGTGGTTGATCATCGCCGCCTTGGCGGTCCTTTTTGCCTTCCCGGCCGCAGGGCAGGCGCAGGTCAAAACCGTCACGGCTGAAGGCTTTGGCACCATCATCGGCGGTGACAGGGCTCAGGCCCGGGATGAGGCCATCATTGACGCCCGGGTCCGGGCCCTGGAGCAGGTGGCCGGGGTCTTCGTGGACGCCGAAACCCTCCTGGCCAGCGAGATGCTGCTCGACTCGATGGTCAGGGATCGAACACAAGGCCTGGTCACAAGCTACAAAGTGCTGAAGGAGGGGCCAACCGATGACGGCCGCTACCGGGTCCTGATCGAGGCCAGGGTGGCCCCGGAGGAGGTGAAGCAGAGGCTTCAGGGGCTGACCAGCGACTTCGCCATGGTCGTGATGATCCCGGAGACGAATCTCGGGCAGCCCCAGAGCCCGCCCATCGTGGAGAACGCCGTCATCACCAAGCTGGTGGAGGCCGGCTACCGGGTGGCGGACCCGGAGCAGGTCCAGAAGGTTCGGGAGCGGGACCGGATGAAGGCCCTCCTCGAAAACGATCTGGAGACGATCAAAACCATTGCCACGCGGTTTCTGGCCAATCTCCTCGTCATGGGGAAAGCCCTGAGCGAACCGAGTCAGGTAAGCCAGGGGATTCTCTCCTCCCGGGCCCGGGTGAGCCTCCGGGTCGTCGAAGCCGAGACAGGACGCATCCTGATCAACCGGGAGATGGGCGACATTCGAGGCTTCGACTTAGCCCCGGAGCGGGCCGGGCAGAAGGCCCTCCGAGCCGCAGGGGAGGCGATCACGGAATACCTCCTGGAGCAGCTCGATCAGCACTTCAAGCGGAAAGAGCGGACCATCGAGGTCCGCATCCGGGGGCTGAAAGCGATCGAGGACTTCCAGCGCTTCAAGCACCTCCTCCAGAGCTTCCGGTGGGTCTCGGACATCCAGGAGAAGGCTTTCGACCCTGCTGAATCCGTCATCACCCTCCGCTACCCGGAGAAGACCCTCTATCTGGCGACCCGGATCGCCCGGGAGCCTGGTTACCGCGTCATCCAGTTTGACAGGACGCGCATGCTGGTGGAAGCGAGGAAGTAATCGGCCCAGAGGGATACGAGAGGAAGAGGGTGAAGTGCCCAGAGCTATGAAGATTGTTGCCATCAGGGAAGCATTTCAGGAGGAGTGGGGGGCGGCCGAGGTGACAAAGGTGGACAAAGCTGACGTGCCTTTAGCCGGTGTGATCCTTACGCACAGCCCCGAGAAACACCAGGTCTACCAGACGGTGAAGGCGTACCGGGTGCAGCATCCAGCGGCCCGGGTCTTCATCTTCTTCGCAGGGGACCCCATTCCTGAGGGCGTGGAGGGCGCCCTTGCCCTCCGCTGGCCGGATCGGGGGACGCCTGGCCCATGGCGGGGGGCTGCCCGATAGAGTAGGACAAGTCAACCACAAACGGTCCTCAGCCATGCCCTTCTGCTCTCAATGTGGTCATGAGTATGCGCTGGGAGCGGAGCGGTGCGCGCGATGCGGTGCGACCCTCCCGCAGCTTCCCAACCAGCCCCGGCTCGAAGGCGTAGAAGGGCTTCCTGTCCCCCGGCTCAAACGGTTCATGGCGGGCCTGATCGATCTGGGCGTGGCCTATGCCTTATTCGCCTCCCTCCTGTTCTTCCTGCTCGCCCGAAGGCTCCTGATTCTCCGGCTGGTGAGGTGGAGCTTAGCGGTCGTCGCCCCTCATGTCTACCTCCTGCTCAAGGACTCACTTGAAGGGAAGAGCATCGGCAAAGTGATCGTCGGCGTGGTGGTTTATAACGAGAAGGAGAAAAAGGCCGGCGG
Organism: uncultured bacterium; assembly: GCA_964535215.1. GTDB lineage: Bacteria > Methylomirabilota > Methylomirabilia > Methylomirabilales > JACQHM01 > JACQHM01. Next base: position 3,732 of record CAZHST010000087.1, read on the forward strand.
CTTCCTCGATTCGATCATTCGAAACTGGTATCTGGCGATCCCCTTCCTCGGCCCGACCCTCCTCGCCCTGGTGATCGGGGCGCAAATCTTAAGCGGGAGGAGGAAGCGCCTCGGCGATGAAGGGGCCAATACGATTGTGCTCACGGACCTGGATTACCAGAGGCTCCGATGAGCTACTGTGTCAATTGCGGCAAAGAATATGAGAAGCCCTCGGGGATCTGCCCCACCTGCCATCTCGACCAGCGTATCCCGGAGGCGATCATCGATTTCGAGCTATCAAGGCGGAAAGGTCGGCCGATCCTACCGCAGGATCTCAGCTTCGGGTACCCGGGAGAGAAAGCGGCGCTGATGCTGGCCAGCGTCATCTCCATCATCGTCGCTACTGTCCTCGGCGCGATCAGCTTAGGACTCTTCTTCGTGATCCTCCTTATCAGCCTGATGCATCTCCGGATCCGCCATCTCCAGTTGAAGAAGAACGCCCTCCCGGTCTCCGAGCAGAGTTTCAAGACCATCTTCAGGCTGGCCAAAGTGGCCGCGTACCGGCTCAAGCTCCCCCTGCCTGACCTCTACGTGACTCAGGATCCCAGCTACAACGCCTACACCGCCGGGTTCTACCGGTATGGGTTCCTCGTACTCCACTCGGCACTGGTGCAGGATTTCCAACCGGGCGAGCTGCTCTTCGTCATCGGGCATGAACTGGGCCACATGAAGCGGTACCACACCACGTGGCTGACGCTGCTGGAGCCGGCCCGGGCGGGAGGCTCCCGGTTCCTCTTTGCCCCGCTCATGCACGTGATCTTTAATGTGTGGAGCGTTAAAGCGGAGTACACGGCGGATCAGGCCGGGCTGATTGCCTGCGATGACCTCCCTGCCGCCTCGACCGCCCTGCTCAAGTTAGCTGGAGGGCCTCAAATTGAAAAGGAAGTGGATTTCCACAGGATCGGCCATCGGGAGGAAAGGGGTGAAGAGCTTCTGAGCGGCCTGATCGAGTACCTGGGGACGCATCCCTTCATCCAAAACCGGGTCAGGCATCTTGCCGCATTCGCGTCGTCGTCCCAATTCCGAGCCTGTCGCTGGTGGGTATTCGAAAGGAAGGGAGGGAACCATTCATGAAGAAGTGGGTCAAAGCCGGGCTCATCGTCCTTGTGTTAGCCTTGTTTTTCATCCCGACCCTGATCGCGGTCAAATATGTCGCGATCTGGCAGATCTACCAGCATTTTGTCGAGACGGCGTCGGATCTCACCGGGTTGAACAAATACCTGGTGACCGCCGCCGCCATGCTGCTGTTTGTCCCGTTCCTCATTGGGGTCCAGTCCCTGTTCTCGCTCTCCAGGCGGCGTCGCTATGGGGGGACCTCGATCCTCCTTGCGCTCGCGGTCCTCTACAATCTCGGCCTTTACTACTTTACCAAGGATCTGTATTTCGCCTTTTCCCAAGGGGAAGCGATGAAATGGTATGCGTTGACCCCTGAAGGCGTGAAGTTCTATGACCGGCCAGGTGTCGATCCGACATATGGGATCAAGTTACAACCGGTCACCCCGGAGGTGATCCGAAAGCTGAGGCTTCTTCAGAAGGGAGAGTTCACGCCGATCGATCCGAACCGGGCGACTTTCTTCAATCCCATTACCGGGGAGCCGCAGGTCTGGTACTACCAGTATCCGGATGGGACGTTCGAATTTTACGACAAACCCGGCTATCACCCGATCACCGGCACCCCCCTCCAGCCGGTCACGCAGCAGGTCTACTTCGAATGGAGGAAGAGGCAGAAAGTGAGGCTCCCGCGAGAGCCTGGTGAGCGACCTCCCACCGGAGCGCAGCCATCCGCCGTGGTGGTGGAGGTCCGGTCCGATCCCCAGGGCGCAGACACCTTTCTCGATTGGAAGCCAAAGGGTCAAACCCCGGTTCCCCTTAAGGGGAAGGAGATCAGCGGGCTCCTCGTGGTGGTGAAGGAGGGGCATCGGGCAGGCTTCCGGCGGATTGATAGCCGTGAGGGGGGCCAGGTAGAGTTTACTCTTCCCCCCGAGGGCCGGCGCCCCCGGACCCGCCTCCTCCTGGTCGCTGAGGGCCTATCAGGAGAGGCCTTCGCGACTCTGAGGGGGCGGCTGGTGGAGGAGGGCTTTTCGGTCCTCGGCCTTGAGGAGGCCCGGGAGTTTCAACGGGAGCTTAGCCGGGCCGGCGGCCTCTCCCACCGGGGCTTCCGGGCCTGGGCCCGGGCGCGGTTCGATACGGACCTTCTGGTCATGGCCCGAGTTCGCCAGTCCAGCCGGGAGCTGAGTGAGCAGGAGCTGGGCTTTCTCGGCATCCGGGAGGCGGTCCAGGGCGCCGTGCGAGCCGAAGTCGGCATCGATTTGGAGGTTGTGGACCTCCGCTCCGGGGATCACCTCGCCGCCGTGTCGGGCAAGGGGTCGGGCTTCGCCCTGGACCGCGCCCAAAGCGTCCAGAAGGCGCTAACCCAGGCGGCCACTGAATCCGCCACGCGCTTACGCCAGCGGCTTCAGGGATAAGGCTGTGGAACAGGTGTAGAGCATGGCCGAACGACAGCGGAGGCGACTTCCGTTCTGGCTCCGACACCTGGACCGGGTTCGCGAGGAGCCGCCGGCGGCCCATACCAGGATGAGCATCAGGGATCGGCTCGACCTGGCCATGCTGCTGATGGCCGAGGGGTTGGCGCAACTCGGCGAACGGGCCAAGGGAGAAGCGAAGGGACGGCGCGCCGATCCAGAAGCGGTGGACCGGCTGCTCCGCCGATTTGCCGAATTGGATCAACGGTGGATGAAAGCGGAAAGGAGGTGACGTGGGCGACCCCTCCCCGGCCGACCTCCGAGGCTCTGTTCTGGCGACAGTGGACCTCTTGAGACAGGCTCGGCTTCGGTACATGATCATTGGCGGGATCGCCGTCAGTGTCTGGGGAAGGCCAAGGACGACTTTAGATATCGACCTCGCCGTGTTGACCGATCGGGAGGGTTTGGACAGATTCGGGGAGCGGGCCGAACGCCAGGGATTCCGCATCGACCGTGAATGGGCCGAGTGGAATCCGCTTGCCCGGGCGAAACAGCTCCGGCTGGTCCACGGGGCCTTGCGAATCGACCTCCTCCTCCCCACCGACGCGCACGACCGACACGCCCTCACGCGAAGACGCTTGAAGAGCTGGCATGGACGGCGCCTTTGGTTTGCTGCCCCCGAGGACCTGATCCTCCAGAAACTCAAAGTCGGGCGGCCTCGCGACTTCGAAGATGCCCTCTCGGTCTTCGAGGCTCAGAAAGGCCGGTTGGAAGAAGCGTACCTCCTCCGGTGGGGGAGGAAGCTCGGCATCGCCGAGGAGCTTCGCTATGTGGTGCGAAGCAGAGGGGGAAAGGGTAACGGTTTCGGATGAATATGGTGATTCGTCAGGAGGAGTTGGCATGAGAACGCGCACGTGGATCTTTGCCATCCTGATCGTTGGAGGGTCCCTCCTCTTCTCCGCGCTGACGGCTTCAGCCCAGGACCTCCGGACCGGCGTGGAGCAACTGGCCGACCGGATCGCCAAAGCTGCACCGGAAGGGAAGCAGCTCCGGGTGGCCGTCGCCGACTTTCCGGACCTTCAGGGTGTGACCAGTGACCTGGGCCGCTACATCGCGAGCCGCCTGACCACCCGCCTGGCGCAGAACCGGGAGAAGTTCTTTGTCGTCGAGCGGCAGCGGCTGAATCAGGTCCTGGCAGAACTGAAGTTCAGCATGTCGGACCTCGTCGATCCGGCGAAGGCCAAGCAGTTGGGGAAGATGGTGGGCGTGGAGGCCATCGTGGTGGGAACGGTGTCGGATCTGGGCAACCAGGTGGACATCGACGCGCGGATGATCGAGATTGAAACCAACCGGCTCCTTCTCGGCGCGACGGTCACCATCAGCAAGGACCCGACCGTCACAGCCCTGCTGGAGCGGGGGCGAGTGGCGGTGGTCACCGCCCCATCTCCACCGGAGCAGCCTCCTCAGGTCGCCGTGGCGCCTGCCCCTCAGCCAAAGGCATTGCGGAGGTTCGAACAGGCAGGGTTCGTCATTGAGTTTAAAGGCTGCAAGCTCTCAGGGGGGACTGTAACATGTGATTTGACCGTTACGAATATGACCGAGGATTTACGTGAATTCAAGCTCTGGGCTCACTATTACGACCCCCCATCACTTCTTTACGATGATTTAGGAAACGAGTATCTCGCTCAAGGTGTGACTTTGGGACCCAAAAGTGGAAACCGGGTAAGTCACACTTTTGCCCCGAAAGTAGTTCTACCTGCAAGCGTGAAATTTGGAGGTGTTTCGCCCCAAGCAACGGAGGCAAGGGTTCTTAAAATTGGCCTGACGGGGGGCGTTCTTGACCTTCGCAACATCCCTTTACAAAAGTAGGAGGGCGGGAGCTGATCGCTGGCTCGGGTTAATACTCCCTGATCCCTGGCACAAACTGGGCCGGCGGGAAGGGCGAGCCTGGCGGCGGCGCCGGGGGAAGTGGACCAAGCGGGGCAGGCCCGAACGTCTGCGGCCAGGTCCCGGTGGCTGCACAGTCCCACTGCTGGCGGCCTGAGCTATCGTAGGTCAGCCGGCAGTTCGTGATGGCCTGAGGTGCCACGGCCGCCGCGGCCGCCTGACGATACGCCTGCTGCTCTGCCGCGGAGCCTACGAGGGCGCCGGTGAGAAGGCCGACGCCGGCGCCGATGGCCCCCCCGATCTTGCCACCGGTTGGGCCGGCCACGGCCCTTCCGATGCCATAGCCGAGGAGATAGCCCCCGCTGCCCCCGATGGCCGCACCCCCTACCACAGCACCTCCGCGAGGCCCGTAGGGTCCAGCGGCGCAACCGGCGAGGAGACCGAACACCAGGATGGTCGTGAGGATCCGCTTCATGGTCAGGTCCCTCCTTCCCGTGGAAGCCCTCGTTCTACGCTAAGAAACGAAGACAGAATCAGAACCTTACAAAGGTGTCTAGAACTCATTTCAAAACCCTCCTCAGGGTGAGCATGGCACAGGCCAAATGAAAG
>CAZHST010000088.1:0-8591 GCA_964535215.1 uncultured bacterium
AGTTTTCCAGTCAATCAGGATGCATGCTTATGAATACCTATGAAATAGCGCAGCTGCTGACAACCCCCTCGACCTGGCCGATCCGGAGGAGCACGGTCCACTGCCGGCGGTCCTCAGCCGTGAGCTCAAGGAGCGACCAGGGCACCTCGAGGAGGCTCAGTTCTCGTTCCAGCGTGGTGAGGATGCGCTGGAGTCCGGCAAGCGATGGGTGCGGCCGATCGGCCCTCATTCCTGCTCCTCCATCAGCTTCTCAGCCGGTGTGAGTCAGAAGCCCCCGGCCTCCGCTGGGAAATTGTATCCGTCAGGAGCTAGGGGAGAAGAGCGGCTGACGTCAAAAGCGCTCTAAGGTTAGCCACCGACCCTCCTCTGCCCGGCTTAAAGCAGGAGGGGGAGCGTCTTGAAGGACAGGAGCCGTGGAGAGCCACGTCCGGATCGCCTCCCGAAGCAGCTGGGACCGGGTCCAGCCCCACCGCTTGGCTACTTCATCGAGGGCCGACCTGGTCTCCGAATCCACCAGGCACCGGATCAGCACCCTTTTCCTCTGCCTTGCCCGCCGGCTCATCCGACAGCCTCCAGCATCTCCTGATGAGCCAGGAAGAGCCGGTAGCCCTCCGCCTGAGCATAGCGATCCTCGAGCAAAATGAGCTCCTCCGACCGAAATAACTCCCGGAGCCCGTTGGCGAAGAGATGAACCCCACCCCCTCCAGCGATCACCCGGACATAGTCGAGGCCGACGAGGGCCCGTTGGATCTCCTCCCTGAGCCGGGGCCACCGCCGCTGGGCCTCCTCCTTGAGCTTGGGCTCCAGGTCTGCCCAGCGGTGTTGCCGTCCCCGAACCCGAATGGCTCCATCGAGGAGGAGCTTCTCGACCATCCTGGCCTTCTGGGGTTCCTCAAAGATCGTTCCTGCGGGAGTCTCAATCTCCTCCCGGAGGACCGTGTCAAAGACCTCCCAAGCCGCACTGTAGAGCGTGACCGCCCGGAGGCTGGTCGTGACGCCCTGGAGGGCAATCGCCTGGGTGATCCGGTGGCCGAAGTCCAGGACCAGATGAGGCTCGACAAAGAAAGCAGGATCAGGAGAACCGTGGAGAGCCGAGGCCGCGACCAGCAGCCCAAGCCCCTCGGGAACCACGACCCCGTGGAGCTCCAGTTCCCGCGTCTCCCGTCCAATGGCGACCGCGTGGATCTGATGAAGGAGGGTGCGGAGGATCGGAGCGTTCTGTTCGTAGAAAGCCACCGGGACCCCCACACAAACCTCGACGCGGGGCACAGCCGTCAATTGTGTGGCGGCTGCCAGCACCAGCAAGCGGGTATAGGCATCAGCTTTGAGGAGGTCCATCCGGTAGAAGGCCCCACCCCCTGGGATCTCAGCGTCCTCACCAAGGACCCAGTCCTCTCCTTCATAGCGGAGGTGGAGGAGCTTGAGGCGGAGGAAATGTCCATCGTCCACGACCCGACGGGGCTGGGGAGGCAAGCGACGTGGTCGGCTGAAGACCGGGAGGAGAAAGAGCCGACGGTTCTCCCCCACCGCTTTTAGACCAGAACGGCCTACATCGATTCCCAGGATCATGGCTTTTCTCCTTTCTTCGAGAGCCTGAAGTTTCTCAAGGAGGTAATGTTTCGAGGGATCTTCCTGAAGAAGCTTTTGGTAGAGGCGGGCCGCTTCCTGGAAAAGACCCTGTTGGGCGTATAGCCCGGCCAACGTCTCTGTTGCCATGATCTCCTCCCCCTCAGACAGTGGCTCCTCCTCAGGGAGAGGAGATTCTTCCTGAGGGGGAACGTGAGCCTCCTTGCTCAGATCGGCCCAGACTGGGACGACGTTAACATGGAGGGAGCCCTGAAGTGGCTCAAGCCCTTTGATATCCGAGGGCTCCTCAGAAAACTCGGGCTTTTCAACCATTTGGGGCGGAATCAGGGACATGAGCACATTCGAGCAGGATCCCTACCTGGTGATGCTGGAAGTTCGAGAGGTCATACTCCAGGTGGATGATCAGCTTGATCTTAGTCTTGAAGCCTTCGGTCATAGAACTCCTACGCGGCGGAAACCCCTGTCTTCAGACAGGGAAGGAGCCGCGTCCTCCATGGGTTGAAGGCCAGCACCGTGCAGTCCCACGGTCGGGCCTGTTGGGTCAGAAGAGTAACACGGACAAAGAAAGGGAAGTTAATACCTGCAAAGAAATGCAGTATCCTTTCCGTGGGCAAGCGCTATGTATCTTGTTCGTAAACAGAAACTTGGCTGCGAGCCGCTCCTCGAGACGCTCTGTCGGGAGTACGTCAATGTGGCAGGTACCTCTCCCTAATTAACTCCTCGACTTTGAGCCGGATGAGGGCTTCCTGACCGAACTCGAGGTTGGCTTTCTCTTCCCTGAGGATCTTCAGGGCCTCGTGTCTGAGCGCCTCGAGCTCTTCCGCCGAAAGAGAGGCCCTGGCCTCCGCGAGCTTCCGCTGCTCCTCCGCGATCTGCCGTTGCTCCGCCCTCCGCCGCTCTTCTTCTGCCTGTCGGCGGCGCTCAATCTCTAAGGCCCTCTGTTCTATCTCTCTTTCCTTCAATGCTTGGTCAATGAAATGGGCTACCCGGGAGAAAGATCCCGTCGTTGGATGACGGTTCACCACCCAGGTGATCGCGTAGTCCACCTCCTCGATAGAGAAGCCCTCCTTAAAGAGCGCGAGACATTCTTCGATGCTTTTCTCCCGCTTCACTTTCGAAGGACGCTGGGCCAAGAGGGAGTAAAATTTCTCCACGAGTTCTCTTGCTGAAAGGACAAGAGACCAGAGGGTCAAATTTTGAGGGTCAGACTCTCTCTCTATGAGAGTGAGAGATTTGTTAGTAAAAGCTTTAAGTAATGGGGTCAAATTCTGAGCCTCAGATTTTGGGGGTCTGGTTTGTAAATACTCTTCAACATTAGGATTTTTGGCTTTTGGCCCTCTGCCGCTCAAATTTTGGAGGGCTGAATTTTGACCCTCTGGACCCTCAGATTCTGACCCTCCAATTTTGAGGGTCAGATTTTGACCCTCAATTTCTGAGGGTCTATTTTTGAGGGTCAAATTTTGAGGGTCAGAAATTGATCCTCTACTCCTTTCAATCTCCACCTCCCTTGGTAGGATCACCCGGTAGGTCGTCGAGACCCGGTTCCCCGCCTCGACAACCCTGATCCAGCCCTTTTGGACAAGGCTCTGGAGGCCCATCCGAACGGTGTTTCGGCTCAAGCCCGTCCGCTCCATGAGGAGAGGCTGGCTCACCGTGCAGTAGTTCCGGTTGAAACCGTAAGAGAGGCGGAAGAGCCGGGTGTAAAGGACCTGCTCGGCGGGATCCAGGGTCGGGAGGAGCTCATCGACCACCTCATTGTAGAAGCTGAAGAAGAGGGACTTGTCGAGGTGGTCTTTGAGTCCGAGATCCGGCGGTGAAGGCTCTAGGAGAGGGGCCTGGACCGGCGCAACAGGTTCCGTAGGAACCTCAGCCAGTTCCTCATCCCGCTTCCTGGGGGTCAATTTCTGAGGGTCAATTTTTGAGGGTCTAGTTTTGAGGGTCAATTTTTGCCCCTCAGGTTGGATCTTAGAAGTTTCTCCTGGAGGAGGGGCTTCTTCAGACGGCGGGATCCCTTCAGCCAGGGGCTCTGTCTCCTTCGGCTTGGGCACCTCAAGCCGCTGAAAGATCGGGTTATCCTTCAGGCTGAACTTCTTTGCCACACCAAACCCCTTACGCCACCTTCTTGATGAGCTCGTTTGCTAGAGCCAGGTGATCTTTCGCCCCTGGGCAGACCGGGTCGTACTGGTAGATCGTCTGGCGGAGGGAAGGGGCCTCCTTCAGCCGGACGTTCACCCGGATGATAGTCTCGAAGAGGAGGGTATTGAACTGGGCCTTGAGGGCATTCAGGACCTCGTCGGAGACCTTCTCCCGCCGGTCGTAGCGGTTGGCCACGAGTCCCAGAACCCGGACACGGCTTCCGAGCTGCTCCTGGCAGAGGCGGATCGTGTCGAAGAGGAGGGTCAGGCCCACGATCGAGAGGAAGTCGCAGCTCACCGGGATTAGGGCATAGTCGGCGGCGTTCAACGAGTTGATCGTCAGGAGTCCGAGGGAAGGGGAGGTGTCGATCAGGATGAAGTCGTAGCGGCTCTGAATCTCTGGAGTGAGCTTCCGCTTCAGGGCATTCTCCCGGCCAAGCATCGTCGCAAGTTGGACCTCGGCGCCGGCCAAATGAAGGTTCGACGGGGCAATATTGAGGTTCTCGGTGGAAGTTGGCCGGATGATGGAATCGAGGGGGGTATCCTTCTCAACGAGGACGGAGTACATCGCGGGGTCGTCTTCTGTAATCTGGGAGAGGATGTAGGAGGCGTTTCCCTGGGGGTCCATATCAATCAGGAGGGTCTTCATCCCCCGGATGGCGAGGGCCGCCCCCAGGTTGACCGCCATCGTGGTCTTGCCCGTCCCACCTTTCTCATTTGCGATGGCGATGATCGTTCCCACCGCTCTCTCCGGCTATTTTGTTCCTTTCTCATCTCGGAAGTAGTTCGTCTCCCGCACCCTCTTCAGGATCGCCTGGACCTCCGCCTCGGTGTAGACGCGCCAGCCCCGGGAGTCCTTCCGCGCCTTCGGGAGGAGGCCCTGCTTCTCCCACCGCTTGATCGTCAGGACGCTCCGGTCGAGCCTGAGCGCTAAGTCTTTGATTTTGTAAAGCTTGCCAGGCATCTATATCATCAAGAAGGACCATGAGAATTTGATATAGGTGATACAGGTTTTGACCATGTATAATCCTCTTTCCTGTGCATGTCAAGAAAAAAATGCACCCACTCATGGTGAGCAGAGTGTGATTAACCGACCTGGTTCGGATCAGTTTTCGCAAGTCAGGACCAGGGGCTTTGAGCCCCAGAGCCCGTAGCCGCTTCCCGTGATTGATTGGCAGCAGATGGCGATGATTGTAAAAAAACTCGAAGGTAGCCGCGTAGCCGGGCCGGGACCCTTTGGACACGCCCCGGTGGCGCCGCAGCTAGGGGTTGCAGCGGGACCAGCCCCCTTTCGCCGATGTTGGTATGGCCCCGGGCAGACTCCCCTGTGCCATAGCTGGCTCCCACCGTAAAATTCCGCGACCCCTTAAGTAGGGCTTGGAACGAGCCCGCAGGGACGGTGTGGCAAGCCCACCGTCATGCCTGTAAGAAGCCGTCAGCTTTAGCCGACGGTAGTTCACTATACTGCTCCCTGGGAGGAGTCAACTACCCCCCACTGAAGTGGGAGGCATGTGAGCCTCGGAGTTGACCAGCCTCAGTCCCGGAAAATCGGAGCTCCGTTCCCCCGGTCACGGCACCCGGAGGTGCGCGGGTCAGCTTCCGGCAACTGCCGCCCGCGGTCATGCAGGGCTGACGGGGTGAGGCTCGAAGGCTGCGGGCATGACAAGCCGGGGTCACATGGGCGAGGCCCACTTGACCGGCAGAACGCCGAGGGAGCCGACGTAAGGAGGTGTTTTTATTCGATGCGCGTGCTTGTGCTGGACGCCAACAGGCAGCCGCTGGACCCCTGCCATCCCGCACGGGCGCGGCAGCTCCTGCGTTCGGGCAGAGCTGCTGTCTTCCGCCGTTACCCTTTCACAGAATCTCCAGGCGGGAAGCCCCGGACGGGAGTCCGGGGAGGAACGCCTGCTCTTAGAGCGTCCGGGTCCTGGTCCCGAAGGCTCTTCGGGGGCTGCTCGTCCTGCTGGCCGACCGCTGTGCGGCCCTCTGGAACACCGTCCAGTACCGGTGCCGGCAGGCGTTCTTCCGGGGGGACCGGGTGCCGTCCTACGAAACCCTGTGCGCGGAGTTCCAGGCCCATCCGGCGTATCAAGCCCTGCCCACGGATGTCGGGCAGGAGGTGATCAAGAAAGCCCGGGCGGCCTGGAACGCGTACTTTGCCAACCTCCGACGGTACCGGGAGGGGAAGCTGGACCACCCCCCTCGGCCCCCGGGGTACTGGAAGGACCGGAAGACCGGCCGGCGGGTCCCCCGGATGATCCCTCTCAAGTCGCCTCGATCCTACACCCTCGACGCCCGCGCCCTGGCCCTGACCCTGCCGGCCGACCTCCGACAGGGGAAGGGGAACCGCCTGATCCTGCCCACCAGGGGCCTCCTCCGGTATACCGGGGCCCTGAAGACCCTGGAGCTGACCTACGACCGGGTGACGGACCGCTGGTACGCCCATCAGGTGGTGGAGATGCCGGAGGCGGGGCGGAAAGCCCGCCTGCCCAAGTGGGCCGGGATTGATCAGAACGCCCGCATCCCGGCGGCGGTGGCCCTCGAGGGCGATCCGGTGGTCCGGCTCTACCGGGCCCGGGAGATCTGGCGCGAGTTTCTCTACTGGACCCGGCAGATCGCTGAGGAACAGGCCCGGCTCCAGACGTTCGGCCTGAAGACCTCTCGCCGGCTGAGAGCCCTGTTCCGCACCCGCCGGCTCCGGCTACGGCACGCCCTCCTCGCCCTGGCCCGCCAGATCGCCTGCGACTTCAAACAGGACCGCGTGACCCATGTGGCCCTGGAGGACCTGACCGGGATCCGGGACCTGATGGACTTCGGGCCCAAGAACCTCCTGGTCCACAATTTCTGGCCTTCCGGCCGTGGTAGAGGCTCCTGGCGGCGGCCCTGACCCGGCAGGGGATCATCCGGGTGCCGGTGGAGCCGGAGGGTACCTCGTCCACCTGTGCCCGATGCCGGCACCCGGTCCAGCGGCCGGTGCGCCACAAGGGAATCTGCCATCGGTGTCGTCTCCTCCGCCACGCCGGTGCCAATGCAGCGTGGAACGTGCTGCATCGCGCCAAAGTCCGGCACTCGTTTCAGGCTCCCTCGACGGGAGCCGGGGCAGAGGCCATGCCCCAGCCTCCGGTGGCTTTTCGATGGATCCACCATCGGTGGGTCCAGACCGGGGGCGAATCCCCGGCGGCGACGCGGACGCCGGCCGACGCCGGCCGTGTCCTCCGGGCGGCATAAGCCCCCGGAGGAATCCCCGGCCTGCAGGCCGGGGAGGAAGTCAACTGCAGGATAGTCCCTCCGAGAAAGGGTGTCAATCGAAAGCGAAAGGGCTCCCCTCGTCGGGACGCCCTTTCGTGGGGCAGCCGTTACTGCCCCACCCAGCGCCAGCCGTTCCCGTCCCACTCGTACCCCTCCTTGTCCGGGACGTACCGGAGCTTCCCGGGAAGTTGGGGGAGAGCGGTGGGCAGGCTCGTGGGGGGCAGGGGCAGGAGCGGGGCTCTGGGGTTTCAGCGGTGTTAGTAGCAAGTCAAGATGTCCGGTTTTTGTAGCATGTGATCTGTCCGGAAGTCCCCCCTCGCCCGTTCCTTGTCCCTCATCGTCGGCAGTGTCCTGGAGGGCCTCCAGGCGGCCTCAGGCGCCACGATCTCGGGTCGGGGCATATGAGAAAAATCCCCCCTGGCCTCTTGGGACCTCCTAAGGCCTCCAGCGGCCTCTCCCGGGCCCTTCCAAGGGATGGGAAGGGGCAACGGAACAGGGAAAGGAAGGGCGAAAGGGAAGGCGGTCCACGCCTGTTTGCCCCTCTTCCCCCGCCCCCACCCACCGACCTGGCCGGGTGGGACCCGACCGAGGGCCCGGGGCCCTGGCCCGGAGAGGGGCGGGAGCCGTGGCGCTGTGGCAGAAGCGGGATCTGCGGGAAGCCTTGGCACGACTCCAGCAGATTCCGGAGCGGCTCCTACAGATCTTCGACGTGAGCCGACAAACAGGAGTGGCCCCACATCGGGCGGCGGACCGGATGATTCACGAAGTCCTGATGGTTTCTTGAGGGAGGAGTTCTGATGCGAATGACGTTTTTTGAGGATTTTATTGGATTCGAATCAACCAACTGGGTAGGGATCTTCCAAATTCTGACCGGAGGAACTGACGGCGCGGTCTTTCTCGATCGAGACATCAAGTATGGTGGAGGGGTGGCGAGATTTCGTGCAGCTGACACATTGGGCCAGCAGTTTGGAAAGGCAATTGCGAAATTGCCAGTGCCGCGCTTTTCCGCCGGTCTATTCCCTCGTCTAGGGATGAGAGGAGTCCATTATATCGTAACCGATCAAATGCAAGTCTGGTTCGGATTCTTCTCGTATCCTCTTCCACAAAACAATCCTTGGGAGATCTCTGACTTCGTTGGATTTCGCTTTAACAGCTTTGGAACGAGTAACGCTCGTTGGGAGTGCGTGCACAAGGTCGGAGGATCAGAGCAGATCGTGTTAACGGACCGCTATGGAGATCCTGCCACCTTCCACGATTTCGAGTTTGCGTTAGAACCCACGACAGTGAGCTACCTGATCGACGGCGAAGTTGTCGGATCGATGGTTCGGAGTGCCCCGTCAGTCGATCTTCAAGCAACTCTCTATGTGATTGCTCCGAGCGGTGTCGATCGCTCGTATCGTGTCGATTATATCTACGGGGATCAGGAGCGCTAATGATCGTCTGAGAGGAACGGAGTTCGTGAGTCCTTGCCTCTCATAGGAGGTGCAGAATGTTGTTGCTCTTCGAAGATTTTCTTGAATACTCCGATATTCCTGAAGGAGAACTCTGGCCCTATCTTGAAGGACCTGGCTCATCATGGCGGCTCGATAAGCCTGGAGGGTGGCTTCAGATCCAGGCTGG
>CAZHST010000089.1:0-8464 GCA_964535215.1 uncultured bacterium
ATGGGCATGATGGGCGGGGGCATGATGGGCGGGGGCATGATGGGCGGGGGCATGATGAGGATGATGGGTCCTGTCATGCAGAACCCGGAGCTCATGGGGACCCTCATGATGATGCACGGCGAGACCCTTGCCGCCATCGGGGAGATCTCCCGGAGGTATGAGAAGATGGGGGGGGCCGGGGCCCCTGAGATGAGAGACAAGATGAACCGGGAGCTCATGATCCGGATAGGGGAGGTCCTGACCAAGTACGGGCAGATCCTGAAGGAGAAAGGGGAAAAGCTCCCTCAATAATTGTCCTTTCTCTCAGCGGGCGGGAGTGACCTGGTCTGGGCCGGGCTAAAGTGGGTGGCCAGGTAGTCAATGATCACCTGACGTTCACCGGGAGGGATCGGGGCGCCGAACTGGATCATCTGATCCACAATCCTCGTCCATCCGTCCCGGTCCTGACGCTGCTGCGTGACCAAGTCCAGGCCGTGGCAGATGGAACAGATCCCTGTTACACTCTCGACTCCCTTCCCCGGAGGGAGCGGAACCTCCTGCCCAGAAGCCAGCCTCGGCAAGAGGATGACGATCGCCAGGGCAAGAGGGAGCGGGCCTCCCCCCCGCCGGCCAGGGCATGTTCTAGGTCTCTTCCACCACAATCTGGATGGCGTGGATGACGGTGTTCGCATATCCCCCTGGGTTCCAGACGAGCGACCCGGGCTGTACCCGTCCACGGTTATCGGTGGCGCGGGCCATCAGGGTATAAGGGCCCGCCTGCTCCACCTCCCAGGTGAACTCCCAGATCCGCCAGGCAAAACGCTCTCTTGGCTCCATCAGCCGGGCCGGCCACCAGGTCTTCCCCCCGTCTGTCGAGATGTCCACTCCGACGATCTCGGCCTCCCCGGCCCAGGCAGCCCCCTTCACCTGCACGGTCCCGGCCTTGACCCGCTCCCCGTCCAGGGGTTTGGTGATGACCGACTTGACCCCGATCTCCGTGAGCCCCACCGTGTCGCTCGGGTTGTCCCCCCTGGGGATCCGGTACGCCGTTTTCATAAAGTAGCCGTCGTACTCTTGATCGAGGACCCGGATCGTCGTCAACCATTTGCACGAGGCCATACCGTACCATCCTGGCACGATGGCCCGGAGGGGGAAGCCGTGGCGGGGGGGGAGGGGTTGGCCGTTCATCTCGTAGGCGAGGAGGGTATTCGGGTCCAACGCCTTTTCGAGAGGGATGCTCCGGATGAAGTCGGGGGTTGTTAGGAGCGGGGGCCTGTCGGCCCCATCAAACATCACATGCCTGCCCGAGGCCCGGACACCGGCCTTCCTCAACACATCGGCCAATCGCACCCCGCCCCAGCGGGCGTTCCCGACGGCCCCATACTCCCACTGGACGCCTGACGTCTTCGGGGTGAAGAAGGCCCGTCCATTCCCGGCACACTCCAGGGTGTTGGCGATGGTCACTTTCTCAAACCGGAGGAGGTCCTCCATCCGGAGGACCATAGGGCGGTCTACCTCACCATCAACCTGAAGGGTCCAGTCCTGGACGGCGATCTGGGGCGTGTCGTAGTGGGATCGCACATAAAAGAGATCGTTGGGCGTCAGCCAGGATCTCAATGCGCTTAAGGGGGTCTCGTAGTTTTCGGGACGTCGGGTTCGGACGATCAGCCCGGTCTCTTCCGCCCCCTCCGCCAAGTGGGACAGCAGGGGCAGGAGGTGGGGACCGGCGATCAACAGAGCCCCACCCCGGATGATGAAGGTGCGTCGCGAGATGCCTTGTGAAGGAGCGGGCCCCGGCTCTTCGTGGTGAGCCATCACGATCCCTCCTTTCCTAAGGTTTTCCATTCCTATCATAACCCTGTCCAGGTTGTCAACGGTCCTGGGACGGAAAATCCTTGACAGACGGAGGGAATGGGTATAAAGGTAGGTCACCAAGGCCCCTTTGAGAAGCTCCTCAGGAGACGGGAGGGAAAGTGGGTGCCATGGGCAACAAGGGGGAAAGGTTCGAAAGGGGTTGACCATGCGGTGGGTTCTCAGGCACTCCATTGCGGGGGTCTTGGTAGGGGGGTTCTTCATCCAGGGGGTTGCGTCTGCCCACCACCTCGGCGATCCCGATCTCACGAGCAGGAGGCCGGTATCGGCCGAGGTGTATGACTGCACCAAATCCGGGATACCGGTTGCCGTGTTGGGGTTGAATTACAATGATGGAAGGACCACAAGCTTCCATCTCCGGGGCGTCCCCCACGCCACGCCCTACGACCCCCGACCCTTCGGGCTCTACGACAAGGTCCTGGATCGCTACTACTGGTCCACCACCAACACCGACCACATGGATCAGCAGGGGGTGTTTGGGACGTTCTGCGCCTTCTTCCGGGCCTACAAGGGGGAAGAGTATTTCCGGCGGTACTTTTCCCCGCCTCTCGAATAGCCTCCCCGTCTGGATTCGTTGAAGGAGGAACACCATGTTCCACGAACCCTCCATCCCACCCCCTTCCCTTCCCCCTCTCGGGTCGGGGCCGGCCTATCGGATCCTTGCCCTGAGACTTGCCGAGCGGACAGGTTCGACCAGCCGGTATCTCTACCTGACCGATCCCGACCAGCAGACGACCATCGCCTACTACTTCTGGGTCCTGAAGGGTCCCACGGAGACAATCATCGTAGACACAGGTTTTACGCCAGAGCTGGCCGAGGCCCGGGGCATCAAGACCTACCTCCACACCCCGGCCGAGCAACTCCACCGGCTGGGGATTGATCGTTTCGAGGTGGAGCATGTCATCCTCACGCATCTCCACTGGGATCACCTGGGCGGGCTCCACCTCTTCCCCAATGCCACTTTCTACGTCCAGCGGCGGGAGCTGATGTTCTATACCGGTCCCCTGGTCCGCTTCCAGGGCTTGGGCTCCTTTGTCACCCCGGAGGATGTCACGGCCCTGGTAGAGTTGAACTTCAAAGGGCGGGTCCGTCTGCTGGAAGGAGCTGCCGAGGTCCGGCCGGGGGTCTTCGCGATCCCGGTCGGGGGCCATACGCCTGGCTCCCAGATCGTGGCCGTTGAGACCTCCAAAGGGAGGGCGGTTCTTTCCGGCGATGCTGCCCCCCTCTCCCGGAACATCCAGGAGCTGATCCCGAGCGGGATCTTCGTCAACCTTCCAGAGTTTTACCTCGGCCTGGAAACGATCAGGACCACCGCTTCCTCCCCTGACCTGATCTTCCCCTCCCACGATCCCCTCCTCTCAACCCGCTATCCTCAGGCAGGCGAGGGCATCGTTCTCCTGGTCGGGGATTGATCAGCCTCGGGGCCAGGTCAAAGGGGGCATCCCAGGGTTTGGAGGATGATGGACGCCCGCTCCTTGCAAGGGTTGTAGACGTCCTCGTATCCTTCCAACCCTCTTCCCGAGAGGAATCCGAGAAGCTCCTGCTCAAGGGTCCGTTCAAGCGCCGTCTGGTGCCTTGGATCAAGGGGTTTGAAGCCCTGGAGCTTCCTGAAGCCTTCCCTCCCCCCTTCGGCGATGTCCCAGTTCTTGAACCCTCGGCAGCCTGCCTGGAAAAGAAGGAAGCCAAGGGGGGTCGCCGCAGGGGGGATGCCCAGGGTAAGGGCCCGCCACGTTTCCCGATGGATCTCCCCCTCTCCCGAGTACATCTCGTAGGCGACCATGAAACTTCCCCCAGGCCTGATGAGGCTTCCGAGGGCCTCAAACAAGGGGCCCTCAAACTTCTCTTCCTTAAGATCAATCGTCCGCTCTCCAAGATGGATGCGGGGGAAGTAGCAGCCGTCGAGGAAACCTTTGGTACCGGCCGACGGTCTCCCGGGATTCAGCAGCCCGGAAAAAACCGGGGACGGGGAGCTTTCTCCCGGTTCGGCGAGGTAGAGGGAGAAAGAGACTTCATCCACGTATCTTCCGGGCAAGGTCTCCACGATGACCGAAGCATTCCCGAGGCGGAGGGCTTCCAGGCGGATCTTCCAGTGTTCCATGGCGAAGGGCTCTTAGGGATTGAAAAACAGAAGCCCCAAGTGACCTTGTGGTTCCCAACCCTTATCTTTAAGGACCATCAGGGGTTGGACTCCTGACAGTCCTTAAGACCCTGGGGAGGGATCACATCAACCACTTGGGGCAGCTTTAACCTTACCTGACCCAGACCAGCCTGTCAAGCGAAAACTTTGGGGGCCTTTAAGGGCAGGACTCCTTGTTTCTCGGACGGCTTTTTCACCTTGACCTTGGAGGGAGGTGGGTTTAACGTGAGGGAGAAGGGGTGGGTTCCGGTCAGGGGGAGGTCTGGAAGAGGTGATCAAGGTCATCTATCACGAGGCGTACAACGGTCCCCCGGAGGGGATGCCCGGTCCCGGGAAGGTTGACCTGATCTGTCAGCGGGCCCTGGAAGAGGGGCTGATCCGGCCCGAGGACGTGATCAGACCGGGGAAGGTTTCACAGGAAGATCTGGCCCTGGTGCACACCCCCGCCTACATCCAGGAGGTTCTGCGGACGAAGCCCCAGGGCCTGATCGAACGGGTGCTCCTGGAGGTTCAAGGCTCCATCCTGGCCGTCCACCTGGCCTTGGATAAGGGGATTGCCATGAACCTGGGCGGCGGTCATCATCTCGCCCGGGCCGATCAGGGAATGGGCTGTTGTCTCTTCAACGATCCTGCCGTGGCGGTCAGGGTTGCCAAACAAGAGGGCACAGCCCGGCGGGTGCTGATCATTGACGGAAGCGCCCACCACGGGAGCGGGACCGAGGTCATCTTCAAGGATGCCCCTGAAGTGTTCACCTACTCGATCCACGGGGCCTGTTCGGGCCACCCTTTCAGCCTCGCCAGCCTGAACCGGGACCTCCCCGGGGCCGGGGATCTGGCTTACCTGAAGGCCCTGGCCCTTGATCTGGATGCCATCCTCAGAGAATGGGGGGTTCCTGATCTCGTGGGCTTCATCGCCGGGGCTGACCCCTATCGGAAGGAGCCGGCGGGCGTGTTGAAGTTGAGCGGTGGGGGCTTAGAGTCCCGGGATCGGCTGGTGGCCCACTGGGCGCGGGGCCGGGGGATCCCTCTGGCAGTCTTCGCCGGCGGTGGCAGCCACCCACGGGCCGTCGAGATCCACGTCAACACCCTTAGGGCTTTAAAGGAGGTAGATTCCCCTCCCTAATACCTTCCGCGGCCCCCGTACCGGTTCCTCCCCCGGGTGAAGCCCCCCCCTCGGGGTCCACCCTTCCGAGGAGGCCGCTCACGGGCCTCGCTCACCGTCAGGGTCCGGCCGCCGACCTCTCGGCCGTTCAAGGCGCTGATGACCGCCTGGGCCTCCCGGTCACTCGCCATGTCCACGAAGGCGAACCCCCGGGGGCGCCCGGTGTCTCGATCCGTGACGATCTTGACATCCATCACCTGGTGCCCCCCCTCCTCAAAGAGGGCCCGGAGCCGCTGCTCGTCTACCTCAAAGGGGAGGTTCCCGACGTACACCCTCGATCCCATCGCTTCCTTCTCCTTTTTCCATGAGAGCGCTGTCCCGGCTTTTAAGGCCGGGGGCGCCGCGTTAGTGAAAACCGGCGGTCTGTTGGGACCCCTAAGCAACAAAAAACACCGCGGGACGTTGGTCCTCGCGGTGATTGACCGTCCAAAACGGAACCGTTAGAACCTCGTACCAGATGCTACTCTACGTCCTTCCAGGGTGTTTGTCAAGTCATTTTGCGATCTCCTTGGGATGCCACCCCTGCTCATCCTTCTCTACCTCCACCCATCGCCCGGTAGGTTTTCCACCCGCGTGGAATATCCGAGCTGTGGCGTAGTTCTCATCCGCCCATGCGGTGAGGAGCGCCGGGGGGCTCTCGCGGGTGTTGAACAGCTCGACCAGGACCGGATGCCCCCGGTGGTACCAGAACTGGGCCGCATAGCGCCACGAGCCCTTCTCCCAGATCACCTGCCGCAGGTAGAGAATGTGCAGGGTCCCGTCATCATCCTTCGTCAGCACCCTGTTCATGCGGCTTGACTTCAGGGCCATGCCGGTCAGGTACGTCAGCAAGCCGGAGGGCCACTCGGCATAGACGGGTCCTTCAGGCTGGCGAAGTTCGTCGGCGTCGTACCCCACCTCCTGGGCAATGAACCGCTCCTTCCAATAGGTGGCTTCCGCTTCGTTGGCCTCGGTGGCGAAGGCTTGACCGGTCTGGTGGTACTGCACCCAGTGCACCAGCTCGTGCAGGAGGACGGCCTCGCAGTGGAGGGCCGGGGGGGCCAGCAGCTCTTCCTGGTAGCAGGCAGGCGTCAGCCAGATGGTGTTCCCCTGGGCATCATAGGACCCCCGGACAAGGCGGCCGGTGAACGGCAGAAGCTCCTCAGGGGTCGTCCACCGCAGGCGGGGGAAAGGCCACCCTTTTAGGTCCCACCCCGTCAGCTTTGCCAGTTTCAGAGCGGTGGTCTCGACGGACAAGACGAGGGGGATGGCTGTCGGGGCAAGCGGGGTGGGTTCTGCAGGCTCAGCCGGAGAGAGTCCCACGAAGGGCAGGGCGAGCCCTAAGAGGGTCCAGGCGATCAACCCCAAGGCCCTCCGGTGAGCCGTCCGCTGCCCCTCAATCCTGTTTCGCCGTCGCATCGTCTTCCTCCTCCTTTCACACGAAAAATTAGCAAGAATCGTGCCGATGTGCTCAGGTGACCCCCGTACTCCTTGGCAAAGGGGGATAGACATGGTATGATGGGAATCGTTCCGCTTGGGGGGGAGAGCATCATGCGCTTTGAGGGAAAAGTTGCACTGGTCACGGGGGCCAGCTCGGGGATCGGGGCGGCGACAGCCATCGCCCTGGCCAGGGAAGGAGCGGCTGTCGGGGTGAATTACCTGGAGAACGAGGCGGGGGCTAAGGGAGTGGTCAGCGAGATCCAGGCCACTGGGGGGAAAGCCCTCGCGATCCGGGCTGACGTGGGGAAGAAGCCCGAGGTGGAGATGATGGTGAAACGGGTCGTTGAGGAACTGGGAGGACTCCACATCCTGGTGAATAACGCCGGCACCCTGATTGCCCGCTCGACCGTCGCCGACCTGCCTGAGGAGGTGTGGGACCGGGTCATCGAGGTGAACCTGAAGGGGACCTTCCTCTGCTGCCAGGCGGCCATTCCCTACCTTGTGAGGAATCGCTGGGGACGGATCATCAACATCGCCTCGGCCGGGGCGAGGAGCGGTGGAGGTGGGGCCTCGGTCCACTACCATACGGCCAAGGGGGGGGTCCTTTCCTTCACCAAGGGCTTAGCAAGGGAGCTCGGCCCCCACGGTATCACGGTAAATGCCATTGCCCCGGGGATTACCGAGACGCCGTTTCTGGCACGCTTCTCCTCACCCGAGTCAACGGCAAAGCGGGTCAAGGAGCTGCCGATCCCCCGGGTGGGGAAGCCGGAGGAGATCGCCGCGGCCATTGTCTTCCTCGCCTCGGAGGAGGCGGGGTATCTGACGGGGGCCACCCTGGATATTAACGGCGGCCTGGTCATGGTCTAAACAGCGATGCCCAAGTCTGAAAAGCAAGGCCCGGAAGGCCTTCAACAGGGGAAGCGGGAGGCCTTTTTCGCCCTGGTTGAACGCTATCAGGATCGGCTCTACAGTTTCGCCTCCCGGATCTGTCGGAACGGGGAGGACGCCAAGGACGCCCTCCAGGAGACCTTCCTCGCGGCCTTCAGGGCATGGGATGATTATCGGGGGGAGGGGACGCCACTGGCCTGGCTCTACAAGATCGCCACCAACGCCTGCCTGAAGATGCGGCGGAAGGGGAAGTTCGAGCCGGACCGGGAACTCTCGTTGGAGGAGTTCATGCCCTCGGACGACAGCCCTCACCCGCTGGAGATCCCCGACTGGTCCGGGAATCCCGAGGCGGCCTTCCTCCGAAAAGAGTTGGAGCAAGCCATCGAGGAAGGGATCGCCCTCCTCCCGAAACCTTATCAGGTCGTCCTGGTGCTCCGGGATGTGGAGGGTTTCTCCACCGAAGAGGTGGGGGAGATCCTGGGGCTCTCGGTACCTGCGGTGAAATCAAGACTCCATCGGGCGAGGTTATTCCTCCGAAAGCACCTCTCCGGGTATTTCCCGGGCCGCTGAACGAAAGCCGGAATCCTTTTCCAGCCTTTTGGATCATTAGGGATGGAAGGCTGGTGAGGCTGGCCGCGGGAGAGAGACAGGATGGAATGTCGAGAGCTGCTCGCTCGCCTTTCCGAATTCCTTGATGGGGAACTGACGGAGGAGATCTGCCGGGAGATCCAGGCCCACATGGAGGGGTGTGAACCCTGCCAAACCCTCTCCCGCACCCTCAAGCGGACAATAGAGCTCTGCCGGCAGCTTCCCTCGAAGCCGCTCCCCGAACCGATGAGGCGGGAACTTTTGGCCCTTCTGGAAAAGGAATGCCCTTCGTAGCCGGGGAACGGCTTTCCAGCCTTCTCTCCAAGCTCTCCTGTTCACTTTGGCTGTCCTGTGGTGTCCTCCCTGAATCCTTTGGCGGCTTTCTGGATCAATAACTGTAAGAGCCTAATCCAAGAAAG
>CAZHST010000090.1:0-8077 GCA_964535215.1 uncultured bacterium
GGACTGGTGAAGCGGGGGCTGGGGGCTGGGGGTCGGGGACTGGTGAAGCGGGGGAGAGGCATGGCGATCAGGAGCTACAAGGATCTCGAGGTCTGGCAACTGGGGATGGAAGTGGTGTCTGCGAAGCAGACATAATCTACACCTTCTGGGTCAAGTCGGCCATCTGTACGAACCCCCTCTGCAAGAAAGAGGTTCCCCTCTTCTCGGACTACCTCATCGCCCAGAAGAGCCCTTCGATCCGCTACTGGCGGGACGCCGAGTGCCCCCGGTGCTACAAGCGCTTCGACTGGGAGGTGGAGCCCGCTGCCCTGATTGCCGAGCCGTCCCTCATGGTGTCAAGTCCCGCGTATTCGGCCGGGATCGGGCGGACCACGGCCCGCTGGGCCTATTCGCTAGGTGAGATGGTCCGATGCCCCTGGTGCCGGGAGGAGGTCCGTGCCCGTCCTGCCAAAAGCAAGCTGGAGCGGAAGAAAGTCCCCTTGAGCGTCCTCTTATGTCCTTCTTGCTATACCGTCTGGCAGTGGCGGGGGGAGGTCCCCGATCAAGTGGCCTGCCCGGTTTGTAAGCTATCCTACGATCCGTATAAAGGGAACGTCCCTGAGAAAGGAAAGTTCGTCTGCCCGGCCTGCGGGACAAAGGATGCTATCATTGCCTCGATCCGGAAGCTTCCCGAGGACCGGCTCCTCCCCATGCATCCCTATGCCATTGAAGGCTACTGTGCCCGCTGTGCGGGCAAAGCAGGGGCTAGGGATCAGGGACTGGGGACTGGTGAAGGAAGTGAGGGCGAGCTTTTTGCTCCTGACCAGCCCCTAGCCCCTAGCCCCCAGCCCCTCGATTCCCATCCTTGCTACCTCACCAAGAACAACGGCAAGTTCTTCAAGCGGGTGACGGCCGCCGACCTCGCCCGCTACCAGGCCGCCTGCGACCGGTGGGAGCAGGAAAAGGGCAATCTGCCGTATCCTAAGTCGGAGATCCCTTGGGGCGAGAAGACCAAATCAGGACTGATTGCACACCATTACCGCTACTGGCACCAGATGTTCAACCCCCGCCAGCTCCTCTGCCTTGCCACGCTACTACAAGCTATAGACGAAGAACCGGATCAGACTCTTAAAGAATGGCTTCTAGGCGCGTTCATGATGACCGCCGAGGCCAATAATGTCTTCACCTGGCAAATCAAGAGCCGATCCACACCAGGTGGCATGGCCCCAGGAGGTGTGCTTCGCCGACATGACTTCCAGCCGAAGCTCACGTTCTGTGAACAGAACGTCTTCGGCGTAGTCTCAGGCAACAACACATGGCGGAATCGAGAGCGCATAGCCTTAGAAGGCACACGGTTTGCCCAGGAGGTCTGGGACAACAAAGTCAGCGTAGATGGAAAGAAGAACCAGCGGGTGTTATCTAGTGAAACCTTCGCCCGACCCAAGCTTGCCATGCTTTCCGCCGCCGATGCTCGGGTCCTCCCTTGGATCGGGCACCAAGTGGCTGACTTTATCATTACAGATCCACCTTATGGTGGCAACGTCAACTATGCCGAGCTGTCAGACTTCTTCTACGTCTGACTCCGTCTGGTTTTGTCCAAGTCCTACCCAGAGTTTGCTCCGGAGTACACGCCGAAGGCCGAAGAAATCATCGCCAATCCAACTCGTGGTAAAACCCTGGAGGACTTTCGCAAGGACCTCACCCTGGCGTTTACCCAATGCCGAGACGCTCTGAAGCCAGATGGGCTCATGGTCTTTACGTTCCATCACGCGGAAGGTGAGACTTGGATTGCCCTGCTTCAGGCCCTCTGCGATGCCGGGTTTGAAATTGATAGCGTGTACCCAGTCCATGGCGAACGCGAGGCATCTCTCCATCTGCTTGAAAAAGAGGCCATCTCCTACGACCTGATTCACGTCTGCAAAAAACGACCAGCGGCTATTGCGATTGGGACTGGTGCCAGTCCCCAGCCCCCAGTCCCCAGCCCCCGCTCCTGGGCCGGGATTCGGCAGGAGATCCGGCGGCGGGCCCGGGAAGAGATCAAAGCTATCGAGGCAGGCCGGTACGGGAACGAGCCCCTTTCACCGGCGGATGTGAACATCATCCTAATCGGCAAGTGCCTGGAACTTTACAGCCGCCACTACGGGGCCGTCGTGGATCACGAGGGGAACCCCTTCGAGTTAAAGGACGCCTTGAAGGAAATCCGAAACCTGGTGGATCAGCTCGTGACCCGGGACCGGCCACTTCCGGCGGAGCTGGAGGACATTGATGCCGAGAGCCGGATCTATCTGCTCACGCTTTGTGATCGCAAGGAGATCAAGAGCGACGAAGTCCATAAAGCAACAAGGGGAATTTTGGAGCCGGAGGACCTGATTGAGGCAGGCCTCATGGTCCGGGGCCGGGCCGGTCGCGGCCGAACCTACGAGGTAAAGCAACCGGCTGACCGCTTCCGGGGCCTCTTGGAGAAATTCCGCCAGCCCCCAGTCCCTAGCCCCCAGCCCCAGCTTTCCCCTGGCTTACAAACGACGCGCCACCAGCGGCGGGCGAGGACTCTCTTCATTGATCACATCCATCTCTTGATAGCTTTGGCCGAGGGCGGGGAGAACCTCCTCCCGTGGCTTGAACGGTTCCGAGGCGAAGCACCCCGCATCAGGGCTGCCTGCGAGTACCTGGCTTCGCGTAACAAAGTGTTCGCCCCGACCCTCAAAAAGATCCTCAACCTCCTCGACATTGGCCCACTGTTCCGAGAAGGGTAAAAATGCTGGTTTTTGTGGACGAGGCAGGGGACACTGGGCTGAAGCTTGATAAGGGGTCAAGCCGTTATTTCATCGTGACGCTTGTCCTCTTTGAGGACCATGAAGAGGCAGAGGCCGCTGATAAACGGATCAGCGATCTCCGGCGAGAGCTGGGACTAGCTGCCGACTTCGAATTCCACTTCAGTGAAACGCCAGAGCGGATCAAAGAGGCCTTCTTTGATGCGATTGTTCCGTATAATTTCTTCTACTTCGCCATTGTAATCAATAAAACCAAACTCTACGGCCCCGGCTTCAAGGTCAAGGAGTCGTTTTATAAGTATGCCGCTAGTCTGGTGTTTCAGAACGCTAGACAGCATCTTGCTGATGCCATTGTGGTGTTCGATGGCTCGGGCAGTCGAGATTTTAAACGAGAGCTTCGAAGCTACTTGAGCCGGAAGGTGAACGAGCCGGGAAAAAGGATTGGCAGGATTCGAAAGGTCAAGCTTCAGGATTCAAGACGGAATAATCTCATTCAGCTTGCGGATATGGTGTGCGGAGCGATCTCCCGCTCTTTTAAGTTGAAGCGGCGGAGAAAGGAGATAAACTTTCGGAGACGGATCGCCCATCGGGAGGTTTACGTGCAGTTCTGGCCCAAAAATAAGAACCCCGAACCCTAGCCTTTCGGCACGCCCTCCACAGGGGAGACAGTTCGGGTCCGGGGCAATTCCATAAATAATATAGGCAAGGCTTGCCTATATTGTCAAGAAAAATTTTTACACACATCGTCCATTGAGTTTGGTAGAAATCCTTTAATTTCAATAACTTAAAGGCGTTATGCGCTTTTCCCGTAACGTGAGTTGTCAAGCAAAATCTTGACATCGGCACCTGCTTCACTCTGAATGAGTCATTGAGGTCAGGGGTATTTCGTGCCTGGATACACGCTTCTTGAAAGCCGACTTCTCATACCAACCAAGCCGGATGGCATCCAACCTTATGCCGATGAAGTCGGCTTCCTGGATTTCCTTCGGGAGCTGGCGGCCGATGAGCTTCCATTTCCCAAGTTTCACGAACTCCGGGTGGTAGGCCTCGAGGAGGTACTCTTTGCCGCCAGGCCAGAGGAGGCTGAGCTGGCGCTGGAGATCCATAGACGGCTCCGCCAAGCCGCTCCAGAGCTGGAGAGGCGCCTTCTTTCGATCCAGGTCGTCTTTCAGGGGACGCTGATGCGGGGGGAGTCCCTCTGGGTCGAGTACCGGGGGCAGCGCTTACCTATCGGCCACATCTTCGGCTCGCTACCCCCTGAGACAGACGCCAGAGGGAATCGGTTCTACCGCACGAACTTCAATTTGACCCATGCCTGATGAAGCCGTCCAGGTGTGGGCTGAGGGGGCAGGGAGGAGAACGATGCCAAAGATCGAGGTGAGCGACGAGCAGATCCTGAGTTGCCTTGACCAGCTTTCTCCTCGAGCTCGGCGGGCCGCGCTGGCCAAGTTGATTGGCGGCCTGGAGCGGCTCGATCGGATAGTCGAGCGAAACCGGGAAAAGATCGAGACGATCTGCCGGGAGCGAGGGCTGGACTTCTCCCGACTGACAGAGGAGGAGCGCGAGGCGCTGGTGGACGAGATCCTTCACGAGAGCGAATAGGTGAAGGTCGTCCTGGACACCAACATCCTTGTCTCGGGGCTCCTGTGGCGGGGAGCACCCTACCGATGTCTGCTGGCTGTCCGGGCTGGATTGGCTGAGTTGATTGTCTCGCCGATCCTGGATGAGCTACGCAGAGTTTTGGTGATCAAGTTTCGCCACACTGCTCTGGAAGCCGAAGAGGCCGTGGCATTCGTACGGGAGTCCGCGACGCTGGTCGAAATTTCTGGGGCATTGCGAGTGGTGAAGAATGACCCGGAAGATGATAAATTCATCGAAACGGCTCAGGTCGCAGGAGCAGATGCTATCGTGTCTGGAGACCGTCATCTTCTATCTCTGGGGACGTATGCTGGCATTCCTGTGATCGGGGTTCGCGCCTTTCTCGACAGGCTGAGTAGTGCTGAGGAGTGATCGAATCGTGAAAAGCGGTGAAGGCATGCCGGAGTCAGGGGCACTTCAGGTGAACCAGCGGGTCCGGGTCTATGGCCGTGAAGACCTGGGCGTCGGCGAGGTCCTCCGGGTTTCGGAAGCAGGCGGTGTGTACCAGGCTGACGTGGTGTTCGAAGGAGCTGACGGCCGGCGGCTGGAGACGTTTCCTGTCGATCGGATTCAAGTGGCTCCCTCCCTCTGGGAGCGGCTCGAGCAAGGGGAGCTGGACCATCCCGTCGATTTTCTCCTGAAGCAGCTTGCCTATCAACTGCCTCTGGCGAACACTGGTGGCGAGCTGTCGAACAGCCGGACGGCCCTCCTCCCGCATCAGATCCTGCTCACCCACGATGTCGTCGCCATGATCCGCCGCCGTCTCCTCATTGCGGACGAGGTCGGGCTCGGGAAGACTATTGAGACCGGGATGATCATCCGAGAGCTATTGGCTCGGGGCGAGGCCTCCCGGATTTTGATCATCTGTCCTGCCGGGCTCATTAAGAACTGGCAGAATGAGCTATGGGACTGCTTCCGCCTCCCCTTCGAGGTCCTCGGCGTGGATTTCACCGATCAGAACCCGGCCGCCTGGGAGCTTCACCCCAAAGTGATCGCCTCGATTGATACCCTCAAGCGGGCAGAGCGCCTCAAGCGGCTCCTGAATGCTCCCCATTGGGATCTCGTCGTCTTCGACGAGGCCCATCACATAAGCCGGCTCCGCTACGGCACCAAGGTTCAGGCCACTCAGAACTTTCGACTGGCGGAGGCCCTCCGGGGCCACACCCGGGATCTCCTCTTCCTCTCGGCCACGCCCCATCAGGGCGATCCCTACCAGTTCTGGTCTTTAATCCAGCTCCTCGACGACAGCCTCTTTGAGAGCCCCGAGGCACTCCTCGACCACCGGGGGCTCCTTAACCGGGTCATGATCCGCCGGACGAAGCGGGAGGTCACCGATCCTGAGGGGCGGCCGCTCTTCATGCGCCGGCAGGTCCACACCCAGCCGTTCCCGATGGCTGCCCGGGAGCGGGCCTTCTACGAGAAGCTGACCGAGTATCTTCGGGAGGGGTACACGGCGGCCGGCCTGGGCCAGGCGAAGACGACCAGCCGCCAGCGGGCCATCGGTTTCGTCATGGCTACCTTCCAGAAGCTCATGTCCTCCAGCCCTCGGGCCATCCGGCAGGCCCTCCGGCGCCGCCTCCTGGTGCTGCTGGCCCGGGAGCAGATGGCGGTAGAGGCCCGGGCCGGGAAGCGTGGCCCGACCGGAGAGCTGGCCGAGCGGATCCTCCGGCTTCAAGAGGAGATGCGGGCTCTCGCGCTGGCCATCCTGAACCTCCATCCGTCGGGCTCCGCCCGGGCCGAGGCCGATGCCTTCATCGCTCAGGTCAAGCAGCGGCTGACCAAGAGAGGCGTCGAGGAGGAGACGACCGGCTGGGCCCTGGACGTTGAAGAAGAGGAGGAAGCGATCTATGCAGAGACGGAGATCCCGCATGAGGCTGAGAAGGTTCGGGACCTGTTGAAGCTGGTTCCTGAGGGCCCGGATCGGAAGTTCGACACCCTGGTTCGGGCGGTTGAGCAACTCAGGCGGATCAATCCGTCGGAGAAATTTCTCGTCTTCACCCAGTACCGAGAGACGCTGGAATTCCTCAAGGAGGAGCTAGGAAAGCTCTATGGCCCTTCCAAAATCGCCACCCTCAAGGGCGGACCCCTGGAGGACAAGATCGCTGCCGTCGAGGCCTTCTGGGAGCCGGACGGGGCCCAGTTCCTGATCAGCACCTCCGCCGGGGGGGAGGGGATCAACCTCCAGATCGGCCACCTCGTGTTCAATTACGACCTCCCCTGGAACCCGATGGCCCTGGAGCAGCGGATCGGCCGGGTCCACCGCTACGGGCAGCAGGAGACGGTCCAGGTTTACAACTTGGTGGCTGAAGACACGGTCGAGGAGCGGATCTACCGGCTTCTGGAGGAGAAGCTCCTGGAGATCGCCCGGACAATCGGGAAGGTGGACCCGGTCACGGGGCAGGTGGTTGAGGACTTTCGGTCAGAGATCCTCGGCTTCCTCGGCTCCTCACCGAACTACCAGGAACTCTATAAGAAAGCCCTGGTCGATCGGGACTATCACCGGACCGAGCGGGAGATCGCCGAAGCGATCGAGAAGGCCCGGCGGGCCAGCGAGGCCCTTCGGGCTTTGACGCAGGACCTGAAGGCCTTCAACCTGGAGCACTATCGTGCCCTCCGAGGCCACTTCACCTTGGCCGATCTCCGCGTCTTCGTCGAGAAGGCGATCCTCCGGCTCGGCGGCCTCTTCATCCCTGAAGGCGATTTTGTCTCTATCGAGACCCCGGCAGTCCTCCGCTCATATCCTCATATTGCTCCAAGCTACCGCGAGGTGACCTTTGATCGAGAGGTCGCCATGCGACGGCGAAAAGCCCAGCTTCTTGGGTTAGGCCACCCCCTCGTGGATGCCCTCATCCAGCACTTTCAAAGTCCACGGGTCGCTGGAGAGGTGACCTTCCTTGGTGTGCCCGGGTTGGGGCGAGGGCAGGGTTTGTGTCTTTCTGCCCGGTGCCTCACCTCTCTCGAATTGGAGGGAGGTCGCCGTCAAAAACTCTATCACCACCTGCTTCTGACACCGGATGGGTCCTGGGATGAGGCTCCAACGCGTTTTGATCTTACCGCGTTACAGGATCTTCGCCAAACATCCCCGATGACGTTTGATCAGCCTGCGTTCCTTAGGGCTGTGGAGAGCCGACTCCGGGAAGCCGTGTCCGCGATTGAGGCCAGGCTCCGTGCCAACCTAGAGGGGGTTGTGACGATTCGGTCTACAATCACCGGGTTAGCCATTGTCTCGTGATGACCAAATGGATACTGGATTCCAGGCTTGGCAGCAGCAGTTCTCGGACTGGAACTTCCACCTGTCTGAAATCCAAGGCAACGATCGCCTACGAGAGGAGGATAAGGCTGCGATAATCGAGGGCTTTACAATCCTCAAGCGCATCTTAGGCGATGATTGGCTCCACAGGTGCTTTGAAATCAAGCACCCCTTTCTATGGTGGCTGGCTAATCGCGCAGCCATCGAACTTATCGAGCCCGGCGTGATCCATTATGTCATTGGGCCTTGGAATAAGCGGGAGGAGGTACTGGCCTGGCAGGAGAGGCATGGCATTCAGGGCATAGAAGGCCCACCTATCGAAGGCAACGAGATACGGAGGTCGTTTCGTGGCTGCTTCGCCGGGGCTTCGGGATCGTCACCGGGGGGGCGGAGGGGGCCGACACCTTCGCCCTGGCGGCGGTCCTCCGGGCCGGGGCCC
>CAZHST010000091.1:0-1223 GCA_964535215.1 uncultured bacterium
GAAGGGAGCTGCGTTCCCCAACGCAGTGAACGTCCCCAAGACTTGCCATTGGACTCCATTCTGCTCCCGAACTTCCCCCTGTTTCTCCCCAACCAGCAGTAAGGCTAGCCCATGGGCCCATCCCAGCGAGGCGGCATCGTCGATCAGGAGGATACGTTTCCCTTGAGCTAAGGGCTTCGAGCAGGCGTCGGAGACCTGGTTGGAGACCTGGGATGTTTTCCGCCGAAGCAAAAACTCCTGATAGGCAAGATGGGTTTTAAGGGCATCAGTCGCCTGGTGAAGTCCCTCAATCTCCCTCAGGGCATCCTCGTAGTCCTGCTGGCTGAGGTTTCCGCTCACGTATGCCCCGTCGAGCAGCCGGAACAGGGTGTAGAAGTTTCCCAGGTCATGGGCGATCTGATCATGGAGCCTTTGCTGGTGATCGTAATCCTCAAGATACGGTTGAACTTTAGCTAAAGGAGGGGGATGTGCCTGCCCAACGGCCTTTTGCAGCGCTTCTACACGGCACGGAAGCTGAACATACGAGACGCCAGGGGATGCAAAAACGCGCGGGACCCTTAACGCTCTCAAAAAAGCCAAAGGGGGTTCAAATCCAAGCAGGATCACGGGACAAAGACACTTCGAAAGGCGCAGCTGACTCAGCCAGGAGACTGCACCGGCTGGCCCTCTTTGGCGCAGCTCTCCTGTCCATACCAGGACCACCACTTCCCCATCCGTTGGGAGACATTCGCTACGCAGCTGGTCCAGCGAGGTCTGCGTGAAACTGGGCTCTTGCAAGATATGTTTTAGGATCTCCCCGAACTCATCCGGGACAGCCGCGAGAATACGCTTGCCCATGCTCCACCTCTTCCCCGGGTGTCCCGGGGCGACGCTATTATACTTTATACTCCCGAAGCTCTAGCCCAGCCTGATGCAGAATTTGGCTGAGATGGTTCCGCGTTACGCCAAGGAGGGGTGCAAGGTCGTTTCCAGTTGGGCGCCGTCCATGTTGAGCGATCCACCGCCGGATGAGGCCGTCCAGAATGGCCCGAAGGGTCTGTCCCGAGCCTTTAAACTCCTGCTTGAGCTTGTCCCAGGTGGCCTGCCGTGCATAGACCTGCTGCACCCATTGTTCGACCACATCCGGCTTCGAGGGCTCAGACGCGGACAGGAGGGGGGCCAGATCATCCTGCGTCACCCCATCGGCCTCCACGGTCGTAACGACCCGCTCCAGGACGTGGCGG
>CAZHST010000091.1:1253-3074 GCA_964535215.1 uncultured bacterium
GGAGCAAGGCCATGGCCTCGCCGGTCAATGCCTTCCGAGACTTCAGGCAATCCACCAGGAAGTAGCGGACCAGCGCCGGAATATCCTCCGTCCGCTCCCGGAGCGGGGGCACGTGGATCCGGAGCACATCCAAGCGGTAGTAGAGATCCTTCCGGAACCGGCCTTGCCGGACCAGGGCCTCCAGGTTGTGATTGGTGGCGGCGATGATCCGGACATCGACCCGGCTCGGCCGCTCAGCCCCGACCCTCCGGATCTCCCCGGAGTCAAGGGTCCGCAGGAGTTTAGGCTGGATCTCCCAGGGGAGGTCCCCGATCTCGTCCAGGAAAAGAGTTCCCCCGTTGGCCACCTCAAAGAGGCCCGGTTGGTCCCGGACGGCCCCCGTGAAGGCTCCCCTCACATGGCCGAAGAGCTCCCTTTCCGCCAGCTCCCTCGGGATTGCCGTGCAGTCGATGGGAAGGAAGACCTGCGCCCTCCGCCGACTATTCCGATGGATGGCCCGGGCGATCAACTCCTTTCCGGTCCCCGTCTCCCCTGTGATGAGGACCGGACGGTCCACCTTCGCTGCTCTAGCAACCTCCCGCAAGACCGCCTGAAGGGCCTGGCTCTCCCCGATAATGAGGCCGGCGTCTGTCTGACGGAGGGCCTCGGCTTGGAGGGTAAAATAGTCGATGGCATTCTTGATCTCTTGGCAAAACTGATCATAGTCCAGCGCGCTTTTCACGAAGTAGTTATAAGCCCCCTGTCTGAGCAGGCGTAGAGCCGTCGGCACGTCGTTGAGGACGGTCACGATGATGACCGGCAGCTCGGGAAAGCGGGTCCTGATCTCCCCGAAGATCGCCTCGCCCTGCATCGGCTGTCCTTCGAAGCGAAGGTCCAGGATCACCAGTTTGACATCTGGATCAGCGTTTAACCGCTGGAGGGCCCTGTCGCCTCGGGCCTCAAAGCGGACCTCTACAGTCTCCGGTAAGCGCCCCTGAAGGGTTTTGTCCCAGCCTTCTTCCTGCCAGCGGTCGTCAACGAAGAGGATCTTCGCCACCACGCCTGATCTCCTCGGTAGCCTGCTTTCTTACTGAAGACACGAAGGCCACAAGATCTTTCAGACTCGACCGAAGACGCCGGGCCACCTGAAAGAGCTCGGTCCAGTCCCCCGCCTGGTCATCCAGGCGTAAACGGAATAAGGCCTGCCTGGCCTCTGACAGCGTGGGATCGAGCTGTTGATGCGGGCGAACCGGATCCTGTACGCCCAGGGCATCGGCCTGGGCATGAAGGTACGTGACATCGGCCAAGAAGGCCTCGAGCCGTTCTTCCGGGAGTCGGTCGCGGACTACCTGGAGTTCCTTTATTAGCCGCCCGGGATCCACATCCGAAAAGTGGCTGAGCTTTTCCAGTTCCCACAGGGACGACAGGGCTGGCGAGAAGAGGTTCTCATAGTGGTGACCTATCCGCGAGGCCAGGGCGGCCAGCTCCCGGCACCGGCTGATCCGGGAAGCATGGTCCCATTCCGAGGAGGTCGGGGGTGTGGCTGCGTCGAGTAGGCGGCGAAGCTCAGCAAGCGTCAGCGGCAGTTGCCCAAAGGCACACCCGGGCGTGTCAATGAGCTCTCCGCCCGGCCAGGTTCGGACCATTTTCCATGTTGCAAAGGCGAGGAAGATGATTGCTCCCTGATAACGGGCACGGAGCCGGTCGGCCCAGGAGGTTGGGCCATCTCCGGGAGCAGGGCTAAAGGCCAGATGCGCATCCACCACCAGAAGGGTAAGGGGCGGGATCGCCTGGTCAGGAGGAGCAAGTTCCGGTTGCAGGCATAGGATGTCACGAAATCCA
>CAZHST010000091.1:3090-7945 GCA_964535215.1 uncultured bacterium
GTGGAGGGTCTGGTGAAACGAGGCGTTTTGGGAGATGATCCCGATCATGGGCTCGATGCCTCGGCTTGCTCAAGGAGGGAGAGGAGGTGATCCCGCAATTGGCAGTAGGTCTCATGGAATTGATTAAAAAGATCAGAGCTCGTTCGCCCCGATTGAATAGTGTCAATATATTGATGAATAGTGTCAATATGTTGAAACATCTTGGTAAGACAGTCACGGGCCTGGTCCAGGTAGTTCTTTGAGGCAGGGAGAAGGTTACCAGTGTCCAGGTATGTGGATAATGTATTCCTGTTCTCTTGAAGCTGGGTAACTAGCCGGGATAGCTGGCTTGGGGCATCGAGCTGAAGCTCAAGGTGTAACGGCAGGAAGGCAGCAAGAAGCTCATAGAGTTTACTGTGCACTTGAGGAATTAATAGAAGGTCAAATAATCTATCAAAGCCCTGCTGAATTGTTTGAAAGTTAGAGTTTGGATTGGCTAACTCCTTACACCATCCCTGTACGAACTGAAATTCCCTTCTTGTTGTTGAGTATTGGGAGACTATGACGCTGGAAAGACAGGCGACATCAAGGAAATGAGAAAGTTCGCCTGTGGTATGAACCCCAACGACTGGGCTGTAACCAGTATTGAGAACCTGCTTGACACGGTCCGTATTCTCCTTCCTGTTGTCTGTTTTAATAATACACAACACCCGTTGGGGTGAATTAATAGCTTGAGCCTGCATTTGACCAGTATCACAGTTAACGTATACGATATCATCTCCCCCATAAGGCCATTTGCTACTATCCCTGAGGACACCTCGATCGTAATTACTATCTGTCAACAGGATCAGCAACCGTTTTACCTCCCCGGGTCGCCAAAAGCAACGCCTGAACCAGATGATACTTGCTCTGGTGCTTCAATGCGAAGGGTTCGAGAGCAGAGAAGGGGGCGAAACGCACATTTCTGGGCAATTTGGGAAGGAGCTCCTCCCCCCGATCCGAGATCACCACCACAAAAGGTGTATGCTTCTTGACATCCTCAACCCACTTTTCAATCTCATCCCTGGTGGTAAACCCCTTGTCAAGGATCCCTTGATGAATGGCGAGGATGTTGACGTCGTTCAATCCTTCCAAGAAGTTAGTGGGATCTTGCAAGAACTTAGTGGGATCTTGTATGGAGACTCTCCTCAGCGCTCTATCCTCCTCAGGCTTTGCCCGATTCCAGATCCGCTCATCCACAATGGCGACATGGGTTACCGCGGCGAGCACCAAACCGAAGGCGATGAATAAACGTATCCACTGATCCGCAGGGGGGTTGAAAAGGAGGAGCTGAGTAGGTTGGGTCTTGAAGCAAGGCTCGTAAAAGTAGCACTCAGGATTTTCTCGCCCCCTCCACATCCCGTGATAATCGTAAAGTATCAACTCGGTGTTTCCAAAGTGTTGGTATCGTTTTCCGCTAGCCTCCACGACCATGTTCCAGTTTTGATCTTGAAAAGTCTGATTGAAGTCTTTTGCTGTCTTTTCCCACTTCTCCCTGACGCCTTGAGGGGCTTTCTTGTCTTCTCCTGGATTGAGATGGAGAACAAGAGTGAAGGCTTGATCTTTCTTGAAGACTTCCTTCACCCATTTCTGGGATCCTTTCAGAATGGATGAGCCCAGAGTGATGAGCTTTTCGGCGGGGTTGCTGGAATCTTTTGATAACTCCCGTTGGATCATCTGATAGCAGAGTTCATCCATCTCAGAAGAGGCCAGAGGTTTTTCATCCTCCTTTAAGCTGCCACCCGATGCAATCAGCAGCACTCCCGGCAACTTGTCACGATTCCCCTTAAGGGAGCTAAGCCAATCGCGGCGTTGCTCATTCGTCTGTGGTAGCTTTACCAGACCGATAAGAGGCCGAACCGTCCACGTGGGATCGGAGGGTAAACTCGTCCAGAGATCGATGCCACTCTGCTGAAGGGCACATTTTCGGGCCTCATTGATTTGAAGACCAGGGTCTATGATCAGGACCTCCTTAGGCTTCAGAAGGTAGAACTCATAGCCCATGTATAGGTTGGACGGATTCCGGGAAGCTTCTTGCATCTTACCTTCTTGTGCATCAACCAGGATAGGCTTGAGAAAAGGAGAATCCTGCTCTTCCATTAGGGCCTTGACCAAGGGCTTTTGCCGCAACCAAGCCGCAGCAATACGCATCTCTTTGAGACCAAATCCCCCGCTGGTCATCTGCCCGGCGCCATCGACGAGGTGCCACTGATCCTCCTGTGGTACCCCAACCCCCTGGGGACGACATGAGGGGGGGAAGAACTGACAGATCGTGGCAAACTGGGTAGGATCATACGTGCTGTGATTGTCCAGATCCGGATGCGGATCAGCTCTGGACTCTGCTTCGTATCAAGACGGATGTGGAGTGTAAGCCTCCGAGATCCAGTCTTTCCATACTTTGCCCCGTTCCGAGCCACATTTTCAAAGATGCAGTACAGGGCATGAGTTCCCACTAGGCCTGTTGGTACGGAGACATAGAGGTCATCCGGTTGGGATTGCCACAGGCCTTTTTCCGTGTCATACGAGTATTGAAGTTGCTTACCATCGCAGATGACTTCCGTCGTAATCTCATCAACACCTTCTGATTGGGCGATATGACGGCATACAGGACTGATTTCCTTGGTGGTATCCACCAGGTAGTAAGCGAATCGCACAATTAGCTGAGACATGAACAAGAGTGGCATAGCCCAGTTGGGGTCTGTGCTAGAGGCCTCCGCTGCAAACACCATGCGTTCCCTTAGGTATTCTTTAAAATGGTCAAAGAACTCGTCTGAAAATTTAGCCGGTAGCTTAGCATTCGTCAACACATGCCCGTGATCGTGGGCATTCACACGTCCGATGATGCTGGCTATGGTTTGCCGGTACGAGGCCCCTACTCGCTTCCTCTCTTGTCCGAATGTAATTCCGACCCGGGTAATCAACCATTTGAGCCCGTCAGCAACCGCTGGGTTCCCCGCCTTTTCTACTACTTCGACCTTCGAAAGCTCACGATCTACCCGACAGGCTACGTTCGTTTTGGGCGATCCGGATGCCTCTAGCCGGATGAGATAGCCATTCTGATCAACCTCCACGCTAAGAGGGTAGTAAAAATTGAGGGCCCTCTTAAGAACCTTCTTCCTATTCTGAGGATCACCGATTATCAAGGTGTGCGCATCACGTCGGATGGCCGACTGCACCTCAAAGTCCATGGCCATGCGAATCTCTGGGTTTAATCGGGCCTTAATGTCGAAGATGAAGCGGTGGAGCAAGGCCTCATCATCAGTCCACTTGTCGGCATACTTCAGCAATGCGGCATTGCCGCCAAAGAAGCCCTCATCGTTAAGGGGGACGATATAGGCGTAGATAAAATCCGCCCTCCTAAACAGGAGACTCCGTTCGAGGAGATTAAACAGCAGAAAGTAAGGATCGGGCTGGTCTGGTTGAAAAGAGGTCCATTCCTGAAACTGAAGGGGTAAAACTCTACCCTCACGGATACGGTGTTGCCAAACTCGTAGCTTTTTGGGTTGTCCGTTCTCCATTATCTTGAAGAGGAGATCCTCGCTTCCCTCTCTGATTTCCTCGCTAAAGCGCTGTACGAGCGGTTTGAGAGGAAACTTCCAAAATGGTAAAGCATTGAGAAGCAGGAGCAAATCTGTGAGAAGCGGGAGCAAATCTGTACAATTCTGACAATTCCGCATATTTTTATTTACCAGCGTATTAATGAGATCCAAGGCCCGTTTATATTTTTCTCCGCATTCCTGGTTTAACCTGGACTTTACATATCTGAGCTTCGGGTCATCTCCACCAGAGCTACTTGAATCTGTAAGATCCTTGATAAGCTTACACACTCTATCCCATGTCAGGTTTTGTCGGTATTGCTGAACCAAGCTTTGGAAGGTGGAAACGATCTCGGAAACGATCTCGGAAGATGTCAGCTTGTCCAACTTCGGTCGAGCATGCTGGAGGTAGAACCCCTCCGCAAGGCTTTCCTCATGCCGGTAATACGCAAGGCTTTCCTCATGCCAGTAATAAATGACAATCGTAGGAACATACGCATCCGCATAGTCACGATACTCCTGGGACCAGCGCTCGTAGAAGTCCGTGATGACCTCGGTAATCCGTTCGAACTCCTTGGTGGCTTCCATTTACCCCCTCCTTCCTTCAGATCCCCAAACCTGCTCAGCGAGAAAGCTTGCGGAGACCACACAGAGGGTCAGCAGCAAGCCCGGACAGAAGGAGATCCACCAGGCGGTGCCGATGTAGTGGATCCCGTCCCGGATCATGGCCCCCCAGCTCGGGGTGGGAGGCTGGGCCCCGAGGCCCAAGAAGCTGATGCCGGCTTCGGTGGCGATGAAGAGCGAAAACCCCAGGATGGTGGTCACGAGAACAGGCGGGAAAATGTTCGGGAGGATGTGCTTGATCAGAAGGCGGCGGTTTCCGGCGCCCAGGGCACGGGCAGCTCGGATGAAGTCCCGCTCCCTGAGGGCAATGACTTCGCCTCTTACGAACCTCCCGATCAGCACGGCGTTCACCACCGCTAACGCGGAGAAGGTGGCGAAGGCCCCCCGGCCGAAAGCGGCCGTCAACGCGAGTACCGCTACAATAAATGGGATTGACCAGATCGTCAAGATGAAAAATGAGAAGAGAGCATCGAGGAGCTTGCCCCTGGAGAGGCCGGCCACCCCCCCCAGGGCGAGGCCGGCGACAGTGGTCGTCCAGAAGGTGACGGGCATATAACGGGCCAGCCCTCCCATCTTTCGCATATCGAAGGTACCGGTGGCATGGTTCACGGAGCCCGCCCCCAGGAAGAGGTTGGCCTTGAAGAGGGCCTCCCCTTCTGGGCTTGGGTCTAAGAGGG
>CAZHST010000092.1:0-7904 GCA_964535215.1 uncultured bacterium
AACAATCCGGCGGACAACTGATCCCCCCAGGCGTGCTCGCCACCGTCCCACTCCCTGCTACAGAGATGGAGAGAACCCTTGGGAACCCCCCTG
Organism: uncultured bacterium; assembly: GCA_964535215.1. Lineage (GTDB taxonomy): Bacteria > Methylomirabilota > Methylomirabilia > Methylomirabilales > JACQHM01 > JACQHM01. The sequence goes on from CAZHST010000092.1 coordinate 94, forward strand.
GGATTGGAAAAATCTGATGACCCGGGCTTTGGTGAAAATCAATCGCGTCAATGAAGGTCCCCCCCGAGACCCCCGATTCATCCGAGTGAAAACCGATGATCACCCTGACGAAATTTGCAGAATCGAAGGCCGATCCAAGTCTGATCGGCAACACGGCATAGGGGGAGATCTCAGTCGGGGTCCGGCAATCGCCTGGAATATCATTGAAAATACAAAAACCTTCAGCGACAGGGGAGCCCCGTTCGCCGTGAGGCGGCGGCGTGGTATAGCCTTGGACGTAGATGTATCCGAAGTCAGCCGGGCTGGCTATCTGCTGCTTGACTGCAAGGCTGATGAAATCCGTATTCTCAAAAGAGCGGCCAAGGTACCCTGCCTCTACGAACATGATGGCATCCGTATTATTCAGGTAGGCGACACAGGGTTGGATGCCCCCGTTCCCGGCGCTCCATGCATGGGAGGATCCTTCAAACGGACCCCCGCACGAGACCCTGTCCCAGAAGGCTTCGCCATCGGCCGGGTTCAGATCCCCAACAAACCAGAAGGGTTCGGGGAAGGTGCCTTCGAAGGACTCGAGAGCCAGATCAGGTGACTGGGAGATGCCTGGCCCCTCCATGCGATGGAGGCCACGCCGGGTTGCTCCGGGGGACAGATTCTCCCAAGGCAGGTAGGCACCCCCCACCAGGACATCCACAAAAGGTTCCTCAACCCTATGGACGGTGGCATCATCACGGTCCTCGACAATCCTCCCCGTGAGAAGCAGGAGATCCGCCCTGGCGGCGCCGGGGGGATAGGCAATGCTGGACACAAACCAGATCAGAACGACCAAAATCCCCCCCATCGTCTCCTCCTTAGAGGTTCCGCTCGTAGAGGATCCGGAGGCCGGTCAGGGTGAGGAGCGGATCAACGTGGTCCACGACTTTGGACTCCGCCAGGATGAGGTGCGCCAACCCGCCGGTGGCGATCACCTTGGCCTCTCGACCCAGCTCCTCCTTCATCCGGGTCACGATCCCCTCCACCAGACCGAGGTACCCGTAGAAGAGGCCGGCCTGGATACTCCCAACCGTATTTCGACCGATAACAGCCTTGGGCCTCGCGATCTCCACCCGGGGGAGCTTCGCCGTTCGCTCAAAGAGGGCCTCGGCAGCGATACCGATCCCCGGTGCGATGACCCCGCCCAAATACTCCCCTTTCCCTGTGATGGCATCGAAGGTCGTTGCCGTCCCGAAATCCACGACGATGGCGGGACCCCCGTAGGCCTCGTAGGCCGCGACGGCGTTCACGATCCGATCCGCGCCGACATCTCTGGGGGTATCGTAAAGGATCGGCATGCCGGTCCTGATCCCCGGTCCGACGTGGAGGCAGGTCACCCCGAAGTAACGCTGGCACATCTCATCAAACGGTCCGTGGAGGGGAGGGACCACGCAGGAGATGATCGCTGCGGTGATGTCCCGAAAGGTCAACCCGCTTAGATCAAAGAGGCTCTTCAAGAGGACCCCGTACTCATCCGCCGTCCCCTCCCGGTGGGTGCTCAAACGCCAGTGGACCTTCAGGTCCCTTCCCGCGAAGATCCCGAGAACAACATTGGTGTTCCCGACATCAATGGCCAGCAACATCCCGTTCCCCCAAAAGCCCCATGTTACAAGCCCCTCAGGGTCACATCGGCCGCCATGACGGTCCGGAACTCTCCCGTTGGGAGCTTCACGACCAGTTCCCCCCGTGGGCCGAGGTCCACCGCCTCTCCGTCGAAGGCCCCCTCCTCTCCTTGAACCCGGACCTCCCTCCCCAGGGTCAGGCAGAGGGTTCGGTACCGGGTGAGGAGCGGGGCTTTGCCCTCCCGGAGGAGGCGATCATACCAATGATCCAGGGAGCTGTAAAGCGCCCGGAGAAGGGCGAGGCGGGATACCTCCCTTCCCAAAGCGATCCGCAAGGAGGTCGCCCGATCCCGGAGCCTCTCGGGAAAATCGTTCCGGGTCTGATTCACGTTCAGGCCGATCCCCAAGATGAGATAAGAGACCTTCGCTCCCTCCGTCCTGAGCTCCGCCAGGATGCCGCCAACCTTTTTCCCAGCTACGATGACATCATTCGGCCACTTCAGCCGTGCCGAACAGCCCGTGACCTCCATGATGGCCTCGGACGCGGCCACACCTCCTAACAGGCTGAACAGGGGGGTGTCTTCGGGAGGGAGCGGGGGGCGAAAGAGGATGGAGGTCCAAATCCCAAGACCGGCGGGGGACTCCCAACCCCGCCCCAACCTTCCCTTCCCCCGGAGCTGGCGTTCAGCCAACACGGCTGTCCCTTCAGGAGCAGAGGCCTCGGCCAGACGGGCCGCCTCGTCGTTGGTAGAGTCCAGCTCCTCAAACACCCGGAGGAAACGGCCCACCACCCGGACCTCCAAACCCTCCTGAATCTCCAACGGTTCCCAGATCATAACCGCTTCACCGTTTAAGAAGGTCCAGGTGGGCGATCAGCTTCCCCCGCCGCTCCTTGAGGTCTGCCAGCTCCTTCCGTTCCTTGGCAATGACCTCTTCCGGGGCCCTGGAGAGGAACGCCTGGTTGGCAAGCTTGGTCTCCCTTTTCTGGATCTCAGCCTCCAGCTTCTCCAGCTCCCTCCTCTTGCGCTCCTGTTCCCTGTCCAGGTCTACCACCCCGGCCAGTGGGACGAAGATCTCCGCCGAGGTGGTCACCCCTGTAGCGACCGGGGGGGGGACCTTCTTTTGGGCATCGATCTCCAAGACCTCGACCCTGGCCAGGTGTTGAACGTATCGCGCCGACTGGGCCAAGACCCCCTCCCCCTCCGGGAAGAGGGGCTTCATGAGGACATAGGGCAAGGGAGTGGAAAGGGGAAGGTGGTACTCGGAGCGGATATTGCGGAGAGCCCGCGTATTCTCGACAGTGGCCTGGGCGATCTGATTGTCCTCCTCGCTCGGCCCCGAGAACACGGTGTCCGGCAAAGGCCACGGGGCGACCATGATGCTCTTCCCCTCGTGGGGAAGCCTCTGCCAGATCTCCTCGGTGATGAACGGCATGAAGGGATGGAGGAGTCGTAACGAGCGTTCGAGGATGTAGACCAAAAGGTACCGGCCCGTCAGCCCCTCCTCCTCCCCTCCCCTCACGCTGAGACGAGCCTTCACCATCTCCAGGTACCAGTCGCAGTACTCGTGCCAGAGGAACTGATAGAGGGCTGAGGCAGCCTCGTTAAACCGGTACGCCGTCAGGGCCTCGGTCACCTCAGCAATCAGCTCCTTGAGCCTACCCAGGATCCACCGGTCCTCCCACCCGAGCCGTAAGGCCTCAGGCCGGATGCTGAAATAGTCCAGTCCGTCCAGGTGGGTGGCCACGAAACGGTAGGCGTTCCAGAGCTTGTTGCAGAAGTGGCGGTAGCCCTCGATCCGCTCCTCGGAGAGCCTGATGTCTCGACCCTGCGCGGCTAAAAAGCCCAGGGTGAAGCGGAGGGCATCGGCCCCGTACCGGTCAATCATGACCAGGGGGTCAATGACATTCCCCTTAGACTTTGACATCTTCTGCCCCTCGGCGTCCCGGACCAGGGCATGGATGTACACCTCCCTGAAAGGGACATCCCCCATGAATTTCAGCCCCATCATGATCATCCGGGCCACCCAGAAGAAGAGGATGTCAAACCCGGTCACAAGGCAGGAGGTTGGGTAGAAGACCTCCAGGGCCTTGGTCTTTTCAGGCCATCCCAGGGTTGAGAAGGGCCAGAGGGCGGAGCTGAACCAGGTATCCAGGACATCAGGATCTTGAATCAGATGATTGGCTCCGCACCGGGGGCAGGCATGGGGCTCCTCCCTGGCCACGATGGGTTGGGCTTCGGGCCGAATGATAAAACCCTGGGCCATCGGTTCTGGAGGAACGCCTCTCCTCGCTGGAGCATCCCCGGCGGATGCCTGGGGGATGATATGGTCTTTATCGCAGGTGAGGCAATACCACGCTGGAATCCGATGGCCCCACCAAATCTGTCGGGAGATACACCAGTCTCGGATGTTCCCCATCCACTCGAAGTAGTTCTTCTCCCACTGGGGCGGGATGATCTTGATCTTCCCCTCTTCAACGGCCCGGATGGCCGGCTCGGCCAAGGGCTTCATCTGGATAAACCACTGGGGGGTCAAGAGGGGTTCGATGGGTGTCTGACACCGGTAGCATCGGCCGAGGGCAAGGCGGTACGGCTCTTTCTTGAGCAGGAGGCCCGCTTCCTCCAGATCCTCCTCGACCATCCGCCGGACCTCAAACCGGTCCTTCCAAACGTACCGGGCGGCAGGGGAACCGGAGATGACCTCACCTCTCTCATCAATCAGAAAGGCGTTGGTGACCCGGCCTTTCTCATCGAAGGTGCTGATCATGCGCAACCTGTTGCGTTGGCCGATCTCGAAGTCGTTCACATCATGGCCTGGTGTCACCTTCAGAGCCCCGGTCCCGAATTCCCGGGACACATACGGATCGGCGATGACCGGAAGCTGCCTCCCCACCAGGGGGAGGACCACCCGACGGCCAATGAACCGTTGATACCGCTCGTCCTCCGGATGAACGGCCACGGCGGTGTCGGCCAGCATCGTCTCGGGACGGGTCGTGGCGACGACTAATCCCCGGGTCGGCTCATCGGCGAAGGGATAGCGGATGTACCAGAGGAAGCCTTCTTCTTCCTCGTGGACGACCTCGATATCTGCCAAGGCCGTCTCACACCGAGGACACCAGTTCACCAGCCGCTCCGCCCGGTAGAGGAGACCATCCTCGAAGAGCCGGACAAAAACCTCCAAGACCGCCCGCTTCCTGGGCTCATCCATGGTGAAGGCCTCTCGGTCCCAGTCACAGGAGGCCCCCAGACGCTTGAGTTGCGTGATGATGATCCGGCCATACTGCTCCCTCCACTCCCAAACCCGCTGGATAAATCGGTCCCGGCCCAGGTCCTCCCTTCTCACCCCTTCAGCCTGGAGCTGCCGCTCCACGACATTCTGGGTAGCAATCCCGGCATGATCCGTTCCGGGCATCCAAAGGACGTTCATGCCCTGCATCCGTTTCCACCGGATCAGGATGTCCTGGAGGGTGTTGTTCAGGGCGTGCCCCATGTGGAGGGAGCCGGTGACGTTCGGAGGGGGGATGACGATACAGTAGGGAGGCTTGGGCGATGCCTCATCGGCGTGGAAGAACCCCTCCTGTTCCCAAAACCGATACCACATTGCTTCGACGCCGGCCGGCTCGTAGCCCGGCTTGATCCCTGCTGACATGGCCGTCGCTTAACCTCCTGAAGTCGTTAAACGCCAGCGTCTAGCCGGAAGCTTCCAGCCGTCAGGCTGAAAGCTGAGCGTTTATGAGCGGCTTAACTGTACTACAGCCCCTCAGCGAAGGCAAGTTCAAAGGAAAAAGCAACGGCGATCCTTCCCTGGAGAAGGATCGCCGGGAACTTCTCCTCACCCAATGATCTAGTTGGCCCCGGAGCCCTTTCTCTCAACGGCCTCCCTGATCCGTTCGATCTCCTTTTTGATCAGGACCTCGGCCAGCTCCGGGACCACCTCCCAGATGACCTGCTCGAGCCTGTCCACCAACTTCGCGATGATCTCACGGCTTAACTGGTCGGCCCGATCCCTTGCCAAATCAACCACATCCTGGCTCACCCTCTCCACAACCCGTCCGGTGGCAACCTGGGCAGCCTCCCGCAGATCCAAATCCTGGGCGGCTTCTCCCTGGAGGGGAGGGCTTTCAACCTCAGGAGCGGCCGGGGGAGGGACCACGACCGTCTCGGGCGGCGATTCGACGGGGAAGGAAACCGGTTCCGGGGTCAGTTCCAGGCTCAAAGGGGGGAGCTGGGTTCCCTCCCCTAGAGGCTCTCCAGAGGGGAAAGACGGTTCCAAGGGCTCGAAGGCGAACAACTCTTCAGGGGACCCGGCCTCTTCCGTCATCTCGTGGACGATCTCCTCCTCCGGGGTCTCCGCTTCTTCGAGAACCAACCCCTCAAGGGAAAAGCCCTGAAGGGGCGTCTCGAAGGGCTCATGGGGCGTGGGAGGAGCGGCCTCCTCTTGGACAGCCCCTGCCGGCATCTCCAGAAGCTGGAAAAGCTCCTCGCGTGAGATCTCTTCCTTAGCCAACTCCTGGACGCGAGGAGGGGCCTGGGGTGGGAGGGTAGATCGGGAGAAGAGCAGTTGTTTCACCTTGCTAAGGAGGGTCTGGGATTCGAAAGGCTTTGTCACAAAATCTTCGGCCCCTGCCTTAAAGGCTTCGTTCCGATCGAAGGCCTCAAAGGTCCCCGGCAGGAAGATGACGGGCACATCCTTCAGGAGCGGATCAGCCTTCAAGACCCGGCAGACCTCGTATCCGCTCTTATCCGGCATGACGGTGTCAATGAGCATCAGGTCAGGCCGGACCTCTTTCGCCTTGCGGATGGCCTCCTCCCCGGTTCGGGCCGGGATGATCTGGAAGTCCTCCTTGCTCAAGGTCAGTTCGATGACCTTTTGGATCGTCACACTATCGTCGGCGACCAAAATCCTGGCGCCCATCCAACTCACCCTCCATCGGGACCGCGGCACGTGCCTGCGCCAGCGCCACCCATTGCTTGCTCCAGATCCCCACCAACAGCCTTCTAGACGACGAGGACAATCTCATCCGTGGTCGAGAGCAGCCTCGCCACATCCAACCAGATCACCGGCCGACCCTCCATATTCGCAATCCCCTTGATAAACTCTGCCTTGATCCCAAAAACCTTCGGCGGTGGCTCAAGAAGGGTTCTTCGGTCCACGGCAATGACGTTCAAGACAGAATCGACCAGAAGCCCGACCGGCGTTGAAGACAGGGAGGAGCGCAACAGCAGAATGGGAGCTCCAGGCCCTGAGTCCTTAGCGGGAGCCCCCAATCGCCGCCTGAGGTTGATGAGGGGGATCACCCGATCCCTGTAGGCAATTACCCCCTCAACGTGGGGGAGCGGACGGGGAATTCTCGTCAATCCTTGGAAGGAGATGATCTCAACAACCTCCGCGATCTCCAGGGCGAAAAGCCGCCCCGCCACACCGAAGATCAAAAGGTGCAGGGTCTCTGAGGCCACCGCCAGCGAAACCATCATGCGGCTACCTCCTCCTGCCCCCTCTGCTCTTCGGTTTCACCCGCGAGGCGTGAGATCTCCTGCATCCTGGCGAATCCCGTCCCATCCAAGAGGATGATGATCCGATCCCCACGCTTCAAAAACCCCCGAAAGTAGTCCCTCCCTAACACGCTGAGCATCGCCGGCATGGGCTCAATCTCCCGAGGGGTAACCTCGACGATCTCATGGACAGAGTCAACGAGGAAGCCAAAGGTCATCCCGTCCATCCCAACCACCAGAACCTGCCCTGAGCTGGGGCTGAGCAGGGACGGGTAATCGAAGAAGGAAGTGAGCTTCACGACGGGGATCCTTCGCCCCCGGTACAGGATTTCACCCCAAGCGCCATCTCCGGCAGCCTCGACAGGTCTGAAGCCCGCGGCATCAATGACCTCCTCCACAGCGGCTATCCCGATTCCCATGAGTTCGCCGGCAACGGTGAAGAGAAGGACCTTTTCCCTCCCCTCTCCATGGGATGCAAACGATGGACCACTTTTACCTAACATCACAGCACCAGAAAGCATCCTCTATAGGGAACGGCGGCTGGAGAAGAGGAAATCCTTGTAAAACCTAAAATAGTCTTGCTTTCGCATCCTTGTCAAGATTTTTTTGGCCAAAAGCTCAGGGGACAATCCAAGTCCCCCGCCCCCTCAAGCGGGTCACCAGCTCTGTTTCCAGCCCCCGTCTCGTCAAGCGGAGGGTCTGGATTTCCCGGATGACGTGATTTTCC
>CAZHST010000093.1:0-7551 GCA_964535215.1 uncultured bacterium
GGAGTGGGATGATGTCGCTCCGGGAGAGGCTTGGGCGGTCTACCAAGGTTTATTAACGAGCCAGAAAGATCAAATCGCTCAAAGGCTTACTCATGATGTAAAGCCAAGAGTTGCGCAATCGGTTGAGGAGACTCTAAGACAACCCGAGCTACGGCGTAGAGCTGTCGCGGGTTTGGAGCTTACAGTGATCACTGATCAAAACGAAGTTCTGGTAAAGAACTTCCCAAATGTAAGGGAAATGATTCGATTCCTGCTGGATCTCCAGGTCGAACGGGAGGACATCAGCGACTTGTTAGGATAGCTTTGAGTGTTACGATGCTTAAACACCCAGCCTTGGTTAAAGTCGGGTGCTGCGGCTTCCCGGTGGAGAAGCCGGAGTACTACCGCCGCTTCCCCGTGGTCGAGCTTCAGCAGACCTTCTACAAGCTCCCGAAGGTTGACGGCTAAATCCTGGCCGCTTGTGGTGAAAGGTTGGAATAGGGGGATAAAGAGAAGAGGAGAGGAAGATGGAAAAACTGGATCGTATCACCATTAATCCCAATGTTTGTCTGGGTCAACCGACGATTCGAGGGATGCGAATTACTGTAAGCGTGATCCTCAAAATGCTGGCCAGCGGGAAGTCCGTTCAAGAGGTGGTTGAAGCCTATCCGGAGCTGGACGTGGAAGATGTGTACCAGGCGATCAAATATGCGGCCTGGGTCGTTTCGGATCAGATTCGCATGGTGCCAACTCTGTAAAGGACGATAGGGGTGGCCCTACGTCTTCTGGCAGATATGAACATTTCACCAAAGACCGTTGACGCTTTGCGGAAGCGGGGATGGGATATCGTCAGGGTCTCACAGCTCCTGCCGGTGAACGCCTCGGACCAGGAAATTTTAGACCTTGCCCGTCAGGAAGGGAGGGTTGTTGTAACGCAGGATCTGGATTTCTCAGCCCTGCTGGCTTTAGAGGGTTACCATCAACCAAGCCTTATCACTTTACGGCTTTCAGGGGCAGATCTAGAAACGGTTACCCAGAAGCTCCTGGAACTCCTTCCGCAGTTAGAACAGGTGCTTCAAGAAGGTTGTGCTGTAACCGTCGAGGATACGCTTGTGCGTGTCCGAAGGCTGCCTATCGCCTAACTATGTCCGGATACGGAGTCAATGATTGAGCATCTTAACACCATTAAAGTGGGGTGCTGCGGCTTCCCGGTGGAGAAGCCGGAGTACTACCGCCGCTTCCCCGTGGTCGAGCTTCAGCAGACCTTCTACAAGCTTCCGAAGGTCGAGACGGTGAGGAGGTGGCGGGAGGAGGCGCCTCCTTCCTTCGAGTTCACCTTGAAGGCCTGGCAGCTCATCACCCACGAGCCGAAGAGCCCCACCTACCGGAGGCTGGGGAAGCGCCTCTTGGAGAAGGTTAAGCAGCAACGGTATGGCTCCTTCAGGCCGACCGACGAGGTCTTCGAAGCCTGGGAGCAGACGGCCGCGGTTGCCAAGGCTTTAGAGGCCACCGTCATCATCTTCCAGTCGCCCCCCAGCTTTGACCCCTCTCGGGAGCACCGGACGAACCTCCAGAAGTTCTTTTCGGGGATCGAGAGGGGAGGCTTCATCCTGGGGTGGGAGCCCCGGGGGGAGTGGAAGCCAGGCATGATCAAGGATCTCTGTGAGGAGCTGGATCTGGTCCACGTCGTGAACCCTTTGAAGGAAGAGCCCCTTTACGGTTCCATCCGCTATTTCAGGCTCCACGGCCGGACCGGCTACCGGTACCTCCACACCGACGAGGACCTCCACTTCTTAAAGGCTCTGTGCCCTGAAGGGGTCACGACTTACGTCCTCTTCAACAACATGTTCATGGCTGAGGACGCTTCTCGCTTCCTCGAGCTGATCCAGCCTTAGGGGTTCAAGCCGTTGCGGCGTTCATCAGGGACAGGAGGGTGAGGGATGGGAACGGCACACCAAATCCTCGCACGCCCGCTTAGCGGGCGATTTCAGAAAACGGTCCGGCCGACGCTGGGTGCCTTCGGGTTGGAGACCGGGAGAGGGCCGTTTTCGACGGCCTCGAGACGCGAAGAAATCCGCCGGGCCCTTTTGGAGCTGGTCAAGGTGGAGCTGAAGGTGGTCGTGGAGGAGTTGAAGCAGCTCCATCGGGAGGTGAAGCGCAAAAGGGGCCGTCTGAAGAGAGGCAACGGGGAGATGCTTCCTTCAGAAGGAGGTAGGCCTTGATGCTACGGCTTTTCCTTCTCTGGCTTCATCTCCTTTCAGCGGCCGTCTTGTTGGGCGGCTTCGCCTTCTCCCTCCTCCTCTTCACCGCCTTGAAACGGGCAGGGGAGACCCAAGAGCGGCTTGAGCTGTTTCAGCGGGTTGAGAGGGGGGTCTCCTTCTCCCTCTCCAGGGCGATGGAGCTTCTCCTCTTGACCGGGATCTTTAACTTTATAGCAAGGGGGGTGGCCTCGGGGTTTCGCTTCTCCCCAGCTTTCTACCCGGTGTTAGCCGTGAAGCTCATCCTGTTCCTCGTCATGTTTGCCCTCCAGATCGTGGACAGCAAAGCCTTTGTCGCCAAACGTCAGGCCTTGGTGGTGAACCCCGGACAACTTCCCGGCCGGGTTCAGGAGGCGGTCTCCAAGTCCCTGCAGCGGTCGGCTACCCTTAAAGGTGTCAACCTGGTTTTGATCCTCATCGTCCTGTACCTCGGCTTAACTTTGAGCCGGGTTTAGCCTGAGATGGGGGACGGACGGGCTTTCATCGGTACCAGCGGCTACAGCTACCCCCATTGGGGAAGCGGGGTTTTCTACCCGAAGGGCTTGAAGCCCACGGATTGGCTCAGCTTTTACAGCCGTCACTTCGAGACCGTGGAGCTGAACAATCCGTTCTACCGCCTTCCCTCGGAGGAAGCCTTCGAGCGGTGGCGGAAGGAAACCCCTCCGGGTTTCATCTTTGCCGTCAAGGGGAGCCGCTTTATCACCCATATCAAGCGGCTTGGCGATCCAGAAGGCTCCGTGGCGACCTTCCTGCAGCGGGCCGCGCTGCTGAAGGAGAAGCTGGGTCCCCTCCTCTTCCAGCTCCCCCCCTGGTGGTCCTTGAACCTGGAGCGTCTCGATGGCTTCCTCCGGTACCTCCGGAGGCAGCGGATCCTCCCACAACCCCGTGTGGCCCTGGAGGTCAGACACAAAAGCTGGCTGGATCCTCGGGTGTTCAGGCTTCTCAACGAAGCGGGGGTTGCCCTCTGCCTCGCCGATTGGTCGGAGCTTCCCGTGGAGGGACCGCTTTCGGCCGACTTCGTCTACATCCGACGCCACGGACCCACTTCGCGCTACCGCTCGTGTTACCCCGAGGAGCGCCTTCAGGAGGAGGCAAGGAGGATCAGAGGGTGGCTGAAGGAGGGGCTGGACGTGTATATCTACTTTAACAATGATGCTTGCGGGTACGCCGTCCAGAACGCCTTGCGGCTCAAGGAGCTGATAGGCCGTACTTCCTCATCTTGTAGCGAAGGGCCCGCTCACTGATCCCCAGCTCCTCGGCAGCCTTTGTTTGGATCCATCCGCTCCGCTCCAAGGCCTCCAGGATCTTCCGGCGTTCGATCCCTTCGAGGAGCGCCGGGAGGGACGGGGGGACCTCCTGCTCGACCTCCACAGCCCTGAAGGTCAGAGGGAGGTCCCCCATCCCGATGACCTCCCCCCGGCAGAGGACGACGGCTCGCTCGATGAGGTTCTCCAGCTCCCTGACGTTTCCCGGGTAGTCGTACTTCAGCAGGGCATCCCGGGCCTCCCGGGTCAGCCCTTGGATCCGTTTGCGGTTCTCCTTGGAGAATTTCTGGAGGAAGTGGTCAATCAGGGGGGGGATGTCTTGCCGACGCTCCCGAAGGGGAGGGATGTAGATGGGGACAACGTTCAGGCGGTAGTAGAGGTCCTCCCGGAACCGGCGGTTCCGGACGGCGGCCTCCAGATCCTGGTTGGTGGCGGCCAGGATCCGGACGTCCACTCTCAAGGTCCTGTTCGACCCGACCCGTTCGAACTCCCGGTCCTGGAGGACCCGGAGGAGCTTGGCCTGGATGGCCGGTGAGATGTCGCCGATCTCATCCAGAAAGATGGTCCCGCCGTGGGCGGCCTCGAAGCGACCTGCCTTGTCCTGGATTGCCCCGGTGAAGGCCCCTTTCACGTGGCCGAACAGCTCGCTTTCCAGCAAGGTCTCGGGGAGGGCGGCGCAGTTCACCTTGATGAAAGGGCCCTTGGCCCTCGGGCTGTGGTAGTGGATGGCTTGGGCGATCAACTCCTTTCCTGTCCCGCTTTCCCCCCGGATCAGAACGGTGGCGGTGCTTCCCGCGACCCGGTAGACGAGGCTTAAGACCTCCTGCATCGCCCCGCTCTCTGCCACAATCCCTTCCAGCCGGTATCGCTCTTTCAGACGCTCCCTCAACTCCCGGTTCTCGGCGATCAGGTGCTGACGCTCCTCCACCTTCCGGACGAGGTGGAGGAGATCGTCCAGATCAACGGGCTTCGAGAGGTAATCGTATGCCCCTGCTTTCATAGCCGAGACGGCGCTCTCGATGCTGCCATAGGCCGTCATGACCACCACAGGGATCTCGGGGTTCAACCTTTTAACCTCAGCCAAAAACTCCATCCCTGACATCTGGGGCATCCGTAGGTCAGTCAGGACCAGGTCCACGGGCCCTCTTCGGATAATCTCCAGGGCCTCCTGACCGCTCGCCGCCAAGGCCACGTCGAAGCCCTGCTTCCTCAAGAACCCCCCGATCATTTCCCGCTGGGGGGCCTCATCGTCCACGATCAGGATCAGGAACTCACCCACGATTGCCTCCAGGCTTCAGGGGGAGAAGGACATGAAAGGTCGTCCCCTTTCCGACCTCGCTTTCCACCTCGATCCTGCCCCTATGAGCGTCCACGATCCGGTGGGCGATGGCCAGGCCCAGGCCTGTTCCCCCTTCCCTGGTCGTGAAGTACGGCTCGAAGATCCGTTCCAGGTGCTCTGGTGGGATCCCCACACCTGTATCGGCGATCCCGATTTCGATGGCCTCGCCCTCCAGGGTTTTCTCAAAAGGTCTGCCATCGAAGGTCGAACGGCGAACGCGTCGGGCCCAGACGGTGACGGTGCCTCCCTCGGGTGTAGCCTGGAAAGCATTCGAGAGAAGGTTTAAGAGGACCTGTTTGATCTGCCCCGGGTCCAGGAAGATCGGGAAGGGGGTGGAGGGGAGGTCCGCTTTGAGGGTGATCCCACGGTTTTCAGCCTCTTCATGGACAAGGAGGAGAAGGCTTTCCAGCAAGGCCCTGAGATCAACCTCTTCAAGCTTCAGGGGGATCGGCCTGGCCAGTTGGAGGAAGCGGGTCACGATCCCGTCCAGCCGTTTCACCTCGGCCTGCATGATCTCCAGGAACCGGCGGTACTCTCCTTCCTCTCCGGATGGTGTGAACTCCCGCTTTAAGCGCTGGAGCCCCATTGAGATGGCATTTAACGGGTTCCTGATCTCATGGGCCACCCCTGCTGCCAGGTTCCCTAAGGCCGAGAGGCGCTTTCCCCGTTGGACTTCTTCCTCGAGGACTTTGACCTGGGAGAGATACCGACGCTGGTTCAGGAAGATGCCCAGCGTCCCCAGGGTGCCGATCAGGAGGATGCCACCGGTCAGGAAGAGCATTGTCTGACGATCCTGGTGCCAGACCTTTTCGATTGGGTCCACCAGGAGGCCGAGGCGGAGGAGTCCTAAACGGGATCGGCCAAGGCCAAAAGGTCTGGCCACTTCAAAGGCCTTCCGCCCATCGGGGAGGGCGATCAGGCGGGTTCCCCCCTCCTCCTTTTCCAAAGACGCCTTAAAGAATGGATCCTTCTCCACCTGGCCGACCTTTGTCGGGTCGCTGTGGGCGAGGATCGTCGCGGAAGGGTCCTGGAGGGAGACGAAGGCAACACCGGGTCGTTTTGCTAGATCCTCCATAAGAGGCTGGAGGCCGATCTCCTTCCGGAAATTCAGGAGGAACCGGGCATCGGCATGGACAACGATCAGGCCTGGGAAGCTCCTGGCGTCAATGGCCACGCCAAAGTCACTGCCCTCCCAGAACCTCCGTTCCTGCAAGGCCTTGGGGAGGATCTGCCGCTTCTCTGCTGGCTCAGGGCCGTGCCAACGGTGGCCCCACATGAAAGGTGTGCCCATGCCCATGCGCGGCTTATGCTGATGGGCTTCCGTGTCCTCCGGCTCACCCTCCCAAGGAGGACCCCCGGGCTCCCAGTGCTCCCCGTGGTGCATCCTCATCATGCCCATCCGCCGGTGAGGCATCATCAGGGTTGGCCGGGAAGAAGGCCTCGGGCGGTAGGGGTTCCCCTCCTGGTCGAGGAGTTCCACCCTCAAGAGCCGGTTCTCCTGGGCGACCTGTTGGAGGACACCATCATCGTAGCCTCCGGTCCCGATGAGGCGGTCAATCAACCGGGCGTTGTCCAGGAGCCGCTGGCCGATCAAATCCTCCAAAAGGCGATTCCCTGTAATGGCGTTCTTTGCACTGGCCTCGAGAACGTCCAGGAGAGCCAGGCCCCGCTCCTCTAACTCACGCGCCAGGTCCTTCCGAAGCCGTCTGGCATCCCAAACCGTGTAGATGCCGATCACGGTGATTAGGAGGAGAAGGGTGGCTAAGAGATAGCGCGGCGCGAAAAGAGGTTTGGGGGAAGAGGGATCTTGAACCATCAGAGGTCTCCACCCGGTGTCTCTCCAGAGAGGTAACTCTAACCGTTTTTATTAGTGTACCATGAAAAACCCCCCTGGGCTATCACGCCCAGGGGGGTAGCGAGGGTCCGGCCGGGGCTGGACCTTGTGGCCGGGGAAGGAGTCTAGCGACGGTAGGTAAAAGGGGCGCTGGCCATCACATGGCCAAAGGGGCCAATGTGGATCCGCACCGTCTCACCTTTCGGGCCTTTCAGCTCCACCAGGTAGGCGGTTCCATGGGGCATCGGGAACCCCTCGACCTTCTCCACCGTGTATCCGGGGAAATAGATCTGGGCATACTTCTCGGCCAGCTCCTTGGCCTGGTCCTGGGTGATCTGGGCCGCCGTTGGTCCCCCCCACCATGGGCAACCGCCCATCATCCCCCAGCCGGGACCATGATGCCCGACCCCCATCATCCCGCTTCCATGGTGCCAACCGGCTGTTGTCCAGCCTTGCCCCATCATGGCCGGACCTGGGCCGGAGCCCATCGGGCCGCCCCATCGGGCCGCCGCCAGGCCGGTTAAGCCAACCAGCACCACGCCTGCCACCACGAACACCAGCAGCTTTTTCATGCCTCTTCCTCCTTCTTGCGGTTTTCGCCTCGTTCTGATTGAGAGGCAAGGGCCGTGCCAAACCTGGGGATAGGGGCTCACTCATTGGAATCTCCTGGATTTTCCTGGATCAGTCAGGACCAGGATAAACGGCAGGTTTCTTCGTCGGAGGGTTCAGCCTCGACCACCTTGACGAATCCTTCGACAATATCGTCGAACTTGACACTTAAGTCCTTTTGGGCCACACTTGGGGGGACCGGTTCCCCTTTCGGCTGAAGGGCCAAGGGGGGAGCGTCTCAGGCTACCGCTTTGGAGTTTCGCTTGG
>CAZHST010000094.1:0-7452 GCA_964535215.1 uncultured bacterium
CCTTCCCAAAGGGTTTCCTCCATGATCCCCCAGCTCCCTGTCCGAAGTCATGTCCGGAGGTTAGTCCGTTTCCACTTGACAACTGATGAGTTCCTTAGGTAGCGTAATTCCACTACAAAAGTGGAATTTTATAAAGCTCTCAGGGCTTCTAAGCGCTTTGACTTGAGAGGAGGCAAAATGCCCAAGACATTAGTGATCAAGGACGTGAATTTGCACCGAGAGCTGAAGAGGCTTTCGGTGGACTGCGATACGCCGATCACGGAGCTTGTGGAAACGTTTATCAGGGAAGGCCTTCGGAAACGAAAGCGAGGCGCTCCCGGAAATCGGGGTCGAGGAAAACCCAAGGGCGACGGCCAAGGATCAGAAGACTTTTGAGCTTAGGAGAGAAGAACCTTCCCGTGGGGACCCTCTCTGGTCCGTAAGGATTGCCCCCTGAGGCGGTTCTTTAGAGGGGTAGGCGCATATGCCGAACGGGAAGGAGGGATAGTCATGCTGGGAAGCGTCGTGGTCATCTTCTGGCTGATCGGGGTGCTCATAGGGCCCGCTCTGCCGTCAACAGGTGAAGCAGGGTCGGAATGGTGGAAGGAACCTACGAGCGGCACCAGCCTGGATCGGCGGGATATCGATGTCTCTGCCCACACTGCCGTCCGGACAAAGTGGGACGAAGGCTCCATCGAAGTGAAGGCCGGGGCGACCGCCGATCTCAGGGTCGCGGTGAATCGGGCCCAGGCCCGCTCGATGGCGCTCAAAGCCGCCCGGTATCTGGCCTACGAGAAGCTGGCCGAGACGGTGGAGGGCCTCACCCTCACCGGCGACACCATCATCAAGAGGGAGACCCTGAAAGATTCGACCCTCCACGTCCAGGTCCAGGCCAGGATCAAAGGCGCCAGGATCGTCAGCGAAACGGTGCAGGATCTACCCGATGGGTCCGTCTGGGCTGAAGTCGTCGTCGGGCTCCGTCTGAACGGTCCGGAGGGCCTCACGTCCGCCTTGACCGGGTGGGCGGCTGCCCAGCCGCCTGCGGGATACCAACCGAATCCAGCCTTCGCCACAGAAGAGCAGTACACCGGCCTGATCGTGGAGGCCTCAGGGCTGGGCTTCTCCCCGGCTCTAACCCCCCGATTGCTGGTGGCGGGCGACCAGGCCCAAATCTATGGCCCCCAGAGTGTGGACCCCCGCTTTCTTGAAGCCTACGGTCTTGCAGGCTACGCGGACAGCCTCCTGAAAGCAAAGGCAGATGGGCGCGTGGGGCCCAATCCCCTGATCGTCCGGGCGCAAGGGGTGGCGGGTGAGCGGAAGGGGGATCTCCTGATCCCCTGGCGGGATGCCGAGCGGATCTTAGCCGCCGACCGCCAGAGCGGGATCTTGAAGCGGGCAGCGGTCATCATCGTCGTGGGCAAGGGCCCAATAGACTTGCTCAAAGAGGGGAGGCGCTACGCCCTGCTCATCGGGATCAATGAGTATGCCAATAGCCAGGACACCCTGCCAATCAAGCCGCTCCGGTTTGCTGCCAACGATGCCCGGGATCTGGCCAACCTGCTGATCCAGAAGGGGGGCTATGCCCCCGAGGATGTCCAGCTCCTCCTCAACGGCCAGGCCACCCGGGCGGCCATCTATGCGGCCCTCCGATCGCTCCGATCCAAAGTCCGGGAGGAGGACACGGTCCTCATCTTCTTTTCAGGCCACGGCACCGTCGGACCTGCCCGGGATGGCACCGCGCACTACTACCTGGTCCCCTCCGATGGCCGCCTCGACGACCTCTATCAGACGGCCATCCGGGATGACGCCTTCGAGGAGCTGGTCGGCCAGCTCCCCGCCAAAAAGGTCCTGATCCTCCTCGATGCCTGCCATAGCGGGGGCGTTGGCGGGAAGCTGGCCAAAGGGGTGACCAATCCTCTGGTCCAAACCACCCCTGGTAGAAACAGCTTCATGGAGGCCGGGGAGGGCCGGGTGATCCTCGCGGCGAGCCGGCCCGAGCAGGTCTCCATC
Organism: uncultured bacterium; assembly: GCA_964535215.1. Classification (GTDB taxonomy): domain Bacteria; phylum Methylomirabilota; class Methylomirabilia; order Methylomirabilales; family JACQHM01; genus JACQHM01. Next base: position 1,990 of record CAZHST010000094.1, read on the forward strand.
GAGGACGATCAGGTCCGGCACGGCGTCTTCACCCATTTCCTCCTGGAGGCCCTCGGGGGAAAGGCCGACTTTGACCGGAACAAGGAGATCACGATCCTGGAAGTGTACCAGTACCTCTCGACGGAAGTCCGGGCCTACACCCAGCGGGTCCACGGCTTCGAGCAGCGTCCGGTCCTGGAGGTGCGGGGGATGAGCGGGGAGCTCATCCTCGCGGCCGCGCGGTAGTAGGAGGGGGATGAAACCGTACCGGGCCTGGTCAGAGCTGGAGCTGTTTCAGGCGATTGGCCAAGGAGATCAGAGAGCCCTTTCCGAATTCAAGACCAGGATCGAGCGGTGTGCGAGAGACCTTGGAAAAGGGTGGGCCAGGAGGATCGACGAGACCGAGATCGAGGAGATTACCAGCCGGGTTCTGGCGAAGCTGGAGGGGCTCCGGCAGAGGGGGTTCACCGGCGGCAACCCGGAGTTTCGGACGTATCTCTATAAAGTGGTCACAAGCCAGACAGTCGAGGTCGGAAGGGAGCAGGCTCATCAGGTCTCCCTCGACGAGCCGATCGAGCTGCCCGACGGCGAGACGAAGCCGTTACGGGAGCTGGCAGAAGGCCTGATCGATCCCCATTGGAGTACCCTCAAAGAGGTAGAGGTGAAGGAGGAGCGGAGGAGGCTCCGGGAGGCCTTTCATCGGCTGGACGAGCGCTGCCGGGAGCTACTGTGGGCCAAAGAGGTGGAGGGGCACCCGGAGCAGGAGATTGCCGACCGCCTTCAGATGACGCTAAGCAACGTCTGGGCCTCGCTCCACCGCTGCAAGGAGCGGCTGTACCGACTCCTCCTCGCCTCGATGGGTGCCGGATCGGACCCGGCCTGGCAGGAGAAGATCGCCCGCCTGGCCGAGCGGCTGACGCAGCCCCTGGCCGAGGTCTTTCAGCTCTGGTGGCGGGAGAACCGCTCTATCAAGGAGATCGCGAGGCGCCTCCAGCGTGAAGAGCAGGAGATCAAAGTCCTGCTGGCCCGGGCGAAGGCCGGGGTCTGGCAACTGGCCCAGGAGACGGGTGACCCATGAGCCATGTCGAGGCCGAGACCCTTATGCAGTATGTGGATGGCCTCCTGGAGGTGGATATGGAGGCCAAACTGACGCACCATCTGGCCGAGTGCGCGGAATGCCGGGGGCGAGCCGAGGCTGTGCGAGCCTTCAACGACCGCTTGAAGACAGAGTGGCTGGGGGCCCGGCTCCGGGCCATCATCCCGGAGGAGTGGGGGTGCCCGGCCCCGGACGAGCTGAGCCGCTACTTCCTGGGGGAGAGCGAAGCGGCCGACCGTCGGCGGCTCGAGGCCCATCTGGCGGGGTGTGTCCACTGCCGGGAGACGGTCGCGGAGATGGAGCGCGGCTACGCCATCCTGGCGCGGGCCGACCCGTTAGGAGCCCGTGAGACGGCTCCAGCCGTGCCCTGGTGGGAGCGGCTCGGATCTGTGCTCCGCCCGATCCCCTGGCCGGCCTGGGCCTTGGGCACGGTGGCCGTTAGCCTGGCCTTTGGGGCCGGCCTCCTCCTCCGACCGGTTCTCCTCGGGCCGCCGAGCCTCCTGCCCCGCGTCGAGTCGTTCCGGATCGCCAAGCCCCCCTTTATTCCCTCACCGGAACTTCCGGCCTTCGGCATCGCCCCGGCCTATCATCCTGAAGCCGAGAAGCGATTCCAGGAAGCCATGGCCTTCTACGACGATCCGGCCTTCCCTGAGAAGGCCATCCCGAAACTTCACGAGGCGATTGCGATTGATCCCCGTCACGATCAGGCCCAGTTCTGGCTCGGGATCGCGTATCTCCTCAAGGGCGAGACCAGGGCGGCCATCGGACCCCTCGAAGAGGCCGTCCGGCTGGCCCCAGCAAAGAGCGAATACAAGCAGTATCTCGTCTGGGCGTATCTCAAGGTTGGACAGGTGGAAAAGGCCCTCCATCTTCAAACCGAATTGTTGGAGAGGCAGCGCGGGCCGCTTCCCTAGCGGTAAGGTAAGCTCGGAGGGGAGCTATGAAGGCGGTGCTCCTGAGAGCGCTGGTTTCATTGTTCCTGCTGGTTTTATCAGGAGACGCGACCTGGGCGGCTGACCTCAAACAGGCGGTGAAGGAGCTGGCAGATCAACTGGCGAAGGGCGTGCCGGCCCAGCCTTACCGGACCGTCGCGGTGATGGACTTCTTGACCATGGAGGGGACCACCAGCGAGTTCGGGCAGTACCTGGCCGACCAGCTGACGGCCGAACTCGCTCGCCTGCAGCCGTTCCGGATCGTTGACCGGCGCCGGCTGAAGCGCCTGCTTGCCACCCTGAAGCTCGGGATGCCCGATCTGCTGGACCCGGCCAAAGCCGGCCAGGCCGGGGCATGGCTCGGGCTGGATGCGCTCGTGGTGGGGATGCTCTTCGAGGTTGGCTCGACGGTGGAGATCGAGGCCCGCATGATCGAGAGCCGGACCGGTGGCGTCCTTGGCGGCGCCGCCACGAGCCTCCCGGCGGAGCTGGCGCATGTTCCCCATCCCACGGCTAAGTCACTGACGGAGCCGGGCTTAACCCTCACCGTCGAGAGGGTGCAGCCCCTTCCCGAGGAGCAGCGCCAGAACCTGCTCCTGGAGAAGGGCGCGTACCTCCTGGTGGACCTGGTCTTTCGGAACACCTCCGAGAAGCCGATGATGATTGCCCTTGCGCACGGGGCGAAGGCCTCCCTCCTGGATGAGGCTGGGAAGCAATACGGGGTGGTACGACTCCTCGGCCTCATCCTTGACCTTCCGTTGGAACCCGGCAGGATGCTTCGCCACAGCCTCGTGTTCCCGCGCCCGCAGGGGAAGCCGTTTCAGCTTGTGTATCCTGGGTTTGAAACGATAGAGGGTCTTGTCGTCGCGGAGGAGTAGGGAGATTCCTTATGAGCCCCCACAGGAGGCAAAGGAGGTCAAAGCCATGCTTCAAGAGAAACCTTCGTTAGAACATGTCCTGACGCTGATTAAGGCGCTTAGCCCTGACGATCAGGTCAAGTTGCGCGAGAAGCTGGATGAGTTGCTTGCTGAAGCCCGAAGGCAAGAGCCACCTGTCCCGGAGGAGATGCGGCAGAAACTTGAAGGCCTAGAACGGGTTGCTGGATTAGTGGCAGACCTTACCGAAGCGGAACTTAAAGAATTTGACGAGGCTACCAGCAGAAGGCCCTGGTTCGGTGGCCGGGACGTAGCGTTGTGAGGGGTTACACCCTGGATACCAACATTGTGACGGCGCTCCTGAAGGGGAATGACAACGTTCTCCAGAAGTCTCGTCAAGCCCTGCTGGCAGGTTTTCCTGTGATGCTGAACGCTGTGTCCTACTACGAGACAAAACGCGGGTTGCTTCTGCCCCCGTTCCGGGCGAAGCTCAGCGTCTTTGAACACTTCTGCTCATTGTATGGCGTTGTCCCCCTTGACAGAGCCGCCCTCGATAAGGCAGCGGAAATCTATGCGTCGCTACGCGAAGCCGGTATGCTGCTGGAAGATGCCGATATCCTGATGGCTGCCATCGCTATAGTCCACGACCTGGCGTTGGTGACAGCCAACGTGAAACACTTTGAACGAATCCCGGGATTGTCCCTGGAGAACTGGCTCGTTTAAGGAGATTCCAAGAAGTCCTGCTCCCGGGAGTGAACTCCGGGGTTTCCGGCGCCGGAGGGGAGCTATGAACCAAGCGCCTGGACGTTTGAGAAAAGTCGCTATCGTTTATCTGGCCTTAGCAGAGGTGCTGGTGAGTCCGGCCGTAGGGATCGGGCAGGGGGGCAAGCCTATCCCCGAAGCCCCATTCAGCCAGGGGCTGCGGGCGCTGGGTGTTCAGGAAGAGCAGTATGGGATCCTCCCCGCCACGCATCCGCTGGCTCAGCGTGTGGAGGGAGTCTTCACCAAGCTCCTCCGGGTCTCGGGCAAGCGCCCCGGGGTCGTCTTCGAGGTCTACGTCCTCGACACCCCGAAGGTCCTGGTCCAAGCAATGCCGGGCGGCATTGTCGTCATCTCCCGAGGGGCGGTAGAGCTGACAGGTAAAGACGAGAACGCCCTGGCCTTCCTCCTCGCCCATGAGGTTGCTCATGTGATCCGGGACCACCATGGCCTCCTCACCACATATCAGCACATCGCCGTGTCCGGTCCCTCCCCATCCACTGCCCCAAGGAAGGACGAGGAAGCCAGGGCGCTCCAGGCGATGGAACTGGAGGCTGACCGGCTCGGGCTCCTCTACACCTCCCTGGCCGGGTACCGGGCCAGGGCGGCCGTCCCGATCCTTCAGAGGGTGATTGCCCTGACCGGCTCCAGCCCGTTGCATCCTGATCCCCGCCGGCGGGCGGAAACCATCAAGGCTGCTATCGGCCAGATCGCTGCTCAAGTAGAGGTGTTCTCTTTGGGCCTGGTCTACCTGGCCGTCGGGCGGTATGAGGAGGCCGCCCGCCTCTACGAGACCTTTGCCAGCCTCTACCCGAGCCGGGAGGTCTACAACAACCTGGGGGTGGCCTACCACAAGTGGGCGCTCCTCTACAAGCGGGATGACGGCTGGCGTCGCTCGATCATGCTCGACCCCCAGACCCGGGCCCGGGTGACCCTCAAGGACCTCACGGAGCTTCCACCGGCGGAAGGAGCCCACCCCCTCTTCAGAAAATACCTGGACCGGGCCCTTGCGGCCTACCGGCTGGCCATCGAAAGCGACTCCGACTACGCCATCGGCCACAACAATTTGGGACTGGCTTATCTGGAGGCTGGCGAATATGACTTTGCCATCGGCGAGTTCAAGCGGGCCCTTCGACTGGATTCCACGCTGAAGGCGGCCTGGAATAACCGGGGGATCGCCTACCTGAAAAACGGTGATCCTGAGCGCGCCAAGGCCGACTTCCTCCAGGCCATCGCCCTCGATCCGGCCTATCCCGACCCGCATTGGAATCTCGCCAGGCTCTATGAGCAGGAGGGGAAAACGGAGCTTGCGGCCGGCAAGCGGCAGCACCTCGAGAAGCTCATCGCGAAGCCGTCGAGGAAAACCTATCCGGCGAGGAGGGAGACCATCGCGGGGATCAAAGTCGGGGGAGCAGTCGAAAAGGTCCTGAAGGCCGGGGGCTCCGGGGCTATGTCCTTTTCCGTGCCCTTAGGCCTTCGGGAGGATGAAGCCTTGAAAGTCCTGGTGGACGATCAGGCAGGGACGCTCATCGCCTCCCGCCATGGGAAGATCGAAGTCTTGGGGGCTATTGAGGCTTATCGAGGGAGCACGGCGTTAGGGGTTGCCATTGGAGCGCCGGGTCATCGGGTCAAGAGCGTGTACGGTGCTCCAACAAAGATGGAGGAGAGCCCGTCAGGCGTCCTCTGGATCTATCCCGATCGCAACCTCATCTTCTTTTTGACCGGCAACCGGGTTGCCTCGTGGTGGGTGACGGCGCAGGAGGGAGATCGCGAACGGTAGGACCTCAGTTTCCCCTCTCCTCTAGGGGGAGAGGGATAGGAT
>CAZHST010000095.1:0-5832 GCA_964535215.1 uncultured bacterium
CGGTCTAAGGAGATGGCGGATGACCGCCTGGTGCAGGAGGCGCTGGAGACCGTCAGGCAGGATCTTCAGGATGAGTTGTCTAAGATTCAGGAGGTGGAACCGTTCGACCGGATTCGGGGCATTCAGGTCATGGCATAACCAAACGGAGGCTTAAAGGAGCTCGATGGGGAACCCCCAGGCTCACTATCTTGCCCTTCTACAATCACTCCTAGAGGGCTACAAAGCTCATGGGTTTGAGCTGGTCCGCTTCTTCCCTCCTCCGTTGAGTGAGGAGGAGTGCTTCACCCGTGGCCTCTCGTTCCTCGGGGTGGCGACGCTGAAGCTACGGGGGGAGGAGCTGCTCTACCGCTTTCCCTATCCGACGAAGTGGGGGACCTTCATTCTCTGGGGGCGAGAGTACGGCCCGACACTCAAGGCGCTCTGGGCCCGGGAGGAGGACGCGGACCGGTCCCCGGATCTGGCGCGGTTTCAGATCTGGCCGGCCGAACTGGCCCGGGTTCGAAGCGTCTTAAACGCCTTTCGTCATGCCGGGGAAGAGGCGAAAAAAGGGACCGGAGGCCGAGGCCGCCCCCCGGCTCCTCTTTCCGCCGTCGAGCTGGAGGGACAGCTCAACCTCCTGGCCTTCCCCCATCTTTTTCCTCTTGACCAGACGAATCCCCTGGCCGAGGTGGCCGATTCCCGGAAGATCTTCTTCCCCGGTGGCGCCCATGCTCCTCTTGAGTGGCGCACCCTCCATGAGAGCCACCGAAGGAAGCTTTGCCCGCTGGAGACACCGGAGACGGAGGATATCGGTCTCCGCCGCTTCCTGGCCCGGGAGGCCCACCTTGTTCGGCGTGGAGGAGAGGAGTTGGCCATCCAGGCTGCCCCCACCAATCGGGGGGCGATGCTCGGGCTCTCTGTCTCCCTCGTCCCCTTCCTCCAGCATACCGACGGCGCCCGGGCCATGATGGGGGGGAAGAACTGGAAGCAGGCGTTACCGCTTCTGGAGCCGGAGCTCCCCCTGGTAAAAACAGGATGGGAGCGGCGGGTGGCCGAGGCCTCCGGACGGCTGGTGGTGGCAAAAGCCGCCGGAACAGTGGAGAGCGTCACCGATCGGGCGATTGTCGTCCGCCGACCGAATGGGCAGGAAGACCGATATCCCCTGATACCTCTCTATCCCTCCAGTGCTGATACCCCCCTTCAGCATCAGGTCCGGGTCAGGCCTGGTAAACCGGTCAAGGCCGGACAAGTCTTAGCCAACTGGCCCGGCATCCTGGATGGGGAACTCGCGGTCGGCCGGAATGTTCTCGTGGCCTATCTCCCCTTCTTCGGCTACACCTTCGAGGACGGGATCGTGGTGAGCGAGTCGCTGGCCCAAAACTTCACCTCCCGTCACCTCTATGAGTACATCCTGGAACTGCGACCCGGGGAGACGTTTACGGCAGAAGCTCAGAGGACGGAGCGCCACCGCCTGACGAAGGCCGGGGTAATTCAGGAGAAGGTCGGGATCGCCCAGGGAGAGCTTCTGGCCCGGAAGCGGAGGAAAGATGGGCAGTTCGAAGATCTGCGGTACGACAAATCCTTCCCCGGCACAGTTGTCAAGGCTGACATCAGGGGGAATCAGGCGGTGGTCTGGGTGGAAGCCCTCCGCCCCTTAGAGGTCGGGGATAAGCTGACCGGACGACATGGCAACAAGGGAGTCGTGGCCAAGATCCTCCCTGATGCCGGGATGCCTTTTTTCCAGGTCAAAGGCCGGACGTATCGAGTGGAGGCGATCCTAAGTCCCATGGGGGTCGTCTCCCGGATGAACCTCGGCCAGCTTCTCGAGACCCACTACGGCTGGGTGGCCAAGGCGGGGCGGCTTCAGGATCCGACGGTGGGGGACCCATTCCGGCCGGTCGAGTTGGAAAAGTTGAAGCGGCTCCTGGAGGAGGCCGGCCTCCCGGAAGGGAAGGCTGAGCTGTTCATCCGGCGAGGGGGGAACGAAGTGTCCCTGGGTCGTGTGGTGGTCGGGTACCAGTATCTGGCGAAGCTGAACCATCTGGCCCGGGACAAATTCCACGTCCGCCTGGGCGGGGAGGGGGAGCGGTATGCGGTCGCCACGGAGCAGCCGGTGAAAGGGAAGCGGCTCGGGGGCGGCCAGCGGCTCGGGGAGATGGAGGTCTGGGCGCTTCTTGCCCACGGGGCGTTCGGGATCCTGGAGGAGCTGCTGACGGCCAAATCCGACGACCTCCTTGGTCGGAAGGTGCTCGAGCTGACGCGTCGCCCCTCCTTCCGCGGCTTCCCGGACGAGGTCTTCCGGGGCTTTCCCGAGACCCTGCGGGCCCTCCGGTACTTCCTCCGGGGGCTTGGGTTGGAGCTCGAGTTTCTGAAAACCGACGGGCAGGAGGCGAAGACGATCGAAGGGCTAGAACGGGTCCGATTGCGCCAGGCCACGCCCGCGGAGATCCGGAGCTGGTCGAAGGGGGAGGTCGAACAGCTCAAGGATCTCGATGACGAAGCGATCTTTGGGAAGAACCGGAAGGAGCACCGAGAACGGATGGGCCATCTCGAGCTGGCTATGCCGCTTCCTCATCCGCTGTTCCTCGAAGGGGAGGAGGATGAGCTGAAGGAAAGGAAGGCCCAGGGGAAGGAAGTATGGGAGCCCATCGAGGAGTGGAGGACACGCTTCAACCATTTGCTCAAGCAGGGTAAGCCGCTTACTATTATTCCCGTCATCCCCCTGGCCTATCGGCCCGATCCCGAAGAGGGAACCCATCACCTGAACCGGCTTTACCGAGAGCTGGTCCTCGCGAACCTTGCGTTGAAACATGCAATGAAAGGGGAAAACCCTCAGGCCCCCCAGCTCTCGTGGAAGCTTTACCGGCTCTATCGGGCGGTCAAACGCCTCTTCCTTGAAGGATATGAGCACCCCCCTATTTACTCCATCCTCGACCATTTGGAGGGCAAACGAGGCCTCCTCCGGAGATTCCTTCTGGGCAAACGGCAGGACTTCTCCGGCCGGGCGGTCATCGTCCCTGATCCGGAGCTGTCCCTCGATGAGTGTGGCATCCCGTTGGCGATGGGCGTTCGGCTCCTCTCGGGAGCCGTGAGGAGACAGCTTGAAGAAGACGGGGTCACCGGGGCCAAAGGGGTGATCGCGCAAGCCCTGGCCGGCTCACAGCCTGAGCGGCAGCCGGTGAAGACCGCCCTGGAGAAGGTCATTGCGAAGCATGACCTCCTCGTCCTCCTCAACCGCCAGCCGACCCTTCACAAGTACAATCTCCTGGCCTTCCGGCCCCGGATCCGGGATGACTTTGCCATCGCCATCCCACCGTTGGTCTGCGGCGGCTTTAACGCCGACTTCGACGGCGACACGATGGCCCTCTACCTTCCGCTCACCAAGAAAGCCCAGGAAGAGGCAAAGGAGCTTCTTCCCAGTCGCCATCTGTTTAAGGCAGCCAATGGCGACCTGCTCCTCCACCTCACCCAGGATTTCGTCCTGGGGGCGTTTCTCCTCTCTCAGAAACCAGCCGGGCGGTCTGTCTTAAAAGGAGTACTGGATGGTCCGGTCAAAAGGGATCTCCCGAAGAAGGAGCTCATCGACCGGGTCTCCACTATGGTCCGGTCGAAACCTCCAAAGGAGGTCATCGAAAAGCTGAAAGCTCTGCAAGCCCTGACCTTCGAAGCGGCGACCACAGGGCAGGCCAGTTTCAGCTTCTTCGACATCCAGGCGATCGCCCTGCCTCCGAAGACTCGGACCCGTTTGATCAAGAAGTTTCAGGGGAAAGAAGCCCTCCCGCAGCTTCGGCAACGCCTGATGAAGGGGAGCCCGGACGAGAACGAGGTGAAGCGGCGGGTGGTCGAGGAGGCCGAGAAGCGGCTTGAGGAGATCGAGTCGGCCGTGTGGGCCAAGCTGGCCCAACATCCTCAAAACCCCTTTGCCCGTTACTTCCTCTCCGGTGCCAGGGGTGATAAGAGACAGCTCCGCCAGATCGCCGGGCTGATCGGGTACGTGTTTCGCGAGGATGGGACCCCGATGGATCAGTTGCTCACCGGCTGTTTTGCCGAAGGGCTCTCGGAAGATGACTATTGGGCCCTCTGCCATTCGACCCGCCGGACGATGCTCGACAAGAAGCTGGGGGTGGCAGAAGCCGGGGCGCTTACCCGGGATTTGATCGAGGGGGCCTATGAGCTGACGATCGTGGCTGAGGATTGCGGGACCCAGGAGGGGATCAGGTTTAACCCTCAGCTCTTCAAGGACAAGTTTCAATGGGCAGTGGACGGGAGGGTCAGGGTTGATGGGACCTTGTTGGACGAATCTGTGCTTAAAAAAAGGAGGGTGGCTCTCCTCCGCTCCCCCCTGACCTGCCACGCCAACGGGGGGATCTGCCAGCGCTGCTACGGCCGTGACAGGTCAACGGGGGATTGGCCGCCTCTTGGGACGCTCGTCGGGATCCTGGCCGGCCAGTCGGTGGGGGAGCAGGGGACCCAGCTTTCGATGCGGACTTTTCATACCGGCGGCCGCGCCCTCCCTATTGATGAGGTCAGCCGGCTGTTTGCCAGGGGAGAGCTGGCAGAGGAGATGACCTTAAACAGGGTGTATCAAGAGCGAGGGCTCCAAGGGGTGTTCGACGAGGTGATCCCCCGGATGCTTGAGACCTACAAGACGGCTGTTGCCCCTGTCCATTTCGAGGTGCTGCTTAGGGCCATGCTTCAGGGAGGCGAAGTGAAGGGTCTTCAGGCGGTCGCTTTGGATTGGAAGAGAAGGGGTTTCCTGGCCGCTGCTTCGTACCGGGAGCTGAAACGGCTCTTACAAGAAGCTGTTAAGACCGGTGATGTGGTGGATCAGCTTACTTCACCTAAGGCTCGGGTGATGGTGGGGGGCAAATTATAGAGAGGGGCAGAGCAGGAGAAGGGACAATGGCTCAAAGACAGAAACCGAAGCAGGAACAAAGAGAGAAACAGAAGCCTAAGCCGAAGCAAAAGCCTAAGCCTCCAGTTAATATTCATGACCTCCCTCTTGATCCCGTGGTGGAGAACTCGGCCCCCGACGAGGAGGAACCGAACCGCGACTCCCCGGTGGAGCTGTCACAGGATGAGGACTTTGAAGAAGGGGAGCGGGACCGCTATCTCGATCAGGTCCTTGAGGGGGAGGCTGTTAGAGCCCGGCGGCCCCGGGCCCACTTGGCCATTGTAGCCCTGGGAGGAAATCAGAAAGAGGAGCTTGGAATCACCGTTCAAGGCCTCGGGCAACCCTTCATCGGCGATTTGAGGGGGCAGATTGCTGAAAAGGCGCGGCTTCTAAAGACGATCGGACGGGAGCTTCTCACTCAATATCAAGGGGAGCTTCGTGGACTCTTGGCCGGCGAGCAGATTGCCATCGGAGGCCGCCTGGTCCAAACCAGGCTGGCAGAACAGCTTGGTCCACGTTCCGAACAGAGCTCAGATCGGGAGAAATCAATTAACGTTAGCACCTGGAGGACGCGGATCAGTAAAGCGGTCAGGAACGAATGGGTCGAGCTGCCGGATGGCCAGGTGGTACCACTTCGCATATTCTTCCGTTCCACGACGGGCCCCGCTGCTCGAGAAGAGGAGCGGGAGCTGCTCCAGTTTCTGAGCGAGCATCCGGCCTGGAAGCCCACGGAGCTGGCCAAAGCATATTTAAAATCGCACGGGGTGCCGCCGGGCCAGCGTCGGGTGGAGGACCGATACCGGAAGGCCTTTGAACGGCTGAAGAAAGGCCTCCTTCAGCGGATCAGGCAGGAACCGCAGAGAGGGGATCAGGACCTGGCGGAGCGCTATCTGGCCCGACGTGGGCTTCCAGCGAATGATAAGGCGTTGACTATCCGGATCTTCCAGGCCTTGCGGAGG
>CAZHST010000095.1:5932-7117 GCA_964535215.1 uncultured bacterium
AAAGGACTTCATCCCCAAGCCCCAGCCGATTCTCCTGGAGGGAGAGACGGGGGTGGGGAAGACCGTCATCGCCGGGTGGATCCACCGGTACCTGTCGGCTTCGAATCCAACCCACGTTATCCCGTTCCAGCGGATCTCCACGGTGAACATCGGGAAGGACGTGCTGGAAGCTGAACTCTTTGGCGTTATTCCCGGGACCTTCACCGATGCGGTCCCCCGGCCGGGACGGCTGCTGTTGGCGTGGGGCGGGGTCGTGTTCCTCGACGAGATCGGCGATCTGCCGCCGGAAATCCAGGCCAAGTTCCTCGTCTATCTGGACGAACTGGAGTTTCTCCCGAGTGGCTGGCCCTACTCCTGGAAGGTTTTCTCGCCGGTCTACCTCATCGCCGCCACCAATAAGAACCTCAAGCAGGCGATGGAGGCTGGAACATTCCGGCGGGACCTTTACCACCGCTTTCCGTACAAGCTCCGGGTCCCCTCCCTCCGGGAGCGGCGGAGCGACCTCCGCCCGCTGATCGATCTTGTTCTTCAGGATCCGGCTTTCAATCCTGGAGGATGGGTGAAGGAGATCAGCCTGGGGGCCATCGCCCGTCTCGAAGCCTATGACTTCCCCGGCAACTTCCGGGAGCTGGAGTCGATCCTGGCCCGGGCCGTCTTCCGGGCGATGCAGGCTGGACGACAAAGTCTCTTAGAGGAGGATCTGGAGCTCTGACCGCCTAAATTCATCCTGCGCATAAGCTCGGTTAGGGCCGCCTGAGAGCCCATCAGGCGGCCTTTCTGTTTCCTGGGGATTCGAGGATGGCGACGATCCAGGTTTAGGAGTGGACAAGTTATCGCTTAAAAATATTGGCCGCCGCTAGCACGGCGGGTGGCGGCGGCCAAAGAACCTTCCCCGCCGAAGGAGGAACGCTAATGGCACGGCACCCTATCAAGGATGAGAAGGGCCGGGATACCAAGCTCTTCTGGTCGGACAGCGACGGCGATTGGGACCCGGACCGCCACCAGAGCGTCTACGTGAAGACCCCTTCCGGGGCCAAGGAGGTCAAGGACCTCTGCTACGACCGCCAGAAGGGGACCTTCCACAAGAAGTAGCCCAACCCCAGGCGCCGGGGGAGGGTGGGGTAACCTGCCCTTCCCCCTTTTCGTTTCACCTTTTCACCAGGAGGAAGCAGCATGGAGACGATC
>CAZHST010000096.1:0-6677 GCA_964535215.1 uncultured bacterium
AATCCCTGAAAGGGGAGGGGGAAAATCCCCCCTTTTGCCCCCCTTTGGCAAAGGGGGGATGGGGGGATTTAGGGCTGGATCAGGCCCCGGCGGATGGCGTAGCGGACGAGGCCGGCCGTCTCGTGGATGTCAAGCTTTGCCATGATCCTGGTCCGGTGGGCCTCGGCAGTCTTCACACTCACCCCGAGGAGCCGGGCGATCTCCTTGGTCGTCTTCCCCTCGGCGATGAGCTGCAGGACCTGCCGTTCCCGGGGCGTCAGGGGGTCGGGGGGGAGATCGGCCCTGGCGAGGTAGGCCTGGACGAGGGTCCGGGAGACGCCGGGGCTGACATAGATCCCCCCTTTGGAGACCTCCCGGATCGCCTGGACGAGATCGGCCTTCGCCTGGGTCTTCAGGACGTAACCGCTGATTCCGGCCCGGAGGGCCTCCAACACGTACTGGTCCTCGGTGTGGACGGTGAGGAGGATCGTCCTGGTCTGGGGAAGACTTCGAAGGATCGTTCGGGCGGCCTCGAGGCCGTTCAAAAGGGGCATGGCGAGGTCGAGGACGGCCACATCGGGGCGAAGCCGCTCGGCCCCCTGGATCGCCTCATGGCCATCCCCGGCCTCTCCGACAACCTCGAACCCTTCCCGTTCCAGGAGGGCCCGCAAGCCTTCCCGGACGATCGCATGATCGTCGGCCAAGAGGATCCGAATCGGCATCCTAAGCTTCCAGGGGGATCGTGATGGAAAGCGCCGTCCCCCGGCCGGAGGCCGAGGTGATCTCCAGGGACCCGCCTAAAGGGAACAGCCGCTCCTGGATCCCAATCAATCCCAGGCCCCGCTCCCCCCTCCGGGCCAGGACTGTCGGAACGTCAAAGCCGATCCCGTCATCCTGGATCATACAGTGGATCCTAGCGGCCTCCCGCCGGAGCCGGACCGTGACCCGGGTCGCCCGGGCATGCCTCGTGACGTTCGTCAGGGCCTCCTGGACGATCCGGTAAAGGGCCGTTTCAATCAGGGGGGAAAGCCGCCCCGCCGTCGAGCCCTCCAGGGTGATGGAAAGCCCCGTCCTGGCCGAGACCCCCTGGATCAACCATTCCAGGGCCGGAACGAGCCCCAGGTCGTCCAGGATCGTGGGGCGGAGCTCGTGGGAGAGGTGCCGAAGCTCTTCCTCGATCCGATCGAGGAGGCCCCGAATCTCCGGGAGGCGCTCCCGGTGGGGAGGGGGGAGGTCCCGACCGATCTCCTCCAGCGTGAGATGGACGGAGGCCAGAAGCTGCCCCGCCGTGTCGTGGAGCTCCCGGGCAATCCGCCGGGCCTCCTCCTCCCTGGCCCGCATGATCCCTGCCGAGAGGGCCCGGAGCCGGTCCCGATGGGCGGAAAGCTCCTGGTAGAGGGTGGCATTTTCCAGAGCAAGGCCCACGACACCCCCAATGGCCCCGAAAAGCTCCAGCTCCTCCGGGGAAAAGGGCTCCTCCGTCCGGCGACCCAAGATGAGCACGCCCAGGGCCCGGCCCCGGGAGAGGAGAGGGATGCTGACCAGAAGGCGGAGGCCCTCCCCCTGAAGGAGGGAGCGGAGGGCCGGGCTCGGATGGGCGTTCACGGGAAGGGTGACAGGAGCCTGGGAGGCGATCGCCTCAGCGGTGATGGGGACCTGGCTTAAGGGGAGGCTCCTGACCTGCTCGGCGAAGGCCGGGGAGAGCCCTGCACAGGCCTTCAAGGTGATGGTGCCTGCCGCAGGATCCAGGAGGTAGAACCCGGTCGCCTCGGCCCGGAAGACCCGCCGAAGCTCGGCAAGGGTCATCCGGACCACCTCCTACACGTCAAGGGAGCGGGCGATGGCGACGGCGATGGCCTGAAAAGCCTGGAGCATGGAGGGACGTCCTTATTATTCCGATGTCGCCCTGGCAAGGACCACGGTCTTCCCCGGCTTTCATGGGGCGTGAAGGGCAATGGGTAACACCTCGTCCATGTGCCCCACAAAGTGGAACTGAAGGGTCTCCCTGACCGACACCGGGACCTCCCGCAGATCAGGCTCGTTGTCCTTGGGCAAAATCACCGTGGGGACGCCCACCCGCTGAGCGGCCAACACCTTCTCCCTGACTCCGCCGATGGGCAACACTCGCCCCCGCAGGGTGATCTCACCGGTCATGGCCACTGTCTTGTGGACTGGACGGCGGGTCAAGGCCGAGATCAGGGCCGTCGCGATGGTGATCCCTGCCGAAGGGCCATCCTTGGGAACCGCTCCGGCCGGGACATGGACATGGAAGTCGTACTGACGGTAAAAGTCCTCGGGCAGCTTCAGCCCTGCCACCCGTGACCGGGTGTAGGTCAGGGCGGCGCGGGCCGACTCCTGCATCACCTCGCCCAGATGGCCGGTCAGGATCAGATCCCCCTTGCCCGGTATAACGGCGGCCTCGATGAAAAGCACATCGCCGCCAGAGGGGGTCCAGGCCAGGCCCGTCGCCACGCCGATGTCATCCTTGTCGAGCAGGACCTCCTCATGGAAACGGGGAGGCTCCAACAGGCCGTCGAGGTCCCCGGCATCCACCGTGAAGGGGCCGGCCTCCCCCCGGGCCACCCGACGGGCCACCTTCCGGCAGATGGCCCCGATCCACCGTTCCAGATTGCGGAGACCAGCCTCACGGGTATAGCCCCGGATCAACCTCCGGATCGCCCTCTCCGTCAGGGTAAGCTGTCCGGCCAGGAGGCCATGCTCCACCATCTGACGGGGAACCAGATACCGTTCGACGATGGAAAGCTTTTCCTCCTCGGTGTAACCGGCCAGCTCGAGCACCTCCATCCGGTCCAGAAGGGGGGGTGGGATGGTATCGGTCCGATTGGCCGTGCAGATAAACATCACCCGGCTTAAGTCAAAAGGGACATCCAGGTAGTGGTCTGAAAAGGCATGGTTCTGCTCAGGATCCAGGACCTCGAGCAGGGCCGCCGCCGGATCCCCTTGAAAGCCCGCGGCCAGCTTGTCCACCTCGTCCAGCATAAACACCGGGTTGTTGACGCCAGCCCGTCTGAGCCCCTGAATGATCCGTCCCGGCAGGGCGCCAATGTAGGTCCGACGATGGCCCCGGATCTCGGCCTCATCCCGGACCCCCCCCAGGGAGATTCGGATGAACTCCCGGTTCAGGGCCCGGGCAATGCTCTGGCCCAGACTGGTCTTGCCCACCCCCGGCGGTCCGACGAAACAGAGGATAGGCCCTTTGGCCTCGGGCTTCAGCCGGCGTACGGCCAGGTACTCCAGGATGCGTTCCTTGATCCGGTCCAGGTTGTAATGATCCTCGTCGAGGATCTGGTTGGCCCGTTCCAGGTCCAGCAGGTCAACGGTCCCCCTCTTCCAGGGGAGGTTCAGGATCCAGTCCAGGTAAGTCCTGGCCACGACGGCCTCGGCCGAACTTGGGGGCATGCGGGCCAGTCGGTCCAGCTCCCGCTCGGCCTCCCGGCCAACCTCCCCAGGCAGATCGGCCTCCTGGAGCCTCCGCCTGAGCTCCTGAAGCTCGGCCGCCTGCTCGTCGGTCTCGCCCAGCTCCTTCCGGATGGCTTCAAGCTGCTGCCTCAGATAGTATTCCCGTTGGGCCTTGCTGATCTCCTGCTGGGCCTTCCGCCCGATCTCCAGAAGCGCCTTTTCCCGTTGGAGGAGCTCGGTCACCCGGCGGAGTCTGGTGACCACGTCCAGGGTATCAAGAATGGCCTGGCGATCCTCCAGCCGGAGGTTGAGGTTGGCCGCCACAAAGTCCGCCAGAATGCCTGGCTCAGGGAGACTGGCCGCGGCCAGGGCCAGCTCACCGGGGAGGTAGGGGGCAAGCTGGACCACCTCTTGGAACAAGCTCAGGATGCCCCGGACCAACCCTTCAACCTCAACGGTTCGCTCGACCCTATCGGAGGCCACCTGGACCCGGGCAAAGGGGTAGGGATCAGGATGAATGAGCTGGAGGATCTGAATCCGGGCTAGACCCTGGAGCAGGAGCTGAACAGCACCGGTAGGGAGGCGGGTCAGCTTGAGGATCTGCACGGCGGTCCCCGTCGGGGCCAGATCGTGAAGGTCGAAGGGCTGCTGGGGCGTCTTCCACCAGAACAGGCCCATGACCTTCTTGCCGAGGGCCGCATCATTCACAAGGCGGATCCAGGAGTCACCAGACACCACCCACGGAAAGACCATAAACGGGAACACGACCGCCCCATCCAGGGGGAGGATGGGCATGAGGTCAGGGACCGCCTGGGGCTGGACACCCTCCGTTGCGATCACCTCGCTCATAGAACCTCCTCTTTAGGCCAAACGGATGGTGATCTTTTCTGGAGAGACTGTAGCGGCCTTCGGAAGGCGGATCTCCAGCCAGCCGTTGCGGCAGGTCGCCTTGGCCTCCTCAGGGGTCACACCGAGAGGGAGGGAGACCTCGAAGGCGAAAGGGCCGGTCGGGATCTCCAGGCGATGAACAGCAAGACACCCGGCCGGGATCGGATCGGGACGCCTTCCGACGACGATCAAGCGTCCCGCCTCGTACTGGACCGAGACGTCGTCAGGGCCGATCCCCGCCAGCTCGGTCAGGACGATCACCGCCTCCTGGGTCTCGAAGACATTGACCGGAGGGCGCCACACCTCCGGACCAAACGTCAGGGACTGGGGACGGGCAGAAAGGATATGGTTCATGAACTGCTCCATCTCCTTCGCCCACTGCCCCATCTGACGGAAGATCCCTTCCCACTCCCGTTCCATAGGACGCCTCCTAAAGAAACCGGTCGGCTATTGGCCCAGGAACCCCGCAACGCCCCGACGGATGAGACTCACCCCGAACGCGGCCAAGAGGAGACTGGCGACCTTGGCGATAGCATGGGAGCCAGCCTCGCCCAGGAAGCGCTCGAGCCGGTTCGCGTGGCGGAGGGCGAGGAACACCAGGACCATATTGGCCGCAAAGGCACCGAGCGTCATCCCATACCCGTAATTCTGGGCGAGAAGGACCAGGGTGGTCAAGACCGCGGGGCCCACGATCAGAGGGGTTCCCAGCGGAACCACTCCCAACGTCGGGACCGGCCTCCTAAGGGGTTTGCCAGGATGGAGCAGGTCGTGGATCGAAAACACCAGGAGCAAGGTTCCCCCCGCTACCTGGAAATCCCCGAGGCTAACCCCCAGGACCCGGAACAAAGGCCTGCCGATCAACAGGAACCCCACCCCGATGGCGACCGCCGTGAGCGTTGACTGCCAGGGAAGCCTCGCCTGCACCTCGGCCGGCAGACCCGCCGTCAGGCTCAGGTACAGGGGGAGAACCCCTACCACGTCCACCGTGATGAAGATGGCGACAAAGGCCAGCAGGACCTCCTCCATACGCCTGTCTCTTGCCTCCCCTTCCCTCCATAATCGCTCCTGCTGGATCCCCCGCCCCTGCTTCACCCGCTCCCGGATGACGGCCGAGGGTTCCCCCGAGGCCTCGCCGGAGAGCTCCCGGTACTGAAGCGGCGGCACCTCGATGTGGAGATCAATCCGGTCAGCTCCAGATCACTCTCGGAGGGCCTAAAGCATCCTGGGCGACATTCGATACCTGTCCTACTCGGCAAACACGTCGCTAACAGACAGGGCCAAATCGGAGAAAAGCTGGGAGCGGAGGGTGTCGCCCTGACGGTAGATGCCCAGAACCTCATAGCCACCCGGCTCGAGCCGACGGACCTCAATGGTTTCCGCCTCCGGGTCCACGAGCCAGTATTCCCGCACCCCGTATTGGGCGTACCAGGTAGCCTTCTCCGTGCGGTCGAACGTGGCCCCGCCGGGCGAGAAGATCTCCACAACCAGGTCCGGAGGGCCGAAGATCCGCTCACCAAGGAGATGAGCCCGCTCGTGGCTGACGAAGAGGAGATCGGGTTGGAGGACGAGGGGGCGGTCCCGGTCCAGGACGACGTCAATCGGGGCATAATAGACCCAACCGAGATTCCGCTCGCGGACATAGGTGCGAAGCAGGGCGTAGAGATTCCCGGAGACCATCTGGTGCTTCCGATTCGGCGCGGGTGGCATCCGAAGCTCCCCGTTGATCAGCTCATGGGGCTGGACGGTCTCGGGCAGGGCGCAGAACTCTGCATAGGTTAGCTTGATGGGTGTGAGGCTCATAGGGAAATCATAGGATGAAGTGAAAACCCTGTCAACGGCCAAAACCGGCACGGACCGTGAAGAATCCTTCCCAAGAGCAGAACCCGTAGGAGCATACCAAAACTACCTCATGCCAAGGGAGTGCGGTCCAGGCTCCGGTACTGGATCGCCTCGGCCAGATGCTCCGGCCGAATCGCCTCGCTCCCTTCGAGGTCGGCGATGGTCCGGGCTACCTTCAGGACCCGATCATACGCCCTTGCCGAGAGCCCGAGCCGCTCCATGGCCGCCTCTAAGAGCCGCTGCCCCTCCTCGCCGACCTGGCAAAACCGCTTCAGCTGCCGGCTGGTCATGTGGGCGTTGCAGAAGATCTTCGCCTTTTTGAACCGCTCCTGCTGGATCCCCCGCCCCTGCTTCACCCGCTCCCGGATGACGGCCGAGGGTTCCCCCGAGGCCTCGCCGGAGAGCTCCCGGTACTGAAGCGGCGGCACCTCGATGTGGAGATCAATCCGATCCAGAAGGGGCCCTGAGATCCGGGAGCGGTACCGTTGAATCTCGATGGGCGTGCACCGGCACTCCTTCCTGGGATCGGTCAGGAAGCCACAGGGACACGG
>CAZHST010000097.1:0-6190 GCA_964535215.1 uncultured bacterium
TTCCCGGGATCGCCGGGGGCTTTCCTGGCCCGCTGGCTGACCGGTCGGATCCGGCATGAGGAGGTGAAGCGGGAGCTCGAGGCCCAGGTGGAGAAGGTGTTAGATCACGGGCTCAGGATCGATAAGCTCGATAGTCATATGCATCTGCACCTGCTTCCAGGGATCTTCCAAATCGTCCTGGCCATCGGGAGGAAGCACAAGATTAGGGGGATCCGCCTCTCTCAGGAAGAGGTGTTTCGCTGGAACGACCTCGGCGGGGCCTCCGGCTTCCTCAAGCGGGCCATCCTGACCTCCCTTTCCCGGCTTCAGGCTCAGAGGGTCCAAGCGGCGGATCTGTTTTACCCCGATCGTTTCAGCGGCGTCGCGGAGAGCGGGCGGATGACCGAGAAGCGCCTCGTGCGGATCCTCGAACGCCTTAAGCCCGGCATCACAGAGGTCATCGTCCATCCAGGTTATCGAGACGACATCCTGGACGGGTGGCCTAAGTCCCGGTGGTACGAGCGGGAGCAGGAGTTAAGGGCCTTGACCTCCCCTCGGGTGAAGGAGCTTGTTTGGAGGCTTCAGATCAGGCTCGTGAGCTATCGGTATGAGAAGGTTTAGCTCCCACGCCGTTATCATCGGTGGGTACGCGCTGCTGGCCTTAGTCCTCACCTATCCAATGATCCTTTCTCTCTCTACCCATGTTCCCTTTAACCCTTATATCCCTGCTAGTGCTCATAATGCTAACCTCTATCCTAAGGATTTACTTCAGGGTGTAGGAGATCAGTGGAGTGCCATGTGGGCACTCGGGTTCATCGAACATCTGTTCGTGGAATCAAGGCGATGGTCTCTGTTCACCGATGCTCTCTTCTATCCTCGGGGGGTGGATCTCACGTACTCTATCTTGTTCGGGTTTGGGCTCCCTCTAGTCGTGTCGATCCCCTTTGTCCATTTTCTCGGTGTCATTCCGACGTATAATCTCTTCATCATTTGCTCCTTTATCTTGACCGCTTATTCAACGTTTCTCCTGGTTCGCTATCTCACAAAGGATATGAGAGCAGCATTCGTTTCCGGGATCATTTTTGCTTTCTCCCCCTATCATATGGCCCGCTCCTTGGGTCATTTCAATTTCTCGACAAGCGGCATGTGGATCCCGCTCTATATCCTCTTTTTCCTAAGGGCCGTGAAGGGTGGGCGCCTTCTGGATTTGGTCGTAGCTCCCCTTGTCCTCACCTTGACGATGGCTGCTAATCCTTACTATTTCGTTTTTCTAGGTTTTTTTACGATCATTTACGTTCTGTATCATGTGTTCTCTAACAGAGGTCCCATCGTCAAGGGCTTGTTGTTGAAACGCCTTTTCTCCATGGGATTTATCGGTTCGCTCCTGTTTCTACCCTTAGCGTGGGTGATCCTCACCCACGAGTGGAAGGACATCGATCTTTACCCATCGCTCTCAGAATCATTTCAATGGGGTGCCGATCTTTTGGCGTTTTTCGTTCCCAGCAGGTATCACCCCCTTTGGGGGGACCTCGTGGAACCTCTCTATGACCATTTCGCGAGCAATTCCACGGAACAGACTGTCTACATAGGTTACATGGTCCTCGTGCTCTCTTTGGTCGCTGTTCTGAAAGCTCCCAGGGAGGAGACACGATTCTGGTCCCTGTCCGCCCTCGCCTTTTTCGTTCTCTCTTTGGGTCCTTTCCTCCACATCCATGGGAAGGATATCTGGAAACTCAATGGGATGGCGATCACCTTTCCATTGCCGAATCTGCTCCTTCATTTCATCCCTGGGCTGAGAGCTCTAAGGGTTTCTAGTCGCTTCTCTGTCATGCTCATGTTGACCTTGGCGGTCCTGGTGGGTTACGGGACGAAGCATCTTTTGAAGCGACTTGAGGGGAGGTCAGGGGCTGCGCTGCTGTTTCTAGGGCTCATCGTGGCGAGCATTGCCTTCGAATTCTTCAGTGCCCCATTACCGATGGTCGATGCGAGGATTCCGAAGGTTTATGAGAGGATCGCCACGGAGGGTGGGAAGGGCGGGACCTTGTTAGATGTGCCGGCGGATTGGAGGATCATCAAGTATGAGTATTATCAAACCGCTCACCACAAGCGTTTGCTCCTCGGCCAAGCGCCACGCCTATCCCTATCGCTCGTCACCAGCTATGCCGATTCGGTGCCATTCATCAGGCTGTTCAAAAACCCCGAGCTGATCAAGGACTACGGTGAGAGCCCTTTGGACAAGCGAGATGTCATGCAGTTCATCCAGTTCTTCGACCTGGGGTTCATCGTCCTCCACAGGGATTATTTATGGCCGGAGGTCTTCGATCGATGGAAACAGTTCCTCCTCGACCATTTCCCTATCAGGGGTGTGGACGAAGATGCCAGCATCGCCGCGTTCTACCTCGCTAAGGATGACGAGAGCGCCGATCGCTGGATGGGACTGGATGGATATCTTCTGGATTTCGGTTCGGCCACGCCCCAGTTCTTCCTCGCTGAAGGCTGGTCGTCTCATGAGCGCTGGGGCGATCTGACCGCCGCCTGGTCCGATGCGAAGGAGTCGCAACTGTGGGTCTTCTTTCCCCGACCCGATGATTTCATGATGGAGTTAAGGCTCCTCCCCTTTACGTTTCCGTCGAGCCCCGAGCAGCGGATCCAGGTATTCGTCAACGGGAGGTTTCTCAACGAAATCCGATTGGATGCCAACGGTTGGAAGACTTACTCCCTCCATCTGCCCAGGACGTATCTCGCAAGAGGGATCAATGCGATCCGCTTCGTCTACCGTTATACCGCTTCCCCCTCGAAGGTGTTACCAGGCAGCCAAGATCAACGCACCCTGGCCGTGGCCTTCGATTTCATCAGGTTCCGACCAGAATAAAGGAGGAGTCCGTGTCATGCTGACGGCGTGTCGAGAGCTCTTCGCCTACCGGGCCCTGATCTGGAGCCTGGTGGTCCGGGACTTGAAAGCCCGCTACCGGGGGTCCGTCCTCGGCTTCCTCTGGACATTCTTGAACCCTCTCCTCCTGATGGCCACGTATACGCTGGTCTTCTCTGTCTACATCCGGATCGAGATGGAGAAGTACACGGCCTTTCTCCTGACCGGGCTCCTCCCCTGGATCTGGTTCTCGTCATCGCTTCTGATGGGGGCGACCTCCGTTGTCGAGGGGGGGAGTTTGCTCAAGAAGGTCTTCTTCCCCCCTCAGGTCCTCCCCACCGTCACCGTCCTCGCCAACACGGTGAACTTCCTGTTGAGCCTTCCTTTCCTCTTTCTGTTCCTCCTCTTGTTCCACGTGAAGGTGGGATGGACCAGCCTGGCCCTGATCCCGACCATGGCGGTTCAGCTCGTCTTCACCCTGGGGCTTGTCCTCATCGTCTCGGCTCTGACCGTCCCCTACCGGGACCTCGCCCATCTCCTGTCGAACCTCCTCACCTTTTGGTTTTTTCTCTCCCCCATCATCTACCCGGCCACCCGGGTGCCGGAGCCGTTTCGCTTCGTCATTGCCCTCAACCCCTTGGCAGCCCTGATCATTGCGTACCAGGATGCCCTGTTCTATAATAAGCCGCCAAGCTGGGAGGCCCTGGGGGGGACGGCCCTGGTGGCGGCTGTCGTCTTCCTCCTGGGGATCCGGATCTTCGATCGGTTCAAGGGGTCCTTCGCCGAAGAGGTCTAGCCTGTGCCATGAAGCTGAGCTATGACCGAGGGGAAGATATCTTGATGATCGAGGTTCTCCCAGAAGAGACGATCGACCACGCTGAACAGGTGGGCCCCTTTATCGCTCACTTTACCGCAGCCGGTCGTCTGGTGCTGCTGGAGGTGTTGGATGCCAGCGAATTTCTTGCCCAGGTGATCCGGATTACATTGCGCCGCGAAAGTGAAGAGGTGCCGTTGGCTGTAGAATAGCTCCTTCGCCAAAGGGGTATGAGTGTGATCGCCATCGAAAGGGGGGGACACGGTATGGGAGATGAGAAAGAACTTGTGATGCGTGAGATGGAGGGTTTGCCCGCGCCATTCGTGCAAGAGGTCCTGGATTTCGTGCGCTTCCTGAAGCTGAAGGTGGCCCAGGAGGGGCTGGAAACCACCCTGTTGAGCGAACCAGTACTCAGTAGGGATTGGCTGCGGCCTGAGGAAGACGAGGCATGGCGAGATTTGTGAAAGGGGATGTAGGGGTGTGATCGCCATCGAAGTCGAGCACGTCTCGAAGCGATTCCGGTTGCGGACGGTCCAACCCCACACCACCCTGAAGACCGCCTTCGTGGAGCTGGTCCTGGGCCGAAGGCGGCCTAAACAGGAGCCGGTGTTTCACGCCTTAAAGGATGTGAGCTTTACCCTTGAAAAGGGCCGGACCCTCGGAATCATCGGCCGAAATGGGTCGGGGAAGAGCACGCTGCTGAAACTCTTGGCGGGGATTCTCCAGCCCGATCGCGGGAGGATCCGGGTGAACGGCAAGGTCGCTTCGCTCCTGGAGCTGGGGGCAGGGTTTCACCCGGAGTTTTCGGGGCGGGAGAATATCTTCATCAACGGGATCGTCCTCGGCCTCTCCAAGAAGGAGGTCCGGAGAAGGTTCCACGAGATCGTCCGCTTCGCCGAACTCGAACCCTTCATTGACGAGCCGGTCAGGACCTACTCCTCGGGGATGTACATGCGCCTGGGTTTCTCCGTGGCCGTCCACACGGATCCCGACATCCTCCTGATTGACGAGGTCCTGGCCGTCGGCGACGAGGCCTTCCAGAAGAAGTGCTATGACAAGATCGCCGAGTTTCAGCGTCTCGGGAAGACCGTCGTCCTCGTCACCCATGATCTTGGAGCGGTGGAGCGGTGGTGCCATGAGGCCATCTGGCTGGATGAGGGGACGATCCGGGGGCAGGGGATGCCTCGAAAGGTCACCGACCTGTACCGCCAGGAGGTGGCCGAGCGGGAAGGACAAGCCCTCCTGGAGGAGCATCATCAGGTTCGAGGAGAGGGGCAGGAGTCTACTTCGGCGGAGGCCGGGAACCGGTGGGGGAGCCGGGAGGTGGAGATCACCTCGGTCAGGATGCTGGATGCCGCAGGAGAAGAGCGCTATGTCTACCGGAGTGGGGAGCAGGCAACAGTGGTCCTCCGCTATCGGGTGAACAAGCCGGTGGACGAGCCTGTCTTTGGTATTGCCATCCTCCGGGGAGATGGCCTCTGGTGCTACGGGAGCAATACGGAAATTGAAGGGATCTCCATCCCCCCTCTGGGCAGGGAAGGGGTTGTGGAGGTCCTTTTGGAGCACCTGGATTTCATCGAGGGGACCTATTACCTGGACGTGGCCGTCCATGCCAAGGATGGGTATCCCTATGATTATCAGAGTCGTCTCTACCCTTTCGCCGTGAACTCGGAGATCAAGGATGTGGGGGTCTTCCGCATCCCCCACCGGTGGACCATCCGATCTGGAGAGGCTCCATGATCAGGGGCAAGCGGTGGCTTCGTGGCCTTGTGGTGGTTCCTCTCCTCCTGAGCCTCGTTCAGGCCGCCTTTGCTCAGGAGGGGCGGAGGCCGACGATCGAGAAGCGCCTGATCCGGCTGGAGGAAGGGCAGCGGAGCTTAGAGCGGCGGATTGATGACCTCCATCGGCGGATCGACGACCTCCGGGCGGACATCAACCGCCGCTTCGACGACATCAACCGCCGCTTCGACGACATCCGATTCTGGCTTCAGTTTATCCTTGGGGCCTTGGTCCTCATCATCGGCGGCCTCATCGCCCAGTGGCTCATGATGTGGCGTCGCTTGATCCGGGTGGATACGGCACTGACCCACCACCTGGCCGATGCTGAAAAGGATCGGTTAATCGCCTTTCAACGGGAGGAGATCCGGCTTCTAAAAGAACGACTGGACCGATTGGAAGGAGCGAGGTAAAGGGAGGGGGATGGTGATGGATGAGCCTCAAGAGATTGACGTGGAACGGATCATGGAGCGGATCCGGGAGAACATCAGGAGGAAGAGAAACATCGTAGGGGAGGGCTTTATGCCCTCCCAGGGCTTGACACCCTCCCCCATCGGACGGGGTGAAACCCCACCCCTCCAGACTGATGGCCAGGTGGCCGCCGACCTCGCCTCCCTCCATTCGGGCTATGATATTTACCACGTTTACTTCACCTCCCACCGGAAGGTTCTGGGACCGTTCGTCGTCTTCGTGAAGAAGATCCTCCGGAAGCTCCTCACCCCGATCCTCGAACGGCAGGTGGCTTACAACGC
>CAZHST010000098.1:0-6184 GCA_964535215.1 uncultured bacterium
GGGGAGGACGCGATGAGGTTCAAAGACCTCGTGAAAGGCGGGGGTCGTCGGCCGGCGCCTTCCCGGGAGGTCCAGGGGACGTCCCGGAGGCTGAGCGATCTGGTCCGAAAGCCAGGGCCACCTCAGGTCCAAGAGGGAGCTTCCCTCGAAGGCCGTCCTCAAGAGAGCCCCGGCGTGGCCTCAAAGGACGCCTCAAGTCAGCTCACAGCCGAGGAGGCGTTCCGTCGGGCGGAGGCCACCGCGGCCAGGATCCTCCAGGCGGCCAAAACCCAGGCCCCGCCCTCCTTGACCGAGGCCGAGGACGCGGTGGAAGGCCTCCTCCGAGCGCTGGAGAAGGGCGATGCCCTGCTCGTCCCCTTCTTTAGCCCGGGCTCTCCCGACCCAAGTCCGGCGCGGGAGGCGGTCCACGTAGCGATCCTCGCACTCAAAATCGGCCTGGAGCTGGGCTACGCCCCGGACGAGCTTCGGCGGCTGGGGCTTGTGGCCCTCCTCCATGACGTCGGGATGGCCCGCCTCCCGGAGGCGCTCCTTCACCGGAAGGGTCCCCTTTCGAAGGAGGAGCGGGCCCTCCTGGAGCGGCACCCGGAGGAGGGAGCCCGGCTCCTGGACCGCGTGGGGCCCCCGTGGCTGGCCGAGGTGGTCCGCCAGGTCCATGAGCGGATGGACGGATCCGGCTATCCCCACAGGCTCAAAGGGGCGGAGATTCACGAACACGCCCAGGTGGTGGGGCTGGCCGATCTGTACGAAAGCCTGGTGCATCCTCGGCCCTTTCGCCGACGCCTGGATCCTGTAGCGGCCTTGAAGGAGATCCTGCACAAGGAGCGGACGGCATTTCCCGACCGGATCCTGAAGGCCCTGATCCGGGCCCTATCCGCCTTCCCGGTGGGGAGCCTGGTCCGGCTGAACACGGGGGAAATCGGGCGGGTCATCGCCAGGAACCCCACCTTTCCCCTCCGTCCGGTCGTGGAAGTCCTCGCCCGTCAGGGGAAGAGGCTGGAGGACCCGGTGGTGATCGATCTCGCCCAGCGCCCCCTCCTCCATATCCAGGGCTCGGTCGTCGAGGAGGACCTGCCTTGAGGCGAAAGAGCGCGCAAGCCATTTGCGTTACCCTGGGACTCCTGGCGCTTTTGACGGGCTGCGCCTTTTCACCCCCTCCCGTCCCCCCGGTGGGGGTCAAGGCCTTGAGCGCCCAGCCCGGGTCCCCGCCTGGGCCGGGCGAGGGGTCCCTCCCACCGGCCGTGGTGGAGAACCAAACCTTTGTCACCGTGGGCGGCGTCCCGCAGTACAAGATCGGCCCCGGGGATGTCCTGGAGGTCCTCCTCACGAGGGGGTTGACCCAGGAGAAGCAGACGGTGACGGTGAAGGCTAACGGGATGGTGACCGTCGCCTTCTTCGAGGCGAAGGTAGGAGGGTTGACGACGGAAAAGGCGCAGGAAGAGATCCGCCGGACCTTAAGCCCTTTCTACAAGGACCTGAGTGTCGAGGTGCTGGTGAAAGAGTATCACAGCAAGAAGGTGACCATCCTGGGAGCGGTGGGGGGAAAAGGGGGGACGTTCCCCCTGAAGGGGCGGACGACCCTCCTTGATCTTCTGGCCGAGGCCGGGGGGCCAGCCTCCAACGCCGCCCTGGACCGGGTGCGCCTCCTCCGTCCCGATGGCTCCTCCTTCACCGTGAACCTCTTCCGGTTCTTAGCCGAGGAGCCTCGGCTGCCGGATCTGGTGCTGGATGCGGGGGATGTGGTGTTCATCCCGGCCCGGGGGCCCGCCGAGGAACCGAAGGTCTTCGTCCTGGGAGAGGTGAGAAACCCCGGGGCCTTTCCGCTCATCCCCAAGATGCGCCTTTCCCAGGCCCTCGCCCTGGCGGGAGGGCCCACGGATACGGCGATCCTCAAAGAAGCCCGTGTCATCCGGGGGGGGATGAGCAACCCGCAGGTCGTGGAGGTGGATTTTCAGAAGGTGCTCCAGGGGGACCCCCGCCAGGATCTCCCCCTTGAGACCAACGATCTCATTGTGCTCCCAAGGAGTGCCATCGGCAACTGGAACGCCTTCATCGCGAAAATCAGACCCACCCTGGAGGTCTTGACCCTTCCCCTGGCCCTCCCGGTCCAGATCCGGGTCTTAACTCGTTGAGGAAGCGATGGCCCAGTACGACATCACCCTCCGAGATGCCCTCCGGATCCTCCGCCGCCGGAAGGGGATTGTCGTCCTTGTCCCCCTCCTCTTCGGAGGAAGCGCCCTGGCCCTGGCCCTCCTTCAGGCCCCGACACCCCTCTATCGGGCCACGGCCTCCGTCCGGATTGAGCGGGCGGTGAGCCCCACAGGGCTCCTTCAGGAGCTCATCACCTTCAGTCCCATCGGGAATGTGGAGACGCAGGCCGCCCTGATCAAGGGGTTTCCCGTGATGAGCCGGGCGGCCAAAAAGCTCGGCTGGATCCCGGAGGAGACCACGCCCGAGGCGATCCGGGGTTCCCCAACCTATCTCAAGGCGATCCAGACCCTCCAGGAGCAGGTCGAGGTCCACCGGGTGGAGGGAACCAGCCTGATCGAGATCAGCGCCACCTCCCCCGATCCTCATGAAGCGGCCCGGATCGCCAACGCCACAGCCTCAGCGTTTCAGGAGGAGAACTTCACCACCCGGAACCGGCAGATCCGAGAGGCCCGAAGGTTCATCGAGGAGCAGCTTCAGGAGGTGGGGGGAAGGCTCCAGGCGTCGGAGGAGAAGCTGAAGGCCTTTCAAGAAGCGAACAAGATCCTCCTCCTCCCGGAGGAGACCCGGGCGGTCCTCGGCCGGCTGGCCGCTCTGGAAGCGGAGGCGGAGGGGGTGAGAAGGGCCATCGGGGAGACGGAGGAAAGGCTCCGGCTCCTTGAAGGGGGGAAAGGCCTGGGCCGCGCGATGGGCCTTTCCCCTGACACCGATCCGGTCCTCTCCAAGCTCTCGCTCTCCCTCTCCGACCTCCTCCTCGAGCGGGAAACCCTCCTCACGACTCTCCTCCCCGCCCATCCCCAGGTGAAGCAGGTGGACGAGAAGATCGCCACCGTCCGGCAGAGCCTCCGGGAGGCCTTGACGTCCAGGCTCCAGGCGCTCCGGCGAAAGGCTTCTGAGGTGCAACAGACCCTCGCCCGTCTAAAAGCGGAGCAGGCCGCCATTCCGGAGGCCGCCCTCGAGATGGCCCGGATGGAGCGGGAGGTCAAGGTCAATGAGCGGATCTTCTCGCTTTTGAAAGAGAAGCATCAGGAGGCCCTGATCAAGGAGAAGGAGCAGGTGGGGGAGGTCAGCCTGGTGAGACCGGCGATGGTGCCCTCTCAGCCCATCAACCCTCCGCAGGCGATGCCAAAGGCTGCTATGGGGCTGGCCCTCGGCCTGGTCATGGGGGTCGTCCTGGCTTTTGTGGTGGAGGCCCTGGATACCTCCATCGGGGCCATCAACGAGGTGGAGTCCTTCCTGGAGACCTCCGTCCTCGGCGTCATCCCCTTTCTCGACGTGAAGAGCGAGCTGGCCGAAGAACCGGGGGAGGTCGTCGCACTCGACAAGGAGACGGAGGAGACTTATGCGTTCTTAGTCAGCCTTTTTCTCCCCAAGTCCCGGATTGCGGAGGCCTTCCGGGCCCTTCGGACGAACCTCCTCTTCTCCGGCCTCGAACGGGATCTGAAGACCGTCCTGGTGACCAGCTCGACGCAGATGGAGGGGAAAACGACGGTGGCGATCAACCTGGCCATCGCCCTCGCCCAACTGGGGAAGAAAACCCTTTTGGTGGAGGCCGACCTCCGGAACCCGTTCCTCCACCATGCCTTCGGGATCCCGAAGGAGCCGGGGTTTTCGGAGGTGGTGATCGGAAGCGCTCCCCTCGAGGAGGCGATCCGGAGCTTCCCGGACCTGCTCCTGGGGAGCGTGGAGGTTGAGCGGTTGATCGGGCAGCCCGGCCTCGACCACCTCTTCCTGCTCCCCAGCGGCCACCCACCCCCGAACCCGGCAGAGCTCCTCGCCGCCCAGCGGACGGCTGACGTCCTCACCGAGCTCCGCCACCACTACGACTATGTGGTCCTCGATTGTGCCCCGGTCCTCCCGGTGGCCGATCCCGCCATCCTGGGCTCCCGGGTTGATGGGGTGCTGCTCGTCATCAAGGTGGGACAGGTGGCCCGGGCGGCGCTCCGGCGGGCGAAGGCGGTCCTGGAGGCGGCCCGGGCTCGGGTCTTAGGCGTCTGCTTGACCGGGGTCAGGGCCGAGGTGAGCCCCGATTATGCCGAGATGGCCTACTACCGGTACCGGTATGGGGCCCGGGAGCGAAAGCCTGCCCCTTCCCCGGGATGGGTGGGGTGGCTGAAGACCCGGAGACACCTGGTCTTCCTCCTCCTGCTTCTCCTGCTTGGGGTGATCGGGATCTGGGCGTGGCGGGCCGGCTCCCTGAAGCTCCCCTTCCTAAGCGGGAGCAGGGGAAGAGAGGGGATCGAGACGCTCCCCTCGTCCCTCCGACCCCCTGGTCCCCCCGCACCCCTTGTGGCCCTGGCTGAGGACAGGCCTGAAGAAGCCGATGAACCCGAAGAGGCCAAGGAATCCGAAGAACCCAAGCCATCCAGAGGGGCCAAGGCCTTTACCGTCCAGGTCCATGCCTTCCGGAGCGAAGCAAAGGCCCGTCGGATCGTCGCCCAATACCGACAGAGGGGCCTTCCGGCCTTCGGGGCTGAAGCTCTGCTTCCCGGGAGGGGACGATGGTGGCGGGTCTTGGTGGGGGAGTTTGAGACCCGGG
The DNA here is from genome assembly GCA_964535215.1 of uncultured bacterium. Lineage (GTDB taxonomy): Bacteria > Methylomirabilota > Methylomirabilia > Methylomirabilales > JACQHM01 > JACQHM01. Next base: position 4,745 of record CAZHST010000098.1, read on the forward strand.
AGGAGGCGCTCGCCTTCGGCCAAAAGCTTAAGCGGAGGGGCGAGGTCGGGGAGTTCCGGGTCCTTGAGCGAGGATCGGAGGCTTCGCAGCATGCGCGTTGATCGAGCCACGACCGTTTCGCTCCTTTTTGCCTTCTTCCTCGCCCTTTTGACCGGTCTTGCTCTGGCCCACCTCCCCCTTCTTCTCGCCTTTGGCGGGGGCTTCGTCCTCGCCGTTTTGGTGATGGCCGCCGCCAGTAACGAGCTGGCGCTCTATCTCTTGATCTTCTCCATGCTCTTAGGCCCTGAGGTCATCGTGGGCGGAATCGGAAAAGGCGCCACGTTAGGCCGGGGCTTGACCCTCCGCCTCGACGATGTCCTCCTCGTCATCGTCGGCCTCGCCTGGCTCGCCAAGACGGCCCTCTACAAGGAGCTCGGCCTGGTCTTTCGGACCCCCATCAACCGCCCCATCGCCGCCTATGCCTTCTCGGCGGTCTTCGCCACCGGCTTAGGGATGATGGCCGGGCGTGTCCGCCCCCTCGGGGGCTCCCTGTTTGTCCTGAAGTCCATCCAGTACTTCATCCTCTACTTCATGGTGGTCAACAACCTCCGGGAGCGGAAACAGTTCGAGCGGTTTCTTTTGGCCCTTCTTCTGACCGCTGCCATGGTGAGTGGGATCGGCATCCTCCAGATCCCGTCCGGGGAGCGGGTCTCCGCGCCTTTCGAGGGAGAGGGGGGGGAGCCGAACACCTTCGGCGGCTACCTGGTCCTGATGCTGGCTTTGGTGGCGGGACTGTACCTGACCAGCGAGTCCTTCCCGAAGAAGGTCCTCCTCACGCTGCTCGGTCTCCTGATCCTCCTCCCTCTCCTCTTTACCCTCTCCCGGGCCTCCTACCTCGCCCTGATCCCGTTGGCCGGTGCCCTTTTTATCTATAGCGACCGGAAACGGTTCTTGGCCACTCTCTTCGCCATCGGCCTGGCCCTTTTCCCGATCCTCGCCCCGAAGGTGGTCATGGACCGGATCCTCTTCACCTTCACCCAGCCCTTCCATCCTGACCAGATCCAGGTCGGTGGTTTAAGGTTCGACACCTCGACGTCGGATCGCCTTCGGGCGTGGAAGGAGGCCATCTTCGACGATTGGCCGAAGCACCCCCTCTTCGGCTACGGCGTGACGGGCTACCACTTCCTCGATGCCCAGTACCCCCGGGTCCTGGTGGAGACCGGCCTCGTGGGGCTTGGGGCCTTCCTCTGGCTTCAGGGGAGCCTCTTCCGGGAAGCCCATGCCATCTTGAGAAGAGCGCGGGATCCCCTCTTCAAAGGGGTCTCGCTCGGCTTCCTCGCCGGCTTTGTCGCCTTGATCGCCCACGCCATCGGCTCAAACACCTTCATCATCGTCCGGATCATGGAGCCCTTCTGGTTCCTGGCGGGGATGGTCGTGAAGATCCCGGAGCTGGAAGCTGCC
>CAZHST010000099.1:0-5928 GCA_964535215.1 uncultured bacterium
TGCGATTTTACAGGCATTTCTAGAAGCCGTGTACTATGATCCTCAAACTCAGGCCTGAAGTTGTAGGCCCTGTTGGTGACTTCCACACAAGCCGATCTGGCAACCAGCGCTCAAGAGGCTCCTGCAACGTATAACCCAAGAGAAAGTTAGGATCATCAATAAAAACTGGAAGTATTGCACATCCAGGGAGAAGCGGCTTAAATTCTACTGGACGGAAGTCTGGTTCGGGAGTTGGTTTCGTGTTAGGAGCACACCCCACTAAAATAGTCGCAGTGAAGAAAATGAAGCAAACGACTTGATGGAACATTCGAGCAAAGTATTGCATCAGCTTTCCTCGACTCTAACTCCATCTGCTGCTGGACCCCTAACACACAAAAGCCCTCTGAGGCCATCGCGTGCCTCAGAGGGCCTTGTGACACCTTGAGCCGTCGATGGGACGCAACCTGAATATCTTATCCACGCTACCCGGGTCCATTGGGAATCCCTAGTTCAGGCCATCCCTTTGCCTGCCAACGAGTTTATTGGAGCTTCTTCCCCACGTCAAGCGTTTTCTAGAGGTGCCAAATCCAGAGGCCCAGGAAGAGAAATCCGGTCTGTCGCAAAATTCTCCGCTGTACGTACTATATCCCGGTTGCCTCGGCTGGGGAGGGGGACCGTCGGGATCGCCCCAACCGGGGCCTCAGGGGGGCTGCTCCTTCCCACGCCGGCGAGGCGACCGCGACCCGGGAAACGGAGCCCGGGTGGACGGGAGCAGACTGGCGGGCCGGATCGCCTCCTCGCCAAACCGGGCACGAATGGCCTCCAGGGCCGCTATGAGCTGCGTCTGCCGGGCCCTGAGGGGGTCGAACAACGACAATTGCTGGCCAGCGGTAGCAGAAGCAGACAGCTTCGAGGCAGCCAGCCCCAGGAGACGCACTTTCGTGCCTTGATGGGGGATCCGGTCCAGGAGGGCCAGGGCCATCCGGTACAGGATGGGGGCCTGATCGGTCGGCTCGGGGAGGGGCGCGGCCCGGGTCAGGGTCCGAAAGGTCTCATCGCGGAATTTCAGGGTCAGGGTGCGGGCCTGGACGCCGTCAGCTCAAAGCCGCCGGGCCACCCGCTCAGCCAAAGCCAGGAGGGTCTGGTGGATCACGGCGGGATCGGCGGTGTCCTCAACGAAGGTGGTCTCCGCCCCCAGGGACGCCCTGACGGGTCCTTGGTGAAGCCGCTCCCCTTGCACGTTTCTTGCATGAGAATCAAAGCACCATGGCCTGGATGTTGCCCACAACCCTTCCGCCAGATGCCACCCCCGGCGAGGGGCGCGTGTTCCGCGCCCTGCAGAAGTTTCCTCCCTCCACAACCGTGTGGTATCGCCGGCTCCTGGCCGGGCGTCACCATGTGGAGGAGCCGGACTTCATTGTGCTGGCCCCAGAGCTGGGGCTGGTCGTCCTGGAGGTGAAAGACTGGCGCACGCTGCCCCTTGAAACGGGGGCCGACTCCCCCCAGGCCCCCCTGGCCCAGGCAAAGCGCTACGTCCATACCCTCGAAGACCAGATCCGGCGCCAAAGCCTGCCGGTGCTCGTCCATGCCGTGGGGCCTCACCAGGGGAAGCTCGTGCTCCCCTGTGTCCCGGTGGTGGTCTTCCCCTTCCTCTCCTGCCAAGAAGCCCCCGCCTTGGAGGGCATCCTGGATAGACGCCACGCCCTGTTCCAGGAGGATCTAATCCCGGGCCGCCTGGCCAGTCGCCTCCAGGCCCTCGTTCGGCAGTACTTCACCCCGACACTCACTCCGGCCCAGCTCGACTACCTCCGGGGCCTGATCGCCCCGGAACTCTGCCTCCAGCCCCCGACGCCGATAGAGCCGCCGCGTCTCCTTGACCCCCTCCAGACCCAATTGGTGCTCACCGACCTGACCCTGCCTCCTCCCCCAGGCCCGCAGCTGGTCCGGGATCTCCGGGTCCGGCTGGTCCGGGGGGTTGCCGGGAGCGGGAAGACCCTCTTGCTCCTCTTTCGGGCCAAGCTCCTCCATGCCCTCCAGCCAAGCTGGGAGCTCCTGATCCTCACCTACACCAAAGACCTTGCGACCTATCTTCGCACCTGGTACCGGCGGCTGGGGGGCAAGCCCCACCATCTCACCATCACCCACTTTCACAAGTGGTGCCGCGATCAGCTCCAAAGGCTCGGCATCTGGCAGGAGCCGTTGGATGAAGCAAGCCGACGCGGCCTCCTCGCCCGGCTCCAGCGTCAGGTCCCGGGGGCGGAGGCCTTCGCCGTCGAGTTCCTGGCCGAGGAGCTGCAATGGCTCAAGGAGTCGGTCACGCCCGTGACCCGAGACGCCTACCTGAAGGCCCCCCGAAGGGGCCGGGGAACAAAGCTGACCCCCGCTCAACGCGAGATCGTGTTCCAGGTTTTCGAACAGTATCAGGCCACCCTTACCCGCCTGAAGCGGCTCGATTGGGCCGAGGTCCCCCTCCGGGTCCTCCAAGCCTTGGAAGAGGGCCGCCTCCCCCGGCACCGCTACCACGCCATCCTGGTGGACGAGACCCAGGACTTCGCCCCCTCCTGGTTCCGGGTGCTGCTCCCCCTGGTCAAGCCGGAGACCAACCTCCTTTTCCTGGTCGGGGATGGCGCCCAGCGGCTCTACCGGCGGGATCTGAGCTGGGCCAAGCTGGGCATCCCGCTCACCGGGGGTCGGAGCCGGATCCTCCGGCGGGTCTACCGGAACACGGTTGAGATTGCGACCTTCGCGGCCACGTTCTTGAAGCAGCAGCGGGCTGTCCTGGAAGAGCTGGCCACCCTCGGCGAGGCTTTCCCGGAGCCAGACCTGGCCCACCCCTGGGCCCGGCATGGCCCCACCCCCAGCTTCCATAGCTTCGCCACCCGCGAGGCCGAGGCGACGTTTCTCAGCCAGGAGATCATCCAGCTCCTCCACCACGGGGTCAGCCCCGCCGCCATCCTGGTCCTCGGCGTCCGCCGGGAGGGGCTGAAGCCCCTCGCCCGGGCTCTGACGACGCGGGGGATCCCCGCCACGCTCATCAAGCAAGAGGGATTGCTGGTGGATGCGCCAACGGTCAAGCTTGGGACGGTCCACAGCGCGAAAGGATTGGAGTTTCCCATCGTCTTCTATTCCCTCACCGACCTCCTGCCCACCCACCCGCTGACCTTCGATGATGATCTGGGTCTCCCTACCGCTGAAGCCGCCAGGCTCCTCTACGTAGGGATGACCCGAGCCCAGGATCGCCTGTATCTCACGTATGCGGGGGAGACGCCCGCCACCCCACGTCTGCTGAGATCCTCTGTACCATGACCGGTCCCTCCCGGCGATAGCCCCGCTCGGCGAGGAAAGCTTGGTAGAAGGCAGGGTCATACGCCGGGTCCTGGGGGAGCGTCACGATCCGCATGACCCGCCGGCTCAGGAGGAAGGCTTCAATGAGGTCCCACAAGCCATGCAGGAGGGGCAGCGAGCAGCCCTGCTCCGTCTCCGGGATCTTCGCCAGGAACGCCTCCCACAGGACCCCTATGCCGCCACCCCACCAGGCCTGGGCTTCACCCACCGGCTGCATCTGAATCGTCGTCCGCACCGGCTGGTCCTCCCAGATCCGGCCTGCTCCCCGCCGGGGATTCCAGCCGATGCGGAGAACGGGCTGGGGCCAGGGCCGGAGGAGTTTGAAGGACCGGTACGCGGAGAGGGCCTGGTTTTCCTGGGGGGTGAGGAAAGCAAAGTGCTGGGGATCCCTGGCCTAGAACGGCTCGATTTCGTATCCGACGAGGTAGGCGAGAAGGTCGTCGTGCTGAAGCCGGCCGATCAGCTCCGCCTGGTCGAGGAAGGGCCCGACGACCTCGTAGGGCGCTCCCCGAAGAAGCTCCCCATAGCGGGCCAGGAGCTCGGCGTGAAACTCCGGCGTGTCTTTGAGGAACATGGGTCACCCCTCCTGAGTCCCTTGCATCTGCACCGTTTGGGGGGCAAACCACCCCGCCTGATCCAGGCGGACCCATCCCTCCGGGTGCCAGTCGAGGAGGCGGGCGTCGGGGAACCGACGTTCCACCCTCCGTTTGATCCGGAGGTACTGATCGAGATCATCGATGCGCCTCGATCCATCGGTGTTCCGACTCCAGATGATCCCCATGGCTCCTCCGTTCGCTCACTCGATGGAAGCCAGGCGACCTGTCTGCTGACAGGCAGGCAGGATCACCGGGGCACCGCGAACGCTTCTCTGGGTTACGGGAGGATCGTGAACGCCTTCCCCCGCGGAAGCCGGTACACACGGAAGTTGCGGTCCAGTGTAAAGACGGTGGTGAGGCCCCGCTCTTCGGCCAGCGCGACCAGCGACGCGTCGGCCAGATCCATCGGGAGACTCCGGTACTTGCTCATCAGGGTTGCGATCCGCTCCACCTGCCGGGGCATCTCCACGACGAGATCCCCCCGGCGCAGCACACGCCACAGGGCCTCTTGCGCGGTCCACCCCCCAGCTTCCCCCAGCAGATACATCGCCTCCGTGAACGCCGGCCAGGTTGTGAGCAGGGGACCGTGGAGCCGGGCGAGGGCCTCCCGGCACCGGAGGTGCTCGGGCTCCCCGCGGTCGATGAGCGCGACCAGGGGGCCCGCGTCGGTCAGGATCATGGCCGCCCTCGCAGCATCTTCCGAAAGGCCTCCCCGGTCCGGCGGGCCCGCCCCCCTCTTGACTCTACCACCCCGATCACATCGGCTAGCCTGAGGTCCAGGGAGGCAGCAGTTAGCTCATCACAATACCGGGCCACCGCCCGCCGGAGGAGCTCTGACAGCGGCACCCCTTCCACCTCAGCCAGCTTCTTGAGCCGCGCTTCCAGTTCCGGATCCAAGCGGACACTCGTCGGCATGGGCACCTCCTGTGTAGTGCAATCCGTACCGATTGTCATACAAAAGCACCCACCTGTCAAGGGAGACCTCACGGGGGAGGAATGCCTTCCTCAGAAGGACTCGCGCCCCATGACGCTCCCTCAACGGAAACGCGATGGGGCCGGCCACCTAACAGGTTAGGCACGCAGCGCCGGGTTAGCCCTCGCTCTGGCAGCGCCTTCGAAACGGGCATTCAGGGCACCGCCAGCTTGGATTCGGATAATAGGCTCTCGCCTCCGCCGGCTGCCTCGTCTTGAGGAGGACATCGAACCGGATGAGGGTGGCCTGCCCATCGGTGGTGAAGCCGAGCTGCTTCAGGGCATAGGCGTACAGGGTGGCCTGGAGGTTCTCCTCCACCTGCCGCTCCCCGTAGCGATGAGTCGAGGTCTTCAGGTCGGCGATGATCAGATGGCCGTGTTCATCGGCCTCAATCAGGTCGAAGACCCCCACCAGCTTGGCCTCCAGGATCTCACCTGTCTTGGGATCCACCAGGTCCACGAGGAAGGGCATCTCCACCGCCTGGACCTGCTGGGGTTTGACCTCAGCGTGGAAGACCTCCAGGAGGGCGAGGCCCTTCGCCTTCACAGCCTCAGCGTCCTCCCCTTCTTTGTAGAGCACCTCCGGCCCTCCGGCCATCGCCTCGCTGAGTTCTGCCTCGAAGCACGCCTTCAGGATCGCTAACGGGAGGGGGTTCCCCAGGGCCTTCACGTGGCGGTAATAGCAGGCGACGGCGGCATGGAGGGCCTTGCCGAGGACCAGGCCGGCCGGGATGTGCTCCCAGGGGACTCCCAAGACGTACTGGTACTGATAGCGCCGGGGACAGGTGAGGAACGTCTCCAGTTGGCTGTGCGAGATGTGGAGATGCTGCTGAAACTCACTCACGACCGTGGGCGCCTCCTTGTGAGCAGAGGAGCAGAGGTGTAAGGGGGTAGGGGTGAACTCTCCCCGGCTCCTCTGCTCCTCCGCCCCTCTGCTCCTTGGCTAGAGGGTTAGGACGCCTGCCCCTGCAGGTCTCGGATGCTGCGCCGAAGAGCGGTCCTCCAAAGCCGGCATAAACCGCATTGTCAATCGCAG
>CAZHST010000100.1:0-5800 GCA_964535215.1 uncultured bacterium
GATCTCGGGGGCGTACCATATCTACATCCCTGGGATCGGGGGGACGGGGGTCGTCACCGTCAATGCGATCCTCGGCCATGCTGCTCTGATGGAGGGGAAAGAGGTCCTCACCCTGGATCAGACCGGCCTGGCCCAAAAGGGAGGGGCTGTCCTCTCCAGCCTCATCCTGGCCGAGGAGAAGGGGGCCCTTGCCGCCAACAAGGTGGGGGTGGGGAAGGCGGATCTCTACCTGGTCCTGGACATCCTGGGAGGGGGTAACCCGGTGAACCTGGACCGCGTCAGTCCCGACCGGACGGTGGCGGTGGTCAACATGACCCCTGTACCTACCGGGGAGATGATCCGGAACGGGGACCTCTCCTTCCCCAACCTGGAATCTCTAAAGGGGATCATCAACCGCTACACCTCTTCAAGACGGAACATCTTCGTGGAGGCGGGGACCATCGCTGAGGGCCTCTTCGCCGATCACATGCTGACCAACATCTTCACGTTGGGTGTCGCGTACCAGACGGGCTTGGTCCCCCTAACGGCAGAGAGCATCGAGGCCGCCCTTCGTTTAAACGGCGTTCAGGTGGAGGAGAACATCCAGGCGTTTCGCTATGGGCGGCTCTACGCCCACGATCCAACGCGGGTGGAAGGGCTGGTCAGGTCCCCACGGCGGGGCTTTGCCGAGGAGCGGGCAGAGGCCCTGGCCAGGCTTCCCCTGAAGGTGCGTCCTGCCTACGAGGCCCTCCTGGACCGGGCTTGCCACCTGGAAGAAGAAGCCCGGCGGATGCTGGCGATCCGCATTGCGGAGCTCATCGAGTACCAGGACACCTATTACGCCGCCCAGTACGTGGACTTCGTCCTGAAGGTGGCCGACCGGGAGGCAGAGGTGACCCCCGGACGCCGTGACCTCACCCATGCCGTCATCCGCTCCCTCTATCAGCTCATGGCGTACAAGGATGAGTACGAGGTCGCCAGGCTCCACCTGAAAGAATCCTGGCGGGAGCGGCTCCTCGGGATGTTTGCCGAACCCCGACGACTCACCTATCACCTCCACCCGCCTCTCCTCCGGGCCCTGGGGCTTAAGCGGAAGCTCGCCCTCGGCCCCTGGTTTACCGGGGTCTTCCGACTCCTCTACGGGATGCGCCGCCTCCGGGGCACCCGTCTTGACCCCTTCGGCTATCTGGCCATCCGCCGGGAGGAACGGCACCTCATCCAATGGTACCGGGGGGCGGTGGAAACGGTCCTTAAGGCGTTGGGTCCTGCCACCTATGACTTGGCGGTGGAGGTGGCGAAGGCGCCGGAGAGAATCAGGGGCTACGAGGCGATCAAAGCGGCGAAGGTGATACGGGTCAAAGGGGAGGTTCAGGCCCTGCTGGACGGCCTCAGGGGAGGGCTGGTGAAGGCCCCTACCCCTGGGGGAAACGGGGTGGGTGAAGGTGATCGCAGCGGGTGACCGGCTGGCATGGGCCGAAACGGGGGGAGGTGAAAGAGATGGTCAGCGCGTACGTGCTCGTCCGGGTGGTCCCAGGGCTTGAGGAAAGTGCCCTTCCCCAGATCCGGGTCATTCCGGGGGTGAAGGATATCATCCTGGTCTTCGGACGGTGGGATGCCATCGTCCAGATCGAGACCAATTCCCTCCACTCCCTGTCCCGGCTCGTCATCAACCAGATCCGGGGGATCCAGGGTGTTCAGGCGACGGAGACCCTCATCGCCGCCGAGATGTGAGCGGGGGCGCTTTAGCCTAGCTCCCAGCGGATCTCCCCCTCCCAGCTCTCCCCCGGACGCAACTCCATCCCCCAGTGGGGCAGAAAAGCCAGGCCCTGGAGCGTCCGGTCATACCCTTGCTCCGATTGAGAGACGGTTCTGACGGGGAAGCCCCAAAGGGTCGCCGCTTTGGAGAACCGAAAGCGGAGGGTGAGAGGGGATGCCTGGTCCACCAGGTGAAATTCCTGGACCCCCTCCCCTGCCAAGGGTTCATCCAGGTTGCGATGTTCTCCCGCCACAACCAGCCTTCCTCCACCGCGGGCGAGGGCTGGAGAGAACAGGTTCAGCTCGACGCCGAAGCGGAAGGTGAGGATGGTCCCACCCGGGTTGGTGATCCGGTAGTGGGCCCTTATCTCCCCCCGGGGCGAAAAGGAGAGGACCTTTAACAGGTGGAGGGGTTCGGTCTGCCCGTCCGGGAAAAAGAGGTGCCCCCTCCTCTCCATCAGGATCCTCCCATCCTCAATCCTGTAGGAGAAGGGCTGATCCACGAAGTCCCCAAGCTCGCGGAGGTCTGAACCTCTGAACCTCTCCAGGGTGAGGTCTTCCAGGAAGCAGTGCTCGATGAAGGCCCCCCGCTCGTAGCGATCATACACGAGATCCAACCGGATCTCCTCCCCCCCACTTTTTTTCAGCTCGTGGATGCTCCCCACCCCTCCCCCTGGAACGGGGTGACCTCCTTCTAACCCCTCCCGGATCTGCTGGTGATAGGCCTCGAACCGGCGGGTTAACGTGTTCAGATAGTTGGTCTCGGGGCCGAAGAGGGTGTGTTCCAAGAGCTTTCCCCCCGAGGCCGGACGGACGAGGGAGGAAAACTCCGAGGAATGGACCCACACCTCCTCCCTTCCGTCAAAATCGAGATCCAGGATGTCCCAGGAGAGCGTTTCTCCCTTCCTGAGGTGCTTCTCGGCCCTGGCCAATCTCCGCCAGATCTCGTGTCGAAGATGCGGAAGGTAGAGGCCGCCGAAGATGCCATGCCAATAGGCGTCGTTACACTGGGCGGCGTAAAGCTCCTCCTTCGCCCGTTCATCCTTCCCTCTCTCCTTCAGAAGGCGGCTGATGGCCAGCATCTTCTTGTGCATCCGGTTGGCCTCAGGATACTTGACCAGGAAGTGCTTCCAGTGCCCCCCCCTGACGTAGGGAAAGAAGCGGCTGGCCTCGTCCCCAAGCTTTGATCGTAGCTCCCTGAGTTCCAGGCTCCTCTCCGGGGGGAGGGCCCACTCCTCCATCTCCATGTAGGAGGCGATGGGCAGATAGCAGAGTCCTTTGGCCGGGACCTCCTCCAGGACTTGGGAGAAGGTCGCCATCTCCAGGAGATCCCCTTCCAGTTTCTCCAAAAGGTCGAGGAAGGCCTTGAGCCACCCTTGCTCGTAGACCCATCCATAGGTCCCCGGCCACCCCCCGAACTTTTCCCCATCGTCAACATAGATGGCTAAGCCCCCACCCCTTTCCGAGATCTGGTGCAGGTGCTCGTTTAACACCTCGTGAGGCCTAAAGGGGATCAGATAGCGGAGCTTCTCGTTAATGGGAAAGATTGCCAGCTTCTCTCCTTCTTTCTCCGTCAGGTAGTAGCCGTAGAGATCGTCCCTCCCGAAGCCGCTGACCAGGAAGTGCCGGTCATCGACCAGGACATAAGTCACGCCGGAGTCGGCCAGGTCCCCGACGATGTCCGGCTCCCACACCCGCTCGGTGAGCCAGAGGCCCTTGGGGGAGGCCCCAAACCGCCGCGTAAGATACTCCCGCATCATCTGAATCTGGCCCCTTCGATCCTCCCTGGGGATGGCCGCCAGGATCGGCTCGTAGAATCCCCCGAGCAGAAGCTCCATCCGCCCGGAGGTGACAAGGGTCCCGATCAGATCCAGGATTGAAGGCTCATGCGCCTCAAACCATTTCAGGAGGGGACCGCTGGTGTGGAAAGCCAGCTTGAAGAAGGGCCGGTCCTTGATCGCCAAAAGGAACGGCTTGTAGCAGGTTTGGACGAGGCGGTCAATGACAAAATCGAAGTTGCCCAGCGGTTGGTGATTGTGGATCCCGAACAGGAGGAGGAGCCTCCGTTGGCCGTTCTTTTCCCTTCCCGGGGACATTTCCATAGACTCTCCTTTTTTCCAAGCGCTTGTTCACCTCCGGTCGGCCTTCAACAGCCCGGCCGGATCGCTTACGAAGCGGAAAACGGGGCGTAGCCATCAAACTGGAGCCGGTAGAGCCGGGCGTAGATCCCCTTTTTCTGGAGCAGCTCCTGGTGGGTCCCTTCCTCCCGCAGCTCCCCTTTGTGGAAAACCAGGATCCGGTCCACGGAACGGATCGTGGCGAGGCGGTGGGCGATGATCAAGGCCGTCCGGCCGTTCAGGAGCTTGGCCACGGCCTTCTGGAGCAGGTGATCGGTCTCGGGATCGACACTGGAGGTGGCCTCGTCCAGGATCACGATATCCGGATCCCCGGCCAGGACCCTTGCTAAGGCGATAAGCTGCCGCTCCCCCATGGAGAGGAGGGCCCCTCGTTCCAACACCTCCTCCCGGTATTGCCGCGGAAGGCGCTGGATGAACCGATGGGCGCCGACCACCTTCGCCGCCTCGTAAGCTCGATCCCGCGAGATCTCCTCCCGCAAGCGGATGTTGGCCTCGATGGTGGTGGCGAAGAGGAAAGGCTCTTGGAGGACCAGGCCGATCCGTCTCCGTAATGAGGAAAGGTCCAGCTCTTTGAGATCCATCCCGTCAAGGAGGATCGTCCCTCTTTCCGGCTCGTAGAAGCGGTTTAAGAGGCCGACCACCGTCGTTTTTCCCGCCCCCGTTGCCCCTACGATGGCGACCTTCTCTCCTGGTTCGATGGTGAAGGAGACATCTTTCAGCACGTAGTCGCCAGGGTGGTAGGCGAACCAGACGTTCTGAAACTCGATCCGTCCGGAGAGCTTCTCCACCGGTCTTCCCGGTGTGGCCCAGCCCGGTTCCCCCGGAGTATCCAACAGCTCGAAGATCCGCTCGGAGGAGGCCATAGCGGCCTGCAGGATATTATATTTTTCGCTCAGATCCTTCACGGGGGTGAAGAACCGCTGAACGTACTCTAAGAACGCGACGAGGGTGCCGAGGGTGAGGGCCCCTCTCACCACCTCCCCTCCCCCGTACCAGATGAGCAGGGCCAGGGCCGAGACTGCGAGAAGCTCGACCGTCGGGTAGAAGATGGCGTAGTAGAGGATGGACTGGAGCCCTGCCTCTGTGTATTCCCGGTTGATCCCCTCGAACCGGAGGAACCGGTCCGCCTCCTTGGCGAAGGCCTGGACGATCCGGACCCCGGAGAGGCTCTCTTGGAGGAAGGCATTCAGCCTGGAGAGCTTCGTCCGGATCAGGCGGTAGGAGGCTCGGGCCTTCCTTCGGAAGAGTTCGGTGGCCAGGTAGAGGGGGGGGAGGACGGTGAAGGTGACCAGTGACAGCTTCCAGTCCAAAAGGAGCATGGCTACCATGATGCCTAGGAGCATCAGGACATCGCCGAAGACGGCCACCAGCCCTGAGGTGAACATCTCATGTAAATTCTCCACATCGGAGGTCAGGCGGGTCATGATCCGGCCGACAGGGTTTTGATCAAAGTAGCGGAGGGGCAGGCGCTGGAGGTGGGCGAACATCTGGAACCGGAGGTTTGCCATGATGTGCTGCCCGAAACGTTGCGTGACATAGAACTGAAGGGCCCGAAGCCCCTGTTCGGCGCTGACGGTGAAGAGGTAGAGGAGGGCCAGGAGGCCAAGGCCTGAAAGGGTCCCTTTCGCGATGTGGCGGTCAATGGTCACCTTGATCAGGTAGGGCTGGAGGATCTGGAGCAGGGAGGCCAAGAGGAGGAGGAAGGCCGAGAAGGCCAGAGAACCCTTGTAGGGGAGAACAGCCTCTACCAGGCGTCTCATCAGGCGGGCATCGTACGCCTTCCCCAGAGGTTCCTCTTCGTGGAAGTTTCCGATCCCGTGCATCCTTCATCCACCCCCACCCATTCCCTCCCCCTTTAAAGGGGAAGGGGGTGGATTAAATTCTCTCCAGTTCCTGCCGAAGCTGCTGTTTCTGCCACAGGTCTCTAT
>CAZHST010000101.1:0-5461 GCA_964535215.1 uncultured bacterium
CGGGCGACGGACCAAGATGGTCGGACGCTGCGCCGCTACAGGCGCCGCTGGATCGGGGAGCGCCCCTTTGCGGGGCTGGGCCCCTTTCGCCGCCTCGTGGTACGGTATGAGCGACTGATCACAACCTACGCAGGCTTCTTTCATTTGGCCTGTGCCATGCTCACCCTGAGGAGGGTTTTGAAATGAGTTCTAAACATGTACGTTTAACGTATGAAGCGAAATGCGAAGCCCCAATAGCTCAGTCTCAAAACCTCCGGTGAGAAGGTAAAGGGCCACGACCAATGAAAAATAGAATGTGCCGATCACCAAAGCGGATTTCGCAATACGTTCCTTCATTTCCTGTGTTCACCTTCAAAGGGGCAGGAACTCAACGCGATTCTGGAAATCCTCCGGCTCACCGGCCTTTGCAATCAGCTCCAAGTCCTGAATGCATTGCCCAATCGAGATGCGCAAGGGATGGGCATAGATGACCCCACTGAACGGCTTATTTCCCTGTTGTCTCCTGGTCGCTTCGGCCAAAAGATCATCATCGAAGGTGAAGAGCACTCGATTGAGTTGGGTAGCCCGATTTAACAACTCCGAGTCGGGTAGCCTATCGGCACCATCTTCTTGTGCGGTGAGCGCATCAACATGGCGTATGCGGAGCCCCACAGTGATCGCGCGCGGGACATGGGCATCCATGTAGAGCGCGATCGGCACTAGCGTAAACCTTCAGCCCGGAGCCGCGCGATGAGGGGGGAGGGCTGGAGCTTAGCCTCCTTTTCTAGCGCCTCGACCTTTTTCAGCCGATCGGCGATCTCCCGGTCCAGTTCCTCCGCGTGGTCCCAGTAGTAAGCGAGAGCCGAATGGATCTGACCCAGGGTCAAGTACGGATGCTGAAAGTGCAATTCTTCCGGGCTCCAGCCATAGGCCAAGCGCTCCACGACCAATTCGACGACCTTCATGGAGGTTCCCTCAATGATAGGCCTCCCCTCTTCATCGAGAACGATATGGGGAAATTCCGTTTTAACCGCCATCGTGCCCTCCCTTCGTCAGCTTATGGACGAAGAAGGACTCAGGGACCCAGGACTACGCGAGCACCTCATCCACCTGAACCTCAAACCCCGCCACCACCGACGACCGGGCCCTCCCCCCCGGACCAAAGCGCCCAAGCAGACGATAGCTCCCCTGCTCCAACGTAAAGACCTCGATCATCCCGCCTTCCGGATCCACGATCCAGTACTCGGCCACGCCGAACTGCTCGTACAGCGCCTTTTTCTCGATCCGATCCCGCCGCCACGTCCCCGGCGAGACCACCTCGACGATCAGATCGGGGACGCCGCGAATCCGGTCCTGGATGATCCCCTGCTTTGCAGGGGAGACGTAGATGATGTCAGGCTGCACCACCCGCCGTGGGGTCAGGATGACATCCAAAGGTGCAACCAAGACCTCCCCCAGTTGGTGCTCAGCCACAAACTGCTCAAGCCGGCGGGCCAAACGGAACGAGATCCGCTGGTGGAGCGCCCCCGGTGAAGGCGCCATGATGAGTTCTCCTTCCCACAACTCGGTCGGCTGATTCGTCTCAGGCAGCTCGGTGAGCAGTTCGTCGTAGGTCCACACCCGCTTTCGCCCCACGGCCTTCGCCGCCATCCTGGTTACCTCCTTACCCCTTCGCTAGTCCCCATCCCCCCGGGAATTTACCCGTCCAAGGTCATAGGTGAAGAGCACCCACTTCAGGCTAGTAGGCGTTCCTGTTGACCAGCCCCTTCCAGAGGGTGAGCCCCAGGATCTTCAGATCGAAAAGCAAGGACCAGTGCTCGATATAGTACAGATCGTACTCGATCCGCTTCTCTAAGGAGGTATTCCCCCGCCAGCCGTTGACCTGGGCCCATCCGGTCATCCCGGCCTTCATCTTGTGGCGCAGCATGTACCGGGGGATCTGCCTTCGAAAGGCCTCGATGAAGACAGGCCGTTCAGGGCGGGGCCCGACCAGGCTCATCTCCCCCTTGAGCACGTTAATGAGCTGGGGAAGTTCGTCGAGACTGGTTCGCCGGAGGAAGGCCCCCACCCTTGTCCGCCGGGGATCATCCCTGACGGCCCACACGGGCCCGCTCTCCTCCTCTGCATCGGCCCGCATGGTCCGGAACTTCAACATGGTAAAGACCCGCCCATCCAGGCCCATCCGCTCCTGCCGGTAGAAGATAGGCCCGGGGGAGGTCAGCCGGATCAGGAGGGCAATGACCAGCATCAGAGGGGCCGTGAGGAGGAGGGCAAGGGTCGAGAACACCAGGTCAAAGGCCCGTTTGAAGACCAGGTTCCAGCCATAGAGGGGAGACTCCTGAAGGCTGATGATGGGGAGGCCCTCGAAATCCTCAACCCCTCCCCTGAGGGTCACGTACTGCTGAAGATCCGGGACCACCTTGATGTCCAGCGGCTGGTCCCCCAAAGCCTTCAAGACCTCACCCACCCGATGGGAGGATTCGAAAGGGAGGGCGATGAAGACCTGATCTATCCCCTTTTCCATGACAACCCGGCTCACGTCGTGATAGCTCCCCACGACCTTCAGCCCCCTGACCTCGCTTCCCACGAGCCCTGGATCCTCGCTTAAAAAGCCGACGATCTGGAGCCCGAGTTCCGGATGGGACATCAGCTTCTCCACAAGGGCCTGGGCCGTGCGGCCCACTCCGACCACCAGGGCGTAGCGCAGGTTGTACCCTTTCCGCCGGGCGAACCGGAGCAGCTCCCGGAAGGCCCCTCGCATGAAGCTAACGGCGGTCGTGCTGAGGATCCAGAAGTAGAGAAAGACCAACCGTGAAAACTCGTATTGCCGGAGGAAAAACGTGACCGTGACCAGGACCAGGATCGAAAAGGTTGAAGCTTTCGCGATATCCAGGATCTCCCGGAGACGGGAGGAGATCCTCCGGGGGCGGTACAGGCCAAAGGCCTTAAAGGCCACAGCCCAGATGGGAAGGATGACGGCAAGGAGGAGGAGGTACACCCGGAAGGGGGGGATGCCCTTGTAGACCGGGATCGGGCCTCCGTAGAACCTGAGGTAATAGGCCAAGAGCCATATGCCCCCGACCACGACCAGGTCCCCAAGGAGCATCAGGTGCTCGAAGAGCTGGCTATGTCGCTTCAGCATCGTTGGTCCTTAAGGATCCCCCTGAGCCTTGCCGAGGCCAGGAGGAGGGCGGTGATGACCCAGAAGGCGACAGCCCCCTCGGAGTGGAGGGTCGTGTTGAACAGCCCTGCCACAACGATCGTGACAAAGCCCCCCATGGCGGCGTGCCAGAGGGCCCTGTCAAGGTCACCCTTCAGTCTTTGACGGAGCCTGACCCCTTCCCAGACATAGCCCGTGAGCAGTGCCAGGAGCGTCACGAGCCCTAGAAGCCCCCGCTCCGCCATGACGGTGAAGAACAGGTTGTGAGCGTGGTTGGTTCGCTTGAAGCCATACTTTTCATGCTCCAGGTTTTTGAAGTTCCTGGGACCTACCCCCAGGAAGGGATGATCCCAAAGGCTCAGGAGGGAGCCCCTCCACATCCGGATCCGTTCCTCATCAAACGGGTCTAACACCCGCCTGACCTGCGGGGCCCAGAGCATCCCGGTGAGGTAAAAACCCATGAAGAGGAGGATGCCGGCTGCAACGACAATGAGCATCGGCCTCCACCGCCGGAGGGAGACGGCCAAGAAGAGGAGGGAGGCAAGGAAGGCGATCCATCCTCCCCTCGAATAGGTCAGAAAGAGGGCCAAAAGGGTCGCCCCGGTCAGGACCCCCAGGGCGATCCTCGTCTGAACCGACCAATCTCCCAGGAAGAGCAAACTGAGCAGGAGGGTCAACATCAAGACGAGATAGGTCGCCGTATGGTTCGGATAGCCTAAAGATTTAATGCCCAACCGGACATCATGGCCGGTCACGTAGTCAACCAGACCCCACGTGACGCCGATCCCGGTGGAGGCGGCAAAGAGCCAGAGGCAGGAACGGACCTTTTGAGCGCTGTTGATGTCGTTGACGACCACGAGGAAGAGGGAGAGGGGTCGGAACACGTCCCAGGTCCCTTTCAGCCCTTCCCATCGATCAAAGGCAAAGGCGGCGCTCAAAAGGGACACGAGAAGGTACAGGGAGAGGAAGACCCCTAAGGGGGTGAAGGTGATCCTGAAGTTGCGGCCAGCCGCCCGCTTCACGACCCATCCCCCTAAGGCGAGAAAGTACCCCACGTTCTTCAGGGCCTCCGAGATGGGAAGGAAGAGGATCATGAGGCCCAGGCCCCCCATGAAGGCCATGTCGGCCCAGAAGATGACCTGGACGCCTTGGCGCTGATCGCTCATCGGAGCCTTGGCCGACATGACTTCTCCTCCAGCACTTCACGGTAAACGTTCACGGTCTCCCGAACGCTCCTGGGCATAGGGAACTCTTCTGCAACCCTCCTGGCCTCTTCTCCTATGAACCGTCTCTTTTCCTCATCGAACAGCGCTAAAAGCTGCTCATTCAGTTCAGTGCGATCCAGCGGATCCTTCACAATCAGCCCGCTCCGCCCATCCTCGATCAGCTCCGAGGCCCCATTCTGGGAGGTGGTGATCACTGGGAGGCCGGCTGCCATGGCCTCCAAGCAAGCGTTGGCGAAGGGATCGTAGAGGGTGGGGAGGACAAAGACATCGGCGGCGGCGTAGAGCTCCTCGATTCGAGGCCAAACCCCTCCGAAAAGGAGCCGTCCTTTCAGTCCCAGCCGCTCAGCAAGAGCCAGGTAAGGCCTGGTGTTTCCCTTCCCCGCCACCACCAACTTCAAAGGGGCTTTCCCGCCTCGAGAGAGGGCATCGGCGGCACTTAGGATCAGGGAATGGAGACCCTTCCGCTCGAACCCGGAGCCCACGAAGAGGAGGACGAGGTCGCTTAACTCAAGCCCTAACATCCGGCGGACGTGGGACCGGAGCCACTCCCGATTCAGAGGATGAAAGCGTTCGAGATCTACGCCGTTATAGACTAAGATGATGGAGGCCTCGGGGGTCCCGTAGTGGCGGACGATGGCCTCCTTCACCATCCTGGAGTTGGCGATGATCCTCCGGCACCCCCCCTTCGCGAAGATCCGCCTCTCCAGGAAGAGGAGGGAGCGGTGGAGGGGATTTAGGGTATCGACAGCAAGGCGCCACGGGGCGGCCCGATGGCGCTGAAGCAGCCACTCCCGATGGCAGCCGTCGCCAGCCCGGTAGATGTCTTGATGAAGGGTGCGGTCGAAGCTGTGGACGATGTCAAACCCCCCTTCCTTCACCATCCTGGCCGAGAACAAGGCGAAGCTCAAGACCCTGAAGAACGAAGCCCCTGGAACCACCGGCACCCGATGGAACACGATCCCGGGCTGCTCCTGCCAATGGGAGGCGAAGAGGTGGACCTCGTGGCCTTCCCGAAGGAGCGCCTCGGCTAAGGCGGCCATCTGCCGCTCCGCCCCCCCGGAGGGGACGTAGCGCTGCCTGATCAGGGCGATCCTCA
>CAZHST010000102.1:0-5353 GCA_964535215.1 uncultured bacterium
ATCGGCTCCAACCGGCATCGGGCGGTGCCACTCGGCCTTTTGGGGCGCCGGCTGGCCCATCGGGTCTTTCAGGGCCTTTCAGCGAGGTTTTCGACAGAGCAACTGATAACAAGTTTATGAGGTTCCATTTCTGCTGGCAATCCACCGTTGGGTGTATTTTTCGAAAAAAAAGCCCCAGAGTTTGGGGCTCTCTCTCCGTCCATCGACCTAGGCCATTGGTTCTAGCACAGATCGGCGGAAGTTTCCTGTTTCCGTAGGGGCGGGGTTCTACCCCGCCCGATACGGGAGGACCTGAAGCCCTCCCCTACATTTCCTGCCCCCTTTCCCTTTGACAGTCACCTATCCAGCCCGTATAATTTGCCGTAAGGAGGAACATCGATGTCCAAGGCACTGAAGGCGTTGGAGAAAGGTGGTCTTGTCCATCTGGAACGCCTGGCTTCTATTCTTCGGGGACTGACCCCCGAAGAGCTGGAGACCTTAGAGCTGATTCTTGATCGCCAGGCGAATGCAACGATCCGGCGCGCCCTGAAGGAGCTGGACCGCGGTGAGGGAATCCCCCTTGAGAAGTGGTGAGCCTTACACCGTAGTCCTTGCCCCCTCTGCTCATCGCCTCCATCCCCCCTTCCAAGGCCTGCGCTCTTATCACTTCCAGTTCCGGAAAGCCGAATACCGGATCGCCTACCGCATCCGGGAGGAAAAGCGGCAGGTTGAGATTGTCCCGGTGAAGAGCCGCGAACGCTTCTATGAAATCCTCGCTCGGCTCATCCGGCGACGGTAGTGCCGCAGTCGAGGTTGCTTGGGTTTTAGCACCTTACTGAAATCTCCTGGAGGAACCGCTGTACCCTTAGCGGCGGGAGCCCTTATTTTCCCAAGGTTAGCCTGATGAGCGCCCAGCTTCTCTTTGTCAGAAATCCCCCCTTTCCCCCCTTTTGTAAAGGGGGGATGTTGGGGGGATTTAAGGGGTTGGGGTGACGAGCTCTTCCTTCGGCCTGCGCCGATCGGTGCGGCAACGCTCCACCGCGACAGGTTGCCGCCTCGTCCGCCGCTCGCGACAGTGCCTGTCCACGATGACCTAGGGCAGGATGCCCTTGACGAGGCACTGCCCTTTGTGTAACATCATAATGTCAAAAAGAAGCGAGGCACATCCCATGGAACTGAAACGAACGCAACTCTACCTTGAACCCCATCAGCATCGGGCCCTCAAGCGGGAGGCCAGGGAGCGAGAGCTCTCCCTCTCGAAGCTCCTGCGCCACATCATTGATGAACACCTCGCCCACCGGCGGATGTCCTCTCAACCCACAAAGGCTCAGTATCTGGCGATCGTGGGCCTAGGCCGGAGTGGGAGGAAGGATGTCGCGGCCCACCATGATCAGCACCTGGGCGAGATCCTGCACCCATGAGCGTCCTGATCGATACCGGGGCCTTCTATGCCCTGGCCGATGCAGACGATGCCTTCCACCATGTGGCCAAAGCTTACTATGAGGCGAATCTTGGTCGGCAGGATTTCGGGACCCCCGCCTACATTCTTGTTGAGACGTGGCACCTGATCAACGGACGCCTTGGACGGCGGGAGGCCATGCGTTTCTGGGCGGGGATCAGGCAGGGTATCGTGACCCTCCTTGCCGTCCAGCCGCATCACTTAGACGCTGCTTGGGCGATTGCCCAGCGGTACCGGGATCAGGACTTCAGTTTGGTGGATTGCACGACCTTCGCCGTCATGGAGGATTTGGGGATACAGACGGCCTTCGCCTTTGATGCCCATTTTCGGATCTACCGCTACGGCCCTAGGAAGAGGGGCTTCCTTCAAGTAGTTCCGGGACCCTGAGGCTTTCATACCCTCTCTGTCCATTGACCTAGGCCCTTTGGTCTAGTACTTTACCTCCCTGCTTAAGATCAGGCGGAGCCCTTCCCGAAACAGCCGGTGATCGTCAGCGATCACGACCCGGATCGGGCCTCTCGTCCCCATTGCCCCCCCTCCAGAAAAATAAGACGCACCTGTCACAAATTTTGTAACAGGCACACACTTTTAAGGTGATCCCGGCTCAGCCCTTGAAGGAGACAACTAGATGAGCGAGTACTAACAGGGCCCCCACGAACATTGCCTTGGCCCTCCACCAGGCAGGGCCAGGGGGGCTTGTATACCCCGTTCCACCGACGGTGTCAAGGAAAAAGTGAGGGGTGGACGCATAACAAATCCGCAGGGTGAATCAGGCAGCTCTTTGACAGATTTGCGACCACGTGTGCTCCCATTCGCCGTTCTCAATACAGGTGATGAGCCGCGCCACGCTGTCCGCTCCTTCCCGGAGCCATTGGCGAGAACGCTTCTTCTTCAGCCGGGTGGCCAGCAAGCGGGAGGACCCTTTTCCAGGTCCCCCCGCCCCGTCACACCGGCTGAGCCATCCTGAGGAACAGGGAAGAGGGTGATCAGCGGGAAACCTCGACACCGATCCCGAAGGGGGACAAGAGCTGCCCGCTCTGAAGCTCGGACCGGAGCCCTTCAATCGTCTGCTGCAACCGTGAACTGGCCTTGGCGGCGAAGGCATCCATCAGGTCCTCGATGGCGGCCAGGTCTTCCGAGGTCAGCGCCGCCGGGTGCCCGTCCAGGACCGCCCGGATCGTGGGCAGGATCCGGGCGAGACCGCTCCGGACCCCCGCCCGGAGGTCAGGATGCCGGAGCACAAGCCAGCTCCCTTCCCACGCATGCTGGTAGAAAAGCCGGATGTAGCGCCGCCCCTCGGGGCTCTTGGTCATCACCTCGTCCCGGAAACGGTACAGGATCCCCAGGGCGGTTTCCCCCTCGGGGGTACCCCGTAACGCCGTTGAAACCGGGCAGGCGCTCTCAGCCCCGTAGATAGCGTTGCGACCGGCGATATCGTCCGCCGTGAGAGTGCGCCGGACCTCACCGGGGCCAATCGTCGGGTACATCACCGGCTTCGGACTCGTGATGTCGGCTTCATGGTCGAGACCCAGGCAGTGGCCCATCTCGTGAGTGGCCACACTCCACCAGTCGAATTGGGTCCCAGAAGGGATGCCGGTGCCGGTGTACCAGCTAAAGGTGTTGCTGAAGCGCATGTCACATTCAACAGCATCCTCGGGCTTGCTGGGGAAGAACCAGATCGCCGTTTCCGCCAGCACACCCGGTCCAAGGCCGCCGCCAAAGTCCACCTGGTTGACATTGTTGAACGTTGGATAAACCCCTCCCGACAGACAGGCATCCGCTCCGAACGTGAAAGTGAACTCCGAATAGTTCCACTCGAAAGCCCCGTCCTTCGTCCGCTGCACGCCGCTGCCGGGGATACCAGCAGGGCAGACGATCCAGTCCTCCCCCATCGGGTTCGCCATGTAACTCCAGTCAGTCCCCAGCAACTCGTAGGCAGACCCGCTGCCGGCCAAGAGCAGCCCTATCCCCACCACGAGAAGGCGGAATCCCCGGCCCAAGCTCCTCATGATCCTCCTCTCCCCGGGCAAGGCCTCATCCCTACCGGGATGCGGCACGGATGGCGTCAAGAAAGTCACCAACCGCCACCACCTGCCCATCCCACTTCACCGCTCCATCCCTCACCGGATACTTCCCCTGGTGCAGGCCGACAACCCGGGCCGGGACCTCCCGGGTGTTGAGGAACAGGATCACCCGCTCCCCCTCCTGAAAGACCGGATCGTTGGAAGTCCGCATGCCGATGTCGCCAACAATGCCGCCGGCGACCCTGAAGGTCACCTCCGCCCCCGGCGTGCCCTTAACAACCTCTTCAACCGCCACGGTCACGTCAGTGTAAATAGCCGTGTGCTGGGCGTTCCAAGCGCTCACCTGGCTTGTGACGGTTCCCAGCACGATAGTATCCGCCTCCGCGGCCAACTGCTCCAGACGGAGCTTGACCATCGCCGCCCCCCCCAAGCCGGGGAACATACCAACACCAACCAGCCCAGCCAGCACCACCACCCCGAGACAAGGTAGAGCCTTCATGATCAAAACCCTCCCCTAAACATCCTCCTGGGTGACCCGGACCACCTCTGCGATGGTTGTAATCCCTGCCCTTACCTTCTCCCAGCCATCCTCCCGGAGGGTCTTCATCCCCAGCTCCACCGCCTTCTGCTTGAGGATGTTGGCGTCGGCCTTCTGCAGGATCAACCGCTGGAGCGGCTCGGTCACTACGAGAAGCTCGTAGATCCCGATCCGGCCCTTGTAGCCCAGGAAGTTACACTCGGGGCACCCCTGGCCTCGGAACAGCGTCAGACCCTTGAGCCTTACCCCGTCCAGGCCCAGCTCCCGAAGCTCCCCTTCCTCGGGGACATAGGGCACCTTGCAGCCCGGGCAGATCTTCCGGACCAGCCGCTGGGCCAGGACGGCGACCAGCGTCGAGGACACGAGGTAGTCCTCGATCCCCATATCCAGGAGGCGGGTAATCGCCCCGGCGGCGTCGTTGGTGTGGAGGGTGGAGAGGACGAGATGACCGGTCAGGGCCGCATGGATGGCGATCTCGGCCGTCTCGGCATCCCGGATCTCCCCCACCAGGATGATATCCGGGTCCTGCCGGACGATGTGGCGGAGGCCCGAGGCGAAGGTCAGTCCGATCTTGGGCTTCACCTGGATCTGGTTCACCCCCTCCAGTTGGTACTCCACCGGATCCTCGATGGTGATGATCTTCTTCTCAACGGAGTTTAACTCCCGCAGGGCCGCGTAGAGGGTCGTGGTCTTCCCACTCCCCGTCGGGCCGGTCACCAGGATGATCCCGTGGGGCTTCTTGATCAGGGTCTCGAACCGCTGCTCCGTCTCCTGGCTGAAGCCCAATTCCTGCAGACCGAGGAGGACGCTCCCCCGATCCAGCAGACGCATCACAACGCTCTCCCCGTAGATCGTGGGGATGGTGGAGACCCGGATGTCCAGGTCCCGACCGCCGAGCTGGAGCCGGATCCGCCCATCCTGGGGGAGCCGCCGCTCGGCGATGTTCATCTTGGCCATGATCTTGATCCGGGAGACGACGGCCGCCTGGAGGCGCTTCGGGGGGGATTCGGCGTCCATCAGGACGCCGTCAATCCGGTACCGGACCCGCAGCCTCCCCTCAAAGGGCTCCAGATGCACATCAGAGGCCCGGGCCTCCACAGCCCTGGAGAGGATCAGGTTCACCAAACGCACCACCGGGGCCTCCGACGCCATGTCCTTTAACTGCTCAACGTCCTCCTCCTCCCCCAGACGGGACCCCTCATCCTCCAGGTCCTTGATGATCTTCTCCATGCTGGTGGAGGAGCTGTAGCACTGATCCAGGGCCCGGAGGATCTCCCGCTCCCTCCCCAGGAGGACCTTGACCTCGTACCCTGTCCGGAGGCGGATATCATCCAGGGTGTAGAAATCGAGGGG
>CAZHST010000103.1:0-5174 GCA_964535215.1 uncultured bacterium
CCCCTTTCCAGCATCGCCGCCTTGAGACGGGCGACGAAGGCCCCCACCCTTTCAACCAGATCGTCCCTTCCCAGGTGCTCCTCTACCCGGGCCACGATGGCCGACCCGACGATCACCCCATCGGCAAACGAGGCGACCGCCCGAGCCTGATCAGGGGTCCCGATCCCGAAGCCAACGGCCACAGGGGTCTCGGTCCTGGCCTTGATCCGAAGGACCGCCGGGCCGATCCCCTCGGCCAGGCGGTCGCGGGCCCCCGTCACCCCTTTCAGGGACACATAGTAAATGTACCCTTTTGAAGCGGAGGCGATCTGTTCAATCCTGGCCTCGGGGCTTGTCGGGGCCAGGAGAAAGATCGGGTAGAGGCCAGCCTCTTCGCTGGCCTGGCGAAGTTCACCGGCTTCTTCCGGGGGCAGGTCGGGGAGGATGACGCCGTCCACGCCGGCCTCGGTCGCCTCCTTCACAAAGCGATGGATCCCGAACCGAAGGATCGGATTGACATAGCTCATCAAGACCAAGGGAAGCTGGGTGTGCCTCCTGACCTCCAGGATCATCTTCAGGATCCTGGCCAGGGTCACCCCCCCCTGAAGGGCCCGTTGGGAGGCCCTTTGGATGGTAACCCCATCGGCTAGGGGGTCCGAGAAGGGGACCCCGACCTCCACGATGTCGGCCCCCCGTTGCTCGAACTCCCGGATCAGGGCAACCGTGGTCTCCAGGTCCGGGTCGCCGGCGGTTAGGTACGGGATGAGGGCCTTCTCCCCCCTCGCCCGCAATCGACGGAATGCAGCATCAATCCGGTTCATCGGTCATGCGATGGGCGACGACCTGCACGTCCTTGTCCCCCCGGCCCGAGAGGTTGATCAGGATCACCGGTGACGGGCCGCTGGCCGCTGGTGACTGAACCAACGTTGGAACAAACTTGAGGGCGTAGGCGATGGCGTGGGCCGGCTCCAAGGCGGGGATGATCCCTTCAAGGGAGCTTAAAAGCTTGAAGGCCTGAAGGGCCTCCTCATCGGTGACCGAGACGTACTCGATCCTTCCTAAGTCTCGGTAGAAGCTGTGCTCAGGTCCGACACCCGGGTAATCCAAGCCGGCTGAGACGGAATGGGTGGTCAGGATCTGGCCGTCTTCATCCTGAAGGACAAAGCTGTAGGTTCCGTGGAGGACCCCTGGGGTGCCTTTCGCGAACCGGGCGGCGTGCCTCCCCGTCTCGATCCCTAACCCTCCTGCTTCCACCCCGATCATCTTCACCGGATCGTCCAGGAACTCGTAGAAGAAGCCGATGGCATTCGATCCCCCCCCAACACAGGCCAGAAGGTAGTCGGGAAGCCTCCCTTCAGCTTCCAGGATCTGGGCCCTGGCCTCCCTCCCGATCACGGCCTGAAAATCCCGGACCATCATCGGATAGGGATGGGGGCCTAAGGCCGAACCGAGGACGTAGTGGGTTGAATCCACGTGGGTGACCCAGTCCCGCATCGCCTCGGTGATGGCATCTTTTAAGGTCCGGCTCCCTGAGTCCACAGGGGTCACCTTGGCCCCTAAGAGGCGCATCCGGAAGACGTTCAGCTCCTGCCGCTTCATGTCCTCTGTCCCCATGAAGATCTCGCACTCGAGGCCGAACAGGGCCGCCGCCGTTGCCGTGGCCACCCCATGCTGCCCGGCCCCCGTCTCGGCGATGACCCTCTTCTTTCCCATCCGCTTCGCCAGCAGGACCTGCCCCAACGTGTTGTTGATCTTGTGGGCCCCCGTGTGACACAGGTCCTCCCGCTTCAGGTAGACCTTCGCCCCCAGCCGCTCGCTTAGCCTCCCGGCGAAGGACAAGGGGGTGGGACGGCCGGCGTAATCCCTGAGATACCGCTCCAGCTCGGCTTGAAAGGCGGGATCGGCCTTGGCCTCGAGATAGGCCTTCTCCAGCTCCTCCAGAGGGGCCATCAAGGTCTCGGGAGCGAACCTTCCCCCGTAGGGCCCGAAGTGCCCCATGGGGTCAGGCCACGCCTCCCGGGGGGATCTGGGGTCGGGGATCCGGGGTCTGGGGTCTGGAATCATAGGGCTCCTTTCGCGCGTCGGATGAACTCTCTCAACTTCTCGGGATCCTTCCGGCCCGGGGAGGCCTCCACCCCACTGCTCACATCCACCCCGTAGGGCCGGACCTTCGTGACCGCCTCCTCAACGTTCTGGGGGGTGAGGCCGCCCGAGAGGATAATCGGGCCATAGGCTTTGGCCCGTTCCGCCAGTTCCCACGGGAAGGGGTGGCCGGTTCCCCCAAGCCTCCCCTCGGCAAAGGAGTCCAACAGGAACGCTGTAGCCTCAGGATACCGGGGAAAGATCTCCAGACTGGACGGATCCTTCATCCGAACCGCCTTGATGAATCGAAGGGTCAGCCTCCGACACTCCCCAGGGTCCTCATCCCCGTGGAGTTGAACGACGGAGAGCTGTAACGCCTTCGCCAACCTCTCCACCTCAGGGAGCGGTTGGTTGGCAAAGACCCCAACGGTGACCACGAAGGGGGGGAGGCGCCTGATGATCCCCTCCACATGGGCAGGCTGGACGTAGCGCGGGGTGCCCTCCACGAAGATGAACCCCAGGGCATCAGCCCCTGCCTCGATGGCCAGGAGGGCATCTTGCACATTCGTAATCCCACAGATCTTCACCCGGGTCATCGTCCCATCCCGAGGAGCTGTCGGAGCTTCGCGGCCGGGTCGGTCTCCTTCATGAGGGCCTCCCCCACCAGGATCGCATCCACCCCTGCTTCCTTCAGCTTGGCAACCTCCTCCTGATTTTTGATCCCGCTCTCACTTACCACCACCCGCTCCTCAGGGAGAAACGGGAGGAGCCGGAAGGTGACGTCCAGGCTGGTCTGGAAGCTGTGCAGATCCCGGTTATTGATTCCGATGAGCGGGGCCTCTGTCTCCAAGGCCAGGGCCAACTCATCCACCGTGTGGACCTCGACCAGAGGATGGAGACCCAGGTCCAGGGCCAAAGCGACATACTCCCGAAGCTCGGAAGGCTGCAGGGCAGCGGTAATGAGGAGGACGGCATCGGCATGGAAAGCCCTGCTTTCGTAGAGTTGATAGGCATCCACGATAAAGTCCTTGCGCAAGACGGGAAGGGAAACGGCTTCCTTCACCTCCCAAAGGTGGAGGAGACTCCCCTGGAAAAAGGGTCCGTCCGTCAGGACCGAGAGGGCCGAGGCCCCCGCCTCGGCGTAGGTGCGGGCCAAGCTTGCGGGGTGGAACTCCTCCCGGAGCAGACCCGCGGAAGGTGAAGCCTTCTTGAGCTCGGCAATGACCCTGACCTCCCCTCCCCTGCCCCTGGCCCCCGGCCCCATCCCCCGCGTCACGGCCTTGGTGAAATCGAGCGGCGCAGGAACCGAGCTGGCCCGGACCTTCAGCTCCTGCAGGGAAAGCCTTGCCTTTCGCTCCTCCACCTCTTGGCGTTTGCTATGCAGGATCCGTTCCAACATTGATCATCGCGCATCGCTACGACGGTAGCGGGCCGAGAACTCCTGGAGCTTGATCAGCTTCTCCATGGCCGCCCCACCGTCGATGGCCTCCCTGGCCAGCTCCAGGCCTTCTCTCAACCCCTCGGCCTTGCCCCCGGCCACGAGGCCCGCCGCTGCGTTTAACAGGACCACATCCCGCTTGGGTCCTTTCTCCCCCTGAAGGATCCTTTTGATGATCGAGGCGTTCTCCCGGGCATCCCCCCCTCTGAGATCGGCCAGGCTGGCCCGCCTGATCCCAAAATCCTCGGGTGCGATCACGTAGGTCGTCACCTTCCCTTCCCTGAGCTCGGACACCTTGGTCTCCCCGGTGTTGGAGATCTCATCGAGCCCGTCGAACCCATGAACCACAAAGGCCCGCCTCGAGCCCAGCTCCCGGAGGACGGCGGCCAGGGTTTCAGTCAGGGTCCCATCGTACACCCCCATCACCTGGGCCGCAGCCCCCGCCGGATTCGTCAGGGGGCCAAGGACGTTGAAGACCGTCCTGATCTTGATCTCCCTCCGGGCCGGCATCACATACTTCATGGCCTTGTGCAGGAGGGGGGCGTACAGGAAGCCGATCCCCACCTCGTCAATGCACTGCCCGACGACCTCAGGGGGAAGTTCCAGATTGATCCCCAGGGCTTCCACGACATCGGCCGAACCGCAGAGGCTAGAGACCGAGCGGTTCCCGTGCTTGGCGACGGGAAGCCCGGCCCCCGCCACGACAAAAGCGGTGGCCGTCGAGATATTGAACGTGTGGCTGGCGTCTCCCCCGGTCCCGCAGGTATCCACCAGGGCCTCCCGGTCGGTACCGGTCAAGGCGGCCCTGGCCTTGGTCTCGACCCTGGCCACCTTTTCCCGCATGACCGTGGCAAACCCGGTGAGCTCTTCGACCGTTTCCCCCTTCATGCGAAGGGCCACTAAAAAGGCGGCGATCTGGGCATCACTGGCCCCACCCGCCATAATCTCCTGCATGACGGCCAGGGCCTCCTCACGGGTGAGATCCTGCCGCTCCACCACCTTTCGTAGGGCCTCAACGATCATCTCAAACCTCCTGAAACTTTAGACCCTGGACTTTCACGTCTTCTCTGAAAGCCCGTTGGTCCAACACCCAAGGTCTAGGGTCTAATGGTTAGCTTAAGGAAGTTCCGGAGGAGATCCTTGCCCACCGATGTCAGGATCGACTCGGGGTGAAACTGGACACCCTCGACCGGATATTCTTTATGCCTAATCCCCATCACCTCGCCCTCCTTCGTCTCGGCCGAGACCATCAGGCAGTCAGGGAGGCTCTCCCGCGCCACGAGGAGGGAATGATAGCGGGTCGCCTCAAAGGGGTTGGGGAGGTCCTGGAAGATGGTCTCCCCATCGTGGTAGATCAGGGAGGTCTTCCCGTGCATCAGCCGCTCGGCCCGGACGATCCTCCCGCCGAAGGCGGCCCCGATGCACTGGTGTCCAAGGCAGACGCCCAGAATCGGAACCTTGCCGGCCAGATGGAGGATCACCTCACAGGAGATCCCCGCCTCCTTCGGGGTCTTGGGACCGGGGGAGATGACGACCCCTGAGGGGCGAAGGGCCTCCACCTCCTCAACGCTTACCTGGTCGTTTCGAACGACCACAAGCTCCTGCCCCAGCTCGCAGAGGTACTGGACGAGGTTATAGGTGAAGGAATCGTAATTGTCAATCAGCAGAATCATTG
>CAZHST010000104.1:0-4891 GCA_964535215.1 uncultured bacterium
CAAGGTGGGGTGGGGGATGGAACCGGGAACGTACCGGCTCGACCTGACGTACACGGCCGTCCTGAACGAGTGAAACCTTGGGAAGCCGGGTCGAAGAGGCGAGGGATGCTGATCCTTTTCAACAGGCACCGCCCCCGCTTTGCCATCCGGGTCCCTGTCCTCTGCCGGGTCAAGAAGGGGCGTTCAGCCCCCGGGCAAGAGCTGAAGGGGTCTGCCGTGGAGATCGGCGAAGAGGGGCTTCAGGTCCTCCTCCCCAGGGCCCTTCGACCGGGGAGCCTGATCGAGGTGGAGCTTCAGACAGGGTGGGGTCCCCTTCTGCTCGAAGGGGAGGTCATGAGGGGAGAGCTGGTCTTCAAGCCGGACGGGGAAGGGGTATGCCACAGGATCCGGTTCAGGAGGATGACGACCGCTCAACAGTTGGCCTTCGAGACATTCTTCATCGGCCTGATCGAAGCCTCCAGCCTCCGCGGCCTCTGATCTCCTTGACCTCTAGCCCCTGACCGGCCCTCTCAAGATCTCCCTCAGGAACCCCCCGGTATAGGAACCCTTGACCCGGGCCACCTCCTCCGGCGTTCCGGCGGCGACGACCTCCCCCCCCTCATCCCCCCCTTCAGGGCCAAGATCAATGATCCAGTCGGCGGTCTTGATGACCTCCAGGTTGTGCTCGATGACCAGGACGGTGTTCCCCTGATCCACCAGCCGGTGGAGGACCTCTAAGAGGTGCTTGACATCGTGGAAGTGGAGGCCCGTCGTCGGCTCGTCCAGGATGTAGAGGGTCCGGCCCGTCCCCCGTTTGGACAGCTCCTTGGCCAGCTTGACCCGCTGGGCCTCGCCGCCGGAAAGGGTCGTCGCCGGCTGACCGAGTTGAATATAGCCCAGGCCGACGTCGTAGAGGGTCTTCAGCTTCTCCCTGACCCTGGGGACGTTCTCGAAGAACTGGAGGGCCTCCTCCACCGTCATCGCCAGGACATCGGCGATGGTCTTCCCCTTGTAGGTGATCTCCAGGGTCTCCCGGTTGTAGCGCTTCCCCTTGCAGACATCGCAGGTCACGTAGACATCGGGGAGGAAGTGCATCTCGATCTTGATGAGGCCATCCCCCTGGCAGGCCTCGCAGCGTCCCCCCTTCACGTTGAAGCTGAAGCGGCCCAGCTTGTAGCCCCGCATCCTCGCCTCCGGCGTCAGGGCGAAGAGCTCCCGGATAAAGGTGAAGACGCCCGTGTAGGTGGCCGGGTTTGACCGGGGGGTCCGGCCGATGGGGGATTGGTCAATGTCAATGACCTTGTCAATGTGCTCCACCCCCAGGAGCTTCTCGTGGGCCCCGGGCCGCTCCTTCGAGCCGTACAGTTTGGCGTCCAGGGCCTTCCGCAGGATGTCATCAATCAGCGTGCTCTTCCCTGACCCCGAGACCCCCGTCACGCAGACGAAGACCCCCAGCGGGATCTCCACCTTGATGTTCTTCAAGTTGTGCTCCCTCGCCCCCACGATGGTGAGAAACTTGCCGGAGAGGGGCCGCCTCCTCCTGGGGATCGGGATCGAAAGCTCCCCGGCGAGGTACTTCCCCGTCAGGGAGTGGGGGTGCCGCATGATCTCCTCCGGGCTTCCCACCGCCACCACCGCTCCCCCGTGGATCCCCGCCCCCGGGCCCAGATCAATCACGAAGTCGGCATTCCTGATCGTCTCGGCGTCATGCTCGACAACGATGACGGTGTTCCCCAGGTCCCGGAGCCGCTTCAGGGTGTTCAGCAGCCGGATGTTGTCCCGCTGGTGGAGGCCGATGGAGGGTTCGTCCAGGATGTAGAGGACCCCCACCAGGCTGGAGCCAATCTGGGTCGCCAGCCGGATCCGCTGCCCCTCCCCGCCCGAAAGGGTGGCCGCGGGCCGATCCAGGGTGAGGTACTCCAGGCCCACGTTGATCAGAAACCCGAGGCGCTCCCTGATCTCCTTCAGGATCCTTCTCGCAATCTCCAGCTCCTTCTCGGTCAGGGTGAGCTCCTCGAAGAACCGGAGGGCCTCCTTCACCGACATCCGGGTCACCTCGGCAATCGAGAGCCCCCCGACCTTCACGGCCAGGGACTCCTTCTTCAGCCGCGTCCCCTTGCACTCAGGGCAGGGCCGGATGGAGGCCATCCGCTCCACGTACGCCTCGATCTCCTCCTTTACCCTCGCCGATTCCGTCCCCTTGTACCACCGATCGAGGGAGTCAACGCTCAAGGCGGCGAAGAAGGGGTCTACCTCCCGGAGGGAAGGATCCGCTCGGCCATCCAGCCGGGTCCCCAACCCCAGGCAGGCGGGGCAGGCCCCGTGGGGGCTGTTGAAGGAGAAGACCCGGGGGCTGATCTCGGGGTAGCTCACCCCGCACTCGATGCAGGCCAGGCGCTCGGAGAAGGTCATGTCCTTCCCGTCCACGACGCTCACCGTCACGAGCCCCTCGGCCAGGCGGAGGGCGGTCTCCAGGGAGTCGGCCAGCCGCCGCCGGATCTCCTCCTTAATGACCAGGCGATCCACCACGACCTCGATGGTGTGCTTCTTCTGCTTCTCCAGCTCGATCTCCTCATCCAGGTCCCGGATCCTCCCGTCCACCCGCACCCGGACGAACCCCTGCCGTTTCATCTCCAGGAAGATGTGCCGGTACTCCCCCTTCCTCCCCCGAACGACGGGGGCCAGGATCTGAACCTTAGTCCCTTCGGGGAGGGCCAGGACCTGGTCCACGATCTGCTGGACCGTCTGCGGGGCGATCAGCCTGCCGCACCGGTAGCAGTGGGGGCGGCCGATCCGGGCAAAGAGGAGGCGGAGGTAATCGTAGATCTCCGTCACCGTGGCCACGGTGGAGCGGGGGTTCTTGGAGGTCGTCTTCTGCTCGATGGAGATGGCCGGGGAGAGCCCCTCGATCAGGTCCACGTCAGGCTTGTCCATCTGCTCCAGGAACTGGCGGGCGTAGGCGGAGAGGGACTCGACGTAGCGGCGCTGTCCTTCGGCGTAGATGGTGTCGAAGGCCAAGGAGGACTTCCCGGAGCCGGAGACCCCGGTGATGACCACCAGCTTCTCCCGGGGGATCTCCAGGTCAATCGCCTTGAGGTTATGCTCCCGGGCGCCCCTGATGACGATCCTGTCCGTGGCCATGGTCTCTGACGCTCCTTTCGAACTGACGGCTGACCGCTTAGGTATTATAGCCCGGATTTCCGGCCGGGCAAGTCCCTCTTTTCCCTTTACAACCTCCCCCCCCTTTTGGTAGAAAAGGAGGCAAGGGAAAAGCCCTGGAAGGGGGGTCTTGGACCCTGCTGCCCCCGGGATGCCAGGAGGCCTGTCGAGGGGATCCCATCCGGCTGCCCGAAGGTGCGGGAGATGCCCTATGAAAATCACCGAGGTTCGCACGGATCACTTCCGGATCCCCCTGCCCGCTGTCCTGTCCGATGCCACCCACGGAGAGATCACGCACTTTGAGCTCATCACCGTGAGGATCCGCGGCGAGAGCGGGGAGGAAGGGCTGGGGTACACCTATACCACGGGGATGGGCGGTGCAGCGATCCGGGCCCATCTCGAGCGAGACCTGACCCCGGTCCTGCTCCAGGCCGATCCCCGCCGGATCGAGCACCTCTGGGAGAAGCTGTGGTGGCGGCTCCACTTTGTCGGTCGGGGCGGCGCGGCCGTTTTTGCCTTATCCGCCGTGGATATCGCCCTCTGGGATCTGAAAGGCCGCTCCCTGGGGGAGCCGCTCTGGAGGATGCTGGGCGGCCACAAGAACCGGGTGAAGGCCTACGCCGGGGGGATTGACCTTCACTTCAGCCTGGAGGCGCTCTGTGAACAGACGAAGGCGTTTTTGGAGCGGGGCTTCCGGGCGATCAAGATGAAGGTGGGCCGGAAACGGCTGTCGGAAGACCTCGAGCGGGTCGCGGCGGTGCGGAACCTGATCGGGCCGGACACCCCGCTCATGGTGGACGCCAACATGGGCTGGACCGTGGACGAGGCCATCCGGGCCGCCCGGGCGCTGGCCGACTTCAACGTCTACTGGTTAGAAGAACCGACCGTTCCGGATGATGTCCAGGGGCATGCGCGCATTGCCAGGGAAGGGGGGGTGCCTCTCGCAACCGGTGAAAACCTCCATACCCTGTACGAGTTTCAGCAGATGATCACCGGTGGGGGGGTGTCCTTCCCGGAGCCGGATGTGGCGAATGTCGGGGGGATTACCGTCTGGATGAAGGTAGCCCATCTGGCCGAGGCCCACCATCTCCCCGTTACGTCCCACGGTGTCCACGACCTTCACGTCCACCTCTTATCCGCTGTGCCCAACGCCTCGTACCTGGAAGTCCACGGGTTTGGCCTTGAACGCTTCCTCCAACACCCCCTGCCGCTGGAAGACGGGGAGGCCGTTGCCCCAGACCGCCCCGGTCACGGGGTGGACTTTCACTGGGAGGCCCTGGAGCCCTACCGGGATCGGGGATGATCCCTTGGGAAGCGAGGAGGTCCGGCGGTATTCTGCTCTAACTTTTTCTTTTCTTCAGGAGGGGAACCATGGCGGCGGAGAAAGTGACCTTAAGCCTGATCAAGGCCGATGTCGGCGGCTACCCCGGCCACAGCCAGGTGCACCCGGAGCTGATCAAGCGGGCGGAGGAGTGCCTGGAGGAGGCGAAGGGGAAGGGGCTCCTGGTTGACTACCGGGTCCTCCGGTGCGGGGATGATCTGGAGCTTTTGATGACCCACCGGCATGGGGTGAACGATGAGAAGGTCCACAAGCTGGCCTGGGAGACCTTTACGGCCTGCACCGAGGTGGCCAAGCGCTTGAAGCTCTACGGGGCCGGCCAGGACCTGTTGGTGGACGCCTTCAGCGGGAACGTCAAGGGGATGGGGCCGGGGGTGGCCGAGATGGAGTTTGTGGAACGTCCCTCGGAGCCCT
>CAZHST010000105.1:0-4594 GCA_964535215.1 uncultured bacterium
AGGCTCTGGGCTGGAGGCTTGGTTTGTCGGCCGTCCGTTTTTGGGTAACTTTCAGTTGTGATTGAAGGTGGAGTACGCCGTCCTCTCCTTCCACTCCTCCCAGGTCGACGCGCCAGCGGGGGGGATGCGACGCTCATCGAAGGGCGCCAGGAGCGGGTTCAAAGAGGCGAACAACCCATACGGATTCGGATAGAAGAGCCAGAGGGGGATCACCCAGAGATCTGGACGCCAGGCCACGTAAGGGCTTTTGGTCTCAGGATGCTCCGGAGGGCACGCCTCCGGGGTGCGGGCGCGGACTTCCTGCCAGTCTTGATAGCGGCAGACCGCCTCCCACCTCCTCCATCGGATCCCGGGGAAGGGGCTCTCTTCGGGAGGCGCCTCCCCGGGGACCGCATATTTCAAGCCCACCAGGTGCCAGTCCCCTTCCTGCCGGATGTATAACAGGAGGGCGGGGTGGGCGTCATCGAAGCGGGTGATCCGGGGATTATAAAAATGATAGCCCTGCAGGGGGACGTTGCCCGTGATCTGCACATAGCCATCAGCTTCGGCTTTTTCTATGTCCAGGTACCGCTGGGTCGCCATCCAGATCGAGGCTAAGCGCTTCGCCCGATAGAAGTCCCGCTCCGGTTGCGAGGCAAACCAGTCGTGGGCCCAGACGTCTTGCGTGGCGAAGAGCAGCATGACCCCTCCGACCCCCAAAAGCCCCTTGAGCGTCTTCGCGTCGACAAAGGGCCCCTTTCTGCTTAGGACAGATACCATGTGACCACCTCCAGCACGTCCTTCCAGGCGATCCTGTTCTTCAGGATGAAAAAGGCCGTGGCGAGGAGAAGGCTCAACAGGAGCTTCTGAGGCGTGGCCTGGGCTGTGAGGCCTGACGCGAGGTCGTTCAGCGCCTCCTCGTTAACGCCAAAAAACTCGGAATGCACCCCTCAGCCAGGCCAAAAGCGGAAACCATCTTTTTAGCCGTGCTGACCGCCGGTGCCGGGCTAATTCCCGATCGACCACCCGCTGGTCGGTGACCCAGTTCAGCATGATATACCGGCGTTCACCCTCAAAGGGCTTATGCCCGTGCCAAGAACGGTCCGAGGGCCGGAAGGCTACCAGCATGCCCCATTCCGGCGGGACTTCCGCTACCATATCTTCCAAGTTTGGACTCCGGAGCACCCGCAGGCGGCCCCCCTCATGCTCCCACCGGTCATTCAGGTAGAGGAGAACAGTCATAAGCTTCCAGGGCGTATCGGTATGGATCTGGCCATCCCTCCTTTGGCAGCGTCCCCGGACCGTTATCATGAGTGGCCGGGTGGACAGCTCGATCCCGAATTTTTCCGACACGGCCGCCTCGAATTCAGGCCCCCGGAGCTCCTCCAGGAGGGCGGCAAAGGCCGGCCCACAAGTCAGTTCGCTCACTGGGAACAGCCCGGGTTGAACAATCCGTGGGAAATCCGCCTCAATAGAGAGCTTGGCTTCCCGCTTGAGAAAATCGGGGACCACCACGAAGTCGAAGGGGTCTCGAATCAGGGTGGTTTTTCGAAAGGCGTCTAAATTTAAAACACCCATGTCCTTCCTCCTTCCCTCGGTCCTATTCCGTTTTTACTTGCAGGTCTTCTTCGTTCTGCAAGGACTTCCTGGCGTATCGGCAGGGCACGATTGAGTTTCCCGTGGTCGTCTGCCAATTCCTTTGTCCTCCCTGCCTGCCTTCCCCTCCGGGGGCGGCTCCAGGCGCCGGAGGAGCGGGGGGAACGCCTCGATGGGGCACGCCCTGGCGGGGGCGGGGGTTAAGCGCCCTCCCGCGGGACAGAGACGGGGCCGTGGGCCGGCTCCCTGGCGGCCGGACCGGCCGGCAGGTACCTTTCCCGGAGCAGCTCCTCGACCTTGAGCCGAAGGAGGGTCTCCTGGCCGAACGCGAGGGTGACGTTCTCCGCCTGGAGGAGCCTCAGGGCCTCTTGCCTGAAGGCCTCGAGCTCTTCCGCCGAACGCGAGGCCTTCACCTCTTCGAGTTGTCGCTTCTCTTCCTCGGTCTGCTTCTGCTCTCCTCTTCGCCTCTCCTCCTCGGTCTTGCGGCGGCGCTCGATCTCGAAGGCCCTCTGTTCCGCTTGCCGCTCCTTTAATGCCTGGTCAATGAAAAAGGGGATCCGATCAAAGGAGCCGGTGTCAGGATGCCGTTGAACCACCCAGGAGACAGTATAGTCAAGCTCTTCTAGCGTAAAGCCTTCCTTCAAAAGCTTCTCCCCTTCTTTGATCCCGCTCTCTCTCTTTCTCGCCGAGGGGTTCTGATTCAAGAGCCGGTAAAACCGGTCCACGATGGCTGAGAGAGAGAGTGTTTGTAAATCTGTCTTTAAAAGATTGTTTGTATTGGGGGCAAAATTTACTGCAGTATTTTTTACCTCACTTGGGGGTTGCTCAGGATTTTCGGGCCCTTGCGAAGCTGGGGTATTTTCTACTGCAGTACTTTTTGCCTGAGTTACTGGAGTAGTTTCTACTGCAGTATTTTTTACTGCAGTAGATTTTACTGGAGTAATTTTTGACCCAGGACGGTTCCTCACGGTTTCAATCTCCTCCGGAAGAAAGACCCGGTACCAGGTGCCTCGGGGATCGTTGGAGGCTTCCTGGAGGACCGCAATATGGCCTTTCTTGATCAGCCCGGCCAGAGCCTTCGCGATGGTCTTCTTGCTCGCCATGTTTGTGGCCTTCGCCAGGGCCTCCATGCCGACGCGGCAGACATTCTGGTTGTAGCCGTAGGAAAGACGGAAGAGGCGGTGGTAGACCGCCTGCTCCGCCGGCGTCTGGAGCCTGGCAAGGAGGTCGCTCACATCGTTGGGAACCTTGTAATAGTGGGCCTCGATGGTTACTGGGGTAATTTTTACTGCAGTAGATTCTACTGGAGTAATTTTTACTGCAGTAGGTTTTCCCCTCCCTCGCTGAGGGAGGGGAAGGTCCTCGCCCGAGGGCGCAGGGGGGGGAGGAGAGGGGACCTCCGACGGCGTCGGAAAGGGCTCCCGCCGCCCGGTGAGCCGCTTGATGACCTGGGCCACCTTGGCGGTGTCGTCTTCTTGGGCGAGGCTCTCAAACCCTCTCTGAAGCCCTGGCCGCCGCCTCTTTTCGTCTGGCTTCTTCACGCAGGACCTCCTTCGCAAGCCGGGCGTAGTCGAGGTAGCTGCTTGAGGTCTTGTCATAGAGGGTGATGGGCTTCCCGGCGCTCGCCGCCTCCCGGAGCTTCACCGTCCGGTGGATGACCGTCTCGTAGGTGAGGGTCTCGAACTGGTCCCGGATCTCCTGGAGGATGTCCCTATCGAGGTTCGGCCGCTTGTCGAACATCGTGGGGAGGGCCCGGATCATGAGGACCTTCTCGTACTCGGTCATGATGCTCTCGATGACCTGGGCGAGCTTCTTGACCCCGTGGAGGGAATAGTAGCTCGTCTCGATGCAGATCAGGACCTCGGTGGCGGCACAGAGGGCGTTGAGGGTGAGGATCCCAAGGGACGGCGGGCAGTCGAGGAGGATGTAGTCGTAGCGGCCTGTGACCGCCCGTAAGTGGCGGTTCAGCCGGTTCTCCCGGTTGATGGCCCCGGCGAGTTCGAGCTCAGCGGCGGCGAGGTCGATGGTCGAGGGGATCACGTCGAGGTTCTTGAGGACCGGGACGATCGCCTTCCGGATGTCCATCTCAGGGTTCGTCAAAAGATCGTAGGTCGTGGGCTGGACCTGGATGGGGGTCAAGCCCAGCCCCACGCTCAGATGCCCCTGGGGGTCCAGGTCCACGAGGAGGACTTTTCGGTTCCGCTCGGCGAGGCAGCCCCAAGATTGATGGCGGTGGTGGTCTTGCCGCTCCCCCCTTTCTGGTTCGCGATGGCGATGATCCTGGCCATCTCGTCCCTCCACGCTATCGGATCGCTACTCGGGCGGCGCGCTCCTCCCCCTCTTCCACGCTCGCCAGCTTCGCCTCCAGCTCCTCCTTGAAACGCTTCACATCGATGATGAGGGCGTGGATCACCGTTTGGCCCCGGTGCTTCACCGCCGACAGGACCTCCTTGTCGCTGTGGTAGACCCGGAGGTCGTCTCCGCTCACGTCGAGGTAGACCGCCTTCCGGCGGAGCTCCTTCGGCAGGGCCGCGCCGAGGTGGAACAGGGAGGTGTACTCCGGGCCGAGGCGCTTCAGGTAGTCAAGGGCCTTCCGGATCCGCTGGACCGGCGCGCCGCGCTCCCTGAGCTCCTGGATGATCCCAATCTCCAGGAGGTCGGTGAAGGAGAAGCGGACAGGGTGCCGGGGCTTGGGTTGGCGGTGGGGGGAGAGACTCGCCCGGATCAGCCCGGAGCGGAGCCAGTAGAGGATGTTGTGGTAGTCCGCCCCGGTCAAGCGGCTCACCTGTTCCGCGCTGTAGCCTTTCACGGCAGCCCTCCTGAAATTTTTGAGCGTGACTTCCCGAAACGATGGCGATAAAAAGTTGATTGACTTATTTAAGTTGTTTTAGTAGCACCATCCCGATACGGTGTCAAGGAAAAAATGTGAGGGGAGGGATGTGGCCGGACTGGCTCAAGGGCATTCCACTCAAGCCACGGTTTCTCTGAGGAAGCCCCGATGAAGAGGCGAAGGTCTCAG
>CAZHST010000106.1:0-4555 GCA_964535215.1 uncultured bacterium
GGATCATGGGAAGATGGGTGTGGCCGAGTAGGAGGAAATCGGCCTTCACCCGGCCGACCTCCTTCTTTAAGGCCTCATCGGGCCGATCGGGGGTGAGGGTGTACCGGTAGAGGGTATCCCGGGGAGAGGCATGGGCCGCGTAGAACCTGTAGCCGTCTAGCTTGAATTTTTGAGACCTGGGACGCTTCGCAAGATAATACACGTCTTCGTCGGTTAACAGGGTTCGATGCTGGCGGAGGGTGGCCAGCGCCAGATCCTGGTTTGCCGGCGAACATCGGGGGTCCACGTTGAAGGCCAGGGCGTGGTCATGGTTTCCCCGAACCACCACAAAGGCCCGGCGCCTCATGATATCAATGATCTGTTTGGGCTGCGGCCCGTAGCTTACGAGGTCCCCCAGGACGATCAGTTGATCGAACTCGGCCTCCGCCCGGAGGACAGCCTCCAGGGCGGCAAGGTTAGCGTGGAGGTCAGAGATCACCAGGATCTTCATTACTCTACCCCTTTTCTCAGCACCCTTCACGAGGTCCTGGGCGAGAAATGCTAGGATCCCATCCACCTCAAGGCTCGGGTCCAACGAACCGCTCCACGATGTTCTGCCAAGGTGGGGGCTCCACTCCTCCATCCGGGGCAGCTTTCTCAACCCCAGCCGCTCTCAGGACCTTGAGAACCTCTTGAAACCTCCTGTGCTGATCTTCAAGAAGTTCGGCCGACAGCTCTTCCTCGTCGGCCTTCTCGAAGGCCATCAGGAAATGGATCAGGCACAGGCCATCGGACCATCGGTACAGTTCCCGACCCTTAAGAGTCTTCAGCGCGTTAAGGAGCCAAAAGACATTCGCCTCGGTCCCTTCTGCCACCCGCTCGCAGGCCAGACAGATCTCCTCGGGGATGCAGGCCTGACGCACCTTGGATGGCCAGCCCCATCTCCTCTTAAGGAGGGCTTCAATCCTCTGCAAAGTCCCTTTCACGAGCAGCTCATAGATGAAGGCCACCGTCGAATCTTCTCTGTAGTCAACGAACCGGTGGGCATGGGTCGGGCAAAACCCGAAGGACCGCTGGAGCCTCTCGATAACTTCCAGAAAATGATAGCTCTCGGCCAGGGACCAGAAGAAAAACTGCTCCATCCTCCCCGGGGTCATCCGGCAGATGGGGCATCCCGGCTGTTCCAAGACCTCGAGGATCCCAACCCCTAAGTTTCCACTCCTATGCCTTGCCTCGATAATCATCTTCCAGTTCAACGGCATGCGTGTAGGTTCGATCCGCCGCCCGGTGAAGAGCCGGACCGCCCGAAGCCAGGCCGTCTGCTCCTCCCCTTTTGGCTCGTCCCGAAACCGATAGTCCAACTTCCTGGCATATTCACCAAGCTCCTCCGCCAGCTTCTGGAGCGTTCGCCTCTGGGACTGGAGCAGGACCAAGGCCGTATCGCGATCGGCATTCCCAACCATATGGAAGAAATGGGGCATGCATAACGGAGGAAGGTCATGCCCCTCCTTTTGGAGTTGCTTCATGGAAAGGGGGGTGAGCAAGTGCCGGATAGCTTGTCGTGCCACTCCTTCTTGATGCTCGCAGGCCGGGCAGGCCCCTCTCGGTCGCAACAGATCCAGAGCCGCTCGGAGCCTTCGCCGCTGTGTGGTCTTGGCCTGAAGTCCCCGGATAGGTCGGTTGAGCACCTGATGGACCGTTTCCAACCTCTCGATGGTTGTTCGGAGGAGACGGTGATAGAGAGTTGCGAGCTGGCCAGTCTCCCCAACCTGAACGAGCCTCCAGCTATGCTGTGGGCAAAGGCCGTAGGCTCCTTCGAGACGGGCCCTGATAGCTGGGTCTGCCTGTCCTTCGGTCCCCAGCCGGACCAGAAACCCCTCCACCCCCTTCATTGCTCCAAAGCAGATCAGGCACTCGACATCGCCGTCAGAGGTTCCTTGGGGGGTGGACCAGGGTTGGATCACTTCTCTCGAACGCCGGCTGATCACCGGCCTGCCCCTTATTTCGCAATCAAGATGCTGCAGGGGGCCAGACGGCTTAAGTTCTGTGCCGTCCCCCCCATGATCCGCCCGAAGACGCTGGAGTGGCCCATGAAGCCAACGACCAGGAGATCGAACTCCCCTTCTCTGCAAGAATTTACAATGGTTTCGACCTCGTGGCCCTGGACCACCTTTGATTCCAGGATTACCCCTGCGAGCGCCGCTTCGTCCCACGCCTCCTTCACAATCCGCCTGAAGAACTCCTCGGCCTCCTGCTTCGCCTCCTCCACCTCCCCCACCGTCGCGGCAAAATAGGGTAGGTGCTCCTGGACTGAGATCGAGTGGAGTTCAGCGTTGAAAGCCCGGGCGAGCTCGATGCCGGCTCTCAAGGCCTTCTTCGATCCTTCGGAACCATCGTAGGCTACAAGGATTTTACGGTACATGGCTATCCTCCTGACAGGGGATCAAGATCGGATACTGTCACGGCCGGATCAGGGCTGGTCTCAACCATGACCGGTTCAACTTTCGCTGGTTCCCCCGACACCACTGGATGGAAATACCGCTGAGCGATCATCGTCGGGATAACAGCACTTAACACAACCACCGTGACCAAGATAGAGAACTGGACCTGGGTCAGGATCCCGGCGTTCAACCCATAGAGGGAGGAGAGTGTCCCGAAGGTCAAACCTGTGCTCATCAGCAGCGTCGTATACATGGCATCGGCAGGGACATACCGGCGGGCGAGGGGATAGATTCCAGCAATCTTTGTGACCTGCTTGACCAAGAACAAAAGGCCAAGGAGGCCCAGGTTCGCCCAGACCGCGGCTAGCGAGACGTTCATGCCTGACTTCAGGAAGAAGAAGGGGGTCAGAAAGGCAAAGGCCACCACCCGGAACCGGCGCTGCTCCTCCCGGTATTGGGCAAAGATCTTCGCGACCGCCAGGCCCAGAATGAAAGCTGGGAGGACGGCATGGCTTTCGGCTTTGGCGGCGAAGTACATGAGGACGAACAAGGCGGCGAAGGCCCCCTTAATCTCTGGTTCGATGACCCGGTTCCCGAAGGTGGGGAAGAACCAGGGGTGAAGCCTTGGCATGATGACGATGATCGCCACGGACACACCGATGAAGGGAACAACCCACCAGGTGGGACGGATGAAGAGGAGGCTCAAGGCCAATGCTGTACCGAAGTCTGTCACAAAACAGGAGGCCATGATCAGCTTCCCTATGGAGGTGTGGGTCAACCCCGTTTCCACCAGGAGGGCATAGACCACCGCCAGGGAAGTCGTGGATAGGGCCACCCCTGCGATCTGGGAGGCCTTCCACGTCCACCCGGCGACGTAGTAGCAGAACAGCCAAGCCCCGACGAACGGGAGGAGGAAGGAGATTCCCCCGATGAGAAAACTTTCCTTGAACCTCTCCCGCATCAGCTCGGGGTCCACCTCGGCGCCGGCCAGGAAAGTGAGGACGACTCCTGCAAAGCCCGCCAGGAAGTCGATCCAAGGCATCGAGTGAACCCCCAAGAAGTTTCCGGCAATGATCCCCAAAAGGATCTCCACCAATGCCACCGAGAGGCCGATCTTCACCGACACCATGCTGGCCAGCAAGATCAACACTCCCAGGACCGCGGCGATCCCCATCTGTTCCATCGTTCAGTTTTCCTCCTAAAACGAAAAACTCCTACCCTCACAACGAGAGTAGGAGTTATCAGCTGCTAAGCAGCCCTACCGGGCGAACTCCATCGCCTTAATTGTTCGAGGCTTTTTGTAGCATATCGTCCCGAGCGCTGTCAAGCGAAAAAAAAGGTTTGACATGGGGCCGCAGCACCAATACACTTTTAGGCCGTTAAAGGAATGCCCCGAACAGGAAGTTCCTTATGGATCCGGGTAACAGGGATAATGAACTAACGGTCATAGTGTAGCCTTAAAATTAGGTTAAGGAGGTACAGTTAGGAGACGGTGGATGATGGTATTACTGGCGCTGCTTATAGTGGGTCTGTCCTCACCTGCTGAGGCACTGCTTTGGGATCTCTCAACCTTCTTTCCGAACGCTGCCCGTTCTCGGACTTACTACATGTATAATTCCTCAGGAAATACAGCCTTCAGTCCACAGTTCTTTGGAGAGGACTATGAGTTCGTTGACCGAATTGGTAGTCCCCCTCCCCCGGAGCGCTGGTGTAACGATGAGCTATGGCTGGTCACTGACACCGATATCGTGTTTCTGGCTGACCTCTTCATGGATCCCTCCTCAGGATGCACGACCGTCCAGAGTGTCACTTACTACCCGGATGGACTCTCGTACTTCCCTCGGATGTGGGATGACACTCAGGGGCCTAAGTCCTCCTTTAGTCGGACCCATTGGTTCACCCTTGACGGCAGCGACAATCTCCTAGACTGGGGAACCCGGACCCAGACCGCGACCGTTCTGGGGTGGGAGAACATCCCCGGTTTCGGAAACGAGCAAGGGATCCACGTGAACGTAGAAGCGACCGTTTATTCGCTAAAAACTCAAGCCACTCTTGGCTCGGAGAAGAAACATTATTGGTTGTCGGAGCATGTTCCGGTGGAAGGTATTTATCCAAGGTTTGACAGAGGGCTGCGG
>CAZHST010000107.1:0-4539 GCA_964535215.1 uncultured bacterium
TCCGCTCCGTTCCCAGGGGCTTCGGGAGGGGGATGTCCACCGGCATCTGCTGGGAGTGGAGGCGGTAGGCTGTCTTGTGGATCCAGTCAGCGGTGAGTTCTTCATGCCAGACCCCATCTGAGAACACCATGATGGCCCGGCCAGGAAGGGGAGCCGGCGGCTCTCCTCGCCGCCAATACGTCATCTGCCTCTTGCACCGGCCAGGATCGTCGGCCGTCTCCGGGCTGGCGCGGCTCGGCCTGGGCGCATACGGGTAGTCCTCCTCATCGTCCATCGCTGCGACTTTATGCAGAATCTCGGCTAACATGGTCCTTCACCTCCTTTCCTCACCCCAACAGACCCGATGCCATCCCGTTCTTCGAGCTGCGCCTTCAGCTCCGCGATCTTGGCCTGAAGCAGGGCCACGGCAAAGGCGTAGATCTCGTTCCGTTCGGCGGGCGAAAGGGCGAAGAACTCCTGATAGGGGAAATCCCCCTCGATCAGGCGGGAAGCCAGGGTAAAGGGGCTGGAAGCTCTCGTCATCGCCAAACCTCGTCTAGATGAGGCGCATGCGCCTGCCCCTCAAAGAGGGACGCCAAAAGGCGGAGGACCCGACGAGTCCAAAGGGCAGGTTCCTCACGTGGAAGCGCCACGAAGCGGACCCCGACCTTCACTGGAGGAGCTCCTCCGGGCGGAGGCGGAGGGCCTTGGCGAGGCGGCAGAGGAGATCCACCCTAGGCGTGCGGAGCCCCCGCTCGATTCGCCAGATCGTCACGGGGTCCACCCCGACGGCCTGGGCTAAGCGCCTGCGGCTGAGCCGAAGGGCCTGGCGCCTGGTCTGGATGCGCTGGCCAAGCTGGCGAAGCAGGCCGGGGTGAGCGCCACCGAGATCTTCCGCCTCGAGCGGGGGAAAAGAAGGAGCTCTCCCCGGAGGAGAAACAGCAGCTCGCGGACGTGATCCTCCGGATTATCAAGTCCTTCTGAGATGGATCAGGTGGGGGAACCTGAACGGGAGAGGAGA
Source organism: uncultured bacterium (assembly GCA_964535215.1). Lineage (GTDB taxonomy): Bacteria > Methylomirabilota > Methylomirabilia > Methylomirabilales > JACQHM01 > JACQHM01. The sequence goes on from CAZHST010000107.1 coordinate 1,001, forward strand.
CCGACGATGGCAACCAAGGGGACCTTAGCGCAGGCGGTGGGTCAAACCCGCCTTTCTCCTGGACACCGGGGCCGATCCCCCGACGGTGAGTGGAGGACCGGCTGATGAAGGGTTCGTGCCCCTCTCAAGCTGCGCTGGGTTTGAAAGGAGTGGTTACCCATGACAGGCGAGGCACTCAAGAAGATGCCCTATCGGGTGACACCATACCATCTTGAGATCAGGAGTCTGCACAGTGATCGCTTGCTCCTGAAGGAGCCGATTTCCGTTCTCGTCGAGGAGGAAGAGGATCAGGTGATCGCGTATGCTCCTGACTTAGATATCCTTGGCTGTGGCGACGATCTGGGAGAAGCCCTTGAGGACCTGTGGGAGAGCATTGTCGAGCTCTTTACGGATTTAGAGCAACAGCCGGGGAGGCTCGGAACGGATCTCGAAAAGATCTGGCAATACCTTTCCGTTATCGTTGAGGTGTCTTCAGGCTAACATGACCGTTAAAGAGATCCTAAGGGGAAGCTCTAGATCTAAGGGACGATCAACTGGTGAAGGATCGCCTCCTTCCAGGTGCGATCGTCACTAAAGAAGGGACTCGTGCGACGCCTGCTTCGGGAACTGGAGCGACGGTATCCTCCGTTCAATCGGCGCTCTCTTCGTCTGGAAGACCTGGAGCGGATTGCCGACCACGAAGGCATCCTCATCTTCCGGGAGCCGCTCCCCATCCCTTCCTGCCTTGGCTATTACCGCGGCCGGCCCTTTATCCTCCTCAAGCGGTGGCTGTCGCCCTTCCTCGAGGCCTTCCTCCTCGGCCACGAGATAGGGCACCACTTCTTTCATCCCAGCCTCGACCTCGCGCTCGTGAAACGCACCCTCTTCAGCCAGGGGAAAATCGGGCGGGAGGCGAATGCCTTTGCCCTTGTCGCGCTCCTCCCGACTCCGGCCTTGGAGCGGCTGATCCGGGAGAAAGGGTCCCTCGCTTGGTCGGTGATCAAAGACTATCTCCAAGAGGAGTATGGAGACATCACGTTCTGCGTGGGAGGGAAGGACAGGCTGGAGGGCCTGATCCGGGAGCGGGTCGCTATCTATAGAGTAGGAAACCGATGAGCATTTTCTGGAACAAAACGAAACGGAAATGGGAGATCCAGGTCTTCTTCCAGGACCAGCGCGTCTCAAGGCTCCTGCCCGATCCCCGTAGCCGCCCCGATCCTACCTCACCGCCTCGGGAGGCCCGGCTCCTGGAAGCCCACCTCAAGCTCCAGCTTCAGCGGGGCGAGGCCTCGGCACGGCGCCAGACCCTCCAGGCTCTGGCGGATGCCTACCTCCAGGCGGCCCGGCTCCGCTGCACGCCGCGAGGCCTGGAATACCTGGAGAGCCGCATCCCGCATCTCCTCCGCCTTTTGCCCTCCTGTGTGGATCGGATCACCCGACAGGTCGTGGAAGCCTATCGTGTCACGCGAAGCCGGGAAGGCGCCTCGAACGCCACGATCAACCGGGAGGTCTCGGTCCTCAAGGCCATGCTCAACCGAGCCGTGGACTGGGAGTGGCTGCCTCGTAATCCACTCACCCGCTTCAAACCACTCCCGGAGCCCTCGGAACGGATCCGCTATTTAGAGCCTGCTCAGTTTCGGGCGATCCTGGCCGAACTGACGCCGCCCCTTCGGATCCTCACTCTCGCCTCCTGTCTTACCCTTCTCCGCCTGTCGGAGCTTTTGAGCCTCCGGTGGGAGCAGCTCGACGGCTCGGGACTGGAAGTGCCGGTCAAGGGCGGCCGGCTCAAGTATCTGCCGTTGACGCCACCACTTGTGAGCCTGCTGTCCCGGCTTCCCCGCCTGGGGCCCTATGTCTTCACCAACCCCGCCACGCTCAAGCCCTATACCCGGGCCGGCGTGAAGGCCTCCTGGCAGCGGGCCTGTCGGCGGGCCGGGGTCAAGGACTTTCGCTTCCACGACCTCCGGCACCAAGGGGCCACGTTACTCTACGAGCTGGGTTATGATGAAGGGATGATCAAGCGAAGTTGAAGCCCTTCAGGCACTTGGGAACACCTTAGCCCCGTATCTTGATACTGACGCCTCTGTAGACACGTTGACACCTTAGGACGTATCTTACTGCAGACGGGAGTGCAGACGATTCCAAATCCTGAAATCTAATAAGGGATCTTGTCTGCCTTTTAAGCAGGGAGTCGGAGGTTCGAGTCCTCCCCGGGTCACCATAGCGCCCACTTTAGCTGCTAAGTCTCCTGATCCACTTGACGCGAAAGAAAGGTGGGGGGATCTGGAACCCAGTCGGTGGGTTAACGGCCCTCCCCTTCCTCTCCCCGCTGGCTGCCTTCTGGCCGTTGCCAAGCTCCAATTCCCTGGCGACCCCCGTCAACCGTAACGACGCTTCTTTGACTTGACAGGCCCTCTGATCTTTATCCCCCATTTTCCCCTGCGATCACGGCCGACCTGCCTCGGTCGGCAGCACCGCGAAGGACCTCCCCATGTCGGCCATGGTGCCGATGTGCTGGATCAGGTCAGCAGTGATCTGCCGGATCATTGTCAGGACGACAGATCTGGTCCGGATCTTGCAATAATTTTGGGGATGGCCATGTCCACCAAATCCAAGGAAGAAAGGAGGTAGAAGACGGAGATGGAGCAGGTGGCGAAGGGACAGCCCCGGCAACCCGTCGCCGAGCTCCAGGCCCTTCTCCAGACGACGGCCGCCCTTCACGCCGGGCTGGGCTGTGAGACCGTGGTCGAGCGGATCCTCCAGGCCGCGGGCCAGCTTTTCGGCGAAGAGACCGTCTCGACCCTCTGGCTCCTGGACGAGGCCACCGGGGCCCTGACCCTGAGGGCGGCCAGCGGGCTCCGCCATCCTCCGGAGCGGCCCACCCTCCCCCCGGGAGAAGGGTTGGGCGGCTGGATCGTCACCCACCGGCAGCCCCTGGCCGTCGCCGATGTCCAGCAGGACCCCCGGTTTGGCAACCCGGGGTGGGCCAAGGTCGAAGACGTCCATGCCTTTCTCGGCGTCCCCTTGCTGCTCGGGGAGCGCTGCCTGGGGGTGATGGATCTCCTCCGGCGGGGGACCACCCCGTTTACCCCGGAGGAGATGGCGCTCCTCCAGGCCTTCGCCCAGCAGGCGGCCATCGCCCTGGCGAATGCTCGTCTGTATGCGACGGCCCTGGAGCAGGCGGCCCGGGCCCGGGCGCTGGCCGAGGGGAGCCACCTCCTGGCCTCCACCCTGGAAGTCGAGCCGCTCCTGGACCTCGTGGCTGAGCAGTGCCGGAGGCTGCTGAAAGTATCAGCCTTTGGGCTCTTCACCCTTCGAGAGGGGCACCTCCGCTATGCCAGAGGCGTCGGGCTGGACAAAGCCTTCCAACGGGACCATACCCTCGAGCTGGGGGAGGGGGTGGTGGGCCGGGCCGTGGCCGAAGGCCGACCGGTCTGGACCGCGGATATCCTGAACGACCCTGCGATCTTCCTGACCCCGCCCTCGCGGGCGCGGATTGCCACGGTAGGCTCTCGGGCCGTTCTGGCCGTTCCCCTGATAGGGCGAGAAGGTTCCCCCGT
>CAZHST010000108.1:0-4506 GCA_964535215.1 uncultured bacterium
GCTCTTCCCGCAGGCGCTCCCCGGGCCGCAGGCCGATGACCTTCGCGAGGTCGAACTGCTCTCTCGAGCTATCCCACCACCATCTATGACGCATTACGGGGGCAAATCGAAGCTCGCTATCCGGAACTGAGAAATCGCAGTCCAGAGGAAAAGAGGCGTGACTTTGAACGGATCACGAGGAAAATCAGGCAGGTATTGCCTTTCAAGAGCTGGCAGGAGATGGAGAGGGTCGCGAAGGGAGGGCGATCAGCTTCAGGTCGAGCCAGAAGCTCTGCTTCTCGATGTACAGGAGACCGTATTTGAACTTGTGGCGACGAGGAATATCGCGGGGCGTATACACCTGGGCGTGCGCTTGACACGCGAGATTTCCTCATATAACATTGTCCGTAAATGGAAACCGGAACCGGCATACGGAGATCTAGATGGATACTTTGACCGAACGGCTTGAGGTGCGGCTCCCTGCCCATACGTTGCAACTCCTCCGCCGCGAGGCCCAACGGCGCGGGGTATCAGTAGCCCAGCTCGTGCGTGAAGCCATTGACCTCCTGCTGGCAGAGGACCGGCAGGCCCGGGTGCAGGCGGCCAAGGCCCTCTTCCAGGTGGAGGCTCCCGTTGCCGACTGGGCGGAGATGAAGCGGGAGATTGATGAGGCCCGGGTGGGAACCGAGTTTCGATGACCCGGATCTTTATTGACGTCAACATCCCGATGTACGCGGCAGGAGCCCTCCATCCTCTGAGAGAGCCATCGCAGCGGGTGATTATGGCCATCGCCACCGGTCAACTCGATGCGGTGACCGATGCCGAGATCTTTCAGGAGATCCTGTATCGCTACCTCCACATCGGCGAACGGGAAAAGGGGTTCAGGGTCTTCGACCATTTTTACCGAATCATGGTGGGGCGTATTCTGCCCATTGAGGACGCCGATGTGCAGCAGGCGCGAGCCTTAGCCGAACGATACCCGGCCTTGAGCGCTCGGGATGCGATCCATCTCGCTGTGATGAGGCGTCATCAGGTCCGGGACATCATCACCGCCGACACCGGCTTCGACGCCATCGAGGAGGTTCGCCGTCTCGACCCCCATCTCTTCCATCCGGAGGGCTGACATCGGGAACGGCCGGGTCCACATCCCTAGCCCCGTTACGAAAGGTTAGCACAGTATCACAGCTCCATAAACTCCTCGACGCTTAGGCCCACCTCCCGAATGATGGCTCTTACCGTTCCCTTGCGGATCTTCTTGCCTTTATAGTGAGGCACTGGGATCACCCGGCCATCAGCATCGCCACCCAAAGCTCGTGGGACCCCTTGCCCTGACGAGAGAACCTGAAGCCTAGTTTACCCAATCGTTCGGTGACCTCCCGGTAGCTCAGCTCCCGGAGTCGGCTCATCGGCCAACCCCCACCGGGACGGAGATGGTCATCCGGGTCTCGGGGGTGAGTTCCACCTCCGGAAGACCCAAGCTTTCACCTCGCTCAGCCCGGTAGGCGGCGATCATTTTGATCACATCCACGCAGTTGAAGATGGCTTCCTCGATGGTATCCCCTTCGGCAAAAGCCCCCTGAAGGCCGGGACAGCAGGCCAAATAACCATCGTCATTGGCCTCCACAACCAACGAGAGCAAGATAGCTTTTGTGTCACGCAATCTGTCACCTCCTGGTTTTGATTCGTCGCTCCTGACCAGCATGTACGCCACCTTCCGTCACTTGAGGCTATCGCCTTCACTCGGAGGATAACACCGCCGGCCTGAAATGTCCAGTTGCATCGCTTGCCATCCTTCCTCTTTCCGTTTCCGGCTAATACCGTCCCGCCATCGCCCGAAGCTGCGCCACCGCCCCCTCCCGATCCCGGGCTGCCACCAGGGACCGGAGCCCCTCCAGGTCCCGCTTAAACCCCGCCTGACCAACAACCTCGAACCTCGCCCCTTGCCCCTTGAACCTTGCCCCTTGCCCCTCGAACTTTGAACTTTGAACTTTGAACACCTGCTCGTGCTCGGTGGAAGCCACCCCTCCTGTTCCAGGACCAGCTCTTCCCGCAGCCACTCCCCGGGCCGAAGGCCGATGACCTTAATGGACCCATCGCGACCCGGCTCCAGCCCCGACAGCCGGATCAGGTTCTGGGCCAGATCGAGGATCTTAACCGGCTCCCCCATGTCGAGGAAGAAGATCTCACCTTCCTGCCCCATGGCCCCCGCCTGAAGGACCAGTTGGGCCGCCTCGGAAAGCAGCATGAAGTACCGGGTGGCCTCAGGATCGGTCACCGTCACCGGTCCACCTGTGGCAATCTGCCACTGAAAGAGCGGGAAGACACCGCATTAGCTGATCATGCGATTTGACAGAATATCAGTAATGCGGTATTCTTGGAATAGACTTGGAATAAAAAGGAGGCGATGGACTATGCCTACCTCAGAAGAGCGAGTGCAGATCGGCAAGCGAGGCACGGTGACCCTGCCCGCCGGCTTGCGCAAGCGTTACGGTCTGGGCGCCGGCGATCTGCTGACGGTGATCGATCTGGGCGGCGTGTTTGTGTTGGCTCCTGAAGTCTCCGTCGTCTCCAAGATCGCCCGCGAGATCGAACAGATGCGTGAAGAAGCCGGCCTATCCCTGGATGAGCTCTTGGCAGGCTTGGATGAGCAGCGTCGGCGGTTCTACCAAGAGAGATACGGTTCGACGGCCTAAGGTCTACCTGGATACGGACGTCTTGCTGGCCGCGGCGGGCTCCACCAAAGGTGCCAGTCATCTCATCATCAAGCTATCGGAACTGACCCTCATCGAAGGGGTCATCTCCGAAGCGGTGCGCGTGGAGGCCGAGCGCAATCTGATCGCCAAGCTACCGCACGCCCTGCCGGCCTATCGGGCGTTCCTGAAGTCAGCCAAGCTGCGGGAGATTCCCCTACCCTCGCCCGATCAGATGAAGCTCTATCACCAGCAAGCCGACCCGAAAGATCTGCCCCACCTTGTCGCCGCCTGCCTCGCCGGTTGCCATTACCTGGTCACCCACAACACGAGGCACTATGCGCCGAAGCCAGGCACCATCGAGGTACTGAACCCCGGGGCATTGCTCGAGCGGATTCGCCAGCAGCTTTCCCGGCTCGCCCCTTGAGGGGAAGCCAAAAACGCTCCGCCTACAACCTTCTCCCTTCCCCCGGAGGCTAATCCAGTGGGAGAGCAGGATTAGCCGCCTATCGGCTTCCAGATGCCCTCCTGATCCTGCTGAAGGCGGGAAAGGGGAGCCCGGCGGAGTACCGGATGCGGCTTTTGGAGCTACGGGCGCGCAGCCGGATCGACGAGCCGACCTTGCAGCTCTACCTCGGTTTGGGAGGGGCCTAAGGCTGGGACGGACTCACCTGGGCTGGACGATACCGTGAGCGATGAGCCCGAGCATAGCGAGGGGGGAATGGGGAAGGCGGGAAGAATTCTGCCGAGCCGGGCATCAGGCGGGTCAGGCCTGGCACCCGGCTACTTTCCTGCGAAGGCCCGGACGATGGCGAACATGATCCCGGACAGGACGGCGACGTTTCCGATCCAGAATCCAAAGGTCCATTTGATGAGGTCGGCCTTCGTGGTGTCGATCTTCTGGTCGAGCCGGGCAATTTCTTCTCTCAGCTTCTGGTCTAAGCGGGCCATCTCTTCTTTGAGTGCCCCCTCGGTCCGAAGCAGGTCTTCTTTGAGTGCCCCCTCGGTCCGAAGCAGGTCTTCTTTGGTTGCAGCCCTCCGCTCGACGCTCGCTTCCACAAACTCCAGGAGCGCCCGGGCCTCTTCTTCTCCCAGCTTGGGTTTCAGTTTCTCGTACAGCTCTAGGACCGTTGGCACTGTGTGCTCCTCTAGGAACTTGTCGCCCCAACTATATCACGAGCGGGGCGGAGGAGCAAGGGCGAAGAAGGGACCTGAAAACTGATTCTTCAACTCATGAGACCGGTCAACTACCCGAGGACATCGTCCACCGCCAGCTCCAGGTGAGGAAAGGCCTGGGAGGACAGGGGTTGGCCGCGCCGGAGGGGCTGAACCTCCTGGTAGCCCTGGGGCGAGGGCTGCCGGTAGACCTCAAGGCGCTCCTCGGCCAAATCCACCAGCCACACCTCGGGAACCCCGAAGCGGGCGTACAGAGGCACCTTCACCTCCCGGTCGTAGTCCGCCGACGTCTCGGCTACCTCCACCACGAGGAGGACATCCTCGGGGCCGGGGTGGGATGAGGCGTAGAAATCGGGGCGGGGCTTAAGCACCGCAACATCCGGCTGGGGTTCAGAGTGCTCGCCTAGGCGGATGGGGTTTTGAACCCAGACAATTCCCCGTTCCTGAACCCGAGAAAGCAAGGCAGTAAGCCTGGCCACACATGCCGCATGCCGGCTTCCGATAGGACTCATCGCCACGATCTCCCCCTCGATCAGCTCCACCCGGTCGTCCTCGGAAAGGATGCCGGCCTCGGCCATCCGGTGGTATTCGGCCACGGTGAACAAGCGCTTAAGCAACTGAACAGCCATCTCTTCGTCCAATTCCGCAATCCGAAATCCGC
>CAZHST010000109.1:0-4505 GCA_964535215.1 uncultured bacterium
CGTCCTGGATGCCCTGACCTACGCGGGGAGCCTGGACAACTTTCCCGAAACCCTCCTCGGGAATTCCCACTTCCGGTTTTGCTGTGGGAACGTCCGGAACGCGGCGGTGGTGGAGGAGCTGGTGGCGGAGGCTGACGCGGTCGTCCACTTCGCCGCCGAGACCCATGTCCCCCGCTCCCTCTCTGACACCTTCACCTTCTTCGAGACCGATGTCTTGGGAACCCAGGTCGTCGTGGGCGCTGTCCTGAAGCATCCGGTCGAGCGGTTTATTCACATCTCCAGCTCGGAGGTCTACGGGACGGCCCAGTTCGTCCCCATGACCGAGGACCACCCTCTTAATCCAACGACCCCCTATGCCAGCGCCAAGGCCGGTGCCGACCGCCTGGTTTATTCGTACTATGCAGCCTATGACCTCCCCTGCGTGATCCTTCGCCCCTTTAACACGTACGGCCCTTACCAGCACCTGGAGAAAGCCATCCCCCGCTTCATCACCAGTGCCCTGATGGACGAGCCCTTAACGATCCATGGGGACGGGAGCCATTCCAGGGACTGGCTCTACGTTACGGATCTCTGCCAGGCCCTGGACCGGGTCCTCCACATGGATCTGGACGTGATCAAAGGTCATACGATCAACCTCGGCACCGGGAGGGAGGTCCCCATCCTGGCCGTTGCCGAGCGGATCCTGGAAAGGCTGGGCAAGCCCCGCTCCCTGATCCGGTTCACCGGAGACCGGCCGGGGCAGGTCAGAAGGCATCAGGCCTCGACCGAGAAGGCCCTGAAGCTCTTGGGCTGGAAGGCCGAAACGGCCTTCGAGGTCGGGATCGAGCAGACCATCCGGTGGTATGCCGGGAACCGGGAGTGGTGGAGGAAGCAGCTCTGGATGCGGTCCGTGACCATTACCGATCCCACCGGGAAGACATCCACCTACTAGAGGGATCCGGGGTGCGGATGGACACCGCGGAGGCCATTCACGGCAGCGGTCTAGGCTTTCGGGGCATCCGTTCCTGGCTGGGGCCGCTCCTCTTCTTCCTGGGCGTCTTGGTCGCCTATCTCTCCAACGGCCGGCTTGTCGGCTCCTGGGATAACCTTCCTTTGCGGTACCTCCCCTTGAGCATCATCCGGGAGGGAAACTTTGATCTGAACGAGTTTCCGTTTCTCTACCGGGATGATCTCTTGCTCTACCCGATCCAGTATCAGAACGGCCGCCTCCTTCCGTTCGTCCCTGTCGGGCCCTCCCTCCTTGCCGTTCCCTTCTACCTGATCCCGGCGGTCGCCGGCCTCTCGGCGGAGTCGCCGTGGCTCCCCCAAATCGAGAAGGGGGCCGCTGCCAGCATCGCCGCCCTCTCGGCCCTCTTTCTCCTCATGACCTTCGCGCGGCTTGTGCCGATGAGGACGGCGATCCTGGCGGCTGGACTGTATGCCCTCGGGACCGCCACCTTCGGGGTTAGCAGCCAGTCCCTCTGGCCTATTGGATCGGCGCAGCTCCTGCTTGCCTTGGGGCTCTACTGTCTGACCAGAGGCCTCACCGATCCTCGCTGGATTCCCTACGCCGCCTTCCCCCTGGCCTGGGCGGTCATCTGCCGGCCCTCCATGGCCCTGATCGGGGTGATCGTGGCCCTGTATGTGCTTCGTCACCACCGCCGGCAGTTTCTCCCGTTCGTGATCTTCGCCCTTCCTGCGGCCGCCTTTCAACTTGTGTACAACACCGTGTACTTTGGCACGCCCTTCCTCCCTCCAGGCTACGTGTCAACCGGCGGTCATGTCCTTGCGGTGCCTGAGAACTTCAGCACTCCCTTTTTGAAAGGGCTCCTGGGTCTTCTGGTAAGCCCGGCTGTCGGGTTCTTTGTCTACTCCCCTGTCTTCCTCTTTGCCCTCATCGGCCTCTATCACCGCTGGCGGGGACGAGACCGGCTTGCCCGCTACTTGGCAGGGGCCGCCCTCGCGGTTCTTCTGCTGGACAGCAAGGTCAACATGTGGTGGGGTGGATTGGTCTTGGGTCCCCGTTATGCCGTCGAGGTCTCCCCGATCCTCGCCTACTTCCTGGCGTTTGCGATCCCACGGTCAAAAGAGGTGTGGAAGAAAGGCCTCTTTGGTCTCCTGGCGGCATGGTCCGTGTATGCCAACGGCCTCATCGCCTTTGCCTTCGACGGGAGCTGGGACCGTCAGGCGGACCTCTGGTCATGGTCGAACAGCCCGATTGTCTACTATTCGAAACGGGGCCTTGATGCCCTCCGCTCTATGGGCCCGGCCCTGACCCGGTGGTTTCGGCAGCTTCCCGACAGCCGAACCCGTGTCGGGCTGGCCGCAGAGCTTCCAAGGCCCGGGTTACCCTCCCGGATGTTCACGAACTCGTTCGTTGAGATGACGGTTTCCGTGAAGAACTCCGGTCAGGCCGTCTGGCTTCGCCGAACGGCCGATGGAATCGGGATGGTCCGGTTCGGGTGGAGGTGGGTCAAGGTGGGTGGGCGGAAGGAGGTGCGAGGGGCGGGGTCCGGTCCTGACCTCTGACCTGTTCCCTGGCCGTTCCGCCGAATTTACGACCAGGATCCTGGCCCCCTCCGAACCGGGTCTGTATGAGCTGGAACTCGGGATGGTCAGCGAAGGCGTCGCGTGGTTCGGACCCGGGAAAGGAGCGCCGGTAGGGGTTCGGGTGGAGGTGGCGGGGAACTCCCTCTGCCGGTTTGAGGAAGCGCTGGCCATGATGGCGGATTCGACAGAACCCCCCCTTCACCTCCAGTGGGTCACCGACCGGACCGTTTTCAGCTCCGGCGAGGTGTTCTCCGCCCGCCTGAACCTTTCCAACCCGGGCCCCCCTCGGGTGCTCTATCCGGTCATTGTCCTCCGGTGGCCGTCAGGGGCCTACTCGTTCCTGGACTTTGAACGCCAGGCTTTTCAAAGCCTTTGCCCTGGATGGGTCGAGCGGGCTCCAGCCACCTTTCTTGACCATGGCTACAGGGCGGTTGGGCTTCCAATGCTCAGCCTCCTGCTCACCCGGATCCCGACCGGTTCCTACAGCCTCTATTTCCTCTACCTGAGACCGAAGGCGTCAACGATCCGGGTGGCGGCCATGACCGCCCTGACGTTTGAACTTCTCCCGTAGGGGAAGGGAGCCGAGGTGTCTCATGGATGCGATCCGTCAGCCTTCCCGGTCCGACCGGGGAGGTGTCCGGCGAAAAGGGAAGGGCGGCATGCCGGTGTGGGAGAAGGGGGCCCTGATCGCGATCCTCATCTTAGCCGCCGGGTTCCGCCTGACCGGTCTTGACCTGGGCTGGTTCATGGTGGACCAGGCCCGGGATGCGGTGGAGGCCCTCAAGATCGTCGAAGGGCGAAGCTTCCCGTTGGTGGGCCCCATCGCCCCTGGCCTCTACGCCATGGGCCCCCTTTACTACTACTTGCTCGCCGTCCCTTTCTGGTTCAGCAAGGATCCTTCAGCGGCCGTCTTCTTCATCGGCCTCTTGAACCTTATCGCCGTTTACCTGACCTATCGGTTGGGGAGGGAGTTCTTCAGCCCCACCGTTGGCCTGGTCGGGGCCGCCCTCTACGCCGCCTTCCCGATGGCCGTCATCAGCTCGAAGGCGATGTGGAATCCCGGCTTCATCCCCTTCTTTACCGTTGTCTTCTTCTACACCCTTTACCAGTTTTTCGTCGGCCAGAGGCCCTGGGGGCTGACCCTCGCCCTCGTCGCCTTGGGCTGTCTCCTCCAGATCCACTTAGGCGGTTTCGCCTTACTCCTGCTCCTGCTGATCACCCTCCTGCTCTTTAAGCCGCCTTTCCCTTGGCGGCATGCCCTCGCTGGATCGGTCCTCGTCCTGGTCCTCTTCTCCCCTTACGTCACTTATGAGGCGAGGCGAGGCTTTCAGGGCCTTTCCGACGCGTTCCGGTTTCTTCGGCAAGACCGGGAGGTCATGGTAAGCGAATCCCAACTCGAGATGCCCTGGAGGGCCCTTCAGGCCCCTTTCACGATCCCGGTGCGGATGGCGGAGGGCTTCGCTTCAGTTTCCCTTCCCTTCTTTAAGCCCGTTCAATATCTTGAGCTGGTCCTGTTCCTCGGTGGGTTCTTCTGGCTTTTTCTTTTGGCGGTGAGGCGATGGTGGCGAAGGGAAGAGGTCCCGGGAAGCCATGGCCTCCTGATCCTCTGGATCGTTGTTCCCGTCCTTGTCCTGAGCCAGAAGCGGCAGGCGTTGATGTGGTACTACTTTGACCTCCTCTACCCCTCCCAGTTCCTTGCCGTCGGGATCATTGTTGATGAGGCGCTTCAGGCCACCGCCCTGAAAGGGATTTCAGGGCCCCTCTGGAGGGTCACTTCCTCTCTGTCAGCCCTCACCCTCGGCCTGATCGTGTTCTCCCAGACCGCCTTTTTGGAAGCCCTCCGGCAGGATGTCCTCAGCTCGGGGGCCCTGCGCCTCCCTACGGAGATCGGTCTGAGGTTCCCTGATCCCCTGTGGTGGATTAGGGAAAAGGGCTTCTTGGAGCTGATGCCGGTCCGGTACAAGCGGGAACTGACG
>CAZHST010000110.1:0-4485 GCA_964535215.1 uncultured bacterium
AGGAAGGGGGTTGAGGGAGGGATTCCTGAGGAGGGGAGGGGGACTGCGCCGACGGACCAGGGGAACGCTCGCTCACCTGGGAGGGAGCGGGCCTCACCGTTCTTTGGGCTTCCAGGCCCTTCACCTGCTCCTCCAGGGTCTTCAGCCTCCCCATCATTGTCTCGGTGCTCCCCGCCACGACCGAGACCCGGTGGTCCGCCTCGTCCAGCCGCTGGCCAAGCTCCGAAGTCATGTAGCCCAGCTCTTCGACCCGCCCCTGGACGATCCGAAGCTCGGCCATCAGCTCATCGAACTTGGTGCTCAACAGGGATTGGGACTGGGAGAGGGTCTGGAGCTCCTCCTTCACCTTTGCCATCGCTCCCTGAAGTTCCTGCTGGGAAGCCTTGAGCTCCGCCACGACCTGGCTGAAGCGGGCCTCCGCCACCTCCGCCCGCCCTTCGCGGCCCATGACCTCGGCGATCCTCTGGTTGATGAACTGAGAGGCCTCCCTGTTTCCGAAGGCCCCCACCCGGATCGCCAACATGGTCCGGTCGGCCCCAGCCCTTGCCACCGCCACCCGAACCGGGATCCCGTCAGCCTTGGTGGCCTCGATCAAGCCACCCGTCCCATCCTTCCTGGCCTCTTTGATCGTGAACTGCATCTCCCGGAGGGCGACCAGCGAGGCCTCCCAGACCCGTTCCAGGGAAGCGGGGTAGGTCTGTCGAAACTCCCCTTGGGCGTACGCGGTGGCCTCAGCCCCTCTCCCGGGCCGCTGGATTCCCACCGGAAACGAGGTACAGGCCGAAAGGACCAGGGAGAGGATAAGGAGCAGGACCAGCCGGCGGGTACTTGCCTTCATGGCACCTCCTTCGTCTTCAAACCGTCGGGGGCAGGGGTACTGACCTCACTCTACCACGATCCTCCTCGAAACGCAAATCTCATCGGCGCCCTTTCCGTTGCTTGACAATTCCGCCTAAAAAGGGGTATAACTCCCCAGGGTAGGGGGAGATCCTTCAACCTTTCACGAGACAGGGGGAGGCATGACGGAGAGGAGCCTGGAGGCCCTTCAGGCGAAGGCAAGGACCATAAGACGGCACATCATCACCATGACCACCCGGGCCGGCTCGGGTCACCCGTCCAGCGCCCTTTCCATGGTGGAGATCATTACAGCCCTCTACTTCGGCGGGGTCCTCCGCCACGATCCCTCGAACCCCCGCTGGCCGGATCGGGACCGGTTCATCCTGAGCAAAGGTCATGGCTGCCCCGCCCTCTACGCCGCGTTGGCCGAGGCCGGGTACTTCCCCGTTGACTGGCTCTTGCGGCTTCGGCAGCTGGGAAGCCCTCTGGAGGGTCACCCCAACATGCGGACCCTCCCCGGGGTCGAGGCTTCAACGGGCTCGCTGGGCCAGGGGCTCTCCATCGCCTTAGGCCATGCCCTGGCCGCCCGGCTCGACAGCAGAAGGTACCGGGTCTATGCCCTCTTAGGGGATGGGGAGTGCGATCAGGGACAGGTCTGGGAGGCGGCCATGGCCGCGGCCCACTTCAAGGTCGGGAATCTCACGGCCATCGTGGATCACAACAAGTACCAGCAGACCGGACCTGTCGAGACGGTCATGGACTTTCGACCCCTGATCGAGAAGTGGCGGGCCTTCCACTGGCATGGTATCGAGGTTGATGGCCACAATCTGAAGGAGCTCTTGAAGGCCTTCGAGGAGGTGAACGCCATCAACGGCCAGCCTACCGTCATCATCGCCCATACCGTGAAAGGGAAAGGGGTCGCCGTGTTGGAGAGGGACTACACCTGGCATGGCAAGGCCCTCCCGCCGGATCTGGCGGAGGCCGCCTTGAAGGAGATTGGATGAAGATCGGAAGGAGGATCGGCCTTCCCCTCGGAAAGGCGACCCGGGAGGCCTTCGGCGAGGCCCTGGTGGAGCTGGGGAAGGAGAACCCGGACATCGTTGTCCTGGACGCTGACCTGAACAACTCGACCAAGACCGACCTCTTCGCCAGGACCTTCCCGGAGCGGTTTTTCAACGTTGGGATTGCCGAGTCAAACCTGGTGGGGGTGGCCGGCGGGTTGGCGAGCTGTGGGAAGGTCCCCTTCATCGCCTCCTTTGCGTGTTTCATGATGGGCAACGCCTTCGATCAGCTCCGGATGTCCGTCGCCTTCCCAAGGCTGAACGTCAAGGTGGTGGGGAGTCACGGCGGGATCAGCATCGGGGAGGACGGCCCCTCCCAGATGAGCGTGGAGGATGTGGCCCTCGCCTGTGCGTTGCCGGGTTTCGCGGTCTTGGTCCCGGCCGACCAGGAAGCCACGGTGGCGCTGGTCAAGGCTGCCGCTGCCCATCAGGGTCCTGTGTACATCCGGGTGGGGCGTCCCAAGGTCCCCATCGTGTACCGGAACGGCGGCGAGTTCACCATCGGGCGGGCCAACCGGTTGCGGGAGGGAAGGGATGTAGCCCTCATCGCCAACGGGCTGATGGTCGCGGCAGCGTTGGAGGCAGCCTATCTCCTTCACCAGGAAGGGATCGAGGCCCTGGTCCTCGATCTCCACACGGTGAAGCCTTTAGATGAGGAGGCTGTCATCCTCGCAGCTCAAACAGGGGCCATCGTCACGGCCGAAGAGCACTTGATCTGGGGAGGGTTGGGGAGCGCGGTCGCCCGGGTTGTCGCCGCCCGATGCCCTGTTCCCATGGAGTTCGTTTCCCTGGGCGACACCTACGCCGAATCCGGGAAACCCGAAGAGCTGTTGGAGAAATATGGCCTGACCGCCGAGGCTATCGTCAGGGCGGCCCAACAGGCCATTGCCAGGAAGAAAGCCTTGTGACCTGCTTGCTTCGTCTCGCTCTTACTTTTGTCCTCCTGTTGGCCGGGAGTGTCGGACCTTCCAGGGCCGATCCGGACAACGGCCTCATCCCTTTCCCCCAACTGACCACGGATGCTCGTCAAGCGGTGGAGGAGGTCGTTCGCACGCCGACCCTCTCCCGAGAGATTAAGGGTCTTAAGTTCCGGTCCAGGAAGGAGGTCTACGAGTACCTCTTAGACCATCCGGACTTCGCCGCCGCCGTTGCCAGGGCGTTGAACCTAAGCCGGTATGAGATCGTGAAGGATGGCAAGCTCGCTGGGGCATCGGACACGGCCTACTGGGGGACCGATGGGAGAGGGGCCACGGGGCATTTCCGGGTCGTCTATGCCGACAAAACCAAGCGGGTCTTTTTCCTCCAGGGGACCTACGAGAAGAAGTGGCTGCCAACCATCCCCGCCAGGGCGGTCATAATCCTGGTCTTCGAGCACAAGGCTGACCGTGAGGGAACCTACGTGGAGCAGGACCTCTACGGGTACCTGAAGATTGATCAGGCCTTTGTCGCCCTCCTGACCAAGCTTTTACAGCCCGTCATGGGAGGGGCGACGGATGGGAAGATGAAACGGACCCTGGGCCTTGGTGCCAGGATCAGCGAGATGGCCTATTGGGATCCGGCCGGGATGTTAAAAAAGCTCGAGACGAGCCCTGAGCTTCCTCCCCGGGAATTTGCCAGGTTTAGGCAGATCCTCTGCCCGAGCTGCTAGGCCTCATCCTCCCTGGCGGGGAGGGGGCCTCCTGCTATTTAAGGCGACCTCTATGACTGACACCTCCCGGAAACCCATCACGGTCTTCGGTATCCCCTTTGAGGAAGCCTTTCCTGACCTGGAGGATGCCGAGGTGGAGTGGCGGAGGCTGGATGTGGAAGGACTTCCGGTGACCGGCGAAGTGAAGCGGATGCACTACAAGGCCGGCGTTTTCCAAGGGGTCATCCCTTGCGACAATCCTTCCTGCCATGGTGGGGGGTTTGAAATAGAGCGGGTCATGGATCGCATGTTCCGGTCAAGGGAGGCCGAACGGGCGGGGATCCTCGTCTGCCCAGGGTGGGAGGGGGGAGAAAAGCCCTGTGTAAGTTCCATCTCATATCGGATCAAGCTCGTCTATAAACGCGTGCAGCGGCGAGGCCTTTGACCAACGCGTGAGGGGGCTAGGGGACTTCCTCCAAGGAGATGACGTGCCGTTTGTTGACGGCCATGAAAAGCTTCTTCACCCCTGGCTCGCTTTGAAGCTCCACATCGGTCATGGCGAAGAAGTCGCCCTTTAAGTTCAGGGCATCAAGGGTCCTGACGTTCTTCGGCTTGGTCATCCGACCGGTGATGATCCCGGCGAGGGTGACAACCCTCACCCTGACGCTGGTTTCCTCGAGTGCCATTTTGTCCCCCCTTTCATGTCCCATATGAGAGGAACCCCGGACCCCCCCTCACCTCTTGAGGTGACTTTTGCAGG
This sequence comes from uncultured bacterium, assembly GCA_964535215.1. Taxonomy (GTDB): domain Bacteria; phylum Methylomirabilota; class Methylomirabilia; order Methylomirabilales; family JACQHM01; genus JACQHM01. The sequence continues at coordinate 4,286 of CAZHST010000110.1, forward strand.
CATGGATACCATCCTTTCCTGGGAAAGTCAAACGATTTCTTAGGGGAGGAGTGCCCCTTTGAACTGGAAAGCTTGACAGGGAAATAGGCTTTCGGTACAGTTTGGACAGGTTTTGACGCCGGCGTAGCTCAGCGGTAGAGCAGCTGATTCGTAATCAGCTGGTCAGGGGTTCGAGTCCCCTCGCCGGCTCCAGAGAAATC
>CAZHST010000111.1:0-4421 GCA_964535215.1 uncultured bacterium
CAACGAGGCAGGGAATCTCCCGGAGCTGTATGAGCGGCTGGCCAGGACCTTGGATGCTCTGGGATCATCCTACGAGATCATCTTCGTCGACGACGGCAGCACGGACGAGGGCTTCCACCGCCTCCGCGAGCTTGCAGAACGCGATCCGCGTATCCGCGTTGTGAAGTTATCGAGGAACTTCGGCCAGCACGTGGCGATCTCAGCGGGGATCGAGCGAAGCCGGGGCGGGATCGTCGTCCTCATGGACGCCGACCTCCAGACCGATCCAGAGGACATCCCCAAGTTCGTGGCCAAGATCCGTGAGGGCTATGACCTGGTGAGCGGGTGGCGGGCCGACCGACGGGGGCTGGGGATCGCCCGGCGGGTAGGATCCGCCCTCATGAATAGGATCATCACCTTCTCCACCGGTGTCTTCCTCCACGATCACGGCTGCGGGTTTAAGGCCATGACGCGGCGGGTGGCCCAGGAGATGAGTCAGTACGGGCACCTCCGCCGGTTCCTCGCGCTGCTCCTTGTGACGTTGGCCCGCTCCGTTGGGGAGGTGCCCATCGCCAACCATCCGCGCCGGCTTGGCCGGTCGAAGTACAATCTCTTTCAGCTCTTTGCCTTGACCGTCGAGTTCCTCATCGCCTTTTCGGTGCGCCCCTTCCGCATCGTCGGCTGCGGGGGGATCCTCGGTACTCTCCTGGGCCTCGTCGCCGCTTCGGCGTATCTTGCCGGCCGGCTCTTGTTAGGGATGCCGGCCAACGATCGGGTCCTCGCCGCCGCCGTCCTCCTGACGTTCGCCGGGATCCAGTTCACGATCCTCGGCCTCCTGGGCGAATATGTGGTCCGGGCCTACCACGCCGCTCAGGCTCTGCCCTTTTACGTAGTCGAGGAGGAGATTGGGGGTGATGGGGTACGTGGGGTGTAACATCTGCGGGAGCAACCGTTCGAGGCCCTTCCTGGAGACCCCTGTGGATACGCTGGTGAGGTGTCGGGATTGCGGCCTAGTCTATGTCAACCCTCAACCCGGAGAGACCGAGGGGGGTTACGAGGAGGAGTTCTTTCTCAAGGAATATAAAGACGTCTATGGGGTCGACTACATCGAGGACCGGGAGAACATCGCGAGGATCGCCAGGGCCAGGCTGGACGCCATCGAGCGATACAAGCAGGGGGGGAAGCTCCTTGACGTGGGCTGCGCCGCCGGGTTCCTCCTGGACGAGGCCCGCCGTCGAGGGTGGTCATCCCAGGGGGTGGAGGTCTCCCGGTTTGCTTCAGAGTATGCCAGGCAGAAGCTTCAGCTCGACGTCTTCACAGGGACGCTGGAGGAGGCGGGGTTCCCCTCCGAGGAGTTCGACGTCGTGGTGATCTATTTCCTCCTCGAGCACCTCCGGGATCCCCTGGCCCTCTTGCGGGAGGTCAACCGGGTCCTCAAGCTGTGGGGCCTGGTGAGCGTCGCCGTGCCGAACATCGCGGGCCTCTATTTTCAGTTGAACAGGAAGAGCTGGATCGAGGAGCGGGTCCGCCACCAGAGCCACCTCTACGAGTTTTCGCCCAAGAGCCTCAAAAGGATCTTGAACAAGGCTGGGTTTCGGATCCTGAGCTTAACGAGCGAGGGGAAATACGCCCGCGGCCACTTCCTCGCCCCCCTCGTCAGGGCGCTCCGCCTCGGCAACGTGCTGGTGGCGCAGGCTGAGAAGGTGGGAGGAGAGGAGGCTGCACGTTGATCCTCGTCACGGGCGCCGCAGGGTTCATTGGCCGTTATCTGGTGGCCCGTCTCGCTGCTGACGGGTACGAGGTCCTGGCCGCGGCCAACGAGCGGCGGCCGTCGGAGGGCTCCATTGCCCACGTCGCCCTCGATCTCACGCGGCCAGAGGGCCTGCGGGCGCTTCCGGGCTCCATCAGCGCCGTGGTCCACCTCGCCGCGGCCACCGACGTCTCGAACACGCCCGAGGCGGCCGCCCAGTGCCTGGCCGTGAACGGAGGCGGGACCCTCGCCCTCCTGGAGTTCTGTCGGGAGCGGGGGATCCGGAACTTTGTCTATACCTCCTCTATCCTCGTCTACGGTGAGGTCCGAAGCCCCATACCGATCACCGAGGCGTACCCGACGAGACCGACCACCTTCTACGGTGCGAGCAAGCTGTTGGCAGAGCACTATATCTGGGTCTACAGCCAGACCTTCGGGCTTCGGGGGGTGATCCTCCGGTTGGCCTCAGTCTACGGTCCGGGGCAGCACCCGGGGACCGTCCTGGCCATCTTTGTCCGCCGGGCCCTGGCCGGGGAGCCTCTGGAGGTCTTCGGGAGCGGGACCAAGGTCCAGGACTTCGTCTACATCGAGGACGTCGTCGAGGCGATCCGTCTGGCGCTGAGGGGGACCGCATCGGGGGTCTACCACGTCGGCTCCGGGGAGGGGACGAACGTCGTGGACCTCGCCAAGCAGGTGAGCGAGATCTTCTCCGGCGGACGGGCGCTCGTTGTCAGGAGGCCCGACCTCCCCGGCGAGGAAACCACCTTGTGCCTCGACATCTCCAAGGCCCGCCGCGACCTGGGCTACAGGCCTCGATCCCTGGCCGAAGGCCTGCTGGCCTACAGGCGGGCGCTGGCTGGCGGGGGGTCCCGATGAGGCTTGGGGCGTTGCAGCCTGGATACCTGCCCTGGTTAGGGTTCTTTGATCAGATCGACCGCTCTGACGTTTTCATCCTCTACGACGATCTCCCCTATGCGAAGGATAGCTGGCGGAACCGGAATCGGATCAGGACCCCCCAGGGGTGGTGCTGGCTCACCGTCCCGGTGGTCAATGAAGGGATAAGCCGGAAGACCATCCGGGAGGTCGAGATCAGCGAACATGGGAACTGGCGGCGCGACCATTGGAAGAAAATCAAAAACTACTATGCCCGCGCCCCCTATTTCCAGGTCTACGAGGAATTCTTCGCGAAGCTCTACGAGAAGCCCTGGCGTTACCTTGTGGACCTCGACTTGGAGATCATCTCCTATTTGATCGAGGTCCTCGGGATCAAGACCAGGGTTCTGCTCTCGTCGCAAGAGGGTTTGGAAAGGGAGTACCTCCAGGTGAGGGAAGGGGGGAAGGATCCGACGGGACGGGTGGCCTTCCTCTGTCAACGGCTTCAGGCCGACCGCTTCCTGGAGGGGGCCTTGGGACGGACGTTCATGGACCCGTCCCGCCTGGAGCCTCTGGGGATCACCCTTGAGTTCCACGACTACCAGCACCCTAGGTACCGTCAGGTCTATAGGGGGTTCGTCCCTTATCTTTCGGTGATTGATTTGCTCTTTAACCACGGGCCTGAGAGCCTCGACATCCTAACCGGCCGGAAGGGGGTCTCGCTCCCCTGAGGGCGGAGGGGAGGATCGGACGTGTCCTATGAGCTTCAGCCGTTTCCCACCCGCATCCACATCGAGCCGACGAACGTCTGCAACCTCGACTGCCTCTTCTGCCCCTACAGCCGGCAGAAAAGGCGCAAGGGCTACATGGGGATGGACCTCTTCAAGCAGATCGTCGACGAATGCCGAGGGCGCGACGTCAAGATCTGGCTCCATTTTTTGGGCGAACCCCTTCTCAACCGGGACCTCCCCGCCATGATCGCCTACGCGAAGGGGCAGGGGATCCCTCAGGTGGGGCTCTCCACGAACGCCTTCTTCTTGACCCAGGAGCTGGGGGAGAGGCTCATCAAGGCCGGCCTCGACCGCCTCGAATGTTCCATCGATGGGTTCGATCGAGCCTCGTACCAGCACCTAAGAAGGAGCGGGGAGTTCGATCGGGTCGTGGCGAATACCAAGGGGTTTCTCCAGCTTAAGGGCCGGCTCGGGTCGGCGAAGCCCATCGTCTCCCTCCAGTTCATGAAGACGCCTGGGATGGTGGCGCATCTGCCTTCGATCCGGGCATTTTGGAAACCCTGGCTGGGGGAGCAGGATTTCATCATGACCATCGAGGACCTCTCCTTTGCCGGGGCGATGCGGGATGCGCACAACCTGGTGGAGCGGGAGCCGTGCCAATGGCTCTGGAGCTACCTGGTGGTCCTCTGGAACGGTGATGTGGTCACCTGCGCCAGCGATTACGATGGCGAGCGAGTGATGGGGAACCTCCAGGAGCAGAGCCTCGCAGCCATTTGGCACAGCCCAGGTTACCAGGAGCTTCGGCGGAGGCACCTGGAGGGGCGCTATGGCGAATGCGGGATCTGCGCCAGTTGTGACGATTGGGCCTTGGCCGACGGCCACGGCTACCAGAACGTCCTTGAGCCAGGCGAGAAGGCCGGTTCGATCGAGGAGGTCTCATCGTGAAAAGGATTCTGATCACTGGAGGGGCTGGCTTCATCGGGAGCCATTTCGTCAAATACCTCTTGGAGCGCTACCCGGATTATCGTTTGATCGTCCTGGATGCCCTGACCTACGCGGGGAGCCTGGACAACTTTCCCGAAACCCTC
>CAZHST010000112.1:0-4333 GCA_964535215.1 uncultured bacterium
AGCGATCACCGGCTCGTCCAAAGCAGAGGCGGTACCTTTTTGAAAGAAAATAACTATCTCTTTGCCACCTACCCTGTCGTAGATCACCCCCTGCTCGGCCAGGAGGCGAAACGGGTAGGCCTTGTCCTCACCGTTAAAGGAGAGGGCGAGGATCCGCTCCATAGGTGGGAAGCGGGGATCAATCGAACCCCGGTACAAGAAGGGAGACTGGTTGATGTCGTCGTACCCAGCGTAAGGGTTCTGGCCATAGGCCCGTTGGTATCCGGTATCCCGGGAGAGGACTTTTCCCGAAGGGAAGGCCTCCTTCCACATCCCCCATCCGACGATGGCGGCCGGATACCCCTTAAGCTCCGCCCCGGCCAGATCCCCAACCACGGCCCTCCCCTCCATCTGGACCCAGAGGCTGTGGGTCTTCCGGTCATACATCACCAAGTCACTCTTGTAGAGCATCCCCGAGGTGCCGAAGTCGAGGGTCTCCCCTTCCACCCGACGGTCGAAGACCAGCGCGCTGTTGCAGAGGGGACAGAAGGTGACGGCTACCGGAACTCCTCCGACCACGTCGTTCACAATCTCGTGCCAGATCATGATCTGAAGAGGGTAGGCCCTGGCCTCTCCGTTCAGCTCAAAGGCCAGGACTGGCTCCCGAGGGCTGAGCCACTTCCCCGCCTCCTGGACCGTCACGAACCTCGGTCGGTCGATGGCCGGGATGCCATCGGGAGGAGGTCCTCCCGGGCGGATCTCCTCCAGCGGAACCAGGGCCTTCTTCCAGTTCGTCTTTAACGCCGCATCGGCAGAGGAGAGGAGGAAAAACGGAAGGGTCAAGAGGAGAAAGCGAACCACGAACGCCTTCACCAGCATGCTCCACCTCCAAAACCTTCTCCCTTGGGCATCATCTTAGGAGTGTAAAGAGAAGGGCAAGCGCCCCTAACAGGAGCAGCAAGATGGTCGAGGGTCAGATGTGAAACGTGGGCCGCTTCCTGTCTACCATCCTAATCACCTCCTAGAGGTTTCCCCACCAAGTGTACAGCGGACCGGCAGCACCAAGGGGAAAGCGCTTCACACCCCAGGCGATCACGAGGCATCTCCCGCACAGCGAAAGCCGATCAGGATATGACGAGTGGAGGGAGACCGGCCGTGGCGGAAAGCTGCCCGGCACAGACTCCCTTCGTCATCCCAGGAACATCCCTTCAAGATCTGCCGTCCATCGGGGAACGTCGAGCTCGTCCACTGGAAGACGTTCCCCGCCATGTCATAGAGGCCATAGGGGCTCTTCCCTTGAAGGTAGGCGCCAGCGGGCGTGGTGAAGGATGGGCCCTTCTCAGCGCTGTTGAGCCGCTTGGGATCCCAGGCGTTCCCCCAAGGGAAGTACCGACCATCGGTCCCCCTCGCTGCCTTCTCCCACTCCGCCTCGGTCGGCAGCCGAAGCCTCCTCCCCTCCCTTTCCCCGCGCCACCGGCAGTAGGCCTCCGCGTCGTTGACACTGACCAAGACCACCGGATGGTCGTCGGTCCCGGACGGGAACTGATCACCCCGCCAGAGGAACTTCGTCACCTCCCGGTCGTAATCGTGGACCAGGAAGCCCTGCTCCAGATACTCCTCCTTTGAGATGAACGGGGCCCGGTGGCCGGTTACCCGAACGAACCGCTGGTACTCTCGATTCGTCACCAGCTTTTTGTCAATGCAGTAGGCCTCCACGAAAGGCTCCCTCGGCTCCTCGATGTCGAACCAGCGGGAGCGGCGGACAACCTCACTGGCCATGGCGTAGGCAAAGGCTCGCTCTTTCCCATGGCTCCCCATCTTGAACCCCCCAGCCGGGATGAAGGCCATCCTCTCCCCGCACGGCGAAGGGCCTTCCCCAGGGTGGGCCGATGGCTTCCCGCCGAGGAGGGCAACCCCCATCGCCAAAACGGGGACCACGGATCGGGCCCGAATCCGAATTCGGAGCGAAGCCATCCTCTCCCTCCTCAGGAAACGGGGACCTCCCTCTCAAAAATCGGAAAAGGAGAACGCTTGGTCTGCTCTAAGGCCTGCTGGATCAGCCCCCTCCCCATGCCGGTCTTGGGGAGGATCGCTTCAAAGAACTGCTCGTAGAAGTGATCAGGCTCCACAACGACCATTATCCTGAACCTTAAGCCTTTTCGATGAATCCCTCTGGTATACCGAAAGGTATAGGCCCCCTTTGGGGGAATCCTGGTGTCAAAGATCTCCCTCGAAAGGTTAAGGGGAACCTCCCGGCCGATGACCGCTTCCTGCATGCTTCCAGGGATGATCCCTCCCCTTCCATCAACCAGCATCGCCCGAATGAAGACCTTCGGGGTGACATAGGTCGGGAAGTAATGACCGACGCCGGTGTTCTCCACCGTGAGGGTCGCCGCGAAGGTCTCCCCGATCCGGTAGGGGGGCTTGGTCATCGCGAGGTGGATCTTCACCCCCTTCTTCACCATTTCAGGATCGTGGATCCCGCGCCAGAGATGCCTTCGATCAGGCATGTGGCAATCCTGGCACTGGATGCCCGCTCTGGCATAGGGGCTTTCCCGCCACTCGTTGTAGGTGTTCTCCAGGAGCTTGCCGTTCAGGGCATAGCCGTTCTCCTCAAACTGGTGGCACCCCCTGCAAAATTCGGCCTTTAAAAACGCACGGACCCTTGTGACCCCTCGGTGGGGGAGCTTTTCCCTCGGAAGCTCGCTCTCTAACGTCCCATCCCGTTTCGGCGGTCCGAACCGCTCATGACGCCGCACATGGCAGGCTGCGCAGACCAACCCCTTGGATTGAAGGACCCGATTGAAGACGGGGTTCTCCCCGAGCCCCGAGGCGCTGCTCACTTCATGAACCCGAACTTTCTCCTGCTGTTCGGTGAGGGGAGCGTGACAGGTGTAACAGAGGAGGGCTGTTTCAGGATCGCTTCCGATCAGCTCAACGGTCTGGCCGTAAACGCCAGGCCCCATGGCCCTGCTGTGGAGGCTGGTCCTCCAATCTTCGTACTGGACGGGATGGCAGACCCCACAGCTTGCGGGGTCCAACGAGGCCTCCAGGGGGGAAAAGGCCGGAGGCGGATCGCCCTGAGGGGGGATGGGGACCCTCCAGTAGCCCTCCAAAAACTCCCTCTCCTCTCGGGCCGAGGCGACAACCACGGCCAGGGCAAGGGCGAGGAGGGCCACTAGGGAGAGAGACGCTGAAACGGATCTTGCCCCTGCTCTCTTCACAGACCGCCTGATCCGGACCTAAGGAAGTGGTGAACGAAACGTCAAGCGATTGATAACACAGAGAGGCGGGTCCCGCAAGATCCGCCTCTCCTACCGGACACCCCTCGCCGACAAGAAGCGGTCGGCCGGTCACCAACATCGTCGCTCATTCGCAGGTGGGGCTCTTCGCGGCACAGGGGTTAATCGTCTTGGCCTGCTCGGCGGTCAGTCGCTTTGCACAACACGGGTTCAAGACCGCCGCCGCACAGGGGTTCAACGTCTTGGCGGCACAGGGGTTCAACGTCTTGGCGGCACAGGGGTTGATGGTTTTAAGGGCACAAGGGTTAATGGTCTTCGCAGCGCACGGGTTCAGCTTCCGCATCGTCTTCTTGTCTAACGCCTGCCCGTCCGTCGCGAAGGCCATGACGAAGGCGATGACGAAGAAAACGGCCGTCAACAGGGTCTTGCCTCGCTGAGCCATCATGGTCCCTCCCCCTTTCTCCCAGGGTGGGGAAGGGGCCCCCAAGATTAGGGCCCCTTCCAACCGTTGACCGTCACCCTCCCTAACGCTTCTCCTGATAGGCGCAAGGGTTCTCCCATTTTTCCTTCGCCGCACACGGGTTCTTCATCGCACAGGGGTTCGCCGCACACGGTTGCTTGGCCGCACACGGCTGGGCCGCGGCTGCCCGGGCAGCGATATAGACGAAGGCAGCCCGGCGCTGGCCATCCTGTTCCACAAAAGAGACAGCCACCCTGTCCCCGGACTTCAGGTTCGCCAGGGACTTCCGGCTCATGCCAGGGACAGTCTTGATCTGGGTCCGCTTATCCACGCCAATGGTCAGCCTCTGACCGTCCACCCCCACTTCAAGGGTTTGGGTAGAGGGATTGACGGCGATCACGCGGGCCCAGACGGTCCTGGCAACAGCCGGGGTTGTCGTCATGGCCGCCCCGCACGGGTTCTTGGCCGCGCAGGGGTTGCATGGATTCACCACCTTTGCCGCACACGGGTTCTGCACGGCGCACGGGTTCTTGGCCGCGCAGGGGTTCTTTTCATGGTAACCTGCCGAGGCCGGCATGCTTAACCCCAGCACCAGAAGGGTCCCAATGGCCATCATTACGAAGATCCTCTTCCCCATCCTCGCTCACCTCCT
>CAZHST010000113.1:0-3996 GCA_964535215.1 uncultured bacterium
CTTTCCTGGATCACCCGCTGAGCGATGTTGCTCCAACTCTTTCCCCCGTCCTGGCTTTTGAAGATGAAACCTCCGGTCCCGGCGTAGAGGGTTTCGGGCTCCCGCGGATCGAGGGTGACGAAGGTGACCGTCAGGCTGATCCCTTCATCCGTGAGGCGCTCCCAGTGGAAGCTTCCGTCCTGGCTCTTGAAAACGCCTCGGACGGTGCTGGCGTAAAGGGTTCCTGTCCGGGTAATGGCGAGGGACAGGATAGGCACCGACTCAAGGCCGATGGACCTCCAGGTCTCGCCCCCATCCAGGCTCCTAAACACCCCGCCGGTCGCCGTGCCGGCATAGAGGATCCTCGGATCCCTTGGGTCGATGGCCAACGCCCGGATGTTCCGGCTGGTCAGGCCCTCACTCACCACCTGCCACCTGGTCCCCCCAGCGATACCCCTGAAGACACCACCAAAGGTCCCGGCGTAGAGGATAGCCGGGTCTTGAGGGTTGAGGACGAGGGCCCGGACATCCTGGCTTGAAAGCCCGTCATTCACAGCCTTCCAGTCCCTCCCCTTGTTCCAACTTTTAAAGACCCCGGCATCCGTGCCGGCGTAAAGGATCGAGGGATCATGGGGATCAACGACAAGGGCCCGAACGTTCCGCCGTTCTAGGCCATGGCCGATAGCCTCCCACCGCTTCCCTCCATCCTGACTCCTGAAAACGCCAGAATCTGTCCCGACGTAGAGAGCCCAGGGGGCCTGGGGATCCAGGGCCAGGGAGAGGACAGAGAGATCCCCCAGGCCTTCATTCGCCGCCGTCCAGAGCCTTCCACCATCAAGGCTCTTGAAGATTCCCCTGCCGAAAACAGCCGTGTAGAGAATCTCAGGGTTTGAAGGATCAATGGCCAGGGAGAGGACGATCCCCCCGAACGGCCCTTCGTGCATGAAGACATGGTTGGGGAGAACAACGGAGACCTTGCCGAAGAGGATCAGACAGGCAATGGCCGTCCCCCCGAGGCTTGACCATTTGCCCACCATTGGCCTCACCTTAGCTCCTCAACGACCAAACTCGAAGCTCACCTTGGTCTCACCACCCTCCTTCACCGACACACCTTTCGTCTGTTTCCCTAACGCCTCGTGCCAGACCTGAAGGGTGTAGGTCCCCGGCGGGACATCCTTCAGGGTGAAAGAGCCTTCCTCGTCCGTCACGGTGTAATAGGGATGGTCTACTATGATGAGCCAGGCGTTCATCCACTCGTGAACGTCGCAATTGACCTTGATGATGTCCGGCTTCAGGACCTTCTCCTTCTTCAGATCAATCTTCATCACCGGTTTAAACTTGGGCTGGGCCTTGTTCAGGGTGGGGTTGATGGCACTGGTCGTATGGAAGTTGTGGAGGATCCTGTCGCTGTTGACGAGATCAAAGGTGGCACCGGCAGGGAGGACCAACACATGAGGGACAAAACGACAGCCGTTCTGATCCAATCGGGGGGAATCCTGGACCTCAAACCCCTTGCCCCGCCGAATGTCCACGAGGGAGACGACGGCGTTCTTGACCCCTCCCCTCTGGGAGACAACAAGGGCTTCGGAGAACTTCGGCTCCTTCCCGCAGACCTCGACATCGCGGGTGACCTTGATCTTCTCCGGGGCCGGGGGGGTGCCGGCGAACCTTACGACACCGGTGATCGTCCCCCCCCGCTCCACCGGGATAGCCTCGTAGGCGTTGGAATACCTTGCCCCTCCGCCGATCATCCCCAACGCCATCACCGTGATCACAAACCTCCTCATCATGCCCTCCTCATCGTCAAGAATGTCCCCCGGGTTGATCCCTCCATAGGGGCCGGAGAGGTTACCTTGCAGGGCAGAAAGTGAAATCCTGTTTGACTTATTAAACGGGTTGCGAGAGGGGAAAACTGTAAAGTATTTCACAAAAAACAGCATTTAAGGATTGACAGGGGACTCTGGATCGCTAACAATGGCTTGAACTTTTGTGGACCAGGATGGGACGGGGGATCTGGGAGGGGGCTTACAGAAAGGCCAGTTTTTCCGAGGTCTCGTTTTGGCCAGAAGCGATATGCCAGCGATATGCCAAGGAAGAAGGAGAGGGAAAACCGGGTGGGGGAACTGAAGCCAAAGGTTCAGGGATCCGCCTTTAAGGAACGGGCCGGAGGCGATGGAGGTCACGGTGAGAAAGGCCATCGCTGCACGGAAGTCCTCCTCCACCTTCTTCAGCGAAAGGAGCACCTGGAGAAGCTAAGGCTCTACCTGGGCCTGGCGGGCGTGTTCCTACTCACCCTTTCTCTTTTCGGCCTCTTGGTCCTCGCATCCTCTGAGCGGCTCTCGGGCCCGATCCTGGCCTACATCTCAGGACTCTCGATGGCCCTCCTTCCCTCTGCCCTTCCAGCCCTCCTGATCATCATCCCCCTGACGGTCCGGAGGGGCTATCGAAAGGGGGCTGTCATGGCTGCCCTCTTTGGGGCGGGGCTGGCCACAACCCAGGCCATGTATGGCGTCCTGGACGCCCTCTCCGGGCAGATCCTTTACCTGGACAAAGTCACCCTTGGGATGTGGGGCTTAGCCGGAACCATCGCCTACCACCGGGGGCTGGTAGGGCTCGCCCTGTTGAAGGGCAGGTCGAGATTTCCCCCCTGGCAAACCTGGGAAGATCACCCCCTTGCCTTTTCCCTTGGCCTCCTCTTAGGAAACGCTGGCCAGAGCTGCCCGAATCCCGCTTTCTACACCATCCTTGATGGCATCGCCTCGGGCGGAAATCCCCTTAGCGGAGCGATTCTCGGCTTCCTCCACGGGATCGGGAGGGCCACCCTCCTCATCGGACTGACCCTCGTGGTCCTGATCGCTCCTTCGGCAGGAGGGTGGTGGAGGAGGAGGGGACAGCAGATCGAAGGGTGGTTGTGGGTCGGCTTGGCCACTCTGTTGATCCCTAAGGCGTTTCTGGGTCAGGAGTGGTGGGAAGAATCCTCCCCCCACCACTACTGGAACCGCTTCATCAGCCTCGCCCTCGGCCCCGGGCTGGCCGAAAGCGGATCCATCCAGGGAATGCTGGGCTATACCCCCCATAGCAGTTTCTGGTCTCTCTACGGACCGTGGCTTGTGGTCCTCATCTTGGGAGGCATCCCGGTCATCTTAGGCCAGGGGAGGAAACCCTCGGAAAACGCGTTCACGGGCGGTGGCCTTCCCTAGAGCTGTTCTAACGCCTCACGACGGAGGATGATCAAGCGTCGGCCTTCAAACCCGATGAACCCCCTTCGCCGAAAATCCGTCAAGGTGTGGTTGACCATCTCCCGGCTGGCACCGATCAGGTTCGCGATCTCCCGCTGGCTGAGCTTGATCCGGAGCAGGATCCCCCGACTGTCCGGGATGCCATAGTCCCTGGCGAGCTGCAAGAGGAGGGTGGCCAACCGCCCAGGAACATCTTTGAAGACGAGATCCTCCAACCGGCTTTCGATCTCCTTCCGTCGTAAGCCGATGAGCTTGGTTACCTTGAAGGCGAGGTCCGGCTTCCTCCGGAGGAGCCCTTCGAACTCCACCCTGGGGATGACACAAAGGGTGGAATCCTCCAAGGTCTCACCGGTCGTGTCCTGAGGCCCCCCATCTACAATACTCATCTCGCCAAAGATCTCCCCGGGCTCCACAATATCCAGAATGAACTCTTTGCCGTCCCTGGAGAGCCTGGAGATCTTGATCCGACCAGACTTCAAGAGGAAAACGGAGGTCCCAGGATCACCGGGAAGGTAGAGGGGCTGTCCCTTCTTGGCAACCACCATCCGAGAGATCTGGTCGAGTTCCTTGAGCTCCTCCTCGCTCATCCCTTGAAAGAGATCGAAGCGTTTCAGATACCAGAGCTTGGTCTGGCTCCTGGCCGTCATGGCACGATCCCTCCCGATGGGGATGGTTCATTGTAACCCCTGGAAGGAAGAAAGGGCAACAGGAATCAATCCTGAAGTGACAGATAACCCTTGACATCTCTTGAGGGCATTTCTATAGTGGAGAAAAAGGA
>CAZHST010000114.1:0-3929 GCA_964535215.1 uncultured bacterium
TGTAATCCAGGAAGGCCGCCCCCCCGCCCATCGTCTCCACCAGGTACTTCTCCCCCGTCCCGCCATGGACATGCCTGAAGGTGATTCCCGCCTGGACGGTGACGTCCTCAAAGGTGATGGAGGGCTCCTGGGCGGACGGGGGCAGAAGGGCAGGATGAGGGAAAAGCATCATGATGACAGACACGACGGAAATGAAAAAACGGGAGCCATTTTTGCTCACGTGCATCCCTTACCTCGACAGGAAGAACGGGAAAAGACTCGGGCAGGCCCTTTAGGAACCGGTGGTACAGGTCTCGCAGGGGCAGAGGGCCCTTAAGAAATCGAAGCTGTAGATGCCGGTCGCGTGGCCGTCGCTCCAGGTGAAGCTCAGGGCATACCGGCCAACCGGGCGGTAGTCCACCACCTGGACCTCCCCTGGCTTGACGATGGGGCCCGTGATGACGCGTAAAGGGTCCTGCTTCCTCCTGGCCTCATGACAAACCGCACACGGGCACTCCCTTCGGAGGAGGTCGAAGGGGTAACGGCTCTGATGCCCATCCGTCCAACGGATCAGGAGCTCCCGATGCCCTTCCCTCAAGATGATCTCAGCCGGATCGGTACTGATTCCCGGGTCCATCACCTTCACCCCCTTATGATACCTTCGGCCGGGAGAAGAGCTTGCGGATCTCGTCCGGCGCCGCGGGGGGGACCTCTGCCACCCTCAGGTTCTCCTCGACGTGGGCGATCTGCTTCATCCCCACAAGGGCCGTTCCGACCCCGGGGGTGGAGCGGACGAACTGGAGGGCCCGCTGGGCATCGGTCGCAAGATCGGGGAAGCAGTCCCTCAGGAAGGGGGGGAGGTTTCGGGTGAGACGGCTCTGGAGGATCGAGGCCGAGGTCATGACATAGATCCCAAAGCGTCCCGCCGCTTCCAGGAGAGAAACCATCTCCCCATCCACCCGCTGGTTCTGGACGACGAAGGCCTCCGACATCGCCAGGTTGTAGGGGAGCTGGATCACCCTGAAGTGATGTCCGTTCCCTGCCACCTCTCTCGCCAGGTGGACCAGGGTTTCCAAGGAGAGGTAGTCCTGGGCCTCGGGAGGACGGCGGTAGCCGTTCCAGGTGGCCGTGCCATACATCCGGATCTTCCCCTGATCGGCCGCCCGTTCCAGGGCCTCGAAGGCCGCCCGGATCCGACGATGGAACTCCTGCCGGGAGACCTCCTCGAGCTGCATCTCCGGGTTGTGGAGGTAGTAGATGTCAATGCAGGAGAGCCCCAGGTTCTTCAAGCTGCGGTTCAGCTGGTCCTGGAGGTAACGGGGGGAAAGGCAGTGGCAGCCGGCCACCACCTCCTCAGGCCTGATGATACCCGGGCGGACGTAGGTCTCGAGGAAGTAGGCTGCCGGGTTTGGGGGAGGGGACCCGTCGAAGGGAAGGAAGCCCCCTTTCGTGGCGACGATCACCTCCTCCCGTGTAAGCTCTCCCTGCCGGATCAGGTCGGCCAGCACCTGGCCGATGACCCGCTCGCTTCGCTGAAAACGATAGTTGATGGCGGTATCCAGCACGTTACAACCGAGCTGCAGGGCCCGCCTGATCGCCTCACCGTAGAGCTGGTCGGTCAGGGGGTCATGGTTCCCCAGGTAGGTGCCGAGGCCGATGGAGGAGAGGTGAAGCCCTTCCCAGCAGCGGAAGGATCCCTCGGCCACCTTCCCCTCGAAGCGCCGCCTGTAGCCTGCTGTTCCCTCCACCGTCGCGTACCGGACCATATCCGTTCAGGATCGGTAAAAGATCTTCTTTAAGTCCTCCACGTGCTTCGTAGCGGTCAAGGCCAGGATGGTATCGTGAGGGAGGAAGGTCACCTCGGGCCTCGGGAGGATGATGTCCTCCCCACGGATCAGGACAATCAGGCTACTCGCCGGGGGAAGCGGTAGCTCCCCCGCCTTGATCCCGACCACGGGGGAGTCCCCAGGGAGCCGGATCTCGACGATCTCCAGCTCCCCCTTCTTTAACGTCAAGAGGGGGAGGATCTCCTGAACCACCGCCTCCTGCTCGATCAGGTTGCAGATAATGTCCGTGCTGCTGACGGTGAGGTCAATCCCGAGCCGCGAGAAGACCTCCCGGTTCTTGGGATCGAAGATCCGGGCGATAACCCTGGGGACCTTCAGAAGCTCCTTGGCCGCCAGCGAAATCACCAGGTTGGTCTCGTCATCCCCCGTGACGCTGATCAAGATGTCCGCCCGCCGGGCCCCTGCCTCCTCCAACAACTCGGGATCGCACTCCCCCTGGACGACGATGTCGCCGAACTCCTCCCTGAGCCGCTCGCACTTCCTTTCATCCCGCTCGATCACGGCGATCTCGTGCCCGAGGGGCATCAAGGTCTTGGTGAGGTAATAACCGGCCCTCCCTCCGCCGACGATGATGATATACATGGCCTATCCCTTCAGCAACACCTGGATGATCCGTTGGGCCCCGAGGGTCAAGGGGCAGACAGCCTCCAGGCCAAACTGGCGGGCTAGTTGCTCCCGCCTGGGATTCGCCAGGCCCGCCACCACCACCGGGACCCCAAAGATCCGCTTGGCGATCAAGCAGGCCATCAAATTGGCATGGTCGTTGTCCGTGACGGCGGCCAGGGCGTTCATCCCCTGGATCCCCGCCTCCTTCAGGACATCAATGTCCGAGCCTGACCCCTGAAGGGTCCGGATCGGGAGGCCGCGCTTCAGGGCCCTGAAGGTCAGGGGGTTCTGATCGATCACGGTGACCTCGTGCCCCTGTTCGGCCAGGTAGTTCGCCAGGTATGACCCTGCCCGCCCGCAGCCCAGGACGATGAGCTTCATGGGTTAAGCCTCGATCTCCTCCAGCTCCTCATCGGTAAAACCGAAATGGTGGCCGATCTCATGCATGAGGACCTCCAGGATCTTCGCCTTCAGCTCCCGCTGATTCCGACAGAGGGCCTGGATCGGCCGCTGGTAGAGGGTGATCCGGTCCGGGAGAACGTTCCCGTAAAAGCTCCCCCGCTCCGCCAGAGGGACCCCGCTGTAGAGGCCGAGGAGGGTGTGGGGAGGCTCCACCCCTGCCATCCGCAGGTCCTCCGGGGAGGGCTCGTCCTCCACCACCACCTCGATGTTCTCGAGCCGCTCCAGAAAACGCTCCGGCAGCGAGCGGATGGCCCAACCAACCAAGCTCCGGAAGGCCTCACGACTCATGACCATGGGTCTTCCCACCAATACCTCTGCCAGCCGAAGCGGACCCAACGATGCTTGAAGAAGCCGATCAAGAGGGCCCCGGCGAGGAAGCCGCCGATGTGGGCGAACCAGGCGACCCCTCCCCCCTCGAAGTTGAAGGTCAGGGCACCGTTGACAAGCTGGACCACGATCCAGAAGCCCAAGACGTAGAGGGCGGGGATCGGGGCCACCCGCCAGAACCAGCCGAAGGTGATGAGGGTGAGGACCTTGGCGCGGGGGTAAAGGAGGAGGTAGGCCCCCAGGACCCCTGAGACAGCCCCCGAGGCCCCCACCATCGGGACCCGGGAGAGAGGGTTCATGTACACCTGGGCCAACGCCGCCGCCACGCCGCATAGGAGGTAGAAGACGAGGAACCTGGCATGCCCCATGGCATCCTCCACATTGTTGCCGAAGATCCAGAGGTATAACATATTCCCGCCAACATGGAAGAGCCCGGCGTGGACAAACATGGACGTGAAGATGGTGGCGTAGACCGGGACCGGATGAGGCACGAAAGAGATCCCCTGGGTCAGCTCGAAGGGGATGAGGCCATAGAGGTACAGGAACCGCCGGAAGGCCATCTCACCCATGATCATCTCGTTCAGGTAGACGATGACGTTGACAGCGATCAGGGTGACCGTCACAAGAGGAGGACGGCGGGTAGGGATGTTATCCTTCAGGGGGATCATTGTTTACCCTGCTACCCAAAGGCTGAGACCCAAGTAACTG
>CAZHST010000115.1:0-3920 GCA_964535215.1 uncultured bacterium
AGAAGGAAAAGGGACCGATGGGCGAACTTAAAGGGAGACACAAAGTGGGGCACCTGTACCCCAACCTGGGCACAGGCGCCCCACCCTCTCAAGAAGGCTAGAACTTATAGCGGAGGGCCAGCTCGAAGATGTGGGCCTCGTAGTTCGGGACATCGGCCCCCAGGAAGACATCCAGGGCCGCCCTGGTCAGATTGTCCGGAAGGTCCCCCATATAAGGCTGGATGTCCTCGATGGCCCAATCCTCCCGGATATACCGCTCATACGTGTAGCCCAGCTTGGCGCTCAAGTTCTTTGTCAGGTGGTACCAGAGGGAGGCGGTCAGTTGATGGAACCAGCTCAACCTGGAAGGGAACTTGCCGGCGGTGGCCGCCGTGTCCTGGGCCGGTGTCCCGCTGGTGGGGGTGACCGGGTTGAAGGTATCCACATCCTCCTCGGCGATAGAGAGGCTGTACCCCAGGCGGAGGTTCAGCCGCTTGGGGAGGAGGGTGGCATCCAGCCCGACGCCGAAGGTATCTACAACGTCAACATTCTTGCTCACCCAATCGAAATCCGGGAAATCGAAGACGACGATGGGAGGAGCAAAGGTCCTCGGCCGATACCGGGACCGCTGCTCCGATTTGAACTCCTCCCGGGTGTAGTCGGCGAAGAGGGAGAGCCAAGGGAGGGGGCTGTAGGCTACATCGGCAGAGGCGCTCCAGTTCCTTCCCTTGGTCAGGCCGTAGGACGAGCTGGTGTAGTCATCGAAGGCAAAGGTATAGGTGGCGGTCAGCGTCAGGGTCTCGATCGGGGTGATCTGGGCCAGGGTCGTCACCTTGTCCCGGACCCGGTCGGCCTCATCATACTTCCGGAGGCCGGGAAACTGGGAGGTGGGAATTGATGCCGGCAACTCTTCCTCGATCACCGTATGAGCGAGGTGGGCAAAGGGGTCGTAGCTTCCCCCGTCCCGCCAGGACTTGGCATAGGATCCCCTGATAAGCAGCCAGGACCATGGTGTGAGGTCAGCCCCCCCTTTCACCGTGTGCTCGTTCGTCACGGTGACCTCCCGGGCATCATCCCGATCCCAGCGCTCCCATTCGTAGCCGGTCTTTAACGAGAGGGGCTGAAAGGGGCGAAACGTCACGTCGGCCCCCGCGTTCTGCTTCGTGTACTCGTGCGGGACGTTGAACCGCTCCTCGGCAACGAGGGTCTGATCGTTCACGACGTGGCCCGGGAAGGTGAGGACCGGGGTGTTGTTATCCAGGTCATAGATCCGGTACCGGGCGTTCAGGGTGACGTTCTGGAGGAGACGGCTGGTGAAGACGATGTTCCCGAGGAGGGTCCTGACCTTGGCATCCGGGCTCTGGGCCGGCAGGACAAGGAGAGGGCTGCCGGCCAGCGACGAGTTGATCGTGTGGGGGAGGAAGGCTTCGTCCTGGAAGCGCCAACCGGCCACGAAGGTTGCCGTCAGCCGGCTTCTCATCGGGAGGGTCAGCCCCCCGGAGAGGTTGAAGGTGTGGGCGATGTTGTCTGGGGGAAGGGCGATCTGTCCCCGGGAAGGGCCGGCGGTTGGAGAGTCCGTGATGCGGAGGGGGTTGTCCAGGATCACCGAGGGGTCGTCGTTCTCGAAGATGGAGGCCGTGTACCCGAACTGGACCTGATAGCGTTCCCTCGCAAACTCGACACGGGCCGTCGCCTCGTTGGTCGTGGTCTCGACGGGTGCGGCAATCTCCACCAGCGTCCCCCCGGGGCTGCCGAAGCCGACGCCCAAGGGCATCGTCCCATCCTTCCGGGTGGTCCGGAAGTTCACCCCAAGGTTCCACTCCGGCGTGGGGCTCCACTTGACCCCGACCGTCCCGGTGTCCTGGCGGAAGCCAAGCTCAACCGGCTGGGCGTTGTTCAAGGCATCCCGCAGGATCGCACCTTTAGCGGCGGTCGTCGGAGCTGCCTGGATCGCCGACTGCACACTGTCCGGGAACAGGAACACGTTCTCCTCGGGTCGGGTATACAGGGTCCTGGCCGTGTTGCTGAAGACGTGGGGGATCTGGTCCCATCCCAGGTCAAACTCCACCCGACCGAGCCTTCCGAACCGGAGGCCGAAACTCTGGTCCTCCTCGGCGGCCTCCCTCGCCCTGAACTCGGCAAAGCCGAGCCCCTTCTTGCTCTCGATGCTTAGGAGGAGATGGTCAAGGTAGAGGCCGCTCGGGATCTCCCGATACTCCTCGAACTTGGACGAGGACCGCTCCCCCTCAATGAGCCGCCCGCCGGCCTCCACCTCCCCCGTGATCTCGAAGGGGAACTCCTGGCCGGGAGGCCCAACCAACCACTGGGGGAGGAACGTCCCGACCGGACTCCCCCCAGGGTCCTGGAGCTGCTCTGCCGCCACCCCCTGGATCAGGGCCAAGATGAAGAAGGCAACGAAGAACGGGACGATCTGATGAGCTTTCTCGTTCATCTCCATGCCCTCCCTGGGATTTCAGTCCCCCGGATCATCTCGTGAAGGCGAACCCCGATGGGTGGTTCGAGCCATGGATTGCGAAGTGACAGTTCACGCAGCCCCGGTTCAAGACAAAGCGGTCAAGGGGCCGGGCTGTGTCGAGGATGCCCCGAGGCTCCGTCGGATGCAGGACCTCAATGTGGCACGTCTGACAGAGACGGGGCAGCATCAATTTCAGGAGCTTCGCCCGGTTCGACCCATGGGGCTCATGGCAGTTCAGGCAGTTCTCGGAGACAGGGGGATGCTCCCAGAGGAAGGGACCCCGCTTGTCGGCATGACACCGGTAGCAGTTCTCATTGACCGAGGGCTCGGGGATCAGGCCGGCCGTGATCGTCCCATGAGGGTTATGGCAGTCGGTGCAGGTCAGCTTTCCCTCCCGAAGGGGCATGTGGGAGGAACGTTGCAGTTGGGCCCGCCGGACGAGATGGCACTGGGCGCAGACCTCGATCTCCGTGGGCTTGGCCAGGGCAGCCGTCGGGGAGACATTCTCCATCACCTTGTGGCAGGTCGTGCAGGCGATATCTCTCGCCTCATGGGCACTTCCCTGCCAGTAGAGCCTCCTCCCCTTCTCATGACACTTGAGGCAGACGGCGTTTTGGGTCTGGGCGGGCTCGACCCCCTTCCTGAAGGTGATCATCCCTCCAACGCCCTTGCCACCCCCGGCCGCCCCGTGGGCCTCCCCGGGACCGTGGCAGGCCTCGCAGGAGAGCCGCTCCAGGTCCGTCCTGGGGCCTTTCATGAAAAGCTTCCCCATCTTGGTCCTGGCGAACTTGTTGAACTGCTCCTCGTGACAGGCCCGGCACGCCTCGGAGCCCACATAGCCCGGCTTCTCTGCTTCGGCCGGGGGCTGGGCGGCCCCATGAACGGCCGGTAGGGGGAAGAGGGGAACGATCAAGAAGAACACCCCCACTGCCAGCATACGGGCCAGACGCTCCCCTGGAGGTTCCTCCTTCAACGAGAGGAACGGACGATCCCATCTGGAACCTTTCCCCTTTCCCTGCATCTCGCACCTCCCTTCTCGATCAGACAGACACCCGGATCGGTTCCATCATGCCGGCAGGACTTGGCCGTTGACGCCCCCCCGGCGGTCTGGTACAGTAGGGGCATGCCTGATGAAGAACTCTCCAAGCGGATTGACGATCTCCACAAGCGGCTGGACGATCTGCGGGGGGACATGAACACCCGCTTCGCCGAACTCCGGGCCGACCTGAACGGGCGCTTCGCCGAACTCCGGGAGGACATGAACACCCGCTTCGCCGAACTCCGGGCCGACCTGAACGGGCGCTTCGCCGCCGTGGACCAGCGATTGTCCGACACGAATCAACGCTTTGCCGATGTGAACCAGCGGTTCAACGACCTCAATCAACGCTTGACAACCCTGACCTGGGTCATCACCGTGTGGTTCAGCTTGCTCACCCTCCTCACCATCCTCTTCAAGTTCATCCGC
>CAZHST010000116.1:0-3820 GCA_964535215.1 uncultured bacterium
GATTAAATTCTCTCCAGTTCCTGCCGAAGCTGCTGTTTCTGCCACAGGTCTCTATAGAGACCTCCCTTCTGGAGGAGTTCCTGGTGCCGGCCAACCTCGACGATGCGGCCTTCATCCAACACAACGATCAGGTCAACCCCCTTCACGGCGGAGAGGCGGTGGGTGGCGATCAGGATCGTCCGATCCTTCAAGGCTGAGAGGAGGCCCTTCATGATCCGGTCCTCCGTTTCGGCATCCACGCTGGAGAGGGCGTCATCGAGGATGAGGATCTGCGGGTCCCTGGCCAGGGCCCGGGCGAGGGCGACCCGTTGCCGCTGGCCTCCTGAGAGGGTAACCCCTCGCTCGCCCACCACCGTCTCCCATCCTTGGGGGAGGGTCTCTAGATCCTTCAGGAGGTCAGCAATCTGAGCGGCCCATTCGAGCCGGGGGTGGGGGTTAGGGTTTGGGGGTTGGGGGCTGGGAAGGCCGAAGGCGATGTTCTCACGGATCGTGGCCGAAAACAGGAAGGTTTCCTGGGGGACGTAGCCGATGAATTGGCGGAGGATGGCCAGGGGGAGGCTGGTGACATCAATCCCATCAATGAAGAGGCAACCCTTTGGAACCTCCAGGAGACGGGGGATGAGGGCAAGGAGGGTGCTCTTCCCCGATCCCGTCGGCCCAACCAGGGCGACCTTTGTCCCCTTGGGGATCTTTAGCTCGATCCCCTCGAGGATGGGACGGCGGCCGTCATGAGGGGAGGCGAAGGTCAGGTGGCGGAACTCAATGTCACCATTAAGGACCTCTCCCGCTCCTGTCCTTTCCCGGTCCCGGGTTGGCTCCTCCTTTAGAAGCGCCTCGATCCGCTCCATCGAGACCCGGCCCCGCTCGAAGAGGTTCGCGATCCAGGCCAGGGCCAGGGTCGGCCAGAGGAGCATGGCAAGGTACGCGTTGAAGGCGACAAGCCCCCCTAACGTGAGGCTGCCTTCGATGACCTTTCTCCCCCCCAGCCAGAGGATCACCATCATCCCCAGGCCGCCTGCCAGACCCGCCAGGGGTTGGGAGAGGCTCTCAACCCTGGCCAGACGCAGGTTCTTCCGGACATAGTCTTCGTTGAAGCGGGTGAAGCTTTTAATCTCTTCCGGCTCCAGCGAGGAAGCCTTCACCACCCGGATCCCTGAGAGGTTTTCCTGGGCCTTGTCGCACAACCGGGCAAAGGATCTCTGCACCTCCTCGAAGCGGTCATGGATCCCCCGCCTCACCTTCTTCATCGCCAGGAAGAGCAGGGGATAGGGGAGGAGGGCGAAGAAGGTAAGGAGAGGATCGATCGAAAGCATCAGAGCGACGCTTGTCCCGTACACCAGCAGGGTGTTGGCAAGGTACATAATCCCGGCCCCCAAGAGCATCCGGATCGTGTTCACGTCCTGGGTGGCCCTGGCCATGAGATCCCCGGTCCGCATCCTTTGATAGAAAGAGGGAGGGAGCGTAAGGAGGTGACGGAAGAGCTGGTTCCTGAGTTCGTATTCGATCTCCCGGGCTGCCCCGATTAAGGTCCACCGGCCGAGGAACCGGAAGAGGCCTTGGAGGGCCGCCAGGAGCACCAGCAAGAGGGCAGAGTGGAAAATGGGCCAGGAGGGAGGACCTTTTAGGGCGTCAATGGCCTCCTTCATCACCCAGGGGATGGCCAGGGCAAAGATGTTGGCCAGGACCAGGAAGAGGATGCCGACGAAAAGCGGCCTCCGATGGTTGGAAAGGAGGATGATCAGACGTTTCATGTTATCCTCCCAGCGAGGTCTCGAACTACGTTTATCAGATAGGGAGACTCCTGTCAACGTTTCGATGCTCTCACTGCTTATCAGTGTGTGGTGAGAAACCGCCGAGGGCATCCCAGGAAAAGTGTCCAGCTGTCAGCGCAAAAATGTCTTGAGAGGTCCAAGGAGGGGGGGGGTAAAATAGGAGCCAAACCGCTTAGAGCCGGTCCCTTCAGCCGGCACAAAGCGGCTGGAGGTCAGGGCGATGATGGGGCAAAGTCGTAGAAGTTTGGCATCATTGGTTAACAGCAGTCAGGGGTCCCACGCCTTCTCAGGACTTTGATCGGCCTGAGAAGGCGTTTGTCTTTTGACCTCATCGTTCAAAGGGGAACGAGTATGGAGGCGAAATGGCTTTCGTGGTGGGTGGGCGTGATCCTCCTGTTTGGAATGCTCGCCCTGCCTCAAACGGGATGGGCGGTGCTCGTAGCGGTGGAACCGGTCACGCCCGATGAACTATTGATCCGGTTGGCCCGAGGCGCCGAGCGGATCGTGCTCGGGACCGTGGTCGCCACGAGCAGCTTCTATGGGCCGGACCGCGAGATTTACACCGATGTCACGATCCGGGTGGAGGCCGATCTCAAGAATCTCCTGCCCCCCGCCGAAGTGGTGGTGACCGTCCAGGGGGGCCAAATTGGGAATACCCGGTCGTGGGTCTCCGATGAACCCACCTTCACCCTGGACGAGCAGGTCGTTGTGTTTCTTCTCCAGCGGGGGCCAACCTGGAAAGTGGCGGGATTCAACTTCGGCAAGGTGAGCATCGTCGAGGGTCAGGTCCTGTTCTTGGGCAAGACTATGCCCGTGGCAGATTTTCTCGGAAGCGTTCAACAGGCCCTTCAGCCATAAAGGCGGATGGGGGTTAAGCAAGTGGGGAGCCTGATGACGCATGTGATCATACTTATGTTGCTCATCGTCTCACTGCTCACGGGCCGTGAGGTGTGGCCGTTCCAACTGCTGAACGCGCCGCATGGCACCACGTTTCACACTGACACGGAGGAGCGGTGGTGTGCCCCAGGAGGGGGGGACGGCTTTTTTGGAACGCAGTGTGATCCCCTGGCGGCGAACAAGACGGTGAACGTCAAATACTGGTTGAACACCGCGGGCTTTCGCACAGGATGGGACACGG
Source organism: uncultured bacterium (assembly GCA_964535215.1). Classification (GTDB taxonomy): domain Bacteria; phylum Methylomirabilota; class Methylomirabilia; order Methylomirabilales; family JACQHM01; genus JACQHM01. The sequence continues at coordinate 2,911 of CAZHST010000116.1, forward strand.
CGATCCAGGCGGCCGCGGGTACTTGGAATGCTGAGCCCCCAGACCTAACCTTGACTTTCGTGGGGACAACCACGGCCCGGGAGGCCGAAGACAACTTCAATGTCATCATGGCGGAGGATCTGGGGGGCCCGGACCCCACCGGACTCGTCGTGGCAACACGGACGAGAGTTAAGGAGGAGTTCCAGCCGATCACGACCTCCTCCGAGTTTCCGACTCCATCTGAAAACACGTCCACCATGGCCCGGATCGTGGATGTGGACGTGAAGATCAACACGAATCCGTCCCTCCCATGGTGGGCGGGGTCTGCCTGTCCTTCGGCGAGTTCTGTCGATCTTCAAAGTGTGATGACCGGGACATTCGGCTTTTTCTTGTCTCTAGGTCCCTTGACGCAATCCCAGGTTGGGGCCCTCTCACCGCGTCCCGTGATGTACAATATTTTCGATCTAGGCGAGTGTCGGCGCACCCTGCATTCCGATGATAAAGCAGGGATCTGGTATCTGTACCAATTGGATTTTCGGTAACCACAAAGGGGGATGGGGCGATGAAGGCGCAAATGAGAAAGGGTTGGCTCTGCCTGCTCTTGATCTTGACGGGGCTTTCCCTACCGACGCTCGGATGGGCGTGTATCTTTGCAGGGCCTGTCAGGATCGATGACCAGGCCCAGGCCGCTAACAGCATACTCCTCGGCACGGTGGTCGAGACGAAGAGCTACTTTGGCGCGAACGGTTCCATCTATACCGATGCTACCCTCCGGGTGGAGATGGATCTGAAGAATCCCTCCCCCCCGGCCGAGGTCATCGTGACGGTCCCGGGGGGCCAAATCGGCAACCGCGGAACCATAGCCGATTGTACCCCTCGCTTTTCGCCAAATGACCGGGTGTTGCTCTTTTTACTAGAGCGTGACCTGTCC
>CAZHST010000117.1:0-3812 GCA_964535215.1 uncultured bacterium
GGCTGATTACGCCGGGGATTTGAGTCAGCCCCTCCCGCGCCTTACAGGCCATCGCGAGGCAGGCCTCGTCGAGATGGCTTCTGGAACTTTGAACGCCATTGCATGCTTGACCATGGCGACGGCCCTATCGAAGATGGCCGCTTTCAGCATAAGCGGGTCGGTTCATCGGGTCGGTAAACGACGAAGCTCACCACCTGCCCCTGCCGGTTGCTGTCGTAGCCGTTCAGCTTCACATAGCAGCCTGGGTTAGCCGCTTTGCAGGCCTCGATCTCGGCCAGGACCTCCTCCGCCCCTTTCGCTCCGAAGAGGGGGAGCTTCCACAGGGTCCAGTACACCTGATCAGGACCGGGCTTATTGGTATACTCAATGGCCGGGATCAGCCCCCTGCCCAGCATATCCTGGATCTGCTTGAGGACCTGCTCCCGGGTCATCGGGGGGAGGTACGAAAAGGTTTCCAGCTTCATGATCGGGTTCCCTCCTTTTCATCCCTAGACCTTGTCGAGGGTGTCGACACCGGCGAACTCGAACTTGATCGCCTCCCAGGTCTCCATGGCAGCCTGAAGCTCGGGGCACCCTTTGGCGGCGTTGAGGAGGATCTCCGTTCCTTCGGCGAGGAGGTCCCGACCTTCGTTTCTGGCCTGGACCACCGCCTCTAGGGCCACCCGGTTCGCCAGGGCCCCGGCGGCGTTCCCCCAGGGGTGACCCTGGGTGCCACCCCCGAACTGGAAGACCGCATCGTCCCCGAAGATCGCGACCAGCTCGGGCATATGCCAGACGTGGATCCCGCCCGAGGCTACGGGAAAGACCGCCGGGAGTGACGCCCAAGGCTGATCGAAGTAGATCCCCCGGCTTCGATCGGCCGGGATGAAGTCCTCCCGGAGGAGGTCGTTGATGGCCATGGTCGCCACCCGGTCACCCTCCAGCTTCCCGACGACGGTGCCGTTGTGGACATGGTCCCCCCCGGCCATCCGGAGCCACTTGGCCAGGACCCGCCAGTGGATCCCGTGATTCTTCTGCCGGTCGATCACCGCGTGCATGGCCCGGTGGCAGTGGAGGAGCATCCCATTCTCCCGACACCACTTCGAAAGGGAGGTGTGGGCGGTGAAGCCCACGGTCAGGAAATCGACCATAATGATAGGAGCCCCGAGCTCCTTCGCACACTCCGCCCGCTTGAACAGCTCCTCGACCGTGCCAGCTGTCACGTTGAGGTAGTGGCCCTTCCGCTCCCCTGTCTCGGCCTCAGCCTTCTTCACGGCCTCCATGACGAAGAGGTACCGATCCCGCCAGCGCATGAAGGGCTGGGAGTTGATGTTCTCATCATCTTTGGTGAAGTCGAGGCCTCCCCGGAGGCACTCATAGACCGCCCGCCCGTAGTTCTTGGCCGACAGCCCCAGCTTGGGCTTGATGGTGCAGCCCAACAGGGGCCGACCGTACTTGTTCAACTTGTCCCGCTCCACCTGGATCCCGTGGGGCGGCCCCTGGAAGGTCTTCAGGTACGCGATAGGGATCCTGAGGTCCTCCAGCCGAAGCGCCCTTAAGGCCTTAAAGCCGAAGACGTTGCCCACAATCGAGGACATCATGTTGGTGACTGACCCCTCTTCGAAGAGATCGAGGGGGTAGGCGATGTAGGCGAGATACTGGTCCTTCTCCCCGGGGGTCGGCTCGAGATGGTAGCAGCGGGCGTTGTAGCGGTCCAGGTTGGTCAGGAGATCCGACCAGACCGTCGTCCAGGTCCCTGTTGAGGACTCCGCCGCCACGGCCGCTGCTGCCTCCTCCGGGGAGACATCCGGCTGGGGCGTCACCCGGAAGGCAGCCAGGATGTCGGTGTCCTTCGGGGTATAACCCGGATCATAGTACTTAAAATGGTAGGGTTTCACCCCGGCGTCGAACAACTTGGTCGTCATGCCTCTCCTCCTCCCTATCAGTCTTCATACGGGTGTGACATCCCTCCTGAACTGCCTCCAGTCTCCATCGGTTTCATCATAAAGTCAAATAAAAAATTCTTGCATTCTTTATAAGTTTTGCTTATAATTTAGCCATGACACTCCATCAGCTCCGCGTCTTTCTGACGGTGGCCCGCCATCAGAGCTACTCCCGCGCCGCCGAGGCGCTTTACCTGACGCAGCCAGCAGTCTCCATGCAGATCCGGGCCCTGGAAGAAACCCTCGGGGTCACCCTCTTCGAGCGGATTGACCGGACCCTCACCCTCACCGAGGCGGGACGGGAGCTTATGGCGTATGCCCAGCAGATCTCTACCCTCCTTGACGAGGCCAAGCTAGCGATGGAAGAGCTCCATGGCCTCAAGCGGGGCCGGATCACCCTTGCCGCCGTCAGCACCGCCGGGGCCTATGTCCTTCCGCCGCTCCTTGGCGCCTTTCGGGATCGGCATCCGGGGATCAGCATCAGCCTGGAGGTGACCAACCGGGCGACCGTCAGGCAGAAGCTTCTTCAAAACGAAGTGGACCTGGTCGTCATGGGGCGTCCTCCCGAAGGGGTGTCCCATGTGGCCGAACCGTTCCTCCCTGACGAGATGGTGGTCATCGCCCATCCGACCCATCCCCTGGCGAAGGTCAGACAGATCCCGGTGGAGCACCTCCAGCAGGAGGTCTTCATCCTAAGGGAGGTGGGATCCGGCACCCGTCTGGCCGCCGAGGAGTTCTTCCAGGCACGGGGGATCCCGATCCGGGGCGGGTTCGAGTTGGGGGACAACAGCGCGGTGAAGGAGGCGGTCGCCGCGGGGTTAGGGGTGGCCGTCCTCTCGAAACACGCCCTCCGGGTGGAGCTCCTGCTTGGCCGGGTGGTCATCCTGGATGTGGAAGGCTTTCCCCTCCACCGCCAGTGGTATGTGGTCCACCGGGCGGACAAACGCTTGAGTCGGGCAACCTCGGCCTTCAAGAGCTTCCTCCTTACCCAGGCGGAGGCGGTGCTGGCGTCTCTCCAAGAGGTCGGGGTCGCAAGGGGGCGGGCGCGGCCTTGAAGGAACCCTTCCAAGGAGGGCTCAGCCCTGAGCGCCGTGCTAAACAAGGGAGATGCCAGGATACCGGTCAAGCCTTGGGCGTAAAACTTTGTGCCACACCGGCAGGACGCCCTGGTCAGGGTGAGGGACGACGGGCCATCGCTCCACGCCGGAGGACGACAAGTGCGCCAGCCTCGGGCGGACAAGAGGTGGAGGGACAGGGTCCTCAAGGAGGGAAGCCAGATAGGGCGGGCGTGTCAGCGCTCAGGAGGAGGGGGACCGGGCGGAACGGGGGTGCCATTCAGCACCCCCCAGACCCCCCAGTCCCGCATCGCCTGCTCCGCCGTAGGGGTAGGACGCTCCCCAGCAACCACCGCCAGGACCGGCTCGGACACCAGACGGGCCAGGAGGGCCGCCCGCCGCGCCGCCCGTTCCACATCCCCTTCGTCAATCACCGCCGACACCTCGATGGCCAGGTACACCTCGGCCTCGTCCTCCCGACGGCGACCGGTGACCACCAGATCGGTCCGGAGCAGCTCGGCATGCTCCTCGGACGAGAGCCTCCCCTGGGTCTCAGCCTCCTCAGCCAGGGCTTCGAGCGTCTCCGGGGGTACGACGCGGATCCGGCGGAGCAGGCGCTGGAAGTACCCGGCGGCGTGGTCCCGGTAGCGGCGCTCCAGGAGCTCCCCGCGGAGGTCCCCCACCACCCCGGTCAGCCGCTCCACCGTTCGGGTGAGCGCCTGCACCTGGGTCTCCGTCCGGGCCTGGGCCTGGGCCAACTGGTCCATCCGCCCTGCGAGCTGGTCCACCCGGGCGGTCAGGGCCTCCAGGCGTGCCTCGGTCCGGGCCTGGGCCT
>CAZHST010000118.1:0-3740 GCA_964535215.1 uncultured bacterium
GCGGACCGGCGGAAGTCCTCCGCGCGGGCGATGGAAGCCTTGAGGGAGGGGCGGAGAAGCGGGCGCGCCGCCAGAAGGGGCCTGGCCGGTGGACGATGCGGAAGGGGCCAGGCGAGTCTTTCGCATGGAGGAGAGTGTCCGCTTGGTGCAACCCTCTCGCATTGCGGCCCTCCTGGGTTCACGGCGCTCTGAGCTATGTCCGGATGTCAGAAAAAAAGTCTTGACAAGAATTTTTTGTTTTTGCTAGCATGATAAGGTTTTGGAGGGTAGCTCTTCCTAAGGAGGCAGCTTTGCCGACGATTAACCAGCTCATCCGAGGATGTCGGAAAAAGATCAGCAAGAAGGCGAAGGCGCCGGCTCTCCAGGCTTCCCCGCAGAAGCGGGGGGTCTGTCTCCGGGTCTATACAACGACGCCAAAGAAGCCGAACTCGGCCCTCCGGAAGGTGGCCCGGGTGCGGCTGACTAACGGGATGGAGGTGACGACCTATATTCCTGGGATCGGGCATAACCTCCAGGAGCATTCGATTGTCCTCATCCGAGGGGGCCGGGTGAAGGACCTCCCAGGGGTCCGTTATCATATTATCCGGGGATCCTTGGATGCTGCGGGTGTTCAGGATCGCCGACAAGGGCGATCGCTCTACGGCACCAAGCGGCCAAAGGCCAGCTAATCCAGGCGGCACTTAGGGGGGATCTTCAGGGTTTAAGTGCCGCCTTTCATTTCCTCGCCAGGTAGAACCTGCTCTGTTGGGGCCAGAAGGGGGCGGTTTTCGGCTATTTAGGGTCCTTTTGGTGGGGAGGAGCGGTCGGTGGGCGGAAAGATCCGTGGACCGGATCTTCAGTAACCGGTTAAGAGGCGAGAGATGCCGAGGCGGAAGGTTGCAGAGAAGCGGGAGGTCGCACCAGATCCTGTCTATGGGAGCAGGTTGGTGGCCAAGTTTGTGAACTCCCTGATGAGGGATGGGAAGAAGTCCGTTGCTGAGCGGATCTTTTACAAGTCTATGCAGATCATTGAGGAGAGGATGAAGGCTGACCCTCAGAAGGTCTTCAAGCAAGCGGTTGACAACGTCAAGCCGGTCATTGAGGTCAAGCCCCGACGGGTCGGCGGTGCGACCTACCAGGTTCCGGTAGAGGTGAGGCCGGACCGGCGGATCTCCCTGGCCATCCGCTGGATAATCAGTTTCGCCCGCAAGCGATCCGAGAAGACCATGCAGGAGCGCCTTGCCGCCGAGTTGATCGAAGCTGCCAATAACCGGGGAGGAGCGGTCAAGAAGAAGGAGGACACCCATAAGATGGCCGAGGCCAATAAGGCCTTTGCCCACTACCGCTGGTAATTTAAGAGCGCCTCTCAAAACCGCAGAGACGCAGAGAACGCTAAGGAAGTCTCAAGTTTTTCTCGTTTTTCTCTACGTCCTTTGCGCTTTGATGGTAAGTTTTGTTAAGCATTCTAAACGGGAAGCTCCTAGCTGAAAACTCAAGGACTTTGGAGGTTTAGGCGTTGGTGAACGGAAATAATCTTGCGTATCCCCTGGAACGGACCAGGAACATCGGCATCATGGCCCATATCGACGCTGGGAAGACCACGACCACCGAGCGGATCCTCTACTATACCGGTCGGACCTACAAAATTGGCGAGGTAGACGAGGGTTCAACGGAGATGGACTGGATGGAGCAGGAGAAGGAGCGGGGGATTACCATCACCGCCGCGACCACCACCTGCTTCTGGAAGGACCATCGGATCAATATCATTGACACCCCTGGTCACGTGGACTTCACCATAGAGGTTGAGCGATCCTTAAGGGTCTTGGATGGTGCCATCGCCGTCTTCGATGCAGTCAACGGTGTCGAGCCCCAGTCGGAGACCGTGTGGCGTCAGGCGGATCGGTACCGGGTCCCCAGAATCTGTTTCATCAACAAGATGGATCGGGTTGGGGCCGATTTCTACATGTCCGTCAGGTCCATTGCCGAGCGACTTGGCGCGAGACCGGTCCCGATTCAGCTCCCTTACGGCAGGGAGGAGAAGTTCAAGGGGGTCATTGATCTGATTGAGATGAAGGCTATCGTCTGGGAGGAGGAGACGCTCGGGGCCCGGTACCATGATGAGCCGATTCCGTCGGCCCTGGTGGAGGAGGCCAGATCCTGGCGGGAGAAGCTCTTGGAAGTGGTGGCGGAAGAGGATGAAACGCTTATGGAGCGGTATCTGAATGGTCAGGAGCTCTCTCCTGAGGAAATTAAACGAGTCCTCCGGGAGGGGACCTTGACGCTCCGCCTCACCCCGGTTCTTTGTGGGGCGGCGTTTAAAAACAAGGGGGTCCAACCGCTCCTGGACGCCGTTATCGAGTACCTCCCTTCCCCCCTGGATCTTCCCCCGGTAGAGGGGGTGAATCCTAGAACAGGGGAAAAGGAACGGCGGTTCCCTGGAGAGGACGAGCCGCTAGCCGCCCTAGCTTTCAAGCTGATGGGCGATCCCTTTGCCGGCCACCTCTGTTTCTTCCGGGTCTATTCCGGGACCCTCCGGGCCGGTACCTATGTCTACAATTCTACCCGGGATACCCGGGAGCGGATCGGGCGGCTCCTCCGGATGCATGCCAACAAGCGGGAGGAGATCCCGCAGGTCTCGGCCGGGGATATTGCCGCGGCTGTCGGCTTAAAGCAGACACGGACCGGAGACACCCTGTGTGATGAGAACCACCCGATTCTCCTCGAGGCCATCAAATTCCCTGAGCCGGTTATCTCCGTCGCCATCGAGCCCAAGACGAGGGAGGGTCAGGAGAGGCTCTCGACAGCCCTCCATGCGCTGAGCAACGAGGACCCGACCTTCCAGGTTCGCATCGACGAGGAGACGGGCCAAACCATCATCTCCGGGATGGGGGAGCTCCATCTGGAGATCATCGTTGACCGTCTTGTCCGGGAGTTTAAGGTCGAGGCCAACGTTGGCCGGCCCCAGGTTTCTTACCGTGAGACGATCACCCAGCCCGTCGAGGCCGAGGGGAAGTTCATCAGGCAGACAGGGGGGCGTGGCCAGTACGGCCATGTCTGGCTTAGGCTTGAGCCCTTACCTCCGGGATCAGGCATCGAGTTCGTGAACGCCGTCGTCGGAGGGGCGATCCCCAAGGAGTACATCCCTGCCGTTGAGAAAGGGGTCAGGGAGGCGATGGAGTCTGGGGTCTTGGCGGGCTACCCGGTGGTTGATGTTAAGGTGACCCTCTTTGACGGGTCCTATCACGAGGTGGACTCTTCGGAACTGGCTTTCAAGATCGCAGGTTCCATGGCCATCAGGGATGGGATTAAGCGAGCTGGGCCGATCCTCCTCGAACCCATCATGCAGGTGGACGTGGTGACCCCTGAGGAGTTCCTGGGTGATGTCATCGGGGACCTGAACGCCAGACGGGGGAGGATTCTGGGAATTGAGCCCCGGGTGGCCGCCAATATCATCCGGGCGGAGGTCCCGCTGGTGGAGATGTTCGGATACGCCACCGATCTCCGGTCGGTGACCCAGGGGAGGGCAACCTACACCATGCAGTTTGCTCACTACGAACCGGTCCCGGCACAGATCGCCGAAGAGATCGTTTCAAGGTTTGGGGTACGGGCCACTTAACCTCTCATGATCTCCGGGCCCTTTGGATAAAGGAAGGTGCCTGAAGGCTCGAATACGGTTCCTCTCTTGTCCGGAAAAGGGGGCAGTTATCATGGCGAAGCCGAAGTTTGAGCGGACGAAGGAGCACATGAACGTGGGGACGATT
>CAZHST010000119.1:0-3446 GCA_964535215.1 uncultured bacterium
AGGAGGTGAGAAAAATGTCTGGAGCAAAAGCAACGCTGCTGCTTCTGGTCCTGGTTTTCAGCCTGGTAATGGCATCAGCCGGGTCCGGGGCGGCCGAGGAGCTGGTCATGCTGCGGGGGTACCCGAACCTCTGGGTATCCAAGGCCAAGGTCTTCGGGGATCAAAAGGCAGCTCTGCCGGCCGGGCCAGCCTCGGCCGAGGAGCTGGTCATGCTGCGGGGGTATCCCAATCTTTGGGTGCCTCAGTCAAGGGTGAAGTAACCAGGCCGGATGGCGGGGGAGGGGAATCCCCTCCCCTGCCCATCTCCTCGGGAGGCCGGAGATCGGAAGCGAGGCGGTAAATCCCATTGACAGGCGGGGTGGGCGGAAGGCATCATAGGCCTATCGGTTAGGGGGTGAGGCGAATCCGGAGCCTGGGGTAGGTTTTGCCTGAGGGGATTTGACCAGCGGTGAGTTCTTGTAGGGGAGGCCATCATGGAAGACAAAAGTTTCACCGTCACCCTTGAGCTTCAGCAAGGCTACGAGTTCCTGGTGGACTTCCACCAGGAAAAGGTGCCGCCGCTTCTGATGGATGAGCCTCCACCCCTGGGCGAGGACCACGGTCCGAGCGCCGCCAGGCTCCTGGCGGCGGCCGTCGGGAACTGTTTGAGCGCCAGTGCCCTCTTCTGCCTCCGGAAGGCGCGGATCAACGTGAAGGGGATGAGGACGGTCGTCCAGACCTCTCTTGCTCGAAACGAACAGGGGCGGCTCCGGATCAAGGGGATCCAGGTGAAGATCCAGCCAGAGGTTCAGCAGGAGGATAAGGGCCGGATCGGCCGCTGTCTGGAGCTGTTCGAGGAGTTTTGCGTCGTTACCCAGAGTGTCCGGGGGGGGATTGATGTGAAGGTGGATGTGGAGCCTGTCGCGGCCGGTGGGGAGGAGTTGGGATGAGCAGGAACGTTGGGGGGATTGAGAGGCCGCTCCGGATTGTCCTGGGGTTTGTCCTCCTGGCCCTTGTCTTCATCGGTCCCAAGACCTGGTGGGGCTTGGTCGGGATCGTTCCCCTGGTCACAGGTCTCTGGGGGTGGTGACCCCTCTGGCAGGCGTTGGGGGTCTCAACGCGCCAGAGAGGCTAGGTCCATGGCCAAGATACCCTTGTCCGAGTGGGTGGAGACCGATGGGGCCTGTCCCCGGGGCATTGAAGCTTTCTTTTAAAAAAAGAAGGGGAAGGGATGAGGAAAAGCCGATGTCTCCGCCCATGGCTGGCCTGCTTTTTGGGGTTCGTCGGTTTGGTCGCGTTCGGTCTCTCGACCGCCCATGGGGCGGTCCCCGAGGCCCCCGCCCTGGAGGGGAAACCCGCCCCGGATTTCGCCCTCTCCTCCCTGGATGGGACGATCATCCGGCTCTCCGATTACCGGGGAAAGGTGGTCCTCCTCGACTTCTGGCATACCTACTGACCCGTCTGCCGGGTGGCCGTGGGCTACCACCAGTCACTCTACGAGCGGTATCGGGAGAAGGGGCTTGAGGTCTTAGGGATCAACCTGTACAAAGGTGTCGAGGAGACGAAGGCCTTCATGAAGGAGCGGGGCCTGACCTATCCCTCGGTCCTCGCCACACCGGTGGTCCTCAAGGCTTACGGGGGGATCTCAGGGACGCCGACCCTCTTCCTCCTGGATCAAAAGGGGGCCATCGTGAAGAAGTTCGTGGGGTCCAATGCGGCCATTGAGGAGGAGCTGGAGGAGACTGTCCGATCCCTCCTGGGCCTGCCCGTGGCCCAGCGGGAACGGGCCGAAGGGCCGGGCCCCAAGGAGGTGTTCAAGCGGCCCCTCCCGGATCTCATTTTCCCCACGCTGGATGGTGGGGTTGTCCGGCTCTCGGACTACCGGGGCCTGGTCCTGTTGGTCGAGTTTTGGACTCCCCAATCGCAACTGGCCCGGGAGACCCTGGAGCGCCACCAGCAACTCTACGACCAGTTTAAAGGAAAAGGATTGGAGATCCTGGCTTTAAGCTTGGAAAGTGCCAACCTCGAGGCGATCAAGGATTTCCTGAAGGCTAAGAAAATCGCCTTTGTCAATGCCCTGGCCACCGGGGAGGCCCTTGATGCCTTTGGCGGCATCGGCTTCCTCCCGACGGTCTACCTCGTGGACCGGCAGGGGGCCCTCTACAAACGGTTCGAGCCGTCCAGCTCTCAGTTTTACATGGACATCGAGGCCAGTGTTGTGGAGCTGCTCGGGCTGATCAGACCCGGGGAGCGGTATGTCCCCACCCACTTCGATGAGGAGGGAAACGTGGTGCCCGGTCACTTTGAAAAGGTGGACTGATGGGCAAAGATGAGGTGAGGAAAGGCCTTTGGCTGGGAGGAGGAGATCATGCCATTCTTGACCGAGAGGGATAAAGCAGCTCTTCAGGAGCGTTTCCAGGAGCTTTCGGCTCCCGTGAAGCTTGTGAACTTTACCCAGGAGCTGGAGTGCGAGTCCTGCCACGAGACCAGGAGGCTCCTGGAGGAGGTGGCCGCCCTTTCCGACAAGCTCAGCCTGGAGGTCTACAACTTCCAGCTCGACAAGGAGAAGGTGGAGCAGTACAGGATTGACAAGATCCCGGCCACGGTGGTGGAGGGGGAGAAGGATTATGGCATCCGCTTCTTTGGCCTCCCTTCGGGATACGAGTTTTCCGTGTTGATTGATGACATCCTCACGGTCTCCAAAGGTCGGTCCGGCCTCCATCCCGAGACGGTCTCTAAGCTTCGAGGCCTGTCCCACCCCCTCCACCTCCAGGTCTTTGTCACCCCCACCTGACCCTACTGTCCGGCCGCGGTGCGGCTGGCCCATCGCTTCGCCATGGAGAGCGACCTGGTCACCGCCGACATGGTGGAGGCCATTGAGTTCCCCCACCTGGTGCAGCGTTACAGCGTCCGGGGCGTGCCGAAGACGGTCATCAACGAGAAGGCCGCCATCGAGGGGGCATTGCCCGAGTCGGCCTATCTCACCCAGATCTTGCAGGCCCTTGACTGAACCCGTTTTATCAGGAGGAGAGCCGGGATGGACAAGAAGAAGATGGTCGAGGTGTTAAACAAGGCCCTGGCGATGGAGCATGCCTGTTACCTCCGGTACATGACCCATGCGGCCCTCGTGACGGGCCCCTATGCGGAATCTGTTGCGGCCCGGTTGAAGGAGATCGGGCAGGATGAGGCGGGGCATGCCGAGAAGCTCCGGGATCGGGTCGTGGCCCTGGGAGGGACCCCGACCCTCGAGGTGGAAAAGGCCGAGGGGATGATGGCGACGGAGCTTCAGAAGATCCTGGCGATCAACATCGCGGAAGAGGAAAGTGCCATCCGGATGTACCAGGGGATCCTGAAGGAGATCCCCCACGACCAGGAGACCCTCCTCTTCGAGACCGTCGAGCACATCCTGACGGATGAGATGGAGCACCTGGAGGAGCTGAGCCGGTTAAAGGGATGACAGGGTTAGA
>CAZHST010000120.1:0-3439 GCA_964535215.1 uncultured bacterium
TTTGACGTGGGAGATCGTTGAGAAATTCTTTCATTCTCTGGGTCTGAGAATTTTGGCGTCCCAACGGGAACCGTGGCGGGATATCCTGGTCGTCTTTGAAAAATGAGGGAGGGTTGTGATTGGACCGCGGCTGGTGTGGCAGGATCTTCGGAGGATGATCCGAGGGACCGCTGCATTCTTTCAATATCTCCTTTCGAAGGAAAACATTGATGTCGGCCTCGGGCTGTTTTCTGCCGAATCGAACCTCGTTGTGAGAGGTCAGCAGAGTCGCTATGTCGTCAGGATCGCCAACATGAGCAAAGAGGCGTATGATGTCAAGCTCGTCATTGATATCTCCGCGACGGAGGCTCCGGAACATCCGGAGGGCCACTATGGATATTTTTCGAAGCGTCTCACAGCGAAGCCACGCGCCTCGACGCCAGTCGAGGTCCACTACGATTGGCTCGCAGCGGCCTCTTTCATGATTGACGGCGTCCCCTCTCCCCCCGACGAGTTTTGGAAAGGGGAGGCCGGGTCACCTCAGCTTTACTCGGTGAACGCTATCTTGTTCGATCCGAACGGGAATAGATTGGACACGCTGACGATTTATCAGGAGTTAGCCGGATGAAGGTCCTGCACCTCATCCAACGGTATCCTCCGGCGGTGGGGGGTTCCGAGACCTGGTGTCGGGAGGTCTCCCGGTATCTCGCGTCTGTTGGCGACGAGGTGAAAGTGTTAACGCTTGATGTGGTTGAAGAAGAAGAGTACTGGCGGGATCCGCCGAGACAGCGATGCACGGTACGATTGGGCCGGATTGATTGGGACGATGGGGTCTTGATCAGGAGGTATAGGCGATCCCTTCCCGTTCACACCCTGTACCATCTCTTCCTTAAGATCGTCCTGGACCGGGCCCTCCGGATCTATTTTTACGGCCCCCATTCCGTTGAGATGTACGGGCGGCTCTTCTCGGAGGTGAAGAGGGCCGACGTGGTCCACCTCCATACTGTCCCGTACCCTCATAACTTCATTGGGTATCTCGTGGCACGGCTTTTCGGCAAGCGGGTCGTCATCACCCCCCATTTCCACCCGGATCATCCCCATTACGAACGGTGGAGTAACTATTGGCTCCTGAAACGGTGTGACGCCGTCATCGCGGTGAGCGAATACGAACGGGATTATCTTGTCGGCAAAGGTATTGATGCCGGGAAGATCGTCATCACAGGGAACGGTGTCTCCATCGAGGACTACCTTCCCAAAGATCTCCCCTGCTTTAAGGCTGACCTCCTTCGAAGATATCAACTCTCCGAGGGGACCAGGATCCTTCTCTTCATTGGCAGAAAGGCGGAGTACAAGGGGATAGACATCCTGGTTGAGGCCTTCAGGAGACTTTCCATTCGGCACGATGCCGTCCTCTTCCTGGTCGGCCCCCCCTCGAGTTGGTTTGAGGAATTTTATGGAGGGCTTCCCGCCAAGGGTCGGGAGAGGATCGTTGATCTTGGGGTTGTTTCCCATGAAGTGAAGGTCAACCTGCTCCACCTGGCTGATGTTCTGGTGCTGCCGTCTCGGTTCGAGGCCTTCGGCATCGTGTTCTTGGAAGCGTGGGCGTGCGGCACCCCTGTCATCGGGACTTCCACAGGGGCGATCCCCAGCATTGTTCAGGATGCCGGTCTCACCTTTGAGTATGGAAGCGCCGAGGATCTCGCTGAGAAAATTGAGATCCTGCTGAAAGATGATAGGCTCTCGAAAGCGATGGCACTGAACGGCCGGAGGAAAGTGCTTGAGCGGTACACGTGGGAGAAGATCGGGCTAGCGGTGAGGAAGGCCTATCTCTCTAAACGGCATCATCGGCTGCGGGTCTTGATCTGCAGCAACCTTTTCCCGCCCCATGTCTTGGGAGGGGCAGAGCTTATCGCGTGTAAGCAAGCGAAGGTCCTGAAGGCCTTGGGACATGCCGTGCGGATCTTCTGTGGTCGGGTGGGCGGCGACATGATCCGTCCGTACCGGATCAGGGTCGAGAAGGGTGAGTTCCACAAGACCCGGGTGAGCTTGTCCTCTAAGGATCTCAGCGGGGAATTGTGGGATTTTCACAATCAGAAGATCACACGAGGGTTCTCCAGAGTCTTGGAGGCATTCTCCCCGGATATTGTCCATTTTCACAACCTGGTTGGCCTTTCGGTAAAGATGATTGATGAATGTGCTAGACGGAAGATTCCGACGGTCTTGACCCTCCACGACTATTGGGGGATCTGCTTTAAGAACACGATGCTCAAAAACGATGGTAGCGTCTGCATGAAGGGGGGCTTCGACTGCCTGGGCTGTAAAGAAACCCTGTTGGGGCAACCCCCTGTCCCTTCCCCCGTTCGAAACTCTCACATTTTGCTCTCCTTGAATAAAGTTGACCGGTTTATCGCGCCCAGCCATTATCTGGCCGAGCGGTACGCCGCCAACGGGATTCCACGGGAGAAAATCTCGGTCGTCAAGAACGGCATTGACCTCGAGCTCTTTCAGGCCGTTCAAAAGCAAAATGACATGCTCACCCTGGGGTTCATCGGCTACCTGGGGAAGCACAAAGGGCTTGAGTTCCTGCTCCGTTCTTTGACCCTTCTTGACGACATCGGGAAAGTCCAACTCCTGGTTGTCGGTGATGGGGAAGAAGCGGGGTATCTGAAGTCCCTTTGCCGGGAGCTCGGTCTTGATCGCTCTGTCACCTTTTACGGGTTTGTGGAGAATGAACGGATCCCGGAGATCTACGAGAAGATTGATGTGCTGGTTGTGCCCTCGGTCTGGCCGGAGAACAGCCCCGTCACCATCACCGAGGCGATGGCCAGCGGCATCCCCGTTATTGCGTCCGACATCGGGGGCATCGGCGAGCTGGTCGAGGACGGGGTAACCGGTTTTCTGGTGCCTCCAAAAGATATCCAAGCCCTGGCGGAGCGGATCCAGCGGTTCCTGGCCTGTCCGGATCTCCTGACGGCGATGGGGGAGAAGGGCCTCGCCAGAATCCGGGGGTATGACTTAAAGACCCAGGTGGAGGGTATTCTGGAGATCTACAGGGAGCTGGTGGACCAGCCAAAGGTGGAGCGGGTTTCTGAGGGGGATATCTTGCTCTACTCTTCGGACCAGCCCTGGAACGTGCACCTCCGGGGGATGTTTCGCCAACTCGCCGAGGTCGAAAAGCAACTGAAGAGGCGGCTGTTGATTTGCCATGTGGGTCTCTCAGACGAGGAGACCTTTAAGTCGGCGAAGCTTTTGTTGATCCCCTCTACCGGTCGGGAGTCTTTTCTTCACGCCCTTCAGGCCCTTCAACGGCGAATCCCCCTTCTTGTCCATGAAGGGGCTGAGGAGTTGAAGGAGCTTTGTCTCGTTTCCAACGCCGGTTTGTTTTATTCGGGTCCTGAGGAGCTTCAAGAGTGTTTGGAGTTGCTCCTGTCCAATGAGTCCTTGAGAAAGGGGATGGGGG
>CAZHST010000121.1:0-3373 GCA_964535215.1 uncultured bacterium
CTCCTACTATACCTCCTATTATTCTTCCTATTCCCCTTCCTCTTCCCCCTCTTCACCCCCTCGACGATAGACCGCTTCCCGCTGGAAGTAGCCTAAAAAGAGCCGGACGAGGTCAATGGCTGCAACTCCACTCTCGCCAACGTCCCGTTGTTGTTGCGGGATTTGGGCTACTTCCTCGATATTCGCAATCAAGCGTTCCCCAAACTCCCCTTTCCGCCACTTCCAAGTCCGAGGTTTCCTAGGATCCTCCCGTCCGATTTGATACCGGATGAACAGACAAACCTCCTTAGGAGATGAAGTGTTCCCGGCCAGACGCACGAGGTTCTGAAGCTGAGCCTTCGGGACCGGTACCACTTCGTCGCCGCTGTTCTGGCGATCGTTAAAGAACTGAACAACCTTGTCGATGAGCGCTCCTTTCTGGCTTTCAATGGCGTCCAACCGCCTGATCGGCGCGTGGATGGTGCTTCCTGTCTCCATCCTCCCCTCCTTTCACCCTTGCTCCCGCCGTTCCAGGTGGAATGGGTCACAGAAGCTCATCAGGCCGAACCCTTCCTCCCGCCTTAGACCGAGGCCTGTTCGGAGAAGCGGGGAAATGGCTTTCACAATCTGATCCTTCACCTCTTCTTTGTCAGATGGACAGGAGAAGACCATCGCGCTCCCCATCACCAGGGCAGGGAGCAACGTCTTCGGAACCCCGATGGCCTCGTTGAACCCACCCCGGTACCCTGTCCGGACGATGGCCTTTTCGATCCGAAGCTCCTGAAAGCCCACCGCTTTCGTCATTTCCTCCTGAAGCCAGGCCAGTCCGGCTCCAGGGGGAAGCAGGAGATCCGAGGTCAGGGTCAGGGCGAAAAAGAGGAAGTTTGCCTTCGGATGGCCGACAGCCCGTAACGCCTGCTGGATCTCTCCGGTGAAGCGGTCTAAGCGAGAGCGGAGGGTGTTGAACTGCTCTCTTTGCTCCGCTTCCACTTGCGCGACCCTGACCTTTCCAAATCCCCGACTCCTGGCCCCGCCGAGGAACAGGACTTGTCCTGGGACCAGGTGCTGCTTTAGGGTATCCGGCAGGGAACGGATCGTTCCGAGGAAGCGGAGGCTCTGCTCCTCCGGGGACTCCAGCTCTACATCGATGGCCTCATACGTGTAGAGCTGGCCCTCTGCGCTGGTGAACCGGGATCGGTTAATGGCGGTCTTCGTCACCACCCGCTGGAGCGGATACCTTGGCAAGGAAGGGATCATCGGGGCCAGGTAGTAAAACCCCTCTAAGGGCTTCAGGGGAGCTTGACACCGGTTGCAGCGGTCGTCCAGGACGACGCTCACGCCTTCCTGTCGGAGGAGCTTTACCAGGGTCGCGCCAATGAGGATGTCTTTGCACCCATGGCGCTCCTCCGGATCCCTGGGAGAAGGAGAGCTGTAGGTGAACCCCGGGAAGTGCTTGCAGGTCCTGGCGGAGAGGGGAATCGGCCTCGGCGGGATGCGGCCCCCGATGGTGGGATAGAAGCTCGAAAATAAGGCGGGATGCGTGAAGAAAGCTTCCCGTATGGCGGGATCATGCCAGCCCCCCCGGGCGGTGGCAAACGTCTTGGCCACGGCACCTCTGAGCGTTCCTCCTGGCACATAGGGCAACGTTTCCAGGAAGTTGTTCGAAACCTTGACACCGCTGATCCGGACATCTTCAAGAGGCACCAAGGTGACCTGGAGATCCGTACCAGTAGGCGAGAGCGCCCTCCTGCTCTCCTCCACCAGGATGGCTTCCAGCTTGGTTCGGGCGAGGTGCCCGAGGCCCCGACTCTTATCCGCCCCGATCGCCTGGACGCTTTCAGCCGCCGCCTGAAGCCATAACAGAACTTCGTTGGAGATGGATCCCCGGACCTCGATCTCTGTGGTGAAGGTCAACGGAGGCCATGAGCCGTCCTCCGGAGGGGGAAGGGGCGCCACGACCTCGGAGGCAAAGAGGAGATCCTCCTCGGCAGTCCTCCGGCTCCGACTGATAGCTACCCCTGGGCGGATGGCGTAGCCGAAACCTGTCGGCCGTTCCGGGGCATCCGAGCGGGCCCGCTTGGTGTAGAGCGACCGCGCCGGTTCCACCAGCCTGGCGTCCTGGAAGCGGAGCACTCCTTCCCGGCCCGGCGAGCCGAAGAGCTGACAGGCCAGGCAAGGGCTCTCGGTCGGGCAGGCCAGCTCAGGAAGGCTCGGATGGCAGACCGGCTCCCCTAACCCTTCCAGGAGCCGTTCAAAGCCAATGCGGAGGGCACCCTTCAGCGCTGAGGCAGGGATGATTGGGGCCCCACCCGGATCCCTGGCCGTGGCCGCATCGGCCAGGACGGCCGGCGATTGCCCCCCGATGAGGAGACTGTGCTGGAAGGCCAACGTCCACCGGAGCCGCGTCATTGTTTACCCCAAAACTCGTAGAGTTCCAAGAGGTCGAGGAGGTTCGTCTCGTAACCGGCACCGTTTTGCGTGAAGGCACCATCCGTGAGCCATTTCTCGATCGCCTCATGAAGCGCCATGCTCCTGCCGGTCCTGGCCAAGAAGAACTTTTTCCACCCCTCTCCTTTGATCCACTGGTAGCGGAGGGTCAATGGGATGGCAGAGGGCTCTTCCTCCCACAACAGCTGCTCGATCTGCTGGAGCTGGCTTTTGGCGATGCCAACTTCTTTGAGGAGGCGAATGTCCTGGAGCATCGTGGTGAAGGTAGAAAGGGGAAACGGTTTGGAGGTCAGCCTCAGTGCTCCCCGGGCTGTTTCCCGCTTCAGCTTGGCCTCCCTAAGCGTTCCCACCGAGAGGTTTAACGGCGAGGCGTCCTTCACCACGAGAAAGTCCACCCAGACTCCGCCTCTCCCGCGCCCTCCTTTCTTGGCAGATCGGAGGAGCTCCTCTACATAGTCCACGGCGAAGCGGATAGCAAAATGGGCCGGGACGATGACGAAGCCGAGGGAAAAACTGATGTCTTTCAACCGGTTCGCCACCTGGCCCCCAATCCGTTCTGCCTGCTCCACCAAGATCCCCTTGATCATCTCATGGAGCTCTGAAGCAAGGTGGATGACCTTATCCGCCGGGGTCAGGAGGAGGATATCATCACCCCCGAGGACCGGAGCTTGATAGCGTCCGGTGAGCCTATAGCGGGATACCAGGTCTGAAACCACCCGATCAGGGATTTCCGCGATGGCCTGGCTGAACAGGGCGTAATCCACCATCGACGGCAGGTCAAATAACGTCTGGCCCAGATTGTTGGCGTCGGCGTAGAGCACAGCCACGTAGCCCCGCTCACCCGGCCCGATCCAGGCAATCTCTTCAATACTCTGAGCGGTCTTCAGGGCCGGGGGAAGGTGGTCCCGCTCAAACCGACCCCGCTCCCGCTTCGCAAAGCACGTCC
>CAZHST010000122.1:0-3139 GCA_964535215.1 uncultured bacterium
CCTGGTGGCGACGGAGCCGCTCTGTCAAACGCTGTTGGGCTGGGAGTACCCCGGGGAGGAGCGGATCAAGTATGGGCTCTTAGGCATCGCCGAGACGGAGAAGGAGCGGCGCTTTCTGCTGAGAGAGGCTCTCGTCCCGAGCCTCGACGACTATGTGAGCCGGACAGCCGCCTCGGCCGCGACGAAGGCCAGCTTTGTCTACCGGGTCTATCAACAAGGATGGGAGCGAGGGCTTCCGGCAGTGGCGTTCGTCCATACTCATCCCGGCGCAGCCTTCTTCAGTGGGACGGATCGGGCCGATGCCCAGCGCCATCGGCAGGTCGTTTTCGACTTTGCCCGCTTCTACCTTCAGGCTGTGGTGGGGCAGGAAGGGCTCGTCGGGGTCGTTCACTTCCCCGATGGTCGGGAGGAGCCCCTCGACCGGATTCTGATGATCAAGCGAAGGGGGCTTCAGATCCTGACGCCCCAAAACGGCCGCGTTCGGCCGAACCTCGTCTTGGATCGGGAGCGGCACCGGCGCACCTTAGAGATCGGCGGCGGGATTGAGGAGGCCTTGAGGCTGATCCCCCAACTGCGGTGGGGGGTCATCGGGGTGGGAGGGGGAGGAGCCGCCTTTTTGAACAGTTTCAAGTTCCTGGGCCCGAAGCAGCTCGTCCTTGTGGATCCTCAGACCCTCGAGCGGTCCAACGCGAATCGGTTCTTTGGCTACCGCGATGGGGACGAGGGAAGGCCGAAGGTGGAGATCCTCAAGCGGGAGCTTCTGGCCTTCGATCCCGACATCGACATCCAGGTCATCCAGGAGCCCTTCCCTTCGCCGGCAAGCGAGGAAGCGTTAAAAGCGTGTGATGCCCTGGTTGTCATTCCAGACCATCACTGGGTCCGGCTCCAGGCAGCCGAGTTCGCCGCCCGGTATCTCCAGCCCCTCTTCGAGGGCGGGGCCGGGATCTATGTGGACGAGGCGGGGCATCCCTTCCGGATCTCCTGCACGACCCGGATCCAGCTGCCCCCGCGCCTCGGCCCTTGCCTCGGGTGCTTAGGAGTCCAGGCGGACCTGCCACCCCAGGTTGAGGCGGTCGTGGAGGAGGCGCGGCGGAGCTACATCAAGGGATACAAAAAAGAAGGACCCACCCCGGCCTCCGTCGTCACGCTCCTTAACCAGCTGGGGAACCTCCTCACCCGTCACATCCTCTACTTTCTCTCCGCCATCGGTGGGGAGGAGGCGGCCATCCCGCGCTATCTCCTCTACGACGAGATCCCATTGAAGTTTGAGGATCTCTCTTCGCTCTGGGAGCGGACAGATCGTTGCCCGATCTGTGGGGAGGGGGCCTTCTGGGGCTACGGCGACGCGGCCCCTCGGCTGCCCTCGAAGGAAGAACTGGAGGTCTCACCCTAAGGAGGTCAGGATGGGGAAAGGAACCCTGCTTGCAACGGGCTTCATGGTCTTCCTCCTGGCTACGCCGGCGGCCGGAGGAGAGGCCCAGCCGGCAAGGCCGGACTGTCTCACCATGGTCATCAACCTGGACGTCTCGGGGAGCATGCGGGCCCACGGCTTTGACGAGGCGAAGGAGGCCGTGATCCGCCTCCTCCACGATCTTCGGCCCTGCGATATCTTCTACATTATCCCCTTCGCCGAAACCAAACTCGAGGGCTTCCGGGGGGAGCTGACAGCCGAGAACCGGGCGAAGGTGCTGGCGGAGGCCGAGGCCTTCGTGAGAAGGCTTCGCCCCGGGGGCCGGAAGGGGGATCCGTATGGCCACTACACGAACCTGGACGAGGGCATTGATGCGGCCACCCTTGCCCTCCTCAAGGAGCCGGGGACCCAGAAGGGGATGATCGTGCTGATCTCGGACGGGATCAGCGACCCGGATCCCCTGCACCAGCCGGTGGACTTGAACAAGCTCGCCGAGCGGATCCCGAAGGGGGCGTTCAGCCTCTACCTGATCGACCTCGCCGGCAATGAGCTGCCAGGTCTTGAACGAACCAGGATCGGCGCCTTCGAGGCTGCCTCCCTCCCGAAGACCCCGCTGGTGGTCATCCCTCTGGAGGACACCGACAAGCTCCTCCCGCTTCTCCGGCAGGTGGAGGAGCAGGAACGGAACGCGCCACCCCTTCCCCCTCAGCCTGAGGAGAAAGCGGGGGGGGCGAAAGCGCGCTGGCTCCTCCCTGTCCTCCTGGTCGCTCTTGCGGCTATGGCCTTCTTCCTCAAAGCGAGGAAACAGCATGAACCCCCCAGAGAGCGGCGGGTCCTCCTCGTGGGGGTCGATGGCCAGGAGCGGCGCTATGGCCTGCCGGTTAAGCTCACGATCGGCAGCAGCGAAGAGGACACCATCCGGGTGGCGAAGGCGAAGCCCGGCGAGCTGAAGTTGAGGGTCGGAGAGGGGGGTGATGGCTCTTTCCGCCATAACGGTCAGCGAGGGGGCCTCTACGGGGGCCGGCAGTTCACCCTCTCGAACGGGACGAAGGTCGAGGTCCGGGTCGAGGCCCTCGCCAAGCGGGAAGGCCCGAGGCACCGGTACCTGACGTAACAAGGAGGTAGAAAGTGTGAAGGCGTACATCGTGCTGGCCTTTGGGACCTTCGGGAAGACGGTCTGGAAGGCCCTGAAGCGGCTCTCTGCCTTCTATGGCAGGGAGGAGGTTCCGTCGGCAGCCCTGGACTCGGATCAGGGCGATTTTCTCCCGGCCTTCATCCTCCCGCTTCAGGAGGATGGCCAGATCGACGTCTCCCTGGACGGCGAGGATCTCCGGGAGGCCCTGAAGCGGGGGGAGTATCCCCGCCTGAGGTTCCTGGACCGGGACCTGTTGAAGGGGACGAAGACCCAGAGTGGCTTCGGCCTCTATCCTCCCTTGGGATTGGCCGCCGCCACCCTCCATCGCGGGAGCCTGCGGGACCTCCTCCGGCGGCTCTGCCAGCAGACGAGCGACATCCTCACCAGCCAGGGGGGGGAGGTTATTGTCATCCGGTGCTTCTCCAGCTTCGGCGGGACCTCCCGGGGCCCGGTGTGGGAGAGCGGGGAGGCCCTGAAGGACATCGCCCAGGAGACAGGGATGAAGCTCCACGTCTTGGACCTCGTGGCCGTCCCGGGCCTGGCGACCTCCACGAGCCAGTTTGCCGAGGACTATCTCCGGAACACCTTCGCCT
>CAZHST010000123.1:0-3084 GCA_964535215.1 uncultured bacterium
CTGGCTGGGCCACTTCCGGCGGCTCGTGGTCTGCTACAACCGGCTGCTGGTCATGGATCAGGCCTTTTTCCATCTCGCGTGTGTGATGATTGTCCTCAGGCATTTATGAAACCAGTTCTAGAGTTTGGAGCCGCCGCGGGCCTGGAACCGCTGAAGCTTCGACCCACACCACCACTCCTAGGTGTTGCAGGCCCATCCCGACTTAGCGGCTTCACCTTTTGTTCTGTTGCTGCCCCGTGACGGATCTCCGATTCGGGCGGGGGCTCCCGATTGTCCGGGCCCTCACGGGACGAAGCGAAGGCTCCACCGCGACCGGCTCTCCAGCAAAGAGGGCCAGCAGGTGGGCGATGGTGCCATCGGTGTGGGGAACCGTCCAATACTTCTCCTTGGGAGGCCACCGGCGACCGGGGATGGTCCTGAGCTTCGCCACGCGCTCGGGGGTAGAAGGAACGAGCCCGATAAGCCTTCCCGCCTCCCCCGGCCTGATCTGAATCGGGCCCGTCAGCGCCCTCAGCACCCTCTCACCCATCCCACCCTCTCCGTTGCTCCGGTCCTCGCGTGCTCCCTCTCCCTCATCCGGCCCACTCGGGCGGCAGGGCCCCAGTCCCCCGGAAACACAACGGCCCTTCAGGGCTTCCCCTGCCCCAAAGGGCCGTGCCCAGGCGTTGAGTCCGCTCAACGCTGGAATGATTCGAGTGCGTGTCCCCGCCGGCTCCCATCGCCCCCCCCTCCTGTGGTGTGGACCAGGAGACACCGTCGAAGTGGCCCGATGATACTTCTCCGGTGGAGGGGTTGTCAACCGGAAAGAGGGGCTCAGCAGGGGATCAAAGGTGGGTAACAGGAGAGGTGGTCACCCCCAAGGGGAAGAGTGGCAGGAAACATGGAGGAGGAAATGCGCGAGCGAAAGGGTTCTCCCCCTGGTCCCCTGGAACCTTAGAAAGACGGCCTTAGGTCCGTTCAGGCCCGGTCGCTGCCTCCAGCTCGGCGAGGGCCACTTGAGCCGTCAGGAGGCGGAAGGGCAGCCCGGTCACTCCTGGCAGCAACTCTCGATTCTCCGAAACGAGGAGGGGAATGCCCAGATGTTCGACATGGGCGGCGACGACGGCATCCCCCCGCTTGCAGCCGAGGGTCTGATCCTTCCGAATCAGCTCCACCGGAGCTGGTTGCCAGTCCAGCACGATCCGCTGGGGATGGCGGGTGGCGAGGGCGAACAAGGCGTGCAGTTCCGCCTCGCTCAGGTTGGCCGCGAGTTCGCGCACGATCTGGCGGGGGATGACCACCGTGAACTCGCCCAGCCGGTCTAAGAGCTGGGCACAGGCGGGATATGCCGGCGTCCGCCGGAGACCGAAGATCCACACGTTGGTGTCCAGGACGAGCCGCTCAGCCCGGATAGTCACGGGCGGCCACCTCGTCCCGGATCTGTCGGAGCGCTTCCCAGATCGCCTCGACCGACTGATCGAGCGTGCCTTCCCGCCGGAGCCGCTCCCGGTACTGCTCGGCCAATGCTCTCACCCCCTTCTGGAGCGTGAGGGCGGCCACCCGTTCGAGTAACCGCTCCTGCTCCTCGGGGGAAGGTTAACACCGCCTATTCTCCTCCCCGTAGCTTCCCACCGTCCTTGTTGATGAGGAACGATCTGTGCTACCCTGCTCTAATCGCTTTTGGTCGATCTCTGTAGCAGACGGGAAAGCGGTCTAAGTAGGCAAGATTGTTAGGGAAGATCGTAAAATCGGAGGGTTCTAAAAAGCCTGGCGGAGGCGTGTGGGAGTCGCCTCCACCGTTTCTCCCATCCCAATAATCTCGCATAGTTAAACCCTCACCACCAAGTCGGTGCCACTCTGAGTGCCACTTGCTTCAGAGGGGCAGAGGCGCTCCACCGCCTCCAAGAGTTCACTGGCCCCGATGTGCGCATACCGTAACGTCATCCTGATGTCTCGATGGCGCATGAGCTCCTTGACCTTGTAAATGTCAACCCCCGCCTGCCGCAGTCGTGTGGCGTAGGTATGCCTCAGATCATGGAAATGGAAGTCCTGGAGACCTGCTTTCTTAGCGAGCTCTACAAAGCGCTCGCTGAAATGGCGGGGAAGGTAAGGAAACACCAAGGGGCTGGTCCGGGGTAACCGTTTCAGGGTCTCCCTGGTAACGCGGTTCATGGGAATGCGTTGGACCTCCCCGTCCTTGCTTCTGGCCACCGTCAGGGTGCTGGTCTCAAAGGACACATCTCTCCATCGGAGGGCGCGGATCTCACCCATGCGGAGACCGGTCTGGAGGGCTATCGTGACAACAGGCTTGTAGTGATCCGGCAGGACGGTGAAAAGCCTGGCCTCCTCATCAGCGGTCAGATACCTGATGCGCTCGTTGTGCTCCTTGAAGAGCTTGATCCCTTGCATGGGCGTTCGCTCGGCATAGCCCCATCGTAGGGCCATGTTATAGAGGTGGCGCATCAAAGCCAGCTCCCTGTTTACCGTTGACGGCTTGACCTCCACGATCCGCCTGGCTTTGTAGTGTTCCACATCTTGAGGACGGATCTCTTCAAGCTCCTTGCCTTTGAACGCTTGGAGGAGATGGCCCAAGGCCGTCTTTGTGGAGTGGTATGACCGCTTATTGATCTTGGCCCAGGCCAGGTATTTCTCCGCCATGTCCTCAAAGAGCATTGGGGGGCGAGGCTTGGCAAGCCTTGGGCAGTACCCTTCTGTCCGGGCCTTGACTTTCCGGCGCTGGTAGGTTTCCCTTGCCAGTCCTTTTGGCCCGATCTTCTCCCGATGCCGATGGCCGAACGGGCAGAACCAGGAAATCCACCAGGTCCCATCCCTGAAAAAGATGCCACGCTCCTTTGCCATCCTCCCTCCCTCCTCTGCCCGTTCCTTCCTCTATTCGGGCCTCCTCCCACGGCTTTTCCTGGTCTCACCGGACCGAGCACCGGTTTGGCGACCAGCTCCGTCAGCGTCGTCCCGCGCGTGAGCGCCAGAAGCTGGACGACCTCATGGGTCTCTGACATCTCCAGCATCGAATGGTCTACCTCATTTCACTCTCCTTTTGAGAAGGATATAACTCACTATCAAGATCCTTTCAACAGAAAAGTTAGG
>CAZHST010000124.1:0-3038 GCA_964535215.1 uncultured bacterium
TCCCCCTCTATCCCAGGATGAGCGAGAAGGATGTGGAGGACGTCATCGAGGCCTTAAGGAAGGTCATCGCCGTCTATGCCCGCTGAGGCGGATCTCGTATGGGCTTTGCTTTGACAATCGCCTCGGTTTCCCTGATCGCCGTCGCGGTCCTATTCTACGCGGGATTCGGGATCACGCGGCTTCTTTCCTTTGAGCGGATCCGCGGCGAGGAGCTGCTGATCCTGCCCTTCGTGGGCCTCTCCTTACTCGTCTCTGTGGGCTATTGGTCCGGGTGGATGGGCAGGTCGGCCGGCGTTACCTTGGTGATCGCCTTGATCCTCTCGACCCTCTTCAACCTCCTCGCTCTCTTTCAGCGGAGGGGGACTCCGCTGGCGGTCAGGGGCCGTCTTTTCCCCTTCGCTCTGGCGTCTGTGGTATTTGCCGTCGCCGTCTATCCCATGTGGCGGTCAGGCCGATTCGGACCGATCGGATTAAACGGCGATCAGGTCTTATACGTCAACGTGACAGCTTACCTGGAGCAAAATGGCCTGCCCGCCCCCCGGTTAAACGGCGACCAGGTCTTGTATGCTAACGCTACCGCTTATCGAGAGCAAGACGTCCTCCCCATCCCCCTTTCTTCTCTCTCAAAGCCGGCGATGGTCCAGCTCTCCTTCATCAACTGGGGCCTCCCCCTCGGTTTCAACTACCTTCATGCCTTCGTCGATAAGCTCTCCGGGGCTGAGGCCTATGAAACTTTCTCCCTGATCACCGCCCTCTCCCTGGCCCTTGCCGTCCTCGCCTATCCATTTCTGGCCAGATGCCTCTTCAGGCTTACTTCGAAAGGGACCTTCATCGCCACCCTCCTCGCCTCGGTCAGCCCCACATTGATGTGGGTGCACTATAACAATTACGGCATGCACGCCATGAGCCTCGGCCTCGTCCCCCTTGCCTATGGCTTAGCCGTCCTCGCCTTAGAGGAGGGGAGCCCCAGGAGCCTTCTCCTCCCAGCCCTCTTGCTCTCTGCCGCTTTAACGAGCTATCCTTTTGCAGCCATTCCCTTCGCCGTCCTTCCCCTCGCCATCTACGCCCTGCTCCTCCCACTGTTAAAGGGTCAACGGCTCAGCGTAAGCTTACAGCGGTTGTCGGGCCTGGGCGTCCTGGCTATCTTGCTGAACATCCCCGGGGTCCACCACGTCGGGAAGTTCCTCCTCCTGCTGCTCCGGGCCACCTTCGTCAAGGGGATTAGGGATGACCCGGGTTTCATTCCCTGGACAGAGGTATACGGACTCTCGCACCATATCCTTCCCAAGCCATCGTTTCCCATAGCTCTCTTCCCAGGCTTGTCCTCCGTCCTTGCCCTAGTGGCCCTGCTTCTCAGCCTTTATGGAGGGTGGAGGGCAAGGGGGGATGGGAGACGTGCCTTCCTCGCATTAGCCCTCGCGTATCTCCCGTTCATCCTCTGGCTCCGCTTTGCCCTGAACTACCCATATGGTTTCTTCAAGGCCTTGACGTTTGTGGTCTTCCCCGCCTTGATTGGCCTGGTCCTCGGTGCCGAGCGGCTTTTCGAGGCGGGGCGGGGAGGCTGCATAAGACATAAAGTGTCGGCCGTCACCTGGGCCTTTGTCGCCTGTCTTCTGACGGCGAACCTCTCCACCCTTTTCGTCCTGTCCAGGCAGGTGGTGGTCCCCGATCTTTCCCCTTTCCTGGCATTGCAGGATCTTAAGGGCCTCGTTCCCGAGGGGGAAACGATCCACGTGCGGGACGAACGGGGTACTTATCTGCTCTGGATCACCTATTTTCTGAAGGACTATAACCTCTCCCTCGCCCACTACAGCCCCTATTACCTTTGGAAGAGCTGGCCGTTCTATCAAAAAGCCATTAGCGCCAATTTGGTCTTGGTCAACAGGGATTCGCCTTTAGGCGAGGGCTGGGCGGAGCGGACGATCTACGAAAACAGCCGCTATAAGATCCTCCGAAAAGATCCCAGGATCCTGGCGCACCTGGACTTCGGGGAAGGAGCCCACCTGTTGAAGACGGGGCAGGAGATGAGGATCAGCGTCTTTCCTGACAGAGTCTTCGTTGATGGGAGGCCCTTCCCTCTGGGGGTTTCATTGGAGGGCCGTCCAGCCTCTTTGCACCTGGGTGTCTTTGCCCCAAAAGGCTCGGCGATTAGGATCAGCTCATCCGAGGAGGAAGGGACGATCCGTCCCTCAAAGGACCTCTCCTTCATCGCCCACCCGATCATCCACTTCCCTATGGAGATCACCCTGTCGAACAAGGGTGAGAGGGGCGTCCTGATCCCCGGGTGGGTGGAAGTGGTGGATTCGCAGATGGCTGCGAAGAGAGCCCTCATGACTGAGGGGATCTTCGACCGATTTCGAGAGGAAGCACTCCCCGGCTCCGGCTTCTTCATTGTCGGTGGGTGGCATGCTTTAGAGGAGAAAAGGAGAAGGTGGACCGACGCCGCCGCCCTCTCGATCTTTCGGAATCCGTTGAAACCGGCCGCCTTCAAGATCGAAGGGTTCCTCCCTGACCAACCTGGTATGAAGGCCCGCCTCGTCATCAATGGTCATCTGCTGGAAGAGCTTGATAAGCCTGGGGGCTTTAGCAGGACCTATCTCCTCCCCTTGGAGATCTTAGGTTCCTCCGGTTGGGGTGAACTGGAGGTGGGCGTGAATAAGACCTTCAATCCGAAGGTTTTACGGCTGTCC
Source organism: uncultured bacterium (assembly GCA_964535215.1). GTDB lineage: Bacteria > Methylomirabilota > Methylomirabilia > Methylomirabilales > JACQHM01 > JACQHM01. Next base: position 2,691 of record CAZHST010000124.1, read on the forward strand.
CCCGATCCCAGAGCTCTTGGGGTAGCGATAACCAAGCTGGAGCTGCTCGATCTTGGCTTACCCGGCGATGGTCTCATCGATATCGGGACGGAGGGGGCAAGGCGGTATCTAGGGAAAGGCTGGTCCTCGGATGAGCGATGGGGAGGGCGGACGGTCGTCTGGGCAGATGCCCCCGAGTCGATCCTTTGGATCTATTTTCCAAAACCTTCTGATTTCATTGTGGACCTTGAGCTGTTACCCTTCATCTTCCCCTCTTCCCCTCCTCAAAGGGTCAAGGTCTTCGTCAATGGGAGGCCTCTTGCAGAGATCCCAGTGGTGGGGGGTGACTGGGGGGTGTACTCCTTCAGA
>CAZHST010000125.1:0-2917 GCA_964535215.1 uncultured bacterium
CCCACCGGCTCCCCTTAGAGGAGATGGAGTACACGACCATGCCCCAGATCATGGCAAGGCTCGCCGACAGGTTCAACCACCTTGGCTAGAAGGGGGAAGTGGCGTTCAGGAAGCCGCCTGATGCTGGAGAACGTCTGCTTCCACCCCACTGTTCAGACGCCGACCCAGACGGAAGACCCCGGCCTGACAAGGTCTGGAGTCTAGAGGCTGGAGCCCGTTCCCTGGTGTTGCTGCCCTGACGGGTTAGGGAGCGATCCGTCATGAGTCGTGATGCGTAGGAGGGGAATGGTGGATCGAGATTGGCTGAAGGAGGTGGCGGCCATTCGGGCCGTGGAGTTCATCCAAGATGGGATGATCGTGGGGCTGGGGACGGGCTCAACGGCTGCCTTGGCTGTGAAGGCCCTGGCAGGAAAGGTTCAGCAGGGCTGTCGGATCCTGGGGATCCCTACCTCTCTGGAAACGGAGCGCCTGGCCAGGGATCTGGGGATCCCCCTGACCACCCTTGAGGAGCACCCCGAGGTGGATGTGACCATCGACGGGGCCGATGAGGTTGACCCCCACTTCAACCTGATCAAGGGGTTAGGAGGGGCGCTCCTCCGGGAGAAGATTGTGGCCTCGGCGACAAAGCAGGAGATCATTGTGGTGGATGAGTCGAAGCTGGTGGAGCGCCTCGGGACGCGGGCTCCGGTTCCGGTGGAGGTTGTTCCCTTCGGCTGGCCGCGGTGCCGGAGGGCCCTTCAGGCCCTCGGTGGGAAGGTGGAGCTGCGGCGGAAGGGATCGGCCCCGTTCGTGACCGACAACGGCCACTACATCCTCGATACCTGGTTCGGTCCTCTCGAGGATCCCTATAAGCTGGGGGAGGCGTTAGATCGGATCGCTGGTGTCGTCGAACACGGCCTTTTCTTGGACATGGCCCATGTCGTGATCGTGGGGCGAGGTGGAGGGGTGGTGGTGCACACCGTTGATCGCCAGGCAGGGGGGAGGAGGGAACGGCGGTGGTGAAGATCGCCCTGTTCATCCTGTCCGCTGATCTTGCCCGGCTTGGCGAACAGGTCCAGGAGGTGGAGGCGGGGGCCGACCCCATCCCCTGGGATGGGGTGGATGGGCATGAGGTCCATCTCATGGGGGGTCATGGGTTACCTCCTGAACAGCGTTCAGCCGAGGAACCGCCGGATCCAGGCCGCCTGGAGGATCAGCTCGCTTAAGGTCTCGACGCCCCCCGCCTTGATCTTCTTGATGACCTTCGACGTCACCTCCTCATGGGCCTGATCCATGGCGGGGTCGAGGCTGAGGAGCTTGAGCGCACCCTGGATCTCCTCTGCCAGAGGGGGTGGCAGGAGGCTGAAGGTTTCTTCGTTGAGATACTTCAGGGCATCCCTTAGGTCAGCCTCACACCCTGGATAGGTATCTCGAACCAGGGGGAGGTCTTCTCGACGAAGGCAGGAGAGGCCGAGGAGTTCGGGGGGGAGGCCCAGGGAGTAGAGGCTTGCGCAGAAGGGGATAGCCCGGGGGAGGGAGACCTCACCGAGGTTTCGGCTGTACCCGAAGAGACCGATATGGAGCTTCCGCATCCTTCGACGCGGGACAAAGGGGGCCACAGCGTTCACAAGGGGGGCAATCGCTCTCACCTGGTGTTGGTAGCAGGCAGAGGTCCTCTCGATCAGGGCGAGGATCTGCCATTCCGGCTCCACCGGCAGAGGGTCTTTTCGGGGCACCCTTTTGAGTGTTTCAATGGCCTGGATGATCGCTGGGGTCGGATGATCGTATTTAAAGGCCGACTGGATTGTAAACGTCTGAACACTCGGATGCTCCCGGACGTACCGCTCGACCGTGTCAGGGCGGAAGTTTCCCCGGAAGGGGGCACTCCCGGCCCCAAGGATCGGATAGATGGGAATCCCCAGCTCCTGCTGTAGCTTCCCTAAGTGGCTCAAGGCCACCTTCACCAGGAGGCTGGCCGCCAAGCTCCCGTAGTTCAAGGCAGGATCGGAGCGAGCGAGGAAGACCCGCTGATAGGGGAGGTCTTTGTCCTGAAGATACGCCCGGACAATGGCGTCGGCCCGAAGAAGCGACTCTTTGTCCTCGATCAAGGGGATGATCTGGATCGCCTTAGGGTGGAACTCCCCGATCCATTCTTTCAGGGGGAGATCACCGGGGCTTAAGATCACCTCCTCCTTCCCTGTGACGAAGGTCTGGTAGTACCGGAGGACCCGGTTTAGCTCCTCCGCCGAGGTCGTCATGGGGAAGATGATCTCGAAGACGGGGGCGACCCCTTCACCATAGAAGAGGCGGGCGACGTCGTAGGAGCGGGGGATGCTCTGGAGAACCTCCAGGAGGATCTTCCCCTGGGCTTTGTCCACAGTCGGGTTCGGGACCCGTAAGGTCAGGTACACCTCCCGTCCTAAAGGGAACGTCCGGAAGAACCCGTCATACGTCGTCAGAAGCTTCTCGACGACGAACTCGTCAACCTCCTTCCCCTCGAAGTCCCACATCTGCTCATCACAGCCCAAATGGGAGAAAGCATAGTAGGCCTCCCTGATCTCGTCTGTCCCGTTCATGAGGGCGTTCTCGGCGAAGAACGGGACGACGACATTGTCCGGATGCTGCGTGCTCATGCATCTCGGGACCTTCCGCCCTTCTTTCACGGGCCCTCCGTTCTTCAACCCCTCCAGATCCCAGGGACTTCAGAAGCGATCTCGGTCTGACACCCTTTGCAGATCGGCACGACAACCTCCACCGCTCTCGGGAGGGTTGCCCTGGATCCCGTTGGCCTTCCTTAGTTGAGAGGATCGCCAGCCGCACTGAAATCGATGATCAACAGGTACCGATGGGCGGCCTGCGGGGGGACGGTGATCCCGAAGGAGAGGCTGATTACGCCGGGGATTTGAGTCAGCCCCTCCCGCGCCTTACAGGCCATCGC
>CAZHST010000126.1:0-2911 GCA_964535215.1 uncultured bacterium
TCGGGTCTTTCAGGGCCTTTCAGCGAGGTTTTCGACAGAGCAAGAAGCGGTCAGTTTTCTCCATTTTTGCCGAGCTCCCATCCCTTGAGATGGGGAGGGTTTTGTGGTAGGGTGCAGAGCAGCAGGGACGAAGCCGAATGGGGGAAAAGAAGCTCGCCGGATTGGTGATGGTCGCCGGAGCAGCCTTCCTGTGGGGGTCCATGGGCGTCCTGGCCAAGTTCCTTTTTAACCGGGGGGAGGTGAGCCCGTTGCCCCTGGCTGCTCTCCGGTCGCTTTTGGCCTTCTCGCTCCTCTTCCTTTTCTTGGCTCTCAGACGGCGGCGGATGCTGGCGATCCCTCCAGGGGATCTGTACCGGGTCGCCGTGGTCGGGATCGCCCTGGGTTCAAACAACTTCCTCTACTATCTGACCATCACCTTCACGACCGTGGCGACGGCCCTCCTGCTCCAGTATATGGCCCCTATCCTGGTCGCCCTCTTCTCGACGATTTTGTTCAAGGAGCGGCTCTCCAAGATCATCGTCGGGGCCCTGGTCCTGGCCATGGGCGGCTGCTTCCTGATGGTCAAAGGCTACGATCCGAGGGCGTTGCAGCTCAACCTCCCAGGCCTTCTCACCGGCCTTTCATCGGCCTCGGTCTTCGCCTTTTACACGCTGGCCAGCAAACGGCTCCTCGTCAGGGTCATGCCCTGGCCGTTCCTCCTCTGGGCCTACGCCGCCGCGAGCCTCTTCTGGTCTCTTTTCATCCCTCCCTGGATGCTCCTCCAGAAAGGCTACCCGCCCCGCCTCTGGGCCCTCTTCCTGGTCATTGCCCTCTTCGGCACCCTCCTTCCCTTCGGCCTCTACTTGAATGGCCTGGCCCTCCTCCCGGCCACCCACGTGAGCATCATGAGCACCCTGGAGCCAGTGATTGGCGCCGTCGCCGCCTACCTCTTCCTGGACGAGCGGCTCACCCTCCTTCAAATCGTCGGCGGCCTGCTGGTGATCGGCGGCGTCCTCCTGGTGCAACTGAAGACGAGGGAGGAGGAAGGCTGAAGGTCGTTAGGGAGGCCTCCGGCGGTTCCGCCTCCGGTCTTCCAGGGCCTCCCAGGAGCTGAGCCACCCGCTCCAGAAAAACCAGAGAAGCATCCCAAGAGGGAGGAGGAGGACGGCGAGGAGGGTGAGGATAAAGAGGGGGCGGCTCTTCCAGGGGATCAGCTCAAAGTTCATCCCGAAGAAGCCGGTGATGAAGCTTAGGGGCATGAAGACCGTGGCGATGATCGTCAGACGCTTCATCACCTCGTTTAAACGGTTGGAGGCGGCGGTGAGGTAGGCCTCGAGGATAGAGCCCAGGAGGTCCCGGTAGGAGTCCAGGGTCTCCGAGACCCTGAGTAGGTGGTCGTGGACATCCCGGAAGTAGAGGGCCGTCCTCTGGTCAATGAAGGGGTAGTCGCGTCGGCTTAAGGCGTTATAGACCTCCCGCTGGGGGTTGATGATCCTCCGGAGCAGCACCAGCTCCCGTTTCAGGGCGAAGAGCCGGTTCAACCGGCTCCTCCTGGGGTGCCGGATGACCGCATCTTCCAGCCGGTCGATCTCTTCCCCGAGGGCGTCGAGGATCGGGAAGTAGGCGTCCACCAGGGCGTCGCTCAAGAGGTGGAGGAGAAAGGAGGGTCCATGGGCCAGAAGCTCCGGCTCCTTTCCGGAGCGTTCAAAGATCCGGTTCAGGGGCTCCAGGGGGGAGGCGTGGACACTCACCAGGTACCGGTGCGAGAGGAAGATGTGCACTTCATCGGTGACGAGCCTTAAGACCCCTTCCCGCCGGAGGCCGTGGAGGACGGCGAAGAGGTAGCCTTCGTAATCTTCCAGTTTCGGGCGCTGGTTCCTGTGGAGGCAGTCCTCAAGGGCCAGGGGGTGGAAGCCAAAGGCATGGCCTAACCAGAGGATCTCCTCTTCAGGGGGGGTTTCCAGGTCCAGCCAGAACCGGGCCTCGGGAGACCCGAGGGCTGCCTCGACCTGGCCCCGCTCCGTCGTGGGATGGAGGTCATTCCCCTTGAGGATCAAGGCCCTGATCATTTAAAAGACAGGGGTGGAAAGCTCCTTCGGGCGAAAGGCTGGGCCATCCGGACCGAGGAGGTGACAGGTATCGTTGAACAGGGAAAGGGTCGGGGCGCCTTTTTCGAAGAGGACCTCGCTTAACGCCGTATTGTCAACCCTCAGGGTAAAGATCCGGTTCAGGTCCAGGGCCAGGACAAAGCTCACATAGGCCCTGATCGCCCCGGCGTGGGTCACGATGAGGAGATCCTCCCCCGGGTGGGTGTCCCGGATCTCCTCCAGGGCCTTGACGATCCGCTTCTGGAAAAGGGCCAGGTCCTCCCCACCCGGTGGGGTGGCCTCCAGGGGTCTTCTCAGCCACCGCTCGTAGAGATCTCCATATTCTGCCTGGATCGCTTGGAGCGTCTTCCCCTCCCACTCGCCCAGACCGATCTCCCGGAGGTCGTCCCGGAGATGGACGGAGAGGCCGAGGGCGGCGGAGAGGATCTGGGCGGATTCCTTTGCCCGTTCTGCCGAGCTGGAAAAAAGGGCACCGAAGGATCGGCCCTTTAGGCGGTCGGCGAGGCGTTCGGTCTGGAGCCTTCCTAGAGGACTCAAACCCGAGTCTTTATGCCCCTGGATCCTCCACTGGGTGTTCCAGAGGGACTCGCCGTGGCGGACGAGGACAAGTCGTGACATCAGAGAAGCTCCTTCCGGGTGAAATGTAAAGCCCCTTGTTTCCTACCCTTTGCGTTTTAGGCTTGACTCCTAGCGGCTGATGGCTGAAGGCTGAAAGTTACTATAGCGCAAGACGGCATCCGTGGAAAGGGGCAACTGACCTGACCGCTTCTTGCTCTGTCGAAAACCTCCTCTCTCCGGCCTATTATAAAAGCTGGAGGTGAGGA
>CAZHST010000127.1:0-2876 GCA_964535215.1 uncultured bacterium
TCGCCGGAGGCGAGCGCTGGCCGAAGGCCGGACGTCTGGGCCGAGCTGGGCGCGTTTCTTGCCCAGGCGAAGGTGGTGCCGGATCCGGAGCGGGCCGGGGATCTCATCCCCTACCCGGAAGTGGCTCCCGGCCTCGACCGGTGGCTCCGGATGGAGTGCAAGCTCCCCGGCGGGTTCGAGGACCTGAAAGCCGCCACCCCTGAAACCCAGGCCATGGTGCTCCTCCGGATGCAAGCCTTCAAAGACTTCCGCAGCTTTCTCCTGAAGCTGGGGAGAGACATGAAGAACGCAACGAAGCTCTGCGTGAGCACGAGGTGAGCGGATGGCCGGCAGGAGGAAGCAGCCACCTGAGGGAGGGAAGCTGGTAGAACGTGTCCCGCCCCACGACCTTGCGGCCGAGGTGGCGGTCCTGGGGGCCTGTCTTCAGGAGCATGAGGCCCTGATCACGGTGGCGGAGATCCTCAAGCCGGAGCACTTCTTCAAAGAGGCCCACCGGCGGATCTTCGCCGCCTGTCTCAGCCTCCTTCAGCGGGGAGAGGCGGTGGACTTGATCACGCTGTCGAATGCGCTCCACCACCAGGGTGCTCTGGATCAGGTGGGCGGGGCGGCGTATCTCACCTCCCTGGTGGATGCGGTCCCCACCGCCGCCAATGTTCGCTACCATGCGAAGATCGTGAAAGAGAAGGCCCTCCTCCGAGAGATCATCCGGCAGGCCCAGGTCATCCTGGAGTCAGCCTATCAAGACGGCTACACCGCGATCCAGGAGTTCTTGACCTTCGCCAGGGAGTTCACCACGCCGACCGTGGCTCAGGTGGCGGGACCGACGGTTCGGATTGAGCCTTTGCGGGCCTTTCTGGAGCGGGAGGTGGTTGTCCTGCCGGATCTCATTGCCCCTGGGATCCTCGGGCCGGAGACCCTGGCCCTGCTGCATGGCCTGCCGAAGATCGGGAAGAGTCTGTTTGCCCTCCAGATGGGGCTCTGTTTGGCTGGCATGGCCCCAGCCGAAGGACCCCCCTTCTTCCTCGACCCTCGCTTCCCGATTGGAAGCCCGGAACGGGTGCTCTACGTGAACCTCGAAATCCCGGAGCACAAGCTCCAGGAACGGCTCCGGAAGATGCTCGAGGAGGCTAAAGGCTATGGCCTCGACGTGGAGCTGGCCCTGGACAACTTCGTGCCGGTCACGGCCAAGGGGCTCCTCCGCCTCGATCAGCCCGCCGGGCTCTCGCTGCTCAGACGGTGGGCGGAGGAAGCCAAGGCCACCGTCCTGATCCTCGATCCCCTGGGCGCGGCCCATGGGCTGGAGGAGAACTCCGCCAGAGAGATGGGCCAGCTCCTCTATGAGCTGATGACCCTCTCCCGCCAGCAGGGGCTGACGCTCATCCTCGTTCATCACTGGGGAAAGGGGCATCAGGACCAGGATGGGATTCACCGGGGGCGGGGGTCCTCCGTCTTCGCCGACCGACCCGACACGGTCCTCACCTTGGAACGGATGCCCGGCCCGGGGGAGGGGGTGTATCTCAAGCTCTCCTTCACCCTCCGCAATGGGGAGCCCTTGGAGCCTCTGAAGCTGGTCAGGCCCCCCGGCAGCCTGCTGGTTCAGGTCGTCTCCCGGGAGGCGGAGGAGCGGGTGGCCCTGGCTTGGCTCAAGCAGCTTCTCCAGGAGGAGGGGGAGATCGCGACGAAGGACGCTCTGGCTCGGTTCCTCGAGGAGGGCGTGGGATCGAGGATGGCGTTCTATCGAACCCTCAAGGAAGCGAGAACCGAAGGCTGGTTAATGCAGCAGGACGGGAAGCGAGGGAAGCCAGGGATCTTGCAATGGGGGGCACCAGATTCGTATCACGGTCCCAATTCGTCTCAAGGGGGTAATATGAATTAACTGCTTGTCAATAAAGGGGAAACTTCGATTTGTATCATGGATCACCCCCTATAAGGGAAAAGACATGATACGAATCGAGACCCGTCTCGAAGAAAGAGGGGGCGATGCCGTTACCTGGAGCTTTTGATCCGAGGTTGGCCGAGACGGAGGTGGCCGTCCTCTATCGGGTGGTGAAGGCAGGGCCTAGGGACCTCGGCCCCTGTGAGGCGACTACGCTTCCGGGTCGATGATCTGGATCTGCTCCTTCTCTGCTGCCTCAATCAGCTTCTGATCGGAGCAGACCAGAGTCGGGGAGAGCTCGCGTAAAGCGAGGAGGACCGCGAGGTGGAGGCCATCCAGGGTTCTAAGGTGATGCTTCAGGATCAGCTCCCGGCTGTGGAGCACGTGCACCCGTTCGAGATCGATGATCCAGAAGTCTGTGAGCAGATCCTGGGCGAAGGCCGAGAGGACGTGGTCCAGGACAGGCCTCGTCATGAGGCCTTCTTGGAGCTTTCGGACCAGAGCCGAGGTCAGCTCGGCGATCGTGATATTGGCAATCAGGAACGCAGCCTCAGGCTCGGCGAAGAGCTGGTCCACGGTCTCGGAGCCGGGTTCGACATGGTACCGTTTCACCAGGGCACTCGTATCGAAGTAGTAGACCGGCATTACGAGGGCTCTCGCTCCTCGACGATGCTCAAGGAGAGCGGCTCCTGGATGACCTGAAGCTCCTCCCGGACCTGCGCTAAGGTGACCCCAGGGAGGATGGCCTCATGGAGCTGGTAGTCGTACCCATCCGACAGCTTGAGCGGGAGCTTGAGGAGCTGGCGGAGCGCGGCCAATTTCCGGGGACTCGGCTGGACCGGGATGGGTGAAGGCTTCGGGGCGGTGGGTGACATTACGTTCCTCCGTGGAAAGCAGGATAGCACAGATCGTGCTCAAGAAGCAAGGACGGTGTGAAGCCGCGGGGAAGGAGAACGGAAATGTTGACCTTGGCGTTAGATCCCAGCCTGGCGGAGACGGG
>CAZHST010000128.1:0-2753 GCA_964535215.1 uncultured bacterium
CTCCGGCGGTGGAGGTGCCTCCGGTTGCGGCGGTGCCGGGGCCTCCCCCGGAGGTGGAGCGGCCGCCGGAGGTCGCCGTTCCCCCTGTCGCGGCGGCTCCGCCTGTTCCGGGGGTACCACCAGGGGTGGAGGCCCCGCCGGTCGTGGAGGCCCCTCCAGCGGTTCCACCGTCTCCGGGTGTAGCGGTGCCGGGGCCTCCCCCGGAGGTAGCGGTGCCCCCGGTGCCGGCAGTGCCTCCTGAAGCGATAGCTCCCCCGGCCGTGGAGGTGCCTCCGGTCGTGGCAGCCCCTCCGGCGGTAGAGGTGCCTCCGGTTGCGGCGGCTCCGGGGCCTCCGCCGGAGGTGGTACGGCCGCCGGTGGTGATCCCACCGGAGGTGGTACCTTCCCCACCGGTTGTAACCCCTCCGGAGGAGATGCGGCCCCCACCGGTGGAGGAGTTTCCCCCCGCAGTTCCGCCTATGGCGGGACCTCCGGAGAAGCCCGTTGTTCCGCAGGTCCGGACCCTTGAGGATGTCTTCTTTGACTTCGACAAGTACCTGATCCGGGATGATGCCCGAGCGACATTGGACGAGAATGTCCGTTGGCTTCAAGAGCACCCGACGGTCAGGGTGCTGATTGAGGGGCACTGTGACGAACGGGGCACCCACGAGTACAACCTCGCCCTTGGGGAGCGGCGAGCCAGGGCGGTGATGGAGTACCTGGTGGCCTCAGGGATTGATCCTTCTCGACTCTCGACGATCAGCTTCGGGGAAGAGAAGCCCTTCGTCTTGGGCCATGACGAGTCTGCGTGGCGATGGAACCGTAGGGCTCATTTTGTCATCACCCTGGAGTAGAGGGAGCAAAAGATAACTGGGTCTAAACCATCATGACAGCCACCCGTAGAGGGCTCCTCGCTCTCGGGGCCGTTTCCCTTCTCCTGCTCGTCCTCCTAGGGGTCATCCTTCTCCTCCTGCAGATAGGCCCGACAGAGGAGTCGCTCAGGAGGAGCATGGAGGCCGAGCTCCGGAAGGGGCTGAAACGGGAGGTCCGGATTCAGGATCTCTCCTTAGAGCCTTTCCTGGGGGCTCTGGAGCTCCGGGGCCTGACCCTCTTCGGGGAAGGGGCGTTGGCCCAGGTGCCCGTCCTGGAGGTCGGGCGCTTGCGGCTGAAGCTCAGCCTCCAGAAGCTTCTCCATCGGACCCTTGTGGTGGAAGAAGCAGCCTTACAAGAGGTAAGGCTGTTGGTGGAGGAGCGGGAGGCTCCTCAGGCGTCGGACCTTTCAAACCTCCTGACCCTTCCGACCTTCGCCCTCCGGGTCTTCGGAATCCCCTTCCACCTTCAGATCACCACCCTTCAGGTGGACCAGGGACAGCTCCACTACCGTTCCCCCTCTTTAGGCCTCGAGGTGGTTGGGAAGCTTAAGGACGCCCGGATCCGCTGGAACCGTGGATCTCTTCACAGCACCCTCCTCTTTGGCCCTATCACATTTCGCCTGCGGGGGAAAGCGCTCTCATTGGAGGAGGCGAAGGCGGCCCTGGAAGGGGACGGGGGGGGGATCACCGTAACTACCCTGGAGGCCAGAACAGCCGAGTCAACGACGGCCATGGCTGGAAGGTTCAACCTCTCGGGTAAAGGGACCTCGTTAAACCTTCGCTTCTCCTCACGGCTTGCGCTGGAGCGGCTTGTCCCCTTTGGGAAAGGAGGCTTGAAGGTGGAGGGCCTCCTGGAGATCCAAGGGGTCATGACCGGGAAACCTTCCTCCCCCACCTTGGAGGGGCAGGCCAGCCTGGCCGAGGGGACCCTGGCGGGTTTCCCTTTCCGCGATTTGGCCTTTCAGTTTCACTACGGGGAGGAGGGCCTGACCATTGAGGGGCTGAAAACCACGATGTTCGGTGGACACCTGGCAGGCCAGGGACGCCTCTTTCCAGAGGATCAAAGGTTTCAAGGGGAATTCCGGTTCGAGAGGATGGCGCTGTCCTCCCTGCTCGAACAGCTCTGGCGCAGGCCTTCTCCCCTCCAGGGGGAGCTGAAGGGCCGCCTGAGCCTCCAGGGGGACAGTTTCACGGCAGGGGATGTCAAGGGGGAGGCAAGGGTCCTGGTGGAGAACCTTAAAGGATACGGCGAGAAGGTACCAGGCCGCCTCGAGGCGTCCCTGGCTCTGGACAGGAGGCGGGTGAAGCTCCTGGGTCTCTCCTTGATGCAAGGCTCTTCCGTCATCAGAGCCAACGGATTTTTCAGCATGGACGGCGCCTCAGATCTGGCCATTCAAGGAACGGTCCGGAGGGTCGCTGCCCTTGGAGCCTTTCTCGGGGTAGATGGCCTGGGAGGCTCTGCCACTGTTCAGGGAAGGCTCCAAGGCTCCTGGGACCGTCCACGATTCGCCGGGACCATTGATTGGCAGAACCCCCGGCTCTTCGCCTTTGGTTTGGAACGGGCCGCAGGGAGGGTGGAGCTTTCTGCTGGAAGACTTCGGGCCGACCGTCTTGTCCTCCGTCAAGGCAGGACGACCGTCGAGCTTGAAGGGGAGGCCCTCCTCATGGAAGGGAAGACGCTCACCCATCTGGATCTGAAGCGGGACATCGCGGTGAGGCTCAGCATGAAAGGGGAGGGGCGTCTTGAAGATCTGGCCTCCTTCTTGCCGATGAAGTTCCCCATCGCCGGTGGTTTTCGGGGGGAAGCTTCCCTTGAAGGTATCCCTATCGGCCTGATCGGGGGCATAAATCTCCGGCTTCGCCAGATGGAGCTTCTGGGCGAGTCGTGGGAAAGGGGGGAAG
>CAZHST010000129.1:0-2614 GCA_964535215.1 uncultured bacterium
GCTTAGACAATCATATATGCCTTTCGGCGAAATTTGTCAATTGTTGCGGACCTCCTGTCTTACCCTTCGAGCAGGCCGTCCACCAGGGCGCGGCCTGCCGAGAAATCATAGGTCCGGAGCAGCTCGATGACGCTGGCCTCGATGGAACCCTCCGCATGGACCATCGTCACACTCTCCAGGCCCCCTAAGAGACCCACCAGCTCCCTGGCCATGAGAAACAGCTTAAAGCGCTTCTCGCTCGGCACCTTGCTACTTCCGGCTAGGTACTTTTCGAGATAAGGGCGGGTCTCAGCACTCGCATAATCGTCACCGCTGGGGGCCGTGGTGGCGAGGCCTCCGGCGCAGTCGATCAAGGCCTGGACGGCGCTTAAGTACCGGGAGTTGGAGTAGAGCTTCCCGATGTTCACCGCGAGCGGGTTGGGCGCATAGATCCCGGTCAACGGATCCTTCACGGGCTGGGCCGCCGCCTGCCGGGCGCTCATCCGCTGGATCTCGGCAAACAGGATCAGCTCCACCAGGTTTCGCCGGATGTGGCTCTTGTCAGCAATACCGTTCGCCTCGGCCAGCTCCAGGGCCAGGGCCACCATGAGGTCCGACTGGGCTGCCCGGTAAGAGACGGCCGAGTAGCGGTGCCACAGGGCAAAGGTATGGGCCAGGCGGCCGGCGAAGGCTACCTCCCCGGCCAGGAAGACCCGCTCCCAGGGGACAAAGACATCGTCGAAGATGAGGAGGGCCTCGATCAGCGAGTGCTTTAAGACCCGGGGTCCTTCCAACGGATGCTTCGCCCCCTCCAGCTCAAGGAGGGGCCGGCAGACCATGCGGAGACCGGGGACATTGGCCGGGACGGCAAAGGCCACGGCATAATCCGCATCCGCCTCCACCATCGCCCGGGAGGGGATGACGATGATCTCGTCGGTGACCGGGGCCTGGGTGATATGGACCTTGGCCCCCCGGACCACGAGGCCGTCTGACCTCCGCTCCTTGACCCGGACGTACAGGTCAGGATCCTTTTGCTGATGGGGCCGGAGGGACCGGTCCCCCTTGACATCGGTCTGAGCGACTACCGTGGCAAGATCCTCCCGCGCCACCTTTTGATGATAGGCCCTGACCCGGATGGTGTAGTCTGTGCCCAGGGCCTTATCGGCTGCCGCCGCGACCGTCTGGAGGGCGAAGAGGGCGTCCGACCCGATCACCTTGGTAATGTTGAAGACCGTCCCGGAGCGCTTGGTGGTCGCCTCGATCAGCTCGGACCGGGCGATGAGGGCCTCGGCGGTGGTGGGCGCCTGATAGAAGCGGCTGACCGGCTCCCCGGTCTCCGGGTCCCGGGCCGTCAGGCTGGGGGCCAGCTCCTGATCAAAGTGGAGGTCGAACAGCCAGGCGCTGTGCCGGGCCGGTCCCTGAAGGATCGGGTGCTTGGTCACGTCGGTGACGAGCTGCCCCCGGTAGTAGACCCGGCGCCCATCGTTCAGCTTTGCCAGATACTCTTCTCCTGTCCGAAGCATGTGTATCCTCCTTCTCCACGCCTCATCCAATCCCAACTTTTAGTCCTCCCGGGCTCAGACCAGAGCCAGATAGATCGTCCTCAGGCTTAAGGCGATGATCAAGGCTCCGACCAGGATCATCAAGGCCCGGACCGGAAGCTTCTTGCAGACGTATGCGGCCAGAGGAGCGGCCAGGATTCCTCCGATGATCAACCCCACGATGATCCTCCAGTGGACGACCCCGATGGTCAGGACGAACGTGACCGATTGAGCGACGGTTACGAAGAACTCGGCCAGGTTCACCGAACCAACCGCGAACTTCGGATGATTCCCGCGGGCCACCAACGTCGAGGTCACGATGGGGCCCCACCCGCCTCCACCAATCGCATCCAAAAACCCCCCGATGAACCCCAACGGGACCAGCCTGGTCTTCACGGTCGCCTCGTGGACGGTCCGAAGGGCTTTTCGGAGGATCACCGCCCCCATGAGGAGCAGGTAGACGGCGACAAAAGGCTTGATGACCGCTCCCGGCACGGCGGTCAGGATATAGGCCCCGACCACCCCGCCGATGATCCCGGGGAGCAAGAGGATCCTGAACAGGTACGGGTCCACATTTCCAAATCGTAAGTGGGCAAGCCCCGAGGCGGCCGTTGTGAAGATCTCGGCGGTGTGAACGCTGGCACTGGCGGCGGCCGGCGGGATGCCGATGCTGAGCAAGAACGTGGTGGAACTCACGCCGTAGGCCATCCCGAGGGCTCCATCAATCATCTGAGCCAAAAACCCAACGATCATGAAGAGGAGGATGTCCTGGTCCATGGCCGTCAAACCCTTTCCCGATAGAAGCCACGTTCGTCATAGAAACCCACCTCCCGGGGTAAAGACACAACCCCTTTCCCCGCCAAGATACCACAAGTCCCCTGGCCAGTCATCCCCTTCCTTATCAGGTCAGCCTCGGAAGAGTCCATACCAGTGCCAATCCCTTCTTCGTCAGGTCGGCTTTGGTTTCAGGTGGGGAGTTGCGGGGAGGTGGACAATGCAGCCATGAACCCCACCAGCACTTTCCCCAAATACGCTTAACCCTATACCTCCCACCCCGCACTCTCCACCCCCAACCCGTGCCCAATCCCTTCTTC
>CAZHST010000130.1:0-2595 GCA_964535215.1 uncultured bacterium
AGGGCGAGGATTTCGCTACTTTCAGTCCCCTATTCGTCGGGTCATCGAGTGAAGCCTTCCCCTCCCCCTTGTGAAATCAATAAGTTAGGTATCCTTCGGTGCCCGTTTTTTTCGCAACTCCGTTTTCTGCCGGGAAACCGCCGGTATTTGCGAAACGTCATTCTTACTCCCTCCTACCAGATATCCGCACAGTAGTTTTGATACTCACAGTCCGTGCACCGGGCCCGGACCGGTGTCGGAGGCGGCAGGGCCTCCCACCGGACCATCTCCCGGATTCGCTGGATGGTCTCCAGAATCTCCTGTTTGAGCATGTCCGTGATCTCAACCTCAATCACGTCCTTGGAGGGGATCAGATAGAGAAAGCCCCGCTCGACCGGGATCCCATACCGCTCCTCCACCAGGAGGGCATAGGCGGCCAGTTGGAGAAAGTGATTGCGGCGGGGCCGCCCTTCCGTGTACTTGAAATCGACCGGATAGAAGCCCTGCTCCGTCCTGATGAGGAGATCCAGCTTGCCGCTTAACCCCAAGCGTTCGGAATGAAGCCACAGATGAAAGATTCGCTCCCCAGCATCCAGGCCATAAGCCTTGAGTTTCCGCCGCTTCTCCAACCCCTCCAGCGAGACCTGAGCCTCCTTGCCATGGACCATCTTGTAGGTCGGCTCCCTATCTACCGGCATGACGTGCTGATAATAGACGATCCGTGGGCAATAGGCATATTGTTTGAGGTCCGCGACCCTCAGCTCAAGCGCAGGACCGATCGCAAGTGTATCAGCTTCCCTTATCATCGGCCGTCTCTGCCCCATCAGTCTCCGCCTCTTCGGCGACGATCACCACCTCTCTCATCGCCTTGAGATCCTTTTCGCACACCGGGAGGACCAGGATCTTGCCCGGATGCTCCCCCAACTCCCGCCGAAGGCGCAGGAACAGCTCCTCCCGTTTGTTGGCATTCAGCCAACCGGAAAAGGCGCTGAACTGGATCCGCTCCAGCCCATAGTCCTTGCACGCGTTCGCGATCCGGTAGCGGATGCGGTCATTGGGGATGTCATAGACGACATACGTCTGAAGCTCTGGCGACATCACCACTGCCAGGAGAAGGGTTTGTAGCTCCCCTCGCCCCGCAGGAACATGGCCACGCTCCGGGCCTGAAGCTGGACGATGGACCGGAGCCGGTAGCGCCTGCCCCGGAACGTGGCTTCTGCATCGAGGCGCTCGAGCACTTTATCGGCAATCGCCCGCCGGCTCTCCTCGACCAGCAGCCCCTCCTTCATCGCAAGCTGAGAACCTTTATTGATGAACGCAATGACCGCCCGGTCCACGATGGGCTGGCGGAACTCTTCAATCAGATCAAGAACCAGGGAGGGCTTCCCGGGCCGATCGGCATGGAGGAACCCGGCGAAGGGCTCTAACCCGGCGTTCATGACCGCGCCCCATACCTGGCTATAGAGAATGCCGTAGCCGTAGTTGAGACCGGCGTTGACCGGGTCGGCTGCGCCCCGGTGCTCCCGCCCTTCAAAAGGCACCCGATCATCCAGGAGGAGCTTCACCCCCTCCCAATACGCACGCCCGGCCCGCCCTTCGATCCCCATAAGAGCGTCCCGCGCCTCGTCAATTGTCGCCCCCTCGACCCGCTCCACCTCTCGGCAGGCCGCCTCCAGCCTCTCCACGATCGCCTGGATCGGACCGAACGCCTCATCCTCCGTGCTCTTGAGATACTTGCCGAAATACTTGAGGAGGTTCGCCTGATTGTGGAGTTTCCCCCGAACGACGGCCTTGGCGAACTCTAGTCCCCGCCGGTCATGGTACGCCTGAAGCTGCGCCCGACGAGTGATCACCGTTGCGTTCAAGAAGGGCGAGGTCAGCATCGCGTAGGGCTTCCCATTAGGGGCCAGGAAGGTGATCCGGATCCCCCGTTTACAACACTCTTCAATCGTGTCTGTAGATAGAGACACACCTTGGGAAGCAATGACGATCTCCGAGAGGCGGAAGAAGGGCACCTCGGTCAGGATCGCTCCCTTTTTCGGGGCTTTCCTGGCCGGTTTTGGCTCAAAAGGGTCCTGTTGGGACTCTGCTTGGGACTCTGCCGGTTGGACCCCATTTCGTTCAACCCTTTCTGACCCTTGTGTGTCTTCCAACTCCCTACTGGTCGGATCATCCAGCCCTTGATCCTCACCGCCAGAGAGGTCCATCGGCAAAAGCAGTTGCACCCCATCTTCGACCAGCTCCAGCCGCGGACGAGGCCCTCGCACCACCAGCCGCTCGCTGGTCTTGCCGATGGACACGCCAAACTCGCTGATGACCAGGGTCTGCATCGTTCAGCTATCGCCTTTTCCGAACCTTGAAAGGGTTGACCACGGTAATGCCTGGAATTCTTTTGAAATCGCGCTCATTCTCGGTGACAATGACCGATACTCCATGCTCCAGCATACAAGCAGCGATAAGGGCATCCCAAAAGGGGACGCGATGGAACTTTACCAACTCAATGGCCTGAACAACCGTTTCTTCACGCCGATCCAGCACGCGCCACTTCGCTGAGTCCAGGATCTCCCTCACAATGCTTCCAGCCTGATCAACCAGCATAGGTCGTTCAAGCTTTCT
>CAZHST010000131.1:0-2234 GCA_964535215.1 uncultured bacterium
TCCCCCTCTATCCCAGGATGAGCGAGAAGGATGTGGAGGACGTCATCGAGGCCTTCAGGAAGGTCATCGCCATCTTCGCCCGATGAGATAGAGCTGGGGGAACCGTCAGGTCCGATGGGATTTCTGCTCACGATCATAGGGCTCTTCATGATTGCTACCACCCTCTTGTTCCTGGCAGGATTCGGGCCCACGCGGATGTTCTCGTTTGAGCGAATTCGGGACGCGGAGCTCCTGATCGTGCCCTTCACCGGTCTTTCCTTGATTGTCTCCACCGGCTATTGGGCCGGATGGATGGGCTGGTCGGCCGGTGGGGCCCTGGTGATCGCCTTGACCCTCTCGACCCTCTTAAACCTCCTGGCCCTCTTTCGGTCAAGGGGGACTCCGCTGGCGGTCAGGAGGCACCTTTTCCCCTTTACTCTGGCGCTCGTGGCGTTTGCCGTCGCCGTCTATCCCATGGGGCGGTCGGGGAGGCTGGGACCAATCGGCTTAAACGGCGACCAGGTTTTGTACACGAACGTCACGGCTTATCTTGAGCAAAACGGCTTACCCGCCCCTCCCCCCGCTCCGTCGAAGCCGGCCACGGTCCAGCTCTCCTTTATTAACTGGGGCCTCCCCCTCGGGTTCAACTACGTGCACGCCTTCGTTGATCAGCTCTCAGGGAGGGAAGCCCATGAAACCGTCTCAGTCATCACCGCCCTCTCCCTGGCCCTTACCGTTCCCGCCTATGCCTTTTTGGCCAGGGGGCTCTTCGGGCTGGGTTCGAAAGGAACTTTTATCGTCACCCTCCTGACCTCGGCCAGCCCCATATTGATGGGGGTGCACTACAATGATTATGGTATGCACGCCATAGGCCTTGGCCTCGTCCCCCTTGCCTATGGCTTGGGCGTCCTTGCCTTAGAGGAGAGGAGCCCCAGGAGCCTTCTCCTCCCAGCCCTTTTGCTCTCTGCCGCTTTAACGAGCTATCCTTTTGCAGCCATTCCCTTCGCCGTCCTTCCCCTCGCCATCTACGCCCTGCTCCTCCCACTGTTAAAGGGTCAACGGCTCAGCGTAAGCTTACAGCGGTTGTCGGGCCTGGGCGTCCTGGCATTCTTGCTGAACATCCCCGGGGTCCTTCACGTGGGGAAATTCCTCCTCCGGATGGTGCCTTTCATCCGGACCAAGGAGTTCGGGAACGTTGAGGAGTATGTCCCGGGGACAGAGGTGTATGGGCTCTCCCATCACCTCCTTCCCGAGCCATCCATCCCCGTAGCCTTCCTCCCCGCCTTGATCAACCTCTTTGCCCTCGCTGCCCTGCTCCTGACACTCTACGGGGTATGGAGGGCAAAGGAGCCGGGGAGGCTCCGCTTCCTTTCTTTAGCCCTCGCCTCCATTCCTTTCATCCTCTGGCTCCGCTTCGTTCTGAACTACCCCTATGGCTTCTTCAAGGCTTTAACCTTTTTGACCTTCGCTGCCATCGTCGGCCTGGCCTCCGGGGTTGAGCGGCTCTTCGAGGTCAGGTTGGGGCAAAAAGCGGCTCCCACTCTCCCCTGGGCCTTCGTGGTCTTCCTTCTGACAGCGAACCTCTCCACCCTCTTTGCCCTAGCCAGGCAGGTAGCGGTCCCCGACCTTTCCCCCTTCCTGGCGTTGCGGCGTATCAAGAATCTCGTTCCGGAGGGGGAGACGATCCATGTGCGGGACGAACGGGGTACTTATCTGCTCTGGATCACCTATTTTCTCAAAGGGCAGAACCTTTCCCTCGCCCACTACAGCCCCTATTACCTGTGGAAGGACTGGCCGTTTTATCAAAAAGCTATCGGTGCCGGTTTTGTGTTGGTCAACCGGGATTCGCCTTTAGGGGAGAGCTGGGCGGAGGGGACGATCTACGAGAACAGCCGATACAAGCTCCTCCGGAAGGATCCCAGGATCCGGGTGCACCTCGACTTCGAGGCGGAAGGTCGCCTGTTAAAGAGAGGGCAGGCGCTAAAGGTCCGCGTCTTTCCCGACAGGGTCTTCGTTGATGGGCAGCCTTTCCCTCTGGGGGGTTCAGGGAAGGATCGGCCGGGCTCTTTGCGCCTTGGCCTCTTTGTCCCGAGAGGCTCGGCGGTCAGGGTCATCTCTTCCGATGGTCAGGAGGCGATCCGCTTTGCCAGCGACCTTTTCACCCTTGACCGTCCGATCGTGGAGCTTCCCATGGAGATCGCCCTGACGCCCCAGGGGAGGAGGGGCGTCCTGGTTTCTGGATGGCTGGAGCTTGT
>CAZHST010000131.1:2287-2527 GCA_964535215.1 uncultured bacterium
GGAGGTCCTCCCAGACTCCGGATTCTTCGCCGTCAGTGGGTGGCATGCCTTGGAGACGTGGGGGAGATGGACCAGGGACGTGGCCGTCTCGGTCTTTCGGAATCCTCTGGAACCAATCTCCTTGAGGATCAGGGGGTTCTTCCCCGATAGACAAGGGGTAAAGGCCCGTTTTGTCCTGAACGGCCGCTTGGTGGGGGAGGTTGAGGGGCCGGGGGACTTCAGCAGAACATACCTCGTTGG
>CAZHST010000132.1:0-2445 GCA_964535215.1 uncultured bacterium
GTGCTCCCCAAGAAGGAAGAGGCAAAGCCAAAGGCCATCAAGGTCGAGGTGGCCTAAGTAAGGAGGGGGTCCTTTTGAGGACCCCCTCCTCCCCATGGTATGGAAGAGAAAGTTCAGCAGGAGATCAGCCTAGAAGAGGTCCAAGCCTTACGAGACGAGATCACCCGCTTGGAGGAGAGGCTTCAGGCTAAGGTCCAAGAGACCGAGGAGTACCTGGACCGTCTGAGGAGGCTTTACGCCGACTTCGACAACTTCCGGAAGCGGATGATCAAGGAGCAGACGCAGATCCTGGAGTACGCCAAAGAGGACCTAGTGAAGAAGCTCCTGCCGATCGTGGACGACCTGGAGCGGGCCCTGAAAAGCGCGGAGGTCTCCCAGCGGCTCGGTCCACTCCTCGAAGGGGTGAAGATGGTCCGGAAGCGCCTCCTCGATCAGCTGACCAAAGAAGGGCTTCAACGGGTTGAGGTGGAACCTGGAAGCCCCTTCGACCCCGAAATTCAGGAGGCCGTCGCGGTCGTCAAAGGGGATAACCAGGGTGATGTGGTCGTGGAGCTTTTCGAGCCAGGCTATTTCTTCAAGAAGAAGCTCCTCCGTCCGGCCAAGGTGAAGGTGGCCAAAGGGAGGGCCCCTTTCCCCGTTCAACTGAGGGGAGGATTGGATGGATAAAAGGCTCCAGTTTTCATTACTCTACGGCCTCTTCGCCATCATCCTCGTGTGGATCGTCCAGTCAATCCTTATCCAGCGGGTGACGGAGATCCCGTATAGCCAGTTCAAGGAAATGCTCCGGTCCGGCCAGGTGAAGGAGGTCATTATCGGCGAAGGGAGGGTCCAGGGTCTGACCAAAGACGGTAAAGTCTTTAACACCGTTGCCCTTTCTGATCCCGATCTCTTAAGGGAGCTGGAAGCCCAAAAGGTCAAATACAAAGGTGAATACCAGAACCCTTGGCTTCGGGAGCTCTTTTTTGGTTGGATCCTCCCCCTCGGGATCCTGGCCGCCATCTGGGGGGTGGCCATGAAGCGGATGCGAATAGGGGGGGATGTGATGACGTTTGGCCGGAGCCGGGCGAAGCTCTACGCCGAGAAAGGGGTCAAGGTCACCTTCGAGGATGTCGCGGGAGTGGAGGAGGCGAAGGAGGAGCTTCGGGAGATCATCGAGTTTTTGAGGAACCCGGAGAAGTTCCAGCGACTAGGCGGGAAGATCCCGAAGGGGGTGCTTCTGGTCGGGCCGCCTGGGACGGGGAAGACGCTTCTCGCCAGGGCGGTAGCCGGAGAAGCCGGGGTGCCCTTCTTCGCCATGTCCGGCTCCGAGTTCGTTGAGATGTTCGTCGGCGTCGGCGCTGCCAGGGTCCGGGACCTCTTTCAGCAAGCCCAGGCCAAAGCCCCTTGCATTGTCTTCATTGATGAGATTGATGCCATCGGACGGGCGAGGGGGGGCATCACCGTGGTCGGGGGCCATGACGAGCGGGAGCAGACCTTAAACCAGCTCCTCGCAGAGATGGACGGCTTTGACTCCAGGAAAGGGGTCATCATCATGGCGGCGACGAACCGGCCAAATGTCCTGGATCCGGCCCTCATCCGGCCGGGACGCTTCGACCGGCAGATCGTCGTGGACCGCCCAGACCTTAAAGGCCGGGAGGCGATCCTCCGGGTTCACGCCCGGAACATCCCCCTGGCAGAAGATGTGGACCTGAAGGTCATCGCGGCCAGGACCCCAGGGTTCGTCGGGGCCGATCTGGCGAACGTCATGAACGAGGCCGCTCTTTTGGCGGCGAGGAGGGGAAAGAACGCCGTCACGATGGACGAGCTGGAGGAGGCCATTGAACGGGTGATCGCAGGATTGGAGAAGAAGAGCCGGGTGATGAATCCGAAAGAGAAAGAACGGGTCGCCTATCATGAAGCCGGTCATGCCATCATGGCCTCTCTCCTCCCCGGCGCCGATCCGGTCCATAAAGTCTCCATCATCCCCAGGGGGATGGCCCTGGGCACGACCTTCCAGCTTCCCACCGAGGACCGGTACCTCCTCACCAGAAACGAACTTCTGGACCGTTTGGCCGTTCTCCTCGGGGGGAGGGCGGCAGAGGAGCTGGTCTTTGGCGAGATCTCGACCGGGGCCAAGGACGATTTGGAGAAGGTGAGCGAGATCGCGAGAAGAATGGTCACCGAATACGGGATGAGCAAGACCCTCGGCCCTTTGAGCTTCGAGAGGCCCGATCACTCCTTTTTGGGGAACACTATCGGCTTTACCGGGGAAAAGGCTTACAGTGAACAGACGGCCCAGGCTATTGACCAGGAGGTGAGGAGGATCGTCGAAGAGCGGTATGAGGCGGCCAAGGAGCTTTTGAAGAACCACCGGGAGAGGCTGGAGCGACTGGCAAAGGCCCTTTTAGAAAAGGAGGTGATTGAAGGGGAAGAGCTCAAAAGGATCTTGTCTTAATATTTTCAATT
>CAZHST010000133.1:0-2351 GCA_964535215.1 uncultured bacterium
GTCATCCACATCGGCGGCCTCACTCGGGAAGGGGACCGGCTGAAAGACCCCTTTCTTCCAGATCTGGCGGATTCGCCGATCCAGCTCCTCCTTAGCCTTCGTCCGGCCGACGAATCCCATTTCATCAGTGATGATCTTCTCGAGGGAGGGCTCGGTCGTGAAGCGAAACCGGCGGCCGTCGAAGTGGAGGAACCAGCCGATCCCCTCATCGCCCCCGAGCCGATCCACCGCTTTTCGCACGAGGGCCGGGTCATCCCCAGGCTGCAGGACGGCCAGGAAGAGGTCAGCCGGCTCCACGCCAGACGCCATCCCTTGGGTCAAGCTGTGGAGGAAGATCGTCGTGGCCACCCGGCTGGCATACGGGGGCTTCCCGGCCTCGATCCAGGGGGCGTCGAGGCTCTGGGCGTGGGCCTGGGAGCCCTTCCGGGGGCTCAGGATGTCCGCCTCGACCACTGACCGGAACAACGGGCGCTCCAGACGGCTGGTCAGATCGTTTAGGATCTCCTCCACCCCAAGGTTAAGGTGATGGGGGTGAATGAGGTAGCTGTCCGTTGGCCTCGTTTGCCAGAGATCCCGAACCACAAGGGCAAGGAGCCGGAGGGCCCCCCGCGTCCGCTGGAAGTTGGGGATGGTCGCCGTTTTCCGGTTCAAGGTCGTGAGGAGCTCCGGATGGAACGGATAGTCTGCCATGATCTCCTGGGCGTATTCGGCCCGCATGGCTCTGGGGGGCAGGTCGGTCCCCTGGTCCACAAGCTGACTATAATACCGGAGATAGGCTTCTGCCACCTCTTGAGCAGCCTCCCGATCAATGGATCGGAAGAGCCGATGGGTGACGATGGCCGAGATCTCGGTCTCCGTCGCAGGGGTGAGGACCCGCTCCTGGCGGGCCGAGATCCGCCTGGCCTCTTCGACCGCCTCATGGAGCTCTTCCGTTTCCCGGCCGAAGGCATCGGTCGGGTCCGCCAGGGTATACACGACGACCACGCGCGCCTTGCTGGCCGCGAATTCGAGGAGCGAGATGAAGAAGGCGGTCGTCTGCTCCGCCAGGGAGGTTTCGCCCACGACGCCCTTGGCGGCCCGGAGGTGCCTGGCCAGCTCATCGAGGAGGATCAAGGCCGGCTCATTTCTGATGAGCTTCTCCAGAGCCTGGGTCCCTGGGGCCACGCGGCTCCGGTCGCTGGCTTCAACGAGGCGGTAGCCCTCCGCCCCCCGGAGCTGATACGCCAGCTCTCCCCACAGGGTATACGTGACGACGTCCCTATGATCAATCCCATTCATGGGATCCAGGTCAGACCCTACCACCCCGGCCACGAGCTTTATCGGAGCGTCTGGGAGGAGCGTTGGATCCACGAAGGCCTTCACCAGGTCAGGACTGATCGTGGCCCGCGTCAGATGGTACAGGGCAATCAGGTTATGAGTCTTGCCGCCGCCGAAGGCCGTCTCCAGGCGAATGATCGGGCTGTTCATCGGTCTTCGACCTGTGAGGCGACCGAGCGCTTCTTCGGCCAGTATGCGCAGACCGGAAGTGGGAAAGGTATTGTCAAAGAAGAGGCGAGGATCCTGGTACACCGGCTCCGCCTTGCCCTGGATCACGTCTGTGAGCCGGGCGGCGAAGATCTCCTCCTTCAGTTCCCCCGAGAGGACCTCGGGGCGCGGCTTACAGGTTTCGAAGATGACTTGCATCGCCTCTTCCCTCCGATATCCAGCACCGTGTCTGACGCCGACTTCGTCTCGCTCAGGGCCCGGTGGATGAGGACTCCAGGTACCGCTCTTTGATCAATTCATCGACCTTTACCTTCAGCAGCATTTCCTGTCCAAACGCGGGCCTGGCCCCAGGAGTTTTTTCCAGGAGTCGGCTGGCTTCCTGTTTCAACGCCTCTAACGTCTCAGGGGGCAGTGAGGCTTTCACCTCCTCGATCCGCCGCCGCATCGCCTCTTCTGCCACTCGCTTTCGCTCTTCTGCCACTTCCTGTGCCCGAGCGCGGTCGAGCTGCTCCTTCACCCTTTGGGCCTCCTCCCGATCCTTGAGGGCTTGCCCAATAATCTGTGGGATGATGCCGAAAGAATGGACCTGCCCGGGGAGATGATCTTTGACCCATTCGATGGCGAAGCTGATGTCATCCAGGCTGAACCCTTGCTGGAGGAGGTCCAGGAGCTGCCCCCGGCCCCGTTCCCGCTTCTGGCGGGAGATCCGGAGCTGCCCAACAAGGCTGTAAAACCGATCAAGAAGGCTTTCGACCGCGACCGGCAGGAAAGGTTCCTGTAGGGAAGGTTCCCCAGGGGAAGGTTTCTGATCGCTTAAAGAGAGAGAGTATTTTTTATTAATAAATACTCTCTCTCTTATACCGGCT
>CAZHST010000134.1:0-2222 GCA_964535215.1 uncultured bacterium
GGAAGAGACCTTGGAGGAATGTCTCAAACGGGAGGTGTGGGAGGAGGCGGGGCTGAAGATTTCGGTGAAGCAGCTCCTCTATGTCGCCGAATGCCTTTCGCCAGGACAGCAGAAACAGGTCTTGGATGTCTTTTTTCTGGGCGGGGTTGAAGACGGCGACCTTCCGTTACGAGGCGCCTCGGAGCTGCCGTTAGAGCGGCCGGAATGGGTCGAGCTTGAGGCCCTGCCGGACCTCCCCCTGTACCCCCCGATCGCCTTTGAGATTCTCGAGGACCTCCAGAATGGATTCCAAGAGGGGGGACGGTACTTGGGCAACCTGTGGGTCCCGATGGAACCCTAGAAGTCCGTCTGATGAAGCCATGGGTCTTTGGTCCAGGGAGATTTGAAGGGATGGCATTTCATATGCCCTGAAGCGTCCTGAGCTAACCACCCCGATCCGAGTGGTCTAGATTCTGGGAGAGTGGCGGGAGAGGCAGGCCGTCGAGTCATTAACGCGGGTCATCGTGGGGGAAAGGCGTGGAGATAAAACGTCTCGCGGGGGATCCTTCTCAGGGTATCTCAGGAGGCGCGAAGGGATGGCTGAACCGGAATGTGATCGGGTTGGGCTTGACCAGCTTCTTCAGCGACTTCGGCCACGAGATGGCGACGGCGATCCTCCCGATGTTCTTAGGGAGCATCGGCGCTTCGGCCGCCGCCTTGGGGGTGATCGAAGGGGTCGCCGATGCGGTGTCCAGCTTCGTGAAGCTCGGCGCTGGATGGGTGAGCGACAGGGCCGGCCAACGGAAGCCACTGGTCGTCCTGGGCTATTTCCTCACAGGCACCGTGAAGGCCACCTTCGCCTTCGCCACGAGCTGGTGGCATGTCCTGTTCGGACGGGTCATCGGATGGTTCGGGCGCGGCATCCGGACGCCCCTTCGGGATGCGATGCTGGCCGATGCCGTCCCGCCGGAGGCGACCGGCCGGGCCTTCGGTTTCCATCGAGCCGCTGATACGTTAGGCGCCGTCGCTGGCCCGCTCACGGCCTTCCTCCTGGTTGGGATGCTCACCTACCGCCAGATCTTCCTTGTGACCCTGCTCCCCGGCCTTCTCGCAGTTGCCTCCATCGTTTTTCTGGTCAAGGAAAAGCCCAGGGCGGCAAATCACGGCCTTCGGTTCTGGAAGACGCTCCGAGGGCTCCCGAAGTCCTTCAAGCTGTTCCTGGTCGGGGTCGGAATCTTCGGGGTCGGCGACTTCGCCCATACCCTCTTGATCCTCCGGGCGAGTGATCTGTTGACGCCTTCTCTAGGCCAAGCGAAGGCCGGCCAACTCGCCGTCCTCCTCTATGTGGCCCACAACCTCCTCTACGCCCTCTCGTCTTACCCCATCGGGACGTTGGGCGACCGATTCGGCAAGCGAGGCCTCCTCGCCTTCGGCTACTTCCTTTCGGCCCTCATGGGACTCGGCTTCATGATCGCCCTGCCGTCCTTCTGGTATCTGGTCCTCCTCTTTGCCCTGGGCGGGATCTACCTCGGGATCGAGGACGCCCTTGAGGGGGCGATCGCCGCGGACTTCTTGCCCGAGGAGGTGCGGGGGACCGGCTACGGGGTCCTGGCGACGGTCAACGGGGTGGGCGATTTTGCTTCCAGCCTCGCCGTGGGGGCCCTTTGGGCCGGCGTCGGGCCTATGGCTGCCTTTGGCTACGCGGCCCTCCTCTCGGCCCTTGGCGCGGTGGTGATCTTGAGGGTGCGATGAACCTTCGAGCGTTGGTGGCAGGGTTAGGCGACCCCCGATCCAGTGGGGGGAATTGGACCCGCTCATCCAGTCCCGCATCGAGGATTTTTAGCGGTTTCAGGTGGAGAAGGGCATACTGACCGAGCCGGAAGCCTCCAACCTGTCTGTTGCAATGGAGGCGCTCCTTTACGTCGGAGCTGTCTTCTCCTCCCATTTCCAAGAGCTAACGCCCCTGACACTACCGAGGGCGAACGGAAGCGAAGCGGCTGGGATATTCCGGTTCGGGAACCGCGAGACGGTGGGCTTCCTCTTGAAGTCCCCCAGGGGAAAATGGTACACTTACAAGCCATTGAGGAATCTTTGGAGGACACCCCCACCCTTCCTGAGTCACAGCCATCAGAAACCGGAGAGGAGAGACGATGACCATAGACCTGAAGCACAGGAGCCGTCTCATCACCGATGGACCCGACCGCGCCGCCGCCCGGTCCTACTTTAAGGCCATCGGCTTCACC
>CAZHST010000135.1:0-1511 GCA_964535215.1 uncultured bacterium
GCCGTGGAGAAGTACGGGGAGGAGTTCGGCCGCCATCCCGTGGGCACCGGCCCCTTCGCCTTTAAAAAGTGGGTCCCCGACGCGGAGATCGAGCTGGTCCGGAACCCGCAGTACTGGGAAGCGGGGCTGCCCAAAGTGGACCGGCTCCGGTTCCTCCTCCTCCGGGATGAGATGGTGGCCTTCCTCAACTTCGGGAAGGGGGAGCTGGATCTGGTGAACGTCCCGGCCCCCGCGGTCTCTTCGGTGGTGGATGAGGAAGGGCGAGTCAGGCCGGAGTATGCCAAGTACCCCCTCCTCAAGGGCACCCTGGCCAGGACCGAATACTACGCTTTCCTTCTCACCGCCAAGCCCTGGGGGGAAAACAAGCTCCTCCGGCAGGCGTTAAACTATGGGATCAACCGGGAGGAGATCATCAAGTTCATCCTCAAGGGAAGGGGGGTCCCGGCCACCCAGATGATTCCCCCCGTCGTCTGGGGCTCCAGCCCTGATGAAGGCTATCGGTACGATCCGGAGCGGGCCAAGACGCTGCTGGCCCGGGCCGGGTTCCCCGGGGGGAGAGGGCTGAAGCCCCTCAAGCTGGTGGTGGATACCGGCGTTGAGACCGAACGGATCGCCGTGGCCGTTCAGGACCAGCTCAAAAAGCTGGGGGTAAGCGTTCAGATTGATGTGGTCCAGTTCCCGCAGCTTGTGGACCTGGCGTTCAAAGGCCAGGCCCCTCTTTTCCGCCTCTACTTTTCTGCCATCTACCCCCACCCGGAGAACTTCCTCTTCCAGTTCCTGAAGGAGAACACCGCCCCGAAGGGGAACAACTTCTTCAGGTACAGCAACCCCGCCTTCGAGAAGCTCTACTTCCAGGCGACGTCGATCACCGACAGGGAGAAGGCAGAAGGGCTGTATCGCCAGATGTCGGAGCTCCTCATCGAGGAGGCCCCCGCCCTCTTCCTCTACCACCCGGAGCAGTGGGTGTTGACCCAGCCGTATGTGAAGGGCCTAAAGCTCACCGGCTTAGAGTTCCTGTCGTTTGAAAAAGTCAGCCTTGAGCGATGAGCTTCTACCTCCGGAAGGCCGGCCAATCCCTTCTGGCCCTCTTCGGGGTCCTGACGCTCTCCTTCTTCCTGGTCTATAAAGCCCCGGCAGGGGATCCGACCAAGACGATGCTGGGCTTTCAGGCCACGGAGGAGGACATCCGCACTCTCAGGCGGGAGCTCGGCCTGGACCGGCCCCTGATCATCCAGTACGCCCTCTACTGTCAAAGGCTCTTGACGGGGAACCTGGGCCGCTCCTTCATCTCCGACTTCGACATCGGGCAGGAGCTGGCCCGCCGCTTCCCCTTCACCCTGGCCTTAGCGGCTACCGCAACCCTCATCGCCCTCGTCGGAGGGGTCCTCCTGGGCCTCCTGAGCGTGCTCTACAAGAAGGCTGACCCTCTCGTGGCCTTCTTCGTGATCGGTGTCGGGAGCATCCCCGTCTTCTACCTGGGGCTCCTTATCGTCTGGTTTTTCGGCTACAAG
>CAZHST010000135.1:1550-2216 GCA_964535215.1 uncultured bacterium
ATCTCGGGGTATAAAGGGGGGATGAACGTCCTCCCCCCCAGCCTGGCCCTGGCCTTGAACCCTATGGCCACCGTCGCCCGGATCACCGCCGTTGAGCTGAAGGAGATTCTCAACCAGGACTACATCCGGACCGCGTACGCCATGGGCGTTCCCCGGAGGAAGGTCATCGGGAAGTTGGCCCTGAAAAATGCCCTTCTTTCCGTGGTGTCGTCGTTAAGTAACAGCTTTGCCATGCTCCTTTCCGGGACCTTCTTCGTCGAGTACATCTTCGGCTGGCCGGGCGTGGGCCTGCTGGCGGTGGATGCCATGCTCAATTACGATTATCCGGTGATCCAGAGTATTGTCCTCCTCACCGCGGTGAGCTTCATCCTGATCAATCTCGCAACCGATTTCCTTTACGGCTTGCTGGATCCACGGGTGAGAAGCTAAATGGTGAAAAATAAAGGGCTCCAAACCCTCGCCATCGCCTTCCTCAGCCTGGTCAGCCTCCTGGCCCTCGCCATTGATCGTTTGAGCCCCTACGATCCGGTCCAGGTCAGCTACGAGGCTGCCCTTCACCCCCCCTCGCTCAAGCACCCGTTCGGGACCGATAGTTTCGGAAGGGATCTCTTCACCCGGGCCTTCTACGGAGCCCGGACCTCCCTCTTCGGCAGCGCCCTTTCTCTT
>CAZHST010000136.1:0-1800 GCA_964535215.1 uncultured bacterium
GAAAGTGATGCGGTGTGATGTCAAGGGTGATTTTCCGGCTATGAATTGGCATTTTTCACGTCCTTAGGGCAGACATCGACTCTGCCCTGGAAAAGAGCCACGTTTCAAGGGTGCCGGCTTAAGGAATGTTGGCCATCCGTCCTACTGGGAGCGCTCGTACTGGTACAGCTGGCCCTTCGCGAGCAGGGCGAAGACGAGCCGGACCAGCTTCCGGGCCGTGAGCGCCAGGGCCCGTTTGTGCTGATAGCGGGTCACCTCCTGGTACTTCTTCTGGTAGAAGGCCTTGTACTCCGCGTTGTGCACCCGCAACGAGTTGGCAGCTTCCACCAGGTAGTACCGCAGATACGCATTGCCGGACTTGGTCATCCGCGTGCACTGGGCCGTAAAGGTCCCGGATTGGTGCTGCCGCCAGGTGAGCCCGGCGAATTTCGCCAGGTGGGCGTGGGACGGGAAGCGGCCGATGTGGCCGATCTCGGCGAAGATCCCGGCGGCGTAGACGGGGCCGATCCCAGGGATGGATTGCAAGGTGTTGGGGAAGGCGGCGAACTCCTTGGCGATGGCTGCGTCGATCTCTTTGAGGGACGCCCGCAGCGCGCGGAGGGTCTGCACGATCGAGGCAAGGATCAGGTGGACGGAGGCGGCTAAGGCCGGTCGGAGGCGGTAGGATTCCCGCGCCGCCTGTTGGACGGCCTGGGCGAGCGCTTGGGGATCCCGGAACCGGTTGTTGCCATGTTGGATCAGGAACTCGACGAGGTGTTCCTCGGAGGTCTGGACCAGCTCATCCGGGGAGAAGAACTCCTCCAAGAGGGCCTGGCAGGTGGCCGTAAAGGGGTGCTGGAAGGGGTTCTGGGTCGCCAAGCCGGAGAACTTCAGGAAGAGATGGCTCCAGAAGTAGGTCTGCTCCCGGGCGAGGGTCTGGACCAGGTGGAACCGATGGCGGGTGAGGCGGCGCAGCGGGAGATACGGTTGATGGGCTTCGTAGGGTTCGGGGAGGTGGCCGAAGCGGAGCCGGTCCAGGATGACCTGGGCGTCGATCCGATCGGTCTTGTCCTTGTCGGGGTAGACGGCCTTGAAGCCCCGGACGAGCTTGGGGTTGAGCTGGTAAATGGAAGGGGCATACGGGGCGAGGCGTTCCGAGGTCGCCAGGAAGTCCACCAGATGGAGGTCCAGGAAGCCGGTGGCTTCCGTGGCAATCTTGAGAGCTTCCAGGCCATGGGTCTGGAGGATCGTGAGGAGTCGCTCCTCCAGGGCATGGGCCCCTTGGGGGGAATTGGGGAGGGCAAAGGGTTTGCCCAAGGGGGTCCCCTCGTCGAACGCGAGGGCGATGACCTGGGTGGTGCTGGAGACATCGATGCCGACGAGGAGGGTCTTAGCCATGGTCCGAGACTCCTTGGGCGGGGCGGATGGTGGAGTAGAGGGCGAGAGATCCCTCCAGGCGCTTGGGGCTTGCACCCTCGCGGTCTCAGCACTCACCCCAGCCCGAGGGGGTGCACCCCGGCTGCTCTCCGAGGCCATCGAGCGGGGTGGCGCAGGATGCGGGTCAGCATTTTGCCCGAGCGCCGAGGGAGACAGACTTTCCCCAGAAGTCACGCGCTGGCCCCAAACCCGGCGCGTGCAACAGGAGGTGACAGCATTGCCCTCTCGCCCTCCGGTTTGCCTCTCGGAGACAACGATAGAGCAATCTCTCGCCCTCATCCAGCAAAATCTCATGGCTCAATACTGGACAACGCCAAAGGGGTACTCAGGATGATCCTCCGATTGAGGATCATTCTTTGTCCATCCGAAACATAGTATACGAGG
>CAZHST010000137.1:0-1750 GCA_964535215.1 uncultured bacterium
CGGGTCCATGTCGGGTATCTTGACGCCGTCGGCCAGATGGTACTCGTAGAAAAGGGGAAACGGCTTTGCCCCCCACTGCCGTTTGAAGAAAAAGGTCCCCGATCCCCACCGGCTCCGGCCGAGATCGAGGGAGGCAAAACCCTTCTCGCAGCCGTACCGGATGGTCTCCCAGATGAGGAGGCTCATGGGGGAGAAGATCCTGAACTCCGTTAAGGCCCCGCCGTACAAGGGGAGGACCGTGTCGTTAAACGTGACGAGCAGCACCCCTCCAACGTATCGCCCTTCCAAACCTACCATCAGGATCTCGGATTGGGCCGGGAACTCGGTGAGGATGTTCCGATAAAAAGCTGTCCGGTGGAACGGAGTCCCCAGGTCCCTCGTGTGGCGGCTCATCACCGCGGCAAAGGCCTCCACCAGGTGATGGCCCCTCTCGATCTGAAGGCCCGATTTAAGGGCTTTTCGCACCGCCTTCCGGGCCCTCCCCTCGAACTTCGCCCAGAGGGCCTCGGGACCCGAACCGAGGGGCAGGAGGAAGGTGCAATACTTGTCCTTGAGGAGGAGGCCCTGATCAACCTGGCTCAGTCCGCGGATCTCTATGTACTCAGCCCTCTGATGCCTAGCCAGCTCCCGAGCCTTCTTAACCAGGGCGTGGGCCGCCTCCTGGTCCTCCGCTAAGAGGCCCCCATGGGAGAGGTAAGGGGCTGTCACCAGGAAGCGCCCGAAGATCCTGCTCCTGACCAGGAAGAGGGGCAGGATCCCGGCCACCGTTTCGCCCCCCATGGCCATCAGATAATAAGGCATATGGTGATAGGTCTTCTCCACCACGTTCCGCCACCCAAGCAGGTGAGCAAGAGTGGCGTGGGGGGAAGCCTCCACGAAGCGCCCCCAGGCCTTCTCCCGATCCGGGGTGAGCAGGACGACATCCATCGCGTTCCTGTCCTTGCGCCGGACGGCAGAACCGGTTACAATGTCGCCAAATGAAGCGAGCCGACTACGATCCGGAGGGGGCCGGCCAATACTACGCCCTGACGACCGGCAATCCCGTCCGAAGGCGATGGCATCTTAACAAGCTCCGGCTCTTTGAGCTAGTGGGCGTTTCCAAAGATGACCTCGTCCTCGATGCTGGTTGCGGGGCGGGTAACCTTGTCTTCGAACTGGCCCCCCACTGCCGGTTGGTCATCGGCTGCGATAACCACCATGGCCGCCTCACCTTCGCCGCCAGAAGAGGTCGCGGGACCTACATTGAAGGCACCATAGAACGGCTTCCCTTCGCTGATGAAGTCTTCGACAAGATCTTCTGCATGGAGGTCCTGGAACACCTTGAGCGGGGAATCACCGCTCACGTCCTGAACGAATTCTACCGAGTCCTCAAGCCGAAGGGGCAGCTCCTCATCACCACCCCCAACTACCGGAGCCTGTGGATCTTCATCGAGTTTTTGGCCGACACCCTCCGCCTGGCCCCCAAGATGGCGGGGGGAGAGCACATCTCGAAGTACCATTGGCGGACCCTCGCGGAGGCCCTCGCGATGGCAGGGTTCGTCATCAGAAGGATGGGGACGTTCAACCACCTCTCCCCCTTCGTAGCCCTCCTCTCTAATCAATGGGCGGAGCGCCTCTACTGCTGGGAGCTGAAGGAGGGCCGGGCCGGCGGAAACCTCCTCTACGCCCTTTGCGAGAAATCCTAACTGCTGCCCCGGTACTTGCCCAGCCGATCCCAACGATAGATCCTGACCAGATCCGCGAGGGCCTG
>CAZHST010000138.1:0-1728 GCA_964535215.1 uncultured bacterium
GAGGCGGGGGAGGAGGCGGGCTGACGACGAAGTCGAGCGCGAGCACAGTGAAGCTACGTGATAGCACGCCGCCCGCCGAATCCCTCGTCGCCGGGACAGCGAAGCTGCGCGTGAGCACAACGCCTCCGGGAGGTTCCAGGACCCCGACGGGCTCAAGGAGCACTCCCCCACTCCGAGCCGGGCCCGCCTGGGCCTCCCGGAGGCCCCCTCGGTGGATCAGGGGCCTGCCTGTGCGTTGCACGCAGACAAGTTGGACTCCAAATCTCCCGCAAACTCAGGGAGTCGGCTCCCTCGTCTACAATCCTTATGATCGCCTTCCTGGAGAGGGGTAGCATAGATCAGACTTGAGGCCCTTCCACCTATCAGCTTGATATAGCAAGATAAGGCTGGTAGTATTAAAACGACTGCAAGCTTGGCCTCAGTAGGTGAAAAAAGATGGCAGTGTCTAACGAAAGCTTGCTCCAGGTTGAGGATCTGAAGACCTACTTTTTCACTGAAGCAGGGGTGGTGAAGGCGGTAGACGGAGTGAGCCTAAAGCTCCACCCAAGGGAGACTCTCGGTATCGTGGGGGAGTCTGGATGCGGCAAGACGGTAACCGCCCTCTCGATCCTGCACCTGGTCCCGGACCCGCCGGGGAAGATCGTGGGTGGGAAGGTCCTTTTCGATGGCCAAGACCTCCTCGCCCTCGACGAGGAGGAGATCCGCAAGGTACGGGGCCGGGCTATCGCCATGATTTTCCAGGAGCCTATGACCTCCCTGAATCCGGTGTTCACCATAGGTAATCAGATCGCCGAGGTGATCCGCCTTCATCAGAGCCTTGCTAAGGTAGCAGCTCGCCGGCGGGCTGTCGAGATGCTCGCCATGGTGGGGATCCCGGATCCCCACCGGCGAGCCCCGGATTACCCCCACCAGCTCTCTGGAGGGCTACGGCAGCGGGCGATGATAGCGATGGCTCTCTCCTGCCGCCCAAAGCTCCTTATTGCCGATGAGCCGACGACCGCCCTCGATGTCACCATCCAGGCCCAGATCCTGGAGCTGCTTCTGAAGTTAAAACAGGAGCTAGGGATGGCCGTGATCCTGATCACTCATGACTTGGGGGTGATCGCCGAAACGGTCCAGCGAGTGGCGGTAATGTACGCGGGGATGATCGTAGAGGAGGCCCCAGTGAAGGAGCTTTTTCGGAACCCCTTGCACCCGTATACCCAGGGGCTCATCGAGTCGATGCCCCGCTTAGGGATGGGCTCTCATCAGGAGAAACCTCTGAAGGCCATCCCCGGCGTGGTGCCGGACCTCCTGGATCTGCCTTTAGGCTGCCGCTTTGCCCCACGATGTGGCGAGGTGATTGCAGAATGTCATAAGGCGGTACCCGCATTAAGGGAAGTAAGGCCGGGACACTGGGTCCGGTGCATCCGGAGATAGCATGCATCCCCTCCTGGACGTCCGGAACCTCAAGAAGTACTTTCCGGTGAAACAGGGCCTCTTCCAGGGCCGGGCGGTGGACGGGGGGAGCTTTACCATCCGGGAAGGAGAGACCCTGGGCTTGGTGGGAGAGTCGGGGTGCGGGAAGTCCACGACGGCCCTCCTTCTCCTCCGCCTCATCGAGCCGACAGCCGGGGCGGTCTATTTTGAAAACATCCCGGTGTTCCAGGCTTCTCGAGAGCAGATGCGCCAGCTTCGGCGGAGGATGCAGATCATCTTCCAGGATCCGTACTCCTCGTTGAACCCCCG
>CAZHST010000139.1:0-1540 GCA_964535215.1 uncultured bacterium
CCTCGTCCTCATGGGGAGATCCATCGCCGAGGTCAAGGTGAGCCACTACCCGAGAGCGGCCGGGACTTCCAAGTACGGGTTCCTGGATTTGATCAGCCACCTGCTGGATTTCCTTGTCAGCTTTCCGGCCCGTCCCTTCCAGTGGATCGGCCTCTTCGGCCTCGGCTGCACGGCCCTGGGCCTTCTCGGGGGGGTGCTCTATTTTCCCTTGAGGTTTCTCCTCGGTGTTCCCTTAGGGGTTCGTACCCAATTCCTGATCATCCTGGCCATCTTCTTAGGCCTCCAGTTCTCGATCCTGGGGCTGCTGGGAGAGTTTACCGCCAGGATCTTCCGACTCACCGAGCGGAGGCCGTTCTTTGTCATCGAAGAGGTCCTTGAGTGAAGCCTGAAGAGGGCTACGATGACCAGGATGGCGCTTGTACGGCTCGAGCCGGGCAGTCTTGAGCGGCTCCAATCCGTCCTTCAGGCCTCCCCTTTCAAGCCTTACGCGTACCTTCGAGAGATGGACGAGGAGGCCCTTTCTGCAGCCTTCCTCCGCCGGCTGACCAGGGTGGTCCAAGACCCCCTGTCCACCTTGGTGATGGCCGAGGTGGGGGGGGTGGTGAAGGGTTTCGCCCTCGTGAGGAGGCTGAAGTGGGACAGCGAGATCTTCGACTTTGGCTGTGCCCGGTTGGAGCATCTGGTCGCCCCGGGGGAGTACCGGGAGGCCCTCCGGGTAAAGGAGGCCCTGCTTCAAGGGATCCTCGATCAATGTCGGGCCGAGGGGGTTGTGAACCTGCACGCCCGGTTCGACCTGGAGGACCTCTCCAGCCTCCATGCGCTGGAAGGGATGGGGTTCCGACTGGTTGTGGTCCTGGTCCGCTATTACCGGGAGGCGAAGGCGGCCATTCCCCGCAGGACCCATCTCCAGGGGATCCGTCCGGCCCGGCCTGGGGATGTCGAAGAGGTCAAGGCGATCGCCCGCCAGGCTTTTGGCATGAACCGGTTCAGCCGAGACCCCCGCTTTCCCCAGGGGCGGGTGGAGGAGCTGTATGCCCGATGGGTCGAGGATGCCTGCCTGGGGAGGGGGACCGATCAGGTCCTGGTCGCCGAGCGGCAGGGAAGGATCGTGGGGTTCCTCGTCTACGGTCTCGAGGAGGAGCTGAACCGGGACCTTCCTGTCAAGCTCGGCTCCTTCCGGATTGCCGCGGTCCTTCCCGCCTATCAGGGGCAGGGGATCTACTCCGCCTTCACGGAGACGGCCCTTGAGTGGTTTTCTGAGAGGGCCGATCTTATCGAGGGGATCATGGCCTTAACCAACGAGGCCATCATTCGGGTCATGAGCAAGTATGGTTTCCGCTACCGGGTGGCCTGTGCCGACTTCCACTGCTGGCTCAGGTAAGGAGGGAGCCTCTTGAAACGACTGCTGATCACAGGAGGAGCAGGGTTCATCGGGAGCAACTTTGTCCGATACCTGATCGAGCGGTATCCGGGGTATCGGATCACCGTCCTGGATGCCCTGACCTACGCGGGGAGCCTGGACAACTTTCCCGAAACCCTC
>CAZHST010000140.1:0-1539 GCA_964535215.1 uncultured bacterium
GGGTCCCAATGGCCATCATTACGAAGATCCTCTTCCCCATCCTCGCTCACCTCCTTTCCTACAAGCATGCTTAAAGGCTTCAAAACATTGTCCGCTTGAGCTCACCTTGCCACAAATGGGTCAGAGGGGCTCATATCCTGTACCGCTTTCTTCCGGTTGATAAAGGTCTCCCGGATGTACCGGACGACGCTCCAGAGCTCCTCATCACTCAAGATATGGCCATAGGGCTGCATCGTATCGAACCCGGCTTCCTCGGTCGCCTTGATCCTCCCCTTCTTGATCAAGTTGAAGAGAAACTCATCGTCGAACCGGGCCATAAAAACGGGGTCCGCCAGGTTCCCGGGGGCCGGCTGGATCAAACTAACGAACCCGTTGGGGGCTGGTTGAACGGCACTGGCCCGAGGACCGTCCCCCCGTCCGCCCATCCCGTGACAGGGAGCGCAGGCATCGTTAAAGATCTCCCGCATCGCCTCGTCCTGGGGTTCTCCGGTGCTAAAGGCCCGTTCGAACTTGATCAGGGCCCGAATCTGGTCATCGTCCAAGACATCCTCAAAAGAGGGCATGGCCACCGCCTTCTCGCCTAAGGGGGTCTGCCGTTTGAGGACGGCCAGCTTCCCATATTTGGCCACCTCGAAGAGGTACTGATCGGTGAGTCTCGGGGTGTAGTTGGGATTCGCAAACACCTGCGGCCTGGGCCTGGTATTTAACCAGCTTGGACCTTTACCATCTCCCCCCAGCCCATGGCAGGAGAAGCAGATCTCCTTGTAAACCGCTTCCCCCAAAGCCAAATCTCTCTCCCTGTCCTCCCCTCCGAACGTGAGGGTCAACCCGCTGAAGCCCAGAATCGTCATAAACACGATGAGACCTGCGCGTCCTCCTCTCATTCTTCCCCCACCTCTCCCCTTAGACCAAAGCGTTTTGCCGCAACCCAAGGGAATCGGCAAACCCGAGGAGGCCTTCTGGGGAGGGCCGGGGGTTCTAAGCCCTCCCCATAAAAGGCGCTTTTTTCCTACCTTAACCCCAGCTTCTTCTCCAGGGCGATCCGATCTTCCTCCCACTTCTTCATCGCCTTGTAGAGTTCCGGGGTCAGGGACGTCACGTAGGCCACCAGGTCATTCCACTCCTGGGAGTTCGGGTCTAATGGCTCCCGGCCAAGGAAGACGGTGTTTCAGAGGTCGTTGAGCTGACCAAGGGTTACCACCTTCCCGGCAATGATCCGCGGGAAGTGGAGGGCCGCCCCTCTCAAATCCGGGATGGGGATCGGATTTCGGTTCCCGGCCACATCAACCGCCGTCCCGCCGATGGTCCCTCCCCTTGGATGGCAGCCGGCACAGCCGATGTCGTTGAAGAACTTCCTCCCCCGTTCGATCGCCGCATCAACGGAGTCGTTCGACCTCAAGACCTCCATGAACACACCCGGTTGAAGTTGCCGCTGCTGGGCGTGGGCGGGGTCGAAAACAACGACCACCGGCGTCAGGGCCACCAGAAGCATCAGCACCGTCATGATCACCCACCCTCTTCTCATCCTCCTCACCTCCT
>CAZHST010000141.1:0-1531 GCA_964535215.1 uncultured bacterium
CCTGACCCAGCTCCTGGAGGCGGTCCCCACGGCCGCCAACGTGGTCTACCATGCCCGGATCGTGCGGGACAAGGCCGTGCTCCGGGAGCTGATCCGGGTGGCCACTGACCTGGTGGCGGAGGGGCATGCGGAACGGGAGGAACCGCATCGGATCCTGGCGGAGGCGTACAAACGGCTGGATGCGCTCAAGGAGAGCGATCACCTACTGGACTGCCCCTCCCCTGAACCCCTGCGGGACTTCCTCCGGCGCGAGATCATCTCCCCCCCGGACCTCGTGACAGGCGGCCTCATGGGGAGAGAGTCGCTCATCTTGATCCAGGGGCCGGCCAAGGCTGGTAAAAGTTTGCTCACCCTCCAGTTGAGTCTTCTCCTCGCCGGCATGGCCCCGCGGGACGGCGGTCAGGCATTCTTCCTTGACCCGCGATTTGCAGTCGAGGCCCCGGAACGAGTTTTGTATCTCAATTACGAGATAGCGGAAGCGAAGCTCCAGGACCGACTGAGGAAGATGGTCATCGAGAGCCAAAAATATGGGTTTGATGTCGATCTGGCCTTGGACAATCTGGCCCTTGTCACCACGCGACTTCGCCTGGATCAGCCTCGCGAGTTTGCCGTCATCCGCCGGTGGGTCGAGAACACCAAAGCGACGGTTTTGGTGATTGATCCCCTGCGTGAAGCCCATCAGCGAGATGAGAACTCGGCGGGGGAGATGGAAGAATTGCTGGCTGACCTCACAAGGCTTGCTCGCGAGCAGGGATTGACGGTGGTTCTCATCCATCACTTCTCCAAACAAGACCATACAGGCGCCTACCGCGGCCGCGGCTCGTCGGTCCTGGTGGATCGTCCAGATACGATCCTGACCGTGGAACGGACCAGCGGGCCTGAGACGGGAGTCTACCTCCGGTTGTCGTTCGAACTGCGCCATGATGAATCCCCATCCCCCATGAAGCTTTTTCGCCCCGCCGGAAGTCTGCTGTTCCAGCTTGTCAAAGAGAAGGAGAAGGAGCAGAGCAATGAGGAGCGGGTCGCGCTCGCCTGGTTAAAGGAATGCCTTCGGGAAGAGGGGGAGATCGAGACAAGGGACGCCCTGGCGAGGTTCCTCGAGGAGGGCGTGGGATCGAGGAGGACGTTCTATCGAATCCTTCAGGACGCGAGAACCGAAGGCTGGTTAATACAACAGGACGGGAAGCGAGGAAAGCCAGGGCTTTTGCAATGGAGGGGGGGCCCGGATCACCCCGACTCGTGCCCCGAGGAGGGGTAGGAAATGTCCAACTCCCCGGGGCCTCGGATTTGTATCACGGTCCCAATTCGTCTCAAGGGGCTGATACAAATTAAATGCTTGTCATCATTGGGAAAACTTCGATTTGTGCCACAAGGATTTGTATTCCACGGGGGGCGTGGCACAAATTAAGTGCGCGTCATCATTGGGAAAACTTCGATTTGTGCCACGCTCCCCCCCCTATATATAGGCAGAAGACGATGAGTTGCGGGGGGTCCGACTCGATCGACCGAAATTGAAGCATTCCCGAAAAAA
>CAZHST010000142.1:0-1524 GCA_964535215.1 uncultured bacterium
CCCTTCAAGAGGAAGGGAGATACCTTCTCGGAGTGAAGGTCGTGGGGGAGCTTCGCTCCGGCGAGAAGATTCCCGGCGACTCCTCGGAGGTCGTGTTCGTGGTCCATCCGAGTGGGTGGCAGATCTTTTGGAAGTACACGAAGTACGGGCTGGTTGCCTTAGGCATCGCGGTAGGCGCCACAGTGGTGGGCGTGGCCGGATGGGCGGCCACCTCACCGCCCATGCAGGGGACACTTGCGGTGTATCCCTCAGAGGAGGCCCCGGTGGCGCGGCAGCGACTGGATCGGAGGCGGGTCGCGCTGTTCTGGTTGAAAAAGAGCCCCTCCACGTCAGCGGGGCTGTTCATCGTGAGCAGAAAGAGGCGCCAGCGGGACCGGGTTGTCATCCGCCTGTGGCAGGGGATTTTGCCTCGTTCAAAGATGATCCCACAGGGCTCTAGCGCGAGGCTGGGGAGGTTCTTCATCGTCTATCAGTAGGAAGCTGAGGAGGAAGGAAGATGGCGAGGGCGATTGTAATCGGCGTCGGCGGAGGGGGCCGTGGCGTTGTCAACTGGTTGAAATGGTACCTCCAGCAGGAATATGGGAGCCCCGAAGCGGCAGGGGTGAGGTTGTTCTGCATCGATGGGCCGCCGCGTGATCAGTACCGCCTGGCCGGGGACTTCCAGATCGACGCTTCCTCAGGCTCGCCGGAGTTTTACCCTTTGACGGTTTCCCCCCAACGGGCCATCGAGGCCATCGCGAGGGGGGAGCCGTTCGCCTTCATCGACCAGTGGCTTCCTCCATCCGATGCGAGGCGGATTCCGACTGAGGCCTTGGATCCATCGACGGGGTTCGGACGGAACCGGGTGGCAGCCCGGGCTGGCCTCTTCCTGGAGGTCGGCGACCTTGTCGCGCAGCTTCCTGACCTCACCGGTGCCAGCTACATCTTCGTGGTAGGGTCCCAATCTGGGGGGACCGGGGCGGGGATGCTCTTAGATGTGGCCTACCTGGTGAAGCGGGGGAAAGGGACCGCGGTGCTCTTCGGGATCGTCCTCCTCCCCTCAGGCTTTAATTATATCTTCCGCTTGCCCGAAGAAGTCAGGGATCGCGACGCGAGGGCGTTCGCGGGCCTCCGGGAGCTCCTCCGATTCCAGGACGCCTCGACGACGAAGCCCGCGCGGATCGAATACACCCGAGCGGTTAGTGTGGAGCACGCCCAGCTGTTCGATGTCTGCTTCCTGATCGACGGCCAGGGTGGCATCCAGCTCGGAGCCTATCCGCCGCGGGACGGGGTGTGCGCCTCGGTCGCTGACCTCATCCTGGCCATGATCAAGGACTCCAGCCACATCGCACCGAACGTCCCCCAGTGGGTCAATACGTATAACTCCCCTGACAGCATCAGGCGCTTCGCCGGGTTCGGAATCCACACGCTCGTGTATCCGGAGAAGGACATCTTGGAGGCCTTCGCCCTCCGCTTCGCCCAGGAGCTCTACCAACGGGTCTTAGAGCCGCCTCCTCAGGCAGCCGGAGAGGGGATCAAGCTGGG
>CAZHST010000143.1:0-1506 GCA_964535215.1 uncultured bacterium
GGTACTTGCCCAGCCGATCCCAACGATAGATCCTGACCAGATCCGCGAGGGCCTGGCAGGCGTTCTCGACGACCTTGACGGTGCTGACCTCCCCCCCATAGATGTACGTCACCGGGATCTCGATGATGCGAAGGCCCAGCCGCTGGGCGATCAGCAGCACCTCCACGTCGAAGGCGAAGCCGGAGATCCCAACCCTCGAGAAGATGGCCTTCGCCGCCTCCGCCGTAAATCCCTTGAAGCCACATTGAGTATCCATCACGCGAATCCCCAGCGAGGTGCGGACCATCCAATTGAAGAAGCGGCTCATCAGGTGCCGCCGGTAGACGTAGCGGAAGTACCGAGGGTGAAGATGGAAGAGGGAGTCGGCATGGACCCGGGAGCCGACGGTCACCTCGTGAGTCCCTTCCTTTAAGGGTTTCAGGAAAGATTCGATCCCCTCGATGGGATAGGCCAAGTCGGCGTCCGTGTAGAAGATGAACCGACCGGTGGCCTCTAAGATCCCCTTCGTGACCGAATACCCTTTGCCCATGTTCCTGTCGTTGGTGAAGACCCTCAGCTCTGGGTAGCCCGGCACAAAATCCTGAAGGGCCGCTTTGGTCCCGTCGGTGCTCCCATCGTTGACCACAATGACCTCGTGGGGATAGCCTTGCTTCTCAAAATACGCCTGGACCTTTCCGAGGGTCCTTTTGATTTCTCCAACGCTGTTGTAGGAGGCGATCACCAAAGACACATCAGGCCGCATCGTCCTTGCCGCCCCCCTTCCATCGGACCTCGTAGACGTCCAAATCGAAGGCGGAAAAGGTTCCCGCCACCTGGAAAGCCATCAGGTTTGGTCCAGGCTCCAAGAAACAGCCCACCTGGAAGATCACCTCGGTGCTCCTCGTTAAAGGGGTGAGGTACGAGCGGACCCGGAGAGGTTCGAGCCGCCGTCCGTTCAGGTAGAAGGCACCGATTCGGTGCCGGTGCTCTTCAAGGGGTAGATCGCGAAGGGAGATGACCAAATAGAGGTTTTCCTCTCTTCTCCCCTCGATCCACCCCCGGTAGTAAACGGGAGAGCCCCCCCAGAAGGCGAGAGGGGTCTGGGCGTAGATCGAACGATCGGGCAGGTTCCGGGCTGGAAGGCGCGTTGGGGCCCATGACGAGTCATCGAAACCTCTCGCGAACCAGCCAGGCCCGGGCTCTCTGGAATGTCTCCAGGAAACGTAGCGGATGGAAGGCTGGTACTTTGCAACCCAGAACGGGCCCACCTTTCTTGATGTCCCTTCAATCCCTTCCGGCCAGTCTCGCTCCCTCACCACCAGAGCGTGAATTTTTCCTCCCCTTTTGACCCCTTCCCGTTGAAGGATATGGAAGAAGTACCCTTTATCCTCGATCAGATCCTCGAAGGCCGAGCCATGGACTTTCAGGTGAAAGGCAGCTTCGTCCATCGAGGAGTCGGCAAGGAGTGACGCCGTCAGTTCCCGCTTGTACCGGACCGGCATCAGCTCCAAGAAGCCCTTTTCCCTA